>NZ_JBIRZM010000002.1:0-191125 GCF_044390825.1 Streptomyces sp. NPDC018833 | reverse complement strand
CGCCGGCGCGCGCGGGGCCCCCCCGGGGGGGGGGCGGGCCGGGCGCGGGCGGGGGGCGCGGCCCCCCCGGGCGGGGGGGGGGGGGGGCCCGGGGGGGGGGGGGGGCCCCCCCCACGCCCGCATCTGGTCGGCCACCCCCAGCGGTGTGCTCAGGTAGAGGTTGAACCGCTCCGGCAGCAGCACATACGCGACGCCGATGCACCGGTCACTCGTCGCCCCGAAGCCGAAGTGCTGGATGTTGGCGGACGGTGCGGAGCTGGTGCTCAGGTAGTCGTCCCGCATCGTCAGCCAGCCCGGAGTGCGGTACAGCGCGGGCTGCTCGGTCACTCCCAGCTCGGCCCCGCGCCGTCGCTGGATCAGTTCCAGTTCCCACAGGTGCTGCTCGGGTGCCTCTCCGAGCTGGCATTCCTTCGCGCGCGTCACATGCCGTTGGGCGGCGGCCCGGAACGCGGTGCGCCGGGTGGCGGCGTCAGCCGCCGGATCGGTCATGGCCGCGACGAACTCGTGCATCTCGGGGGTGACGACGCGCATCGCCTCGGTCCGCCCGCGCCGGTACTGGCGGGTGGCGATCGACTCGTACGTAGCGCCGAGGTGTCCCTTGGCGCGCTGGTGAGCGAGCTGGTAGGCGACCTGGACGAACGCGTCCGGGGAGACGCCCAGAGCCTTGGCCGTACTGCTGCCGAAGTCGTCGAAGGACACGATGCGGGTGGCGGTGTTGTCTCCGTACGCCGCGAACGCGTCGGCGGCCGAGCGAACTTGGGCCCGCAGGGCGTCGTCAAGTTCGAAGACGACCGGCTCCAGCGCCGGCAGCCCCTGGGAGCGCGCGCCGGACCGGCGGGAGTGCTCCTCGGCCGGGGTGGTCAGCAAGGCGTCGGTGAAGCTGAGGATGGTGGTGCCGTCCAGCTCGCAGTGCTCCACGTTGATGCCCGCGCGGCCGTCGGCGAAGACGATGAAGGACACCGCCTTGTCGAACCAGCGGTTGCCGCGGTCGCCGTACAGCAGCTGGTCGCAGGCCTCCTGGGTGTCCGCAGGGGCGAAGTCCTCCAGGCAGACGCAGAACAGGGCGGTCTCGATGTCGTCGAGCGCGTCCGCGTTGCGGGGGTGGCAGGCGAGCAGGGACTGGCGGGCGGCCGCCCACTGAGCGCGGGCCATGGTGGTGAGGTGGCCCACCGAGGCGCCCGCGGCGGCCGGTTCGGCGCCAGCCTTCATCACGGCGTGCAGGCCTGCCTCGAGGTCTTCGAGGCTGTGCGGGACGCCGTCCGCGCCGAGCACGTCCAGGCGGAACATGCCTCCCCGGAAGAACACCACGATGTGCCGGGCCCGGGACGGGCCCGGCCACTGGTCGGTGTAGGGGCTGCGCACGGTGTCCTGTTCCGCGCCGGGGATACGGGTCGCGGAGAACAGGTACTTGTTCTGCTCCATCGACTGGGGCTGCCCGCGCTGCACCACTGGCGGAATGAGCTCCTGATCGAGCTGCCGCTTGTAGTCGACGGCCCCGGCGATGAGCCCGGCAGCGCGCTCCACCTGTGGTCGGCCGGTGTCTTTGAACAGGAAGAAGAAGTTGGCGTTGAGTGCGATCCGGTCCCGGCGGCCCAGGTAGCGGTACGGCCAGAAGGTGTCGAGCCAGCTGTGGACGCCCTCCGCCGCGTCGTACTCCTCGAGCGCCGCGTGCAGGACCCGGCCAGGGCCGTCCGGCCGGAGGAAGGCGGCCACCTCGGCCTCCGTCGCCACCAGCTCGTCGGCGGTCAGCAGCGGCTCGCACCAGGCGAGAAACCTCTCGCAGCTCGCCTCGAGTGTGGGCAGCGGCACGCGCGGCAGGCCGGCCTCCTGGGAGAAGGTCGTCATGGCAGCCATTTCCTGACTGGTGTTCAATTCTGCTCTCGATTCAGATCGTGGGGACCTGTGGCTTCCCCGTCAGCGGGCCGGGAGAGGTAGAGCCGTGCGTACAGCCAGCCTTCCGCCTCCAGGCCCCGCGCATTCACCCCGGCGGCCGACATCCTGTCCAGCACGAGCGCCTGCTCCTGGGAAGAGGCGAACCTACGCTGTCTGAAGACCCCTTCGACAGGGACGGTCCGGTATCCCAGCCCGGCCAGCGCGCGCTCGACGGGGTCGAATGGGAACATCCGCAGGACGAAGTGCGCCATCCAGGGCCGGCGGCTGCCCTGTGCCTGGACCACTCGGGTGAGCGTGCGCTCGGTGACGTAGCCGAGGCAGCCCGTCGAGATCACCAGGTCCGTCCCAGCGAACTGGGCGCGCTGCCGCGGTGTGGGCTCGTGCACCTCCAGGTCGGCGTGGACCGCGTCGTCCAGGAACCCGGCGTCGAGCGCGTAGGACAGCGCGCTGCCGGAGGCGTCGAGGCCGACGAAGCGGACGGGCTGCGCGGGGCGGCGTGACCGGGACAGCTCCCGGTCGCGGGCCAGCAGGGCTTCGCGGCTCTCTTCCGCGCGCTCCTGGCCGACGTAGCGCGCGTACAGCTCGTCCATAGTCGCGTCGTACTTCAGCAGGGCGGCGTTGATTCCGTATGAACAGCCGATGTCCAGCACCTGGGGGACCGCGACGTGCTGCGAGTCGCGGTACTCCTTGATCAGTTTGGCGAAGTAGGGCTTGGCCTGCTGGGGAATGCAGTAACCGAGCGGGCTCAGCACACTGAAATAGCTGCGCGGATCGGGCTGGGTGTAGATGTGGTCGAGCGAGACTTTCCCGGTCGCGTCGAAACGCACAGGGCTGACTCCTCCATTGATCGCTTGGTGTGGGTCGCAGAGTGGGGATACCGCTAGTCCAGCAGCAGGTCGCCCCGCACGGCCCGGCCTTCGACCGCCAGATGCTCGGGCAGGACGCGGCCGAAGAGCTGCCGGGTCCGTGCCACGCTCCCGATGACGCCGGGGCGCTCGCTGTAGGCGAATATCGCGGAGTGGCGGGCGACCTCGCCGCGCACGGGGCTCACCCGGTGCAGCGAGTAGCGGCCCTTGAACAGCTGCAGGTCACCGGGTTGCAGAGGCAGGCTCCGGATCAGCCGCTCGCCACGGCCGTCCAGTACGTCACGGACGTCGTCGAAGCGCTCGTCGTGCGCGGACCTGATGTTCGGGCAGTACTCGAAGACGCCGCCGGCCTCCGCCTGCTGAGTGAGCATGCTGACGGTGAACTCATTCGTGTCGAAGTGCCAGGGATGCTCCATGCCAGGCGCGACGACATTGAGAACCAGCCCGGAGAGAGGGTCCGCCAGCTCGTGGAGCTGCGGCAGCCCGAAGCAGCGGGCGATGAAGTCCTGGAACACCTGGTGGGAGTAGAGCCTGCTGATGAGGGAGCTCTGGGGGACCCGGTCCCGCGCGACGAAGGCGTTGCCCCGCTGGAAGGTGCGCCGGCCGGGGTGGTCCTCGGGCAGCGCCGAGTCCACCGCAATGTTGTAGACGTTGACGGTTTCGACGTCGTAATGGGCCCGGGGGGCGATGGCCGAGCACTCCTGCCGCAGGACTTCGCGGAGCGACGGACGGATGAAGTCCGGCAGCACGGTGCAGCCGAGGGTCAGCAACTCGCGCCGGGCGCGGGCGACCACGGCCTGTCCCTCGGCGCTCTCGGGTTCCGACAGGGGATAGCGAGCCGTGTCGACCACCTGGTCGAGCGTTACGGCTTCCAAGGTGTTCATTCGATCCTCTCCACTTGCGGGCGGACCGTCCCGAGCGGAATGCTCCCGGAGCGGCTCTTCAGCAACTCCGATGAGAGATAAGAGTGTTGAAGCTCATGCCGAAGCTCCCACAGAGCCGCCCCCGTTGTCTGTGACACGTCACACGATGCCGGGCGGCATACTCGGGCCGCACCTGGTCGGCCACTGAGATGACCAGGGAGGACTGACGGGGCGTCGACGGAACGTCACGCACGCCAAGAACGCTTCCGTACGGAGAGTGAAGGGCGGGGCATCCCAGCGGTGCCGTAGGGCGAATCGGACCGAGGGCACAATGTGCCTGGGTGCCTGAAGCACCGGCATGTTGCCGCGCCGAAGCGGAACTTCGGGTCCTTCCCGAAGACTCGCTCCTCATCGCATCGATGCCTCAGCGCATTCCTGCCCCCACAAGGTTGACGCAGACGCTCTGGCGTCACCACGCCGCCCCACCCTGTGGGAGGCGGACCAATCGGGTCCGCCGACCGTGCTGGCAACCTGCCGCCGTCAGACTGGAAGCCTGCTGACAATCCTGTCGAGCTGTCCGGCCGCAGGCTGGGCGGCCCGTTTCGTCATGCGGTGGCCGTGGCGAGTCGCCAGGTGGTGTTGGTCCGGGTGAGCGATCTTTGATCGTGGCGGCGGTGGTCCAGTTGTGCCGGATACCGGCCGCCAGGGCGAGGAGTCGTTGGCCGGCCCGGGCGAAGACTCCGGCCGGGGTCCCAGGACCTGGGCGACCGCGAGGCACCGTAGCTCGGCGACCGTCAGTTTCGGGGGTCGCCCGATCCGGCGACGGGGCGCCACATGGTCGTCGATGAACACGTGCAGTGCCGCCAGAAGGACGTCCAGGCTGTCGTCACACACGTTGGTCTAGCGGTGCCTCGCCCGCCGCCGCATCAGTCTGCGGAGCCGGCGCCGTATGAGCCGGGTGGGCGACGGGCCGTGCTGTGCGCCTCGGTGGGGCCGCCCCAGCGGCACCAGCGGCATCAGGTAACGCGTTCCGGCGCTTTCCATCACGCAGAACGGCGCTCCGTGGGCGCCGGCCTCGGGGGCGAGCAGGATGCGGAACGGCTGCGGCGGATCCCCGGGCAGTTCGGCGGTGAGCCCCGAGGTGTCCCTGCCGAGCCCCTTTCGGTAGGCGACCACTTTGCCGTCCACCAGCACCTCGACGGCGTTGCGTGAGCCGTTGAGCTGCACCGTTATGGAGTGACCGTCCTGGTCGATGTGGAATCGATGGCTGCCCGCCATGACGCGCCTCCTGCCTTGCACGGGGGACGCCGCAATCCCAGCGTAAGCACAGCGCAGGTCAGGGGTCGCCTCGATAGGGCGGCTCACCGTGTGTCGCCCGATGGATGACATCGCTCTTGTCGTCTTTTGGACGACATGCTAAAACGTTCTCCGGTGAAACGCATGGCATTACTGGCTGAACCGGCTGGAGGTGTTTCGTCATGGTGATGCGCGCCGATCCCGTCCTCCGCGAGCTCGAGCGCCCGCCCCCAGCTCGACGCGACGCCATCTGAGCCGGCCGAGCCCCCGTGCCGTTCCGTGGGGCTGCCCCTGTCGACCGAGAAAGGACCACCAACCGTGCACTGGCAGCAACTCGTCCAGCAGGTGCGCTACTCGGGCCGGTACGCCACCGGCCCGGAAGCCGAACGCGTTCTGCGCGCAGTGCTGACTGTCCTCGGCGGCCACGTCAGCGGCGACGAACGCTGCGAACTGGCGCGCCTGCTGCCCGCGGAAGCGGCGTTGCTGATCAGCCGCCAGATACCGCTGGCCCAGCCCCTGACCGCCCCCGACTTCGTGGACGCGGTCGCTGCCCGCCTCGCACCCATCAGCCGTCCCGAGGCGCGCTGGGCGACGAGCACCGTCCTCAGCCTTCTCGCGCAGCAGGCGGGCGAACCCCTCACGCGCCGTATCCTCGCCGAACTGCCCCGCGGCTATGCCCTCCTGTTCGGCCTGGCCGAACTTGCCCCGGCGAGGGCGGCCGCGGCCGCGTGAATGCCGACACCGGCCCGCCGGTGTCGGCCTGCACGGCCCGGCCTGCACGGCCCGGCCTGCGCCGACTGGCCCCCACGGCGCCGCTCACCGGGGTGGCTCGCCGGCGCGGCTCACGCCGTGGGTGCGCCGGGGACTCGCGGGTGTGCCGGTGCGCCGGGGCTGGGGAGGGTGTGGCTGCCGACCGGGGCGTACTGCGCGGCCTGGGTGCGGAACATCGCCGCGTACCGCCCGTCGGCGGCCATCAGCTCGTCGTGACTGCCCTGTTCGACCAGCCGCCCGCGGTGCAGGACATGGATGCTGTCGGCGTAGCGCACCCCGGACATGCGGTGGGTGACGAGGACGACGGCCCGCCGAGGGCCGGCGAGGCGGCGGATGCGCTCGAACGCCTCGATCTCCGCTTCCGGATCGAGCGCGGAGGTCGGTTCGTCGACGATCAGGACGCTGTCGGCCCCGCCGGTCTCGGAACGCCAGTGGGTACGGGCCAGGCCGATCTTCTGCCACTCGCCACCACTGATCTCCGAGGCACCGCGGAAGACCCGGGAAAGCAACGTGCGCAGCCCATGGGGCAACTTCTCCACGACCGCCGACGCCCCCGCATGGTCGACCGAAGGCCGAAGCTCCTTGTCCGTGGCGGCGTGCTCGGGCCGACCGAGCCGGATGTTCATCGCGGCGGTCACGGGCCAGCGTTGGAAGTCCTGCGTCAGCAGACAGACGCGCCGGAAGAGCTGGGCCCGGTCCAGGTCGGCCAGCTCCACACCGCCCCAGCGCACGCCGCCGCTCTGCGGCAGCAGCAGCCCCGCGAGGATCTTCATCAAGGTGCTCTTGCCCGACCCGTTTTCGCCGACCACCGCGACCACGGACCCCATCGGCACGGACAACGACACCTCGTGCAGAGCCGGTTCGTCGCGGTCGGGGTACTGGTAACCGACCCCGTCCAGGACGACATCGTCCATCCGCGCGGGCACGGACGCGCCTGTCGTGGGGATCGCGCGCTCCGCCGCCTCGGTCAGGAACCGGTCGTGGTCCTGGACGTACAAGGACTCCTCATGGAGCGTGTTGATGTTCATCACCAGCGCGCCCAGACTCGCCGAACCCGAGCGGACCGCGATCACCGCGGTTCCTGCGACCGCGAGTTCCATGTGTCCGGCCACGATGAGCCATCCCATCACCGCGTACGTGCCGGCTACCGCCAGGCCGGAGAACGCCGCCGCCACCAGCTCGGTGATCGCCTTTTCGTCCGCGAGCCGCTTCTGCTCGGCCTCGGCACTCTCCGCCATGTCGCGGTAGCGGTCCAGCAGGAACGAACCGACCCCGTGGATCCGCACCTCCTGGGCGGCGCTGCGCTCCGTGAGGAGGCTGCCGATCAGGCGGCCGGCCCGCAAGTGCTCGACCCACGTCATCACCGACACATACCGCTCCTGCGCCACCCGCATCGCACCCCATCCGCGCGGGGCCGCGATCAGCAGCAGCATCGGCAGCAGCGCCGGATGCAGGACGGTGAGGACCCCGGCCGTGGCGATCAGCGCGATCGTGCCGTTGAGCGCGGCGACACACGCCCCGATCATGCGCCGGGCGGACTCGGCCCCGTACTGTGCCACATCGATCAGGCGGCGGAACGCCGGGTCCTCGATCGCCTCCAGTTCCACCGCGGTGGCCGCCGCCAGGTACTCGACGGTCGCCACCCGCTCCACCAGCGGTTCCAAGCGCCCGGCCCGGGAGGTGGACCAGCCCGCGAAGCCGGCGTTGACCACGGCGACGGCCGCGACGGTGATCAGGGCCGGAAGGGCGGCCCGCAGCCGGTCGACCGGGTCGCCGGTGCCCAACAGGGCGTGCATCACCGCGTTGACGGCCAACAGACTCACCGCCGCCGCGATGCCCTGCCCGACCTCGGCGATCCCGACACCCAGCAGCGACGGCCGGTCCGCCCGCCAGGCACGGCGCAGCGTTCCGAACACCAGCCGCGGCATGGCACGCAGGGCAGAGACCATGGTCAGGTCCAGCCCGGCGCGCTCGTGTTCGGACCACCCCATGTCGTACCGCAGCGGCCCCCCGAACAACTCCTCCTCGGCCGCCGAAACCTTCGGCTCGGACATCTGCACCGGCCCGAAGAACCTCTTCACGCCACCTCACCGCCCTCACAGGCGCAGGCGGAGGAGCTCTTGTCGGGTACGGCACTTGCGACGGGCGGGTGTTGCGGTAATGGCAGGTCGTTCACGGGCGCCTCCTGAATGGTCATGAGGAGGGAGATGCCCAGAGAACGGCCCCCGGCAACTGCTCGGTGCGGGGGAACCTACGGTCAACCGACTGACGGCATCAGCGCTCGCGGTGCGGGCCGCCGGTGAACGACAGCGGTGTACCGACCCGAGGCAGCGGCCGGTATGCCCTCGTGGGACTACGGCTCACCGTCGCCCCGGCCGTTCTATGCGCTCCTGCTGCGCAACTGCCGCGACGACGCCGGGGCGTGTCGTCCGGGGTGACCCCACATGCGGCGCAGGAAGCACCTTGCTGCCGGTGAGGGGGCGTGTCGCCCGAGGTGCCCCCGCGCGCGGCGCAGGAAGCACATTGCTGCCGCGCCGGCCAGGCGTTGCCGAGGGGATGGTGCGGGTACTAAGGTCGGCCAGGTGACTGCCGGGTCGGCCATGGGCCATGCACGAGTGAGGCGCCCGGCCTCGGCGTGAGCACGAGGCGGGCACGAGCCCCGCCTGCCCTCTCCGCGTCTTCCACTCCCGGCGCCCGTACGGCGCCCCTCACACAGTGGCACCCAGGACTCGGAGACCCCTCACTCATGCCGCAGAACAAGCAGTACCCGCACGAGCTGCCCGTTACCACCGTCCAGCTCAACCACACCGCCGTCTACGCCCGCGACCGGCACCTGTCGGCCGAATTCATCGCCGCGATTCTCGGGCTGGAAGTCGGTGCACCGTTCGGGCCGTTCCTGCCCGTCGACCTCGGCAACGGCGTGACGCTCGACTACTACGAGCTGCGCGACGAGCCGATCCAGTCGCAACACTACGCGTTCCTCGTACCCGATGAGCAGTTCGACGCCGTGATCGCCCGCCTCGACGCGGTCGGGGTCACGTACTTCGCCGACCCCGATCACACCGATCCCGGCCGGATCAACCGCCTCTTCGGCGGCCGGGGCGCGTACTTCGACGACCCGGACGGCCACAACATGGAGATCATGACCCGGCCCTATGCCCGCCCCTAGGCACCGGACCGCCCTGCGCCGACCCTCTGCCCGGCGACGCAGCCGGCTCCCCGCCGGTTCATCGGATGGGGCCACCATGCCAACCATCCACATCCGCACAGGTCATACGATGTGCCGGACACCCTAGGCCGGCTCGGGTGCTCGGGTGCTCGGGTGCTCGGGTGCTCGGGAATCAGCGAGTTCGCGGGATCAGAACGCTGGTGTGCGCCGAACCTGCGGGTGGCGGTGGCTCCGAGAGGGGAATGGCGCTCGGGTTCAGCCCGATGAGGGAGGCCCGAGCGCCTGTTCTGCGAACCCCTGGCAGGTCTAAGCTCGGCGGATGACCTTGGAATGGGAACAGGTAATTGTTCACTCGGTAGATCCGGTTGCCTTGGGGCAGTGGTGGGCTACGGCTCTTGGCTGGGTTGTTGTCCACTCCTCCGATGAGGAGTTCGAGATCCGCCCGGAGCCGGATCGCCTGCCAGGGTTGGACTTCGTCCGGCTTGATGAGAGCAAGAAGGCCAAGAGCCGACTGCACCTCGACTTCAGGCCTGATGACCAGGACGCCGAGGTGGCTCGTCTGGTGGCTCATGGCGCGCAGCGTGTTGATATTGGCCAGGGTGATCAATCGTGGGTTGTTCTGGCAGACCCCGAAGGCAATGAGTTCTGCGTCCTTGGCCAGCGGCGTCAGTAAGGCTCATGCCTGGGTGGGGTGTTGGTGAAGCAGTCGGGGTGGGCGGCGCGGACGTGCGGAGCAGCGGCATTGGCCAGTCGGCCGTGCGCAGTTCTTCGGCCTCGGTCACACCGGCCGTGGCCGCCCATTTCTGGGTCGGGCAGGAGGTCGCGGGCGGCGCGGATGACTTCCTCGGTGGCGACGGTGGGGCGTCCGCCGACCCGGCCGCGGGCGCGGGCGGCGGCCAGGCCCTCGCGGCGCCCTGGACGATGAGTTCACGGATGAACTCGGCGAGGGCGGCGAAGACGGCGAAGACGTGGAAGACGAGGCGGCCGGCCGGGGGTGGTGGTGTCGAGGTTCTCGTGGAGCGAGGTGAAGCCGATGCCTCGCTCGCGTGGTTCGGCGAAGAGGAGTTCGGGTGAGCCGAGTGGCTCCAGGGGGTCACTGACCCCGAATCGTGTCAGAAAACGGTGGTCCGGGGTTCTTGAATGACCCAGGCATTTTGAAGGCTCCGGAGGGGTGCGCGGACCCCCATCCGGTGATCTTCAGAAAACGAAGGTTTGCTGAAGATCGCCGTGTGTATCCGGTGACGCTGAACGAAGGTGCCCGTAGCCGTCAACCCTGACGATCGTCAAGAGCCAGTGTTGCCGTTCGGCTCGGGTTCCCGGCTGTTCCCGCTTCTACGGTCGGGCCTCATGGAACGAGAACCGCGAATGAAAGTCCGAGCCGGTCGGCTGCTCGGCGCGTTGGCCGTCCTGGGCGTGGGAGCAGGAGTTGTCACTTGGCTGTCCCCCGGTGGGCTGGGCCAGGCTGGTGCTGTCGAGGTCACGGGTGGAGCTTCGGCGTCCGCGTACCGGTCGGTGGCCGGGACGGTGGCGGATGCACCGTCGTGGCTGGGCCCGCTCCTGGAAGTGGCCACCGAGGGCACTTTGGTGATCCTCGGAATGTTGCTGGTTTGGATGTGGTGGACGGCAATCCGCCGCAAAGACACACGGGAGGTCGCCGGATCCGTCCTGACCGGTCTCGGCACCGTCGCGGGCTATGCGGTGAGCGAAGCGGTGAAGCTCGTCGTGGACGAGGAGCGTCCTTGCCGTGCGTTAGGCGCAGGCGCCGAATATGTCGCGGAATGCCCCGGAGCAGGGGACTGGTCGTTCCCGAGCAACCACGTCACCCTGGCCGCCGGCCTGGCCGTCGGTCTCGCCGTGCTGCGGCCCCGCCTCGCCGCGATCACGCTGCCGCTGGCCGGGGCTGCCGCGCTGCTGCGTGTGCTGGTGGGGGTTCATTACCCGCACGATGTGCTCGCCGGCGCGACGCTCGGCGGCGCTGTCGTGGCGGCGGTGCTGCTCGCGTTCATGCCCCTTGCCCAGGGGGCGGCATCACGGCTGGGAAGGTTGCGGCGGAATGATCCCGGCCTCGTGGGCCACCACCGCGGCAGCGGCCCGGTTGTCGACGCCCAGCCTCGCCAGGATGGAGCTCACGTGGGCTTTGACCGTTCCCTCCACCACATGGAGCCGCCGGGCGATCTGCCCGTTGGACAGGCCGCTTCCGAGGAAGGCCAGTACCTCTCTTTCCCGAGCGGTGAGGGCGTTGACCTGGTGGCGGGCGGCGGAGCGCCGACCGGCCAGGGTGCCCGCGCCCGTAGCGGCGAGGTGCGCGATGACCCGGGCCGCGACCTTCGGTGACAGGTAGGCGGCGCCTTCGGCCACCGCACGGACTCCGGTGATCAGTTCCTCTGGCTCGCCCGACTTGATCAGGAAGCCTGCTGCACCACCGCCGAGCGCCTTGAGGATGTAGTCGTCCTCGCCGAAGGTCGTCAGCATGATGATGCTCGTGGTCGGCACTGTGTTGCGGATTTCCGCGGCGGCGTCGATGCCGTTGAGCCCTGGCATGCGGATATCGAGTACCGCCACCGCGGGACGATGGCGTTGGACCAGTTCCACGGCGTCGTGCCCGTCGACGGCCTCGGCGACGACTTCGATATCCGGATCCGTGGCCAGGACTGCGCGTACCCCTGCGCGGATCATCGGCTCGTCGTCGGCGATCAGCACCCGGATCATCGGTCGCTCACGGGGTGATCGTGTCCAGGGACACCAGGGTGTCCTTCCGGAAGCAGAGCTGGTAGGCGTCGCCTGACCGGTCGTCGAACCGGTCGGCCGTCATCGTGTAGTACTCGCACGTTATGCCGTCTCCCGTCGGCTCGGCAGTCAGCGGTCGATAGTTCGTCTGGCGGTCCGGCAGGAAACGCTCCACCTCGGAACGAACTTGCCCCACATGCAGGCGGGCATAGTCGCGTGGGTCCAGGACCGACTGTGACGCCGACATCATCTCCCAGCCCGTGAGAGCTCCGCTCAACAAAGCTCCCGTTACGAGGGGCACCATGACCGCGGCGACCAGGGCCCGGCCGACCCGGCGCCGAGCGCGGCGGTGTTCCTGCGGCAACTCGTCACCGCGAGCGGCTGAGGGCGAGAGCGGCGCTGGCGGCGGCGAGGGTGTGTGCGGGATACGCGCGACGACTGCGTAGCCTCCGTCGCGCGGGCCGTGGTCGAACGAACCGCCGGTCAACCGCATACGTTCTTCGAGACCGATAAGGCCACGCCCTCCGCTCCGAGGCCGGGGCCGCTGGTTGGACGCAGACGATGGCGGGCCGTTCTCCACGACGACCTGTGTTTCTGCTGCCGCATGCGTCACGTGGACAGTCGCGGTCGCGCCGGACGCGTGCTTGGCAACGTTGGTCAGAGCTTCCTGCACGACCCGGTGAGCCGCCCGTTTGACCACGGGCGGCAGGTCGTCCGCCTCGCCGTTGATGCGCAACTCCACCGTGAGGCCGGCCGCGGAAGCCTCGGAGGTCAGACTCGTGAGGCTGGAGTTGTTGGGGTCCATCGGCGTTGTGTCGGTCTCCTCACGCAGGACACCGATCACCTCGCCGAGACGCTCCACCGCGGCCGCGGCTCTGGCTCGGATGTCTCCTGCGGCCCTTTGGTGGTGTTCTTCAAGGTCCGGCGCGAGTTTGAGTGCGCCGGCCGACAGGGCGATCAGGCTGAGGTCATGGCCGAGTACGTCGTGCATGTCCTGGGCGATACGTGCCCGCTCGCGCAGCCGGGCTTGATCAGCGATCAGTTGGTGCTCGCGTTGCAGCTGATCGGCGCGCTCCCACCCGGCCCGGACAAGCTGCTGATACTGGCACCAGAACCGGCCCGCGAACCAGGGCAGCATCGTGGCTGCGACCACCACTGTCACAAAGCGGCTGGCCAGGGGGAGCCAAGCAGGAACGACGGACAAGGCCACCACGCTGGCCGCGAGAATCGCGACCAGGGCGAGCGCTGTCGGCGCAGTCCGCCCAGGCCGTCGTCCTGCCAGGAACGCGGCGATGGCAGTCGGGACAGCCCACCAGAGGTTCATCACGCTCAGACCGGCGGCCACCGCGGTAGCCGCTGTGACAATGGTTCCAGGATCAAGTGCCCGCCGTAAAACAGGGGTTCCGGTCGCAGCCTCACCGTTGATCATTGTGCTGTCCACGGAGGTGACGGTACGGACATCGGGCGCCGTCCGACCACTGCCGAAAGTCCAATCTGCGCCGGCGACCGCGGTACGCCTGGCGGATCTGGCCCCGGCCGCCGTGGCAGATCTAGGCCGCGAACACGTCGCGCCGCGCAGGTTCCGCTTCATCGCTCATGCCTCCATGCTCAACCGGCGTCAGCGGTCGGCGGTTCGGTGCCCGGGTTTCGCTGGGGGGCATGTGTGTTCGGGCGGCGCAGGCGGAGGTGGGTGTTGAGGGCTGCGGCGATCTCGCCTGCGGCGGCGAGCTGTTCGGGGGACAGGGCGTCGATGAACAGCTCGCGGACGGCGCGCAGTTGCGGGACGGTCGCCGCATTGAACGCCTTGGCGCCGGCGGGCGTCAGGAGGATGTCCGCGCCGCGGCTGTCGGTGGCGCTTTTCTCGCGAAGGATCAGCCCCCGTCGTTCCATGCGGCCCAGGTGGTGGGACAGGCGGCTGCGTTCCCAGCCGATCACCACGGCCAGGTCGGAGGAGCGGAGTCGGCCCTGTTCGGCCTCGCTCAGCGCGAGCAGGATGGTGTAGTCGCCCGGGGACAGGCCGGTGTTGTCCTGCAAGCGGGTGGTAAGGATCGTGCGCAGTGCCTCGGTGGTCTCGACGAATTCCCGCCAGATGCGGAGTTCCTCGCGGGTGGGCAGCTTCCGTCCCGGCATGGTCACATCCCCTCGTGCTTGACGTGTCAATCATATCGGCCCATAGTTGACTCGCAAACATTGACACGTCAATCATCGGGGAGGTGAACACCATGGAAGGTCTCGCACTGGGCCTGGACACCTTCTGCGACATCCCGGCGGACGACTCCGGCGCGCCGGTCTCCCACGCCGCCGCGATCCGGCAGGTCGTCGAAGAGGCCGGGCTCGGCATCGATGTCGTCGCCGTCGGGGAACGCCACCGCCCGGAGTACTCGATCTCCACCCCGGAGACCGCCCTGGCCGGGATCGCCGCCCGCACCTCGCGCATCAAGCTCGCCTCCGGCATGACCGTACTGAGCTCCGACGACCCGGTGCGCGTCTGCCAGTGCTTCGCCACCGTGGACGCGATCTCCAACGGCCGCGCCCAGGCGATCTCGGGCCGGGGCTCGTTCACCGAGTCCTTGCCGCTGTTCGGCTACGCAGTCGGTCGTGCGCACCGCACGGCACGGCCTGCCGCTCATGCTCGCGATCATCGGCGGCTCCCCCCAGCGCTTCGGTCCCTACATCGACCTGTACCGGCGGGCCGCCGACCAGTTCGGCAAGCACCCCCACCCCGTGGGGTTGCACTCGCCCGGATTCGTTGCCGACACCGACGAGGAGGCCAAGGAGCTGGGTTGTCACGATCTTGAAGAAGGCGCCCGCCCGTCCGGAGCCCCCGATCGCAAGGCGATCGCGATCGCCGGAGACGACCCGGACGACCTCACCGTGGCCGTGGCCGTGGTCGAGGGCCTCGGCTTCGACCCGGTCGTGGCCGGGCCACTGGCCGAAGGCTTGCGCATACAGCCCGGCACCGAGCTGTTCGGCGCCAACACCGGCGCCGCCCACTAGCGGGCGATGCTCGACCGCTTCCCGGCCTTAAGGCTCCGGCCGCATGCTCGCCCAAGCCCGCGCCACACCACTCCGCGAGCCCATCACTGACCACCACCACGCCCACCCCATGAAGCGCGCCATCGCGCGCCGAACAGTCAGGAAAAGAACATGAACGCCGTCCTGTGGATCACCGCCAGCGTGCTGGCCGTCCTCTTCCTCGGCGCTGGCGCGGCAAAGCTGCTCCAGCCGAAGGAGAAGCTGGCCGCTGGCCCCAACATGGCCTGGGCCCAGCAGTTCTCCCCCGGCATGATCAAGCTGATCGGCCTCGCCGAGGTACTCGCCGCGATCGGCCTGGTCCTCCCCGCCCTGCTGGACATCGCCCCCGTCCTCGTCCCGCTGGCCGCCACCGGGCTGATCCTGATGATGATCGGCGCCATGACCGTGCACGCCCGCCGCAAGGAGAACCAGGCTCTCGTCATGAACGTGATCCTGCTCGCCCTGGTCGCCGTCGTTGCCTGGGGCCGCTTCGGCCCACACGCCTTCTGACAGACCGAGCGACGAACCAGCGACGGCGCGCCCGATCGTGCGCGCCGTCGCTGGTTCCAGTTGGTTCGCCTCATGAGCCGGCGACAGTGCCCCACATGCCGCCGCCCCGAGGTCGCGCCGTTCCGCCCGGAAGGCCCACTGACGACAGCGATGGCGGCGGATGGCGGCGGCCGCAGGTGCGATGCTCTTCGCCGATCCCGACGAGGAACGCATCCAGTCCAACGAGCAGAGCATGGGGGCGGCCCCCCGACTACGACAACGCAACCTGAGGTCCCGCGACCAGACGCCGCGTCAGTTCCATGAGGCGTCGGCGGGCGGCGGTGTCGTACGCCTGCTCGTGCGCGCGCGTGTCCGTGAACTGGTCGAAATAGCGGCCGGTCGTGGTCTCCAGTACCGGATCGGTGATCAGCCGCACCGTCGGGCGTACGCCCTCGTCAATGCTCGTCGCCGGTGTGAGTCCGTACGCGCGTACTCCCTCGGTGTCCATCAGATGGGCCGGGTGCAGCGTGTTCACCGTGACGCCGCTGCCGTCGAGTTCCGCCGCCAGCTCGAAACTCGCCATGATCAGCGCGAGCTTGCTCCGGCAGTACGCGCGCAGTCCCTCGTAGTCCTGCTCCAGCATGACGTCGTCGAAGTCGACGGCCTCCTGCCCGATCGATGCCACATTCACCACGCGGGCGGGTGCGGACGCGGTGAGCAGCGGCAGCAGGGCACGGGTGAGGGCGTACGGGGCGAGGTGGTTCACGGCGAACCGCAGCTCGTGCCCTTGCCTGCTCAGCTCCCGCCGCAAGGGCTGGGAGCCGCCACCGGCAACGGCGTTGTTGACGAGCGCGTCGAGCCGTGGCTCCGCCGCACGGATCTGGGCTGCCATCGTGTGCACTTGGTCGATGTCGGACAGATCCGCGAGATAGGTGCGTACGGTGGCACCGGAGCCGGAGGCGCGGACCTCGGCGGCGACGGCGTCGAGGCGGGTGCGGTCGCGGCCGTGGAGCAGGAGCGTGCCGCCGCGCGAGGCGAGGTCGAGCGCGATACCGCGGCCCAGACCCTGCGTCGCGCCGGTGATCAAGGTGGTGCGTCGGTTCATGGCACGATCGTCGCAGTTGGTGTACGCCGTGGGGAGTGTGCGCTGAGCCTGGTGTTGCCACCACCACCACCAGCCGGCCGGCGGACGGGGTCGCGGCCACGGTGCCCCTCCCCGCGGTACCGACTGTGAGCGGCGTCGCTCTCCGGCATCCGCTGCCATGAGCGTGGGCGCGGGCGGCGGACTGTTACGGTGCCGGGACGGCTGCCCGGGGGAGGGGACAGGTGTGGACTGGGGGACGTTGGTCGCAACACTCGGCGGTGCCACGGTCGCGATGTCCGGCACCGTCCTGGCCGATCGCCTGCGCACGCGGCACGAGGACGATCGTGGCCTGGCCGCGCGACGGCGCGAGGTGTACATCGAGTTCATCGCTGCCGCCGGTACCGCCCACAGCCGGCTGCGCCGGCTGGCGCAAGGCCTTGACCCCGATGCCGACCTGGAGGCCGACAGCAGCGCGGCGCTGATCGACGCCGGAGTGCACGAGGTACGGGAACGACTGTTCGTCGACGCGAGCGCATAGGTCGCCGGAGCGGCCCAGACACTGTTCGAGCAACTGCGCGCATTGCGCCGCGCGGTCGCCGCGGGAGCGGCCTGGTCCTCTGCGGAGGTTCACAACGCCTACCACCCGTACCTCGCGGCGGTGTGGGCCTACCGGGCCGCGGGCCGCGCCGAGTTGGCGGGCGGCTCTCTCTCGCCCGCCGACTTCGGCTGGTCCGCCTGGGACGGCAGGGAACGCCGCTCCTTGTGCCGGCAGCCGTCACCGGGCGCCTGAACCGGGACCGCCGAAGGCAAGGCGAGCACCGGGTCGTCGGCAGGGATGTCGGTCTCGGGGGCGCCCCCACCAGCACCTCGGAGATCATCTGCGAATCCGGCGGGTACACGGCGTCAGGGCCGTGGTGGCGTCGGACATGAGCCCCGGCCTGTCCGCCGCTGTTCCTCCGCCTGTCGGTTCATCGCTCATGTGACGAGATGTCATAGGGGGCATTCGGGTGGCAAAGGACGTATACCGCAACCGCCGTTGGCCGCCGGGCTGTCCTCACACCCAGTTGACCGACAACTGAGGAGACACCCATGACCGGACACGCATTTCCGCACACCACGGCGCCGCAGGCGGTGTTCGACCCGTACCGCTTTCCCGGCGCCGTCATCGACGACCACTCCCAGACGACGCACACGCCCCACGGCACCCCGGAGTCCGGCGACTACTTCCTGCCCGCCCCGAACCCCTGTCGGCGCGTCCCCATGCCGCTGGAGCCGGAGGACCGTCGCCGGCTCGACCTGCATGCCGCGCTCACCATGGCCGGCATCGCTCCGCTGCCGGGCGACCTCGACGCCATCGACGCCCTGTGCACGCTGGACGACTCCATCCACACCGCACTCCGGCGGTGGATCGCCCGCACCGTGTGAGCCGCGCGCGGCCACGAACGCCGCGGCAGGGGCGGTCAGGGGCGTGTTCGTTCGTGGACGCCGACGTGGTGACACCAACTGCGGGTCCCGGGGCCTTCCCTGTCCGGGACACGTCCCGGACAGGGAAGAGCCTCCCGAACGGCAACGGGCGCATGCAACGGTGTCCCGGCGCCGCCACGCCACTGCCCCGAGCGGCGGAGGGAGCGGCGCAGCAACGCGTCCAGCAGGCGACCAGGAGGCAACCACCATGTCCCCTATCCCGATGGCCCGATTCCGTATCACCGCGGCAGCGCTCGCCATGTCGGCCGCCGCGGTCACGATCAACGCCACGGCGGTCACCACGGCCGCCGCGGCCACCGCGGACCGGTGCAGTCAGGCGGCTCCCACTCGCGCCGACAACCCGTACACCACGGCCCACACCGCTTTGCGTGATGCCCCGCTGCGTACGGGCCCTTACGGCGAGTGCTACCGCCTGGAGACCTACCGGCAGAGCGCGACCGTCGAGGTGAGGTGCTTCATCGTCAACGAGTACGGCAACACGTGGTCCTACGTGCCCGGAGCCGGCTGGGTATGGGACGAACACCTGTCGGGCAACGGCTCGCCGCACCGCTGCATCTTCTGAACCGACACCGTACGGAGGGCCCGCCCGGAGCGCAGAGCACCCGAGCGGGCCCGTCCGCCGTATCCCGGATGCGCTTCGTACGCGGCCGATCGCATGTTGTCAGTGACAGGCGTGACATCCCGGACAGGGCGGTGAGGCCCCGAGTGGGGCCCGTGCCAGGGGCAAAAAATCATGCTTCGAGGGCTTTTGCCGGGCGCTGTGCGGGGTAGTCTGTTTGTTAGACCTACGAAGCGAGCGAGGGAGTTCGACCGGAGTAGCCGACTTTGGCGGAGTGATTCCGCCGGGGCCGACGTCGACGGTCGGGCTGAGAGGTCTGAAGGTCGGGGAGACCGGAAGACGACCCCTATTACCTGATCCGGACAATGCCGGCGCAGGGAGCCCGTTTCGTGGGTCGCTTTTGTGCTGCCGTGCAGTGGTGCAGCGCGGCTGCGGTGCCGTGGTGATTCGCCCCGCGCTGCTGGCGACCCGCCGACAGCGGACACGGATTTCAAGCGATCACCGGGTCCAGTCACGGGGTGTCCAGTCAAGGGGTCCAGTGGTACTTCCCGCCGCCCACCCACCTCACCACTGCCGGGTCGTCGAGATCCACAGGCTTCAGCCCTGCCTCATGCGCCAGCCGGATCACGTCCAGCATGTCGTGCGCGATGCCTGCCGGCTCGCCGTACAGCTGGACGACCCGGAACGGCGGGTCGCCGGGGATGACGCCGGTGACGACGATCGGGGTACCCACGTGGTTGCTCACACTCCCAGCCTGCCGTGACACCCGGACTGACGCACACCCCGATCGGCCACCCGCGCGGCCGGCCACCAGCCCGCCCCCACCGGGCGACGGGGAGCGGGGGCGCAAGCCGTCAGTCCCGCCGACAGCCGGCCGAGCCTCGCGTGACGACGTCAGCGGCCGCGACGGGGCTCCGCCATGCGCCGATGGCCGGCGGCCTTCACCCGGTCGGGGAGGACGCGGTTGGCGACGCCCTGGGCCTTGGTCTTCAGTGAACCCGCCACCAGCTTGGGCCTGCCGGCCATGAGCGCGTCGTACCCCTGCTCGGCGACCTGGGCCGCGTCGTCCTTCTTGGCGCGCCCGACCTTCGTGTCCAGCATCTCCGCGCGCCTGAAGAAGTTCGTCTCCGTGGGGCCGGGCATCAGGGAGGTCACCGTCACGGCGCTGTCCTTCAACTCGTTCTGCAGGGCTTGGGCGAAGGACTGCAGGAAGGACTTGGACGCGTTGTAGACCGACTGGAACGAGCCGGGCGTCGTCGCAGCGATCGAGGAGGTGATGAGTACGCGTCCCCGGTCACGGGCGACCATGCCGGGCAGGACGCGTTTGGCGAGGTGCACGGTCGACGTGATGTTGAGGTCGATGATGCGGGCCTCGTCGGCGAGGTCGGTTTCCAGGAACGCTCCGCCCCGTCCCACTCCCGCGTTGAGCACCAGAGCGTCCACGGGCCGGCTCGCGGCAGAGAGCGCGCCCCACAGGGTCTCCACTCCGTCGTACGTGGCGAGGTCCACCCGCACCGTACGGACATCGGTCCCCTGATCACGAAGAGTGACGGCGGCGGAGTCGAGAGCGGCGTCCTCGGCGGCGATCACCAGGTCGTAGCCGTGCCGTGCGAATTGCTTGGCCAGTTCGAAACCGATGCCGCTGGAAGCACCGGTGACGACTGCCAGGGGGTTGGTTCCGTTCATACCGCTGCGGCTACCCGGATCTCCGGACGCTACCTGCCCTGCCGGCCGATTCCGGGTACGGCCGGTTCGCCCCCCGGCGCCCCGGGCACGCGGTGGTGTGCACGCCTTTCTTCTCGTGAAGGAGCGGACATGTCGAATCCACAGCAGCCCGAGCACCCCTGACCACGCCCACTCCGACACGCAGGCGCGGACCGGTTCACCGCGGAACGTCAGGCACGGCGCGATGGCCTCGTCGGAGTAGTCGATGACGACGGCGGGCGGTGTGGGACCGTCCGGTCCCTCATCCCGCCAGCTCCGCCGCACTGCGCTCCACGCAGAACTCATTGCCTTCCGGGTCCGCCAGCGTCACCCAGCCCCGTCCGTCCGGGACGCGGTGGTCGCCCACCAGCGTCGCGCCGAGTGCCAGCAGGCGGCCGACCTCCTCGTCACGGGTGCGGTCCTGTGGCTGGAGATCCAGATGGACCCGGTTCTTGGCCGCCTTCCGCTCGGGAACGGTCACGAACAACAGCGTCCCGCCCGCGCCGGCGACCAGTACTTCCTCGTCACCCGGCTTGTCGTCCTCATGGACCGTGCCGTCGAGCACCTCGGCCCAGAAAGCGCCCAGTTGGTAGGCGTCGGCGCTGTCGATCGTGATGTGTCGTACCAGAGATCCCATTCCGGGAGGCTACGGCGCGGGATTCACCCGGCGCGACACATTTCCCAACGCCCCCCGACCGGCCCGGTCGTAGTGAGCTGCCGCCCACCTCCACCCCGGTCCGCAGCATGCCGCACCGGTTCTCCGGCGGGCGATGAAGCCCTGGATCAAGCCCGTCCGTGTCAGAGCCGCTCCCGCAGCTCCTCGATGTCGGCCAGAAACCACGTCTGCCGGCCGCGGTTGCACTCACGCACGAAGTCCCGCAGCGCGGAACTCGCCTCCGTATGCCGGGAGATGTCGCCGAGAACCGCCAGCCCCACACGGTAGTTGACGAACTTCTGGATAATGTCGCCGGCGACGCGCGTGCGCAGAAGGAAGAACGCCTCGTCGAATCGTCCCGCGGGGACGACGACCCACTGGACACCCTGGTACGCGGCATTGCCGACGAGATCCAGGACGTCGCGTTCGCTGCGAATCGTCTCGCCCTCGGAGGCGCACATCAGGACGGAAACGTCACGGATCTTCTCCAGAGTGGTCATGGCAGGCAAGGCTAGTTCTGTTCGCGGACGAGGTCGACGTCATTGTGTTCCGCCACCTCCGACCACTGGCACCAGAGCCCGCGGCAAAGGGCGTTCGCGTCTCACGACGCGATCGGCCGGTACTTCAGCGCCTCGTCGACGATCCGTTCCGCGGAGGCGTTGTGCGCCAGCGTGGGCCGGCGGCATCAATGCCGCCGGCCCGGGCCGGGCCACGCCGGGTCCGGAATGAGCCTTGTGGGCCGGCTCGGCCGTTCCCCGTACCCTGCCCCTACGCGGTCGACTCGGCCCGCCCCTACGCCGATTGCCGCCCTGCGGGGACCGCGGGCGCGGGGACCAGGCCGTCGTCGATCAGGCCGGCGAGGACCGCCTCGCCCAAGGCGTGGACGGCCGACTGCGGGCGGACCATGACCGTGAACTCCTTGATCCGGCCGTCGCTGTGGAAGTGCAGCAGGTCGATGCCGTGGATCTGCTTGCCGTTGACGGTGGCCCGGAACAGGAGCACCTCCGAGGGAGAGGTGGTGCCGTCGGCGCTCGTCTCGGCTGTGCCGGCGAAACCGCCGACATAGCGGAAGTCCTCGAAGGTGCGCAGGAGGACCCCGAAGAGGCCCAGCACCATGGGCCTGCCCTCGAAGGGCGTGAACTTCACGGGGCTGTAGAGGCGGATGTCGTCGGTGAACAGGTCCTCCAGGGCTGTGAGATCACGGCTCTCGACGGCGGCGCGGAAGCGATCGGCTGTGGTCATGACGTACCCCTCCATACTCATGAATGTGACTAGTCAGATTCATGAGTATCATGAAGGTGTTCGTGAGCGGACGCAAGAAGGAGGAAGCGACCCGATGGCGCTGCGGCACGCGGTTCTGGCGGCACTGCTCGACGAGGAGCTGAGCGGGTACCAGCTGGTCAAGGCGTTCGACCTCGGGGTGGCCAACTTCTGGCACGCCCAGCCCCAGCAGGTGTACGCCGAGCTGACCCGGCTGGAGAAGGACGGGCTGATCACGGGCCGTGAAGTGGTCCAGGACACCCGGCCCAACAAGCGCCTGTTCAAGGTCACCGACGCAGGCCTGGCCGAGCTGGACCACTTCACCGGCACCGCCGCCAAGCCGTCGTTCCTGCGCGACGACCTCGTCGTCAAAGTCCAGGCCGCCGACCACGTCGACACCCGGACGCTGATCGGTCAGCTCACCGAACGCGCCGCCATGGCACAGGCCAAGGTCGAGGTGTTCACCAAGTTGCTGCACACCATGCGGGGGGAGCGCACCGAAGAGGAGTTCCTGCGCCACGGCGAGCGCATCGGCCCCTACCTGACCTGCCTGCGCGGCCTCGCCTTCGAGCGGGGCAACCACGACTGGTGCGTACGTACGGTCACCATCCTGCGGGAGAGAGAAGGCATCCATGCCCGGCGATGAGCCGCACGACCTGCCCCGCGCCGATCTGCGCCGCGCCGACCTACCCCGCGCCGACCTGCGCTATGTCGCCCTGGGCGACAGTCAGACGGAGGGACTCGGTGACGGCGACGACACCGTCGGACTGCGTGGATGGGCCGACCGGCTCGCCGAACACCTCGCAGAGCATCACGCCGGTCTGAGATACGCCAATCTGGGCGTACGAGGACGCCTGGCCCACCAGGTACGCGCCGAGCAGCTCGCTCCCGCCCTTGCCCTGCGCGCCGACCTGGCCACCGTGGTCGCCGGGGTCAACGACCTGCTGCGGCCGCGGTTCGACGCCGATGAGGTCGCCGGCCACCTCGAGGCGATGTTCGCCGCACTCACCGCTCAGGGAGCCCGCGTCGCCACCCTCACTTTCCCCGACATCGCGCGTGTCACCCCGCTTGCCCGGCCGCTGAGTTCCCGCGTCACGGCTCTGAACGACCGTATCCGCCGAGCGGCCCGACGCCACGGCGTGATCGTCGCCGAGACCAGCCGTCATCCCGTGGTCACCGACCCCCGCCTGTGGAGCCCGGACCGACTCCACGCCGGCCCGCTCGGCCACCAGCGGATCGCTGCCGCCATGGCCCACGCCCTCGCCCTGCCCGGCAGCGACGACACGTGGACGCACCCCTTGCCCCCTCCCGAAACTCCCTGGCCCACGGGATGGAGCACCATCACCGCCGAACTGCGCTGGGCCGGCACCTTCCTCGGCCCGTGGCTGGGCAGACGCCTGCGCGGCCGCTCAACAGGCGATGCCCGCACGGCCAAACGCCCGCACCTTGAGCCCGTACGGAGTTGAGGGCAGCGCGGGTGCCGACGGCGGAACACGTCTCGTCGGCCCCGTGCGGACCGGCAGCCGACGCCCGGGCCGAGCCGCGGCGGCCGGTGTTCGTCACCCACCGCCGCCCCGGGCCGGGCGAGGTCGTCAGCCCCCGCGGTGTCTGCCCCGACACCGGGCCGGCCCGGCTGTCCTAGGGCCAGGCCCGTGCGCCGCTGGACGAGCACACCGCGGTGCGCGGGACGGGGTCGGGCTGGGAGGCTTCCCGAACCGCCGCGGGAGTTTCCGGGGCCGGCAGATTCGCCGCTGCGGCACGATCGCGGACTGCCTCGACCACCTCGTCATCCGTCATGGAAGCACCTTCGTAGACCAGGAGAGCGGCGACGAGGCGAGATCGAAGGGGAAGCGACTCCCGGTCTCGTGCCTACGGGGTCGCGTAGCCGGGTATGGACGGCCACCGAACCGTCAGCACGACCGATTCTTCTTCCGCACACCATGAGTGGCCGACACCGCGTCCCCAGACCACGTAATCGCCCTGCTCTTTCAGCAGCACGCTCCGATCGGGAAGTTCGACCCTGAAGCGCCCGCTGACGAGGACGAGAAGAGCCGTTCTGACCTCGCCGTTCACCCAGTGCATGCGCTTGTCACCGCGCGGGTGGACGCCCCATTTGATCTTGATGTCCGTACTGTGGCGGGGGTCGTCAGCACTTTTGAAGTGCCCCAGGAGCCATCCCCGGTCCAGTGCCGCGTCCTTCCCCGCATTGCCCACGTACACGCTGTCGTTCACGCTCTCAGACGCTAGCAGCCGCGCCCGACGCAGCGATCAGCTTGGCTGATGCTTTCCCCGCGACGGCCATCGCGTGATCGTTTGTCTTCACACACCGATGATCAACGGTGGCCGCATCCAAGGGCCGACCGGTCCCGGCCAGCAAGATCGTGAAGTGCGCGGTCGGCTGGGAACGGCCCGGACGCCGGTCACCCCTCCTTGCGGACGCCCCGGGCGACAACCGCCTCGCGGAGGCGTGCTGCCATCTCGGCCGCCTGGCCTGGCGGCAGCGACAGACGATGACTTCCCAGTCCCACCAGGATCCCTCAGGCAGTTGGATCGCGGTGTGCACGCGTTCGGTACCCACCTCCACACACTAACCCGGTCAACAGACGGACAGACTGTGCTGCCGTTGCCTCCCGCGTACTGCCTGCCCAGAGCGGTGGGGCACGGTCGGCGCTGCGGTGTCAGTTCTTGCCGGCATCGTTGCCGCCCCTGCGAGCCCGAGGCCTTCCGCCACTCGACGGCGCCACGGTACCGAACTCGTCCACCCAGCACGGGGTGACGCCGTCCGCAGTGAAACCGGCAGACGAGGACCCCGCCGTGCGGGCAGACGCTTCCACGACGCCCCCAACCACGGCGCGGACCGCGGCCATCCGCGGGGGAAGCCGCCGGGAGCCACGGCGATGCGCAGCCGGTGCCATCGGCGTCTCGTGCGTCCTCCCCGGAGCCGCTCCCCGGAGCCGCTCCGCGGATTCCGGTTGCCCCGGCCGGGCGGCGACCCTCGCTTGCGCCTTGGGCACATGTCCCGGACACCTGGGCGGACATCCCTGCCCACCACGGGCAGATGCCACGGGCCGGCCGGGAGGTGTGCCCATCGAAAACCCGTCGAACCGCGTCTAGTTTCGAATGCGTCAGGCACGAGATCACGAGTGCAGATGGCGAAGGGAATTCGATGAAGAAGGTCCACAGGACGGACGTGAAAGCGGAAGTCGTCAGGGAACCGGGAGCGAAAGAGGCGCTGCACCGCAAGCTCATCGACACCCCGGACGGCGCGGACCGGTTCGTCCTCACGGAATTCGAGCTCGCACCCAACGGTTCCACTCCGCCGCATTACCACGAGTGGGAGCACGAAATTTATGTCATCGAGGGCTCGATGGGCCTTGTGATGCCGGGCGAGAGCCGTACCGAGCAGGTGGGCCCCGGGGACGCCGTGTTCATTCCCCGGAACGAGCCGCACGGCTTTGTCACCGGCCCGGACCAGTCCTGCCGGTTCCTGGTCGTCGCGCCCTGCGAGCGGCCGCCGGTCCGGAACTTCTTCCTCTCCGACGACCCGTACGAGTACACGCAGCTTCCCGAGTACGCGAGCTCCCAGGAGGGCAAGTGACGACCGCATCCGTCCCCGTGACGCCGGTGGCTGGCACCGCTGAGGACTCCTCGCGGGTCCACGGCATCCTGACCGCCTACCTGCAGTCCAAGGCCGTGTTCACCGCCCTCGACCTCGGCGTCTTCGAGAACCTGGAGAAGGGCCCGCTCACGATCGGCGAGCTCGCCGACCGTCTCGGTCTCGAGCAGCGCCCGACCCGCGCCCTGCTGGTTGCGCTCACCGGTCTCGACCTCGTCCGGCGTGACGGCGAGGCGTACACGAACACCGCCGAGACCTCCCGCTATCTGGTGGCCGGCCGGCCCGAGTACATGGGAGGTTTCGCCGAGCACCAGAACAAGCACTTCGCGCACTTCGACAAGCTCGCCGACGCGGTGCGGGAGAACGCCTCCCTGAACCAGCGCGTGCTGAAGCAGGGATACCGCGACCAGGGCGCGGCTGCGGGCGAGGGCCGCGAGGGCACCGCGCGGCTGATCCAGGCCATGCGCGTCAGTTCGCGTCTGCAGGCCGACAAGCTGGCCAAGGCCGCCCCGCTGGAGGGCGTCGACCACATCATCGACCTGGGCTGCGGCTCCGGCGACTACTCCATCGCACTGGCCCGCCACAATCCCGGCCTCAAGGTGACGTCGCTCGACTACCCGGCGGTCATCGACCTCGTCCGCACGAACGTCGCGGACGCCGGTATCGGCGATCAGGTCACGCCGCACCCCGCGGACATCATGAACGACACGTGGCCCGAGAGCTCCACGGTGCTGCTGTCCCACGTGCTCGACGGCTACGGCCCCGAGCGCGCCTCGCACCTGATCAAGCGTATCTACGACCATCTGCCCGAAGGCGGGCGGCTGCTGGTGCACGCGCACATGCCGTCGCTGGCCACCGGTTTGTTCCCGTACATGTTCGGCCTGATCCTCCTCGTCAACACCGAGGAGGGCGAGGTCCGGGACGACGAGGACATCATCGGCTGGGTCAAGGAGGCCGGCTTCAGCTCGGTGGAGACCAGCAACATCTCGTTGCTCTCCGGTCTCGTCGTGGCGACGAAGTAGGGGCGGTCGGTGACACGCGACACTCAGCGCGGCGTCCAGGGAAGCCCCACGGCTTCCGGCGGAGCGCAGGGAACCGACGCGGCTCACCCCGATGCCGGGCGCCGTCCGGATCCGGGACCCCTGCTCGCGTTGAACTTCGGCTTCGCCCGCGCACGGGTGCTCGGTACGGCCGTCGAACTGGGCGTGTTCACCGAACTCGCCGGCGGCCCCCGGCCGGACGGGGAGCTCGCGTCGGTGCTGGACTGCGACACCGGCGCTCTCACCCGGCTGCTGAACGCCCTGGCGGATCTCGACCTCGTCGCCGGGGACGAGGCCACCGGGCGCCGGCTGACACCACTGGCCGAGGAGTACCTGGTCCCGGGGAGGCCGGGAGATCTCGGTGACCACTTCACCGAGGTGCTGGACCAGTGGGACAACTGGGCCCGTCTCACCGACGCGGTGCGCACTGGCGCCCGCGGGTCGCGGCTCGGGCCTCCCGGCGAACGCGGCCGCCACCCCGGCATGTTCGCCGGAGCCTTCCCGCTGGCCGCGCCGATGGCCGCCGCCGTGGTGGCGGACCTCGGACTGCGGCCCGCCGGACGGGTTCTCGACTACACCGCGGGCAGCGGCGAGTGGGGCATCGCGCTCGCCGCCGCCGACCCGGCCGCCGAGGTGACCGCGCATGACGTGCCGGGGCTGCTGGAGGTCGCCCGGCGCCATGCGTCGCAGAGCCCGGCGGCGGCCGGCCGGTTCAGCTTCGTCCCGGGCGACTTCGGGCCGCGGCAGCCGTTTCCCGACGGCACGTTCGACACCGTCGTGATGGCCCACGCCGGAAGGTTCGCGGGGCCGCGCGAGACCGCCCGGATGATCGACGGCTGCGCCCGGATGCTGCGCCCGGGCGGAACGCTGCTGTTCGCGGACATCATGCGGGCCGGGCCCGGCGGTCCGCCGCTGCCCCGCGCGATGCTCGATCTCAGCCTGCTGGTGAACACCCCTCACGGTGGGCTCCGGGACCCTGCCGACTGCCGCGCTGCGATGGAGCAGTCCGGACTCGTGCCGAAACAGACCGTCACACGGGGGCTGGTCACGGCCCTGACAGGACAGAGGCGATGAATATGCGAGAAGTTGTGGTCACCGGGCTGGGAGTGGTCAGCCCGGCAGGCGTTGGAACAGAAGCCCTGTGGGACGTCGTGTCAGCAGGAAAGAGCGTCACCAAATCCCTCTCCGAGATCACGGTTTCGGATCTCTTCGGTTCCTTCGAATTCATCTCCGACGCGATCGCGGAGGTCCCGGACTTCGAGGACCACATACCGGCGCTGCCGCCCGAGGTGCAACGTCTCGACAGGTTTTCCCAATTCGCGGTCGCGGCCGCCCTTCAGGCACTGGGCGACGCCGGTCTCGAACCCGGGAAGTACGCTTCCGAGCGTGCCGGAATATCGCTGTCGACGGCCATTTGCGGAACCCCGAAGATGGAGGAGGAGTTTCTCGCCGTCACCGACCGGGGGCGCAAGCCCATCGACCCCTCCCTGGCCGGCCGCGGGCTGTATCTGGCATCCATGTCCAACACGCCCGGTGTCGTGCTCTCCGCACTCCTGGCCGCGCAGGGCCCCTGCGTCACCCTGTCGACGGGCTGCATCGGCGGCATCGACGCCGTCGGCCATGCCTTCGAGGCCATCCGCCACGGTGAGGCCGATGTGATGATCGCCGGCGCCAGCGAGGCCCCCATCACGCCCGTCACCGTCGCCTCCTTCGAGATCATCAGCTGTCTCTCGCGTGCCTACGGCGACCGTCCCGAGGCCGCGTCCCGGCCCTATGACGCAGGGCGCGACGGCTTCGTGCTCGGCGAGGGCTGCGGCATCGTCGTCCTGGAGGAGAAGGAGCACGCGCTGAGGCGCGGCGCCACCCCGTACATGGAGATATCCGGCTTCTCGCACACCTCGAACGCCGTGCACATGACGGACCTGCTCTCCGACGGAGCCGATCTGACCCGCGCCATGACTCAGGCCATGGAGTACGCGGGGGTGCGGCCGGAGGACATCGACCACGTCAGCTCGCACGGCAGCTCCACCCCGCAGAACGACACCTGCGAGACCAGCGCCCTCAAGCTCGCGCTCGGCGAACGCGCCCACCAGATCCCGGTCAACTCCGCGAAGTCGATGCTCGGCCACGCGCTCTCGGCCGCGAGCGCCATGGAGATCGTGCTCACCGCACTGGCCCACCGCAGGCACTTCGTGCACCCCACCGCCAACTACGAGACGCCCGACCCCACCTGCGATCTGGACTACGTGCCCGGCACGGGCAGGCCGTGGCACGGCGACGCCGTCCTGAAGGACGCCAGCGGCTTCGCCGGACTGCACGCGGCCATGGTCACCCGCGCGGTTCCCACGGCATCCGAGGAGGCCACCCGATGAGCGCGATCGTCATCACCGGCATCGGCGCGGTCACGCCGTCCGGCGCCGGTGTGGAGCCGCTGTGGGCGGACGTCCGCGAAGGACGGCGGCGGATCACCGGCATCGACCGGTTCGACGCGGCCCACTACGCGTGCACCGCCGCCGGACAGGCCGACTTCTCCGCGCGCGACCACCTGCCCTCGCGGTTCGTGAAGCGCACCGACCGATTCACTCATCTCGCGGTGCACGCCGTGCGGCAGGCACTGGCCGACGCCGGTCTGACGGTCGGCGAGGACGTCCCGGCCGAGCGCACCGGCGTCATGGTCGGCAACGTCCTCGGTGGCTGGGAGTTCGCCGAGCGCGAGCTCCGCAAGCTGTGGACCGACGGCCCCCGTGCGGTGAGTCCGTACCAGGCGACCGCCTGGTTCCCCGCGGCGCCGCAGGGCAACATCTGCATCGACCAGGGCATCAAGGGGCCGGCCCGGACCTTCGTGGCGGACCGGGCGAGCGGTGCGTACGCCCTGATCGGCGCCGCCGAGTCGCTCCAGCGGGGCCACGCGGACATGGTGATCGCCGGCGGCGTCGAGGCACCTCTGTCGCCGTACGGCTGGCTGTGTCTGGAGACCAGCGGGCTGGGCGCGAAGAGCCGGGCCAGTCTCCAGCCGCATGAGCTGTACCGTCCGTTCGACGCGGGCCACGGTGGCAGCGTCTTCGCCGAGGGCGCCGTCTTCCTGATCATGGAGCGGCGGGAGACCGCCGAGGCGCGCGGCGCCGTCATTCACGGTGAGCTGGGCGGCTGGGGCGTCAGCACCGACGGTTACATGCCGTACTACACCGTCGAGCCCACCGGCGAGGTGCTGGGCCGGGCCATGACGACGGCGGTCGAGCGGGCCGGTGTCACGGCCCGGGACATCGGAGCGGTGTTCGCGCACGGCTCGGGCGTGCCCTTCGAGGACGTCACCGAGGGGTACGCGCTGCGGGAGGCGTTCGGCGCGGACGCCGACCACCTGCCGGTCACCGCGCCCAAGGCCGGTTTCGGACATCTGCTGGGAGGCGCGGCCCCCGCGGACGCGGTGCTGGCACTGAGCGCGATGCGCGAGGGCCTGATCCCTCCGACGCCCAACCTCGACCGCCCCGCACCGGGTATCGATCTCGACCTGGTGCGCGGCGAGGCACGTCGGACCGGCTCGTGGGGACACACCCTGGTCGTCTCCCGCGGCCTGGGAGGTGTCAACGCATGTCTGCTGCTGCGCAGTTGAGCGCCTCGGTCGCCGACGAGGTGGCGCGCCGGATCGCCAACCCGTGGTCCGTCCCGCGTCCGCCGAGGCCGTCGGAGGAGCTCGCTCCGGCCGGGGTGCGGGCCGTCGGGATCGACGTCGTCGATGTGGCCCGGCTGGAGACCCTGGTGGCCAGGCGCGGCGACCGGCTGGTCGCCCGGCTGCTCACGCCCGCCGAACGCGCCCTGTGCGCGGGCACGTCGGCCGGGTACCGGCTGAACTGCATCGCCGGCCGGCTCGCCGCCAAGGAAGCGGTCCGCAAGACGCTCACCGGATACGGCACACGGGCCGGCTGGCACGACGTGGAGATCACCCGCGGCGGCTCCGGTGAGCCGCTGCCCCTGCTCACCGGCCGTGCCCAGGAGGCCTTCCGGATGGCCGGGCTCACAGCGCTCCACCTGAGCATCACCCACGAAGCGGGCGTGGCGGTCGCCGTGGCTCTGGCGAGCTAGCAACTCTCGCCCCCGAAACAGAATCGCGCCCGGGCCGGATCAGCGAAGGAAGCGAAGGAATGGAAGGACACATGGACACGGACATACGCCGCGAAGTCGTCTCGGTCATGTGCGAGGTCGGTTTCCAGGAGGACGAACTCCTCGACGGGGCACGGCTCGCGGAGGACCTGGACATCGACTCCACCGAGATGGTGGAGATCGTCGTGGCACTGGAGGAGCACTTCGGCATCTCCATCGACGCGGATGGCGAAGGTGCCTTCAAGACCCTGGGCGACATGGTCGCCTGTGTGACCCGGCTGCGCTCCCCGGGCGTGCCCGCCGGCGTGGCCGCGACGGAGGGATGAGACGTGCCCAGGATCGAGAACACCATCGACATCGCCGCGGACCCGCAGGACGTCTTCGCCATCATCAACGACATCGCCCGCTGGCCCGAGATCTTCAACGAGTACCACAAGGCCGTCGTCATCTCGCAGGAGCGCGAGGGCCGCTGGACCGAGATCGTCTTCGAGCTGACCAACGAGGAGGGCAACAGCTGGCGTTCCTGGCGGCTGGTGGACCACCGCGAGCTGGTGGCCGTCGCCGAACGGCGTGATCCGCTCTTCCCGTTCGGCTTCATGCACCTGAAGTGGACGTGCACGGCGATCCCGTCGGGAACGCGGATGACCTGGATCCAGGACTTCGAACTGGACGAGGCGTTCACCGTCCCGCTGGACACCGTCCTTCAGCGCATGCAGACGCACACCGTCGAGAACCAGGTCAACATCAAGGAAAAGATCGAATCGGGCGCCGTGAAGGCGTCCTGACGACCGAGGGGTGACCGGCCGAGATCTGTCGGCGAAACCCCCAGGGCCGTGCGGCTGCTCCCCTCTCTCGCGGCGGAGCAGCCGTTCCCCCGCCGGCCCCCTGAGCCACGCACCCTCTTCCGCCAGGAGGCACACCGCCATGCGAATCGCCGTCTCCGGATCGATCGCGACGGACCATCTGATGCACTTCCCCGGACGTTTCACGGAGCAGCTCGTGGCCGGGCGGCTGCGGGTGCTGTCCCTGTCGTTCCTCGTGGACCGGATCGACATCCGTCGTGGCGGGGCCGGTGCCAACATCGCCTTCGGCCTCGGTGTCCTCGGACTGACACCGATGCTGGTCGGTGCGGCGGGCGCGGACTTCGACGAGTACCGGAGCTGGCTCGAGCAGCACGGTGTGGACACCGGCTCGGTGAGCGTGCTGCCGCACGAACAGACCGCGCGGTTCGTCTGCACCACCGACGTCGAGCAGAACCAGATCGGCTCCTTCCACGCGGGCGCGATGCGCGCCGCGGCCGGGATCCCGCTGGGTCCGGTCGCCGAACGTGCCGGCGGTCTCGACCTCGTGGTCGTCTCACCGGGCGAACCGGCCGCGATGCTGCGGCACACCGAGGAATGCCGGACGGCAGGGATTGGGTTCGCCGCCGATCCCTCGCAGCAGATCACCGGCATGAGCCGCGGCGACGTCCAGTTCCTGATCGGCGGGGCCGACTACCTGTTCACCAACGAGTACGAGGCGGGGCTGCTCCAGGAGCGGTCCGGCTGGGGCGCCCGGCGCATCCTGGACTCCGTCGGCACCTGGGTGACCACCCTGGGGGCCGACGGTGTGCTGCTCGAACGCGACGGGCACGAGCCGGTCGTGGTGCCCGCGGTGCCCGATGTGGCCGTGGCGGACGCGACCGGCGCGGGCGACGCGCTGCGCGCCGGGATGCTCGCGGGCATCGCGCGCGGCCTGGCACCGGAGGACGCCTGCCGGCTCGGCTGCGTCGTGGCGTCACTCGCCCTGGAGACCGTGGGGACGCAGGAGTACGGCCCGGCGGCCATGGGCGTTCTGGACCGGATGCGCGCCGTCTACGGGGACGGCCCCGCGACGGCGGGTGCGCTGGTCATGGCGGGCGCCGCATGAGCCGGGGCCGTACGCTGCGAGCCGGCCCGCTGGCGGTCCCGCTGGTGGTGGCGGGCGTCGTGCCCACCCTGCTGGGTCTCGGGCTGCCGGGCCCTGCCGTGCCGTTGCCCGGTGCGGCCGCGCTCCCGGCCGGGATCGTGCTGGTCCTGCTGGGCGCGTGGATGACGGCGTTCGCCGTGGACCGGGTCTATCTGCGCCAGTCCACCCCGCTGGGGGATCTGCCGCCGGACCATCTGGTCACCGACGGCTGGTACCGGGTCGTCAGAAACCCGATGGCGGCCGGAATGACGCTGGTTCTCGTCGGCGAGGCCCTGCTGTGGCCCGCTTCTTCCGTCGCCGTCTGGGCGGCCGTGGTGTTCACCGTGTCGTACATCGCCGCGGTCCGGGTCGAGGAACCGAGTCTGCTGGCGACCTTCGGCGAGGAGTACGCCCGCTACCGCCGGTCCGTGCCGTCATGGCTGCCCTCCCTCCGCACGGGGCGGACCCGCGCCCCCGCATCCGGTGCACGCACCGGTACGTCCGCGAACGACTCTGCTGCGAACGAGGTTCGACCGTGACCACCCACAGCATCGGCTCCGGCCCTGTGTACACCGATCTGAGCATCCCGGTCCGCCGCCGGTCACCCGGCGTGCAGTTCGAACAGTGGCTGCACGAGGAGGGTGTCGGCATCCTCTCCCGCCGTATCCGGGCGCTGCCCGGCGACACCCGGCGCGACCGGATCGTCAACTATCTGCGCTGGCTGTCGGGCCGCCGCCGACTGAGTGCGCAGGACGTGCCCGGCGGCTGCTTCCTGTCCAACGAGTTCTACCGGATGTCCGTGCACCAGGGCACCCATGTGGACGCGCCCTTCCACTACGGGCCGACGTGCGAGGGACAGCCCGCGAAGAAGGTGATGGACCTGCCGCTGGAGTGGTTCTGCGGTCCCGGGCTCGTGCTGGACGTGCGCGAGTGCGGCGGAACGGTCACCGAACGGCACGTCAAGGAGGCGCTGCAGCGTTCCGGGACCCAGCCGGGGGCGGGAACGGTGGTGCTCTTCCGCACCGACTCCGACCTCCGGCTCGGCACCCCGGCGTACTACACCGAGTCCACCGCCATCACTCCGGAAGCCGTCGACCATCTCCTCGACCTCGGCGTGAAGGTGCTGGGCACCGACTGCTGGAGCTTCGACGGGCCGGCCCGGGCGATGGTGGAGAAGTTCTTCGGCACCCGCGACTCCTCGGCGCTGTGGCCCGCGCACATGCACGGCAGGGAGCGGGAGTTCATCCAGATCGAGGGCCTGGGCGGACTGCGGCATGTGCCCGAGGGACCGTTCACGTTCATGGCATTCCCCATAGCGCTGGCCGACGCGGGAGCGGCGTGGTGCCGCGCGGTCGCGCGTACCGACGGCTGAAGGAGATTCCCGTGACTGCGCAACCGACCGCCCATCTGCTTCCGCTGGCCGCCCGCACCCCGGCGGCCCTCGCTCAACTCGCCCGCGAGAACGTTTCCTCGCTCACCTCCATGGAGGACCGGTCACCCCGGTCACTGTGCGCCGACGCGCTCGCGGCCGTCGAGCCCGGTGACCGGTACCGGCTCGCGGTGACCGGTCACAACGCCGCCGAGCTGGCCGACCGCCTCTCGGCGTATGTGGACGGCGGCCTTGTCCGTGAGGTCTCCGCCGGGACGGTCGCGGACGAGCCGTTGCGGATCGCCTTCCTGTGCAGCGGCCAGGGTGCACAGTTCGCCGGGATGGGCATGGACCTGTACCGGTCCGAACCCGCCTACCGTGAGGCCTTCGACCGCTGTGCCCAGGCCGCGGCGCCGTATGTCAAGGTACCGCTTGCCGAGATGCTCGAGGCGGGATCCCGCCTGGGCCCCGAGATCCATCGCCTCCCGCACGCGGCGCTCGCCACGTTCGCGGTCGGCTGCGGTCTGGCCGCGCTGTGGCGGGAACGGGGGGTGGCGCCGGACGCCGTCATGGGCTTCAGTTCCGGCGAGTATCTCGCGGCCCATCTGGCCGGTGCCCTCGCACTCGAGGACGCGGTCACGCTGCTGGCCGCGGAGACCAGCCTGGCCGCACGGGTCGACGACGGCGCCATGTGTGTGGTGGGCGCCGGGGAGGAGTTCGTCCTCGGGGTGCTCTCGGATCTCGCCGGGCCGGCTCCACGGGTGGGAGTGGCCGCCGTGCTCTCCCCGGAGGACGTGTCGCTGTCCGGTTCAGCCGCCGAACTGGCCGTGGTTGTGGAGCGGCTGACCGCTCTGGGGGTGCGGACGTCCGCCCTTCCCGTGCCGCAGGGGCTGCATTCGCCGCTCCAGGAGCCGTTCCTCGACGAGCTGCGATCCGCGGCGTCCGGCGTACGGGTGTCCGCGCCGCGCGTGGAGATGATCTCCACGGTGACAGGGGAGAGTTCAGGCCAGACTGCGCTGGACGATCCGGATCACTGGAGCGCTCACATGCGTGGCCCGGTGCGTTTCGACGCCGGTATCCGGTCACTGGACGCGCTCGGTGTCACGGTCTATGTGGAGATCGGTCCGGGCCGGGCACTCGCCGGTCTCGGCCCGCGCTGTCTGCCCGGCGAGGACCGGCTCTGGCTCGCCTCGATAGGCCGCAGCACGGACGGCGCCGAGGCGATGCTGCGCGGGCTCGGGCGGCTTTTCACCGCGGGTGCGCCGATACGTCCCTGAGGGCGTGCCGACAAATCCGCGAGGACGCGGGGAACGCCGGCGGCCGACGAGGCAACTGGCCGGTAATCCGGCCGACCGGCGGTACACTTACCGATAATGAGACAGGAAAGAAATGGCCGCCCGACACCCGGCCGGCCGCGCAGTGCGGACGTTTCCCGGGTAATCGTCGGCTCTGCGCTGCAACTGCTGCGGGAGCGCGGTCCGCAGGGTGTCACGATGGAGGCCGTCGCGCTCCATTCCGGTTGCGCGAAGACGACGATCTACCGTCGTTATCGCAACCGTTACGAACTTCTCCGTGCCTCGCTCGGCTTCGTCGAGGGAATTCCGGAACCGCCGCCCGACCTTTCGACCAGGCAGCGTCTTCGTTTCCTTCTCGGGCAATTCCGTCAGGGCCTCGAAGAAGTCGTGGGCCTGCGTGCGCTGGCCGCTCTCCTGCGCGGCGACGAGGACGACCCGGAATTCTCCCGCGCGTTCCGTGAGAGCGTGCTGCAGCCGCGGATCGATGTGCTGCTGACGGCTCTCCAGCAGGGGATCGCCGACGGCGATCTCCGGCCGGAAATCGACTGTCCCACGGTGGTCAGCATGCTGGCCGGATCCTTCATCGCCCGCTCGGCGATGCAGGGAACCGTGCCCGCCGACTGGGCGGACACGGTTCTCGACACGCTGTGGCCCGCCGTCGCTGCCTGATCCGACGGCGGGCCCGGGTCGGTTGGCGTCAGGACTCGGTCCGGCGCCCCGCCCTCGCGCCGGCCCCGGCCATCGCGGGCCCGATGTGCTCCGGGCGAAGGCCGACACCGATGAACATGGCAGTCCACTTGTTCAGGAACGAGAATCGGCGCACCACACGTGCCGCGAGCGGCCGTTCGACGGTGGTCTGCCGGTTCTTGGGGTACAGGTCGGCGAGCATGTGGACCTGGGCCAACTGGACCGCTCGTACGGGAAGTTCGCGGCGTCGCTGCACCTTGTTCAGGTCGCGCCGGTCCGGAGCGCGCCCGGCGCGCAGCACGGGCCCCAGAATGCGGGCGGCGGCGACCGCGTCCTGAACGGCCAGGTTGATGCCCACGCCGCCGGCGGGGGACATCGCGTGCGCCGCGTCCCCGATGCACAACAGGCCCGGCCGGTGCCAGGTCCGCAGCCGGTCGACCCGTACGGTGAGCAGCTTCACGTCGTCCCAGCTGCCGATCTCCTCTGACATCCGCGCGCCGAGATCGGAGTTGACCGCGCTCACGTCGGCGCGGAGCCGCTCGATTCCCTCGTCCCGCACCTTTTCGTAGGCACCCTGCGGGATCACGTAGGCCATCTGCCAGTACGTACCGCGGTCGATGGTGATCAGCACGAAGCCCTGCCCGGTGTGCAGGAAGGTCAGCCGTTCGTCGGGCAGCCGGCTGATTCGGAACCACAGCACGTCCATCGGCGCCTGGCTGACGGACGGCTGGAGACCGGCAGACCCGCGCATGGCCGAGTGCCGGCCGTCCGCGGCGATCACGACGTCCGCGCGCAGTTCCATCGGACCGTTCGGCGTCATGGCCCGCACGCCGAGCACCTCGTCGCCGTCGCGGACCAGTTCGGTGGCCTCCGCCTTCTGGATGAGCCGGAAGCCGGGGTACTGGCTGCCCTTCCTTGCCAGAAAATTGAGGACGTCCCACTGCGGCATGAAGGCGATGTACGGGTGCTTGCCGCCGATCTTGGAAAAGTCGGCGAAGTCCGTGCGCCCGGCCGGGGTTTCCACGCTGATGGTGGTCACCTTGCTGTGCGGCAGGGCGAGGAACTCGTCGATCCAGCCGAGTTCCTCGATGAGCCGCAGCGTCGACGGATGGACGGTGTCCCCACGGAAGTCCCGTAAGAAGTCGCCGTGTTTCTCCAGTACGACGACCTCGACGCCCTGCCTGGCGAGCAGCAGGCCTGCCATCATGCCGGCAGGACCACCGCCCACGACGACGCAGCGAGTGTATTCGGTGTGCACCGCGATGACTCCTGAGAGTGGGAGGAGGAGGGGCCATGCGCCTGGTCACCCCGGGCGCACGGCTCACAGGTAGGCGCAGCCGTGGTGAGGGTCAGTGACCGGCGACGGCGGCCATCTGCGCCGTATCGCCGCTCAACTGCATGTCACGGCTTCTGATCAGCGGAACCACCGCCACGGCGCCGGCGAAGGCGACGATCGCGGCGAAGACGAGGATCGAGTTCAGCCCGTCGATGAAGCCGGCCTGAGCTGCCTGGGCGAAGATTCCGCGCTCCTGGGGCGGAAGTTCCCCCACCGCCTTGCCTATCTGTCCCGAGGACACGGCGTGGGCGAGGCCGTCGGCGCGGTCGGCGAGCGGGGTGCCCGCCAGCGCGCCGGACACTGAGTCCTTCACCCGCTCGGCGAACACGGCACCCATGACGGCCACTCCGAGCGCGATGCCCAGGGAGCGGAAGGTGTTGTTGAGGCCCGAGGCCACGCCGGACCGCTCGGAGTCGACCGCGCCCATCGCCGCCGCCACGACGTTGGGATTGACGAGGCCGACGCCGAGGCCCGTGACCAACTGACCCGTCAGCAGCGCCGTCCAGTCGTCGGAGGTCTCCAGCCCGCCCATCAGGAGCAGCCCGACGCCGATGAGGGCAAGCCCGCCCGAGACCAGCCAGCGGGCGGGCACGACCGAACCGGCCCGGGCGGCGAGCGCCGAGGCGACGAAGATCGACAGGGTGAGGGGGAGCAGCCGCAGCCCGGCCTCCAGGGGCTCCAGTCCCAGCACCGTCTGCAGATACAGCGTGAGATACAGCAGCAGGGCGAAAGCGGTGGAACTCATCGCGAGCACGCCGAGGCTGGCGCCGGTGGTGGTGACGCGGCCGAAGACGACGCCGGGGAGCATCGGATTGCTGCGGGTCCGTTCGATCCACACGAACAACGCGAGGGCCACCGCGGCGGTGATGAACGCCGTGACGACCTGGGTGCTGCTCCAGCCCGCCTCGTTGGCACGCAGAAGCGCGAAGGAGAGGGCACCCAGGGCGGTGCTGAGGGTGAGGAATCCGGGCCAGTCGACACGGCCGGACACCTGCGCCCGCGACTCCGCCATCCGGGTGAGCGCCCCGATCAGGGCGAGGACGCCGATCGGCAGGTTGACCAGGAAGATCCAGCGCCAGCCGATGGCCTCCACCAGGACGCCGCCGGCCAGCGGCCCGACCGCGAGGGCCGCGCCGCTGACGGCACCCCAGACTGCGAGGGCCAGGTGCCGTTCCTTGTTGCCGGGATAGGCGGCGGCGAGCAGGGCCAGCGAAGTGGCCAGCAGCGCCGCCGCACCCAGCCCCTGGAGGACCCGGGCGGCATTCAGGAACAGCGGATCGCCCGCTATGCCGCACAGCAGGGACGCGATCGTGAACAACGCCATGCCGACGGCGAACACCGCCCGCCGGCCGAACCTGTCGGCCAGCGACCCCGCTGTCAGCAGGGCCGCCGACAGGGCGACCGCGTATGCGGCGACCACCCACTGCAGATCACTGAGCGAGGCGTCCAGCGCCTCCTCGATGTCCGGCAGGGCGATATTCACAATCGTGACGTCGAGCAACAGCATGAAGCTGCCGACGCACACCAGTACGAGGGTCCACCAGCGGCTGCCGGTCATGGGGCGCTCCTCCGCGAATGATCATTTAAATACGCTACGAGGAGCGTAGCGTAATTGCCCCGACACGCGCAAGGAGAACCCAGGGGGTGGCTATGGCTCGACCGGCACGCCGTCCGGCTGTAGGGACCGGCCCATGAAGCGCTTGGCGTAGAGCGTGGTCTGCACGCGGTTGGGCGTACCGAGCTTGGCGTAGATGCGGCTGAGGTAGTTGCGGACGGTCTTGGGGCTGATGCCCAGGTGCTTGGCGATGTGTCCCGTGTCGTGGTCGTCGGCGACGAGCGAGAGGATCTGCCGCTCGCGCCCCGTCAGGTGGGACAGTGGGCAGTCGTCCTCGGGAGAACGCCCCGAGGCGATCTGCAGGATCAGCCCCGCCGCCGCGCCGGAGAGCGCCGCGCCGTCACGGTGCACCGCGAGCAGGGTCTGACGCAGCTCCTCACCGCTGATGCGGCGCGAGAGGTAGGCGTTGGCACCGGCCACGAACGCCTCCCGCATGAAGACGGGCTGCTGGTTGGAGCTGAGGATGACGATCCGGACGTGCTCCGAATCCTTGCGTATCAGCCGGGCGGCGTGGATTCCGCCCGCCCCCGCGATGCTCAGACCCGTGACAACGATGTGCGGCCGGTGCGCTCGCAGGGCCCGGATCGCCGAAGCGCCGTCGAGTGCCGTGGAGACCACGCTGAACTCGCCGAAGCTGTCGAGAAGCTTGCGTAAACCCTCGAGTACGATCTGTTCGCTGTCGACCAGGAGGACTTTGATCACTGTCATCGACGATCCCTCGGTTCGCTTGCAGAGTGGGAAATCCGACAGGACGAGGACACCTGTAAGTCCCTCCTCCCCCGTTCCGCAGTCGTTTCGTCACTGAAACGACTGTGGATGTCCGACACTACCTCCGCAGCGAACTTTGGGGCGGATCATCGACGACTTGTTTCCCGCGAGAGGGCCGGTGAAATGGTGAATTCACCATTCCGCCCTTGCTCAATTTGGTTGCGGGAGAGGGCCGGTGGCGCCAGAGAGAGCGATGTGCGGCGTGGGGCATATGCCAACTTGGTCTCAGCTGCGGCGTGTCCGTGTCCCAATCGTTGCCGGAGACCGCCGTTCCACTCGGCGGCGCAGAGTTCGGTGACTCACCGAACAGCTCAAACGCGCCTTTTTCCAGTGGAGCGTCACGTCCGGATCCGCCGGCTCGGTGTTCATGACCACCCCAGTTCGGTGTAATGCCGGCCTGCCAGGATGCCCGCGATCGCCGCCCTGGTGTAGGGCACGATCCGCGCCGGGAGAGCATGCGGGTCCCACCACTTCCAGGAGAGGCACTTGTCGGGCTCACGAAGCTGGGGCTGCCCCTCCCAGCGCCGGACGCGGAAGACCAACTGCATACGAGGCTGCCTGCCCGGCTCGTCGACGAGGTGGACGGCATGCGCGAACTCTGCGTCCTGGGGCCGGATCACGAGGCCCGCCTCCTCCCGCGCTTCACGGACGAGGCAGGAGATGGAGCTCTCCTGCTCGCAATGGCCCGCCAGGAAGTGCCACACCCTGCCGGCATAGCCGGAGTCGGGGTGGCGCAGACCGAGCAGGACCTCGCCGGCAGGGTTCTCCAGGTAGAGGTGGACACCGATGACGTTGGGGACTGTCCGGTGTGCAGCCGGTCGTGAGGCGGTGCCCGGTGCCGCAGGCCCGTGCGGGGCCGCAGTGCCCCCCTCGCGTACCGTGGCACCGCTGTGGGGCGAGGAGTGCCCTTCGGCGTGGTGGCGCACCAGCTCAAGCGTCGAGGGGCTCAGACGAAGCCGGGGCATGATCTCCGGACGGAACCAGCGCAGCATGACCCCTTCGGTCAGGCGCAGGGCGTCAGGGTCGCCGTTCCAGCGGCCTTCGTAGATCTGAACGGCGACGGTGGAACCGTCGGCGTCTGTCGCGTTCTTCACCAGGAAGGGCTCGAGCACCGGCAGAACGAGACCGGTCTCCTCCAGCAGTTCCCTCCTTGCCGTCTGCTCCAGCGACCCGTCCCCGGGCTCCCGGCCGCCCCCGAGCAGGGACCAGGATCCCGGCTCCCAGATACCGGGCACATGGTCACGCAGATGCAGCAGGTACTCGCCGGTGTCGTTGAAGATCAGCACCGATGCGTTCTCGGGCTCGCCTGTGGCCCCGGTGGTCCCCGGTCGGGTGGTGCCGGTGACGGGTGTGCCGTTGTGCGATGAAGCCAACTGGTCCTCCTGAGAGCCGGCTGCGCGGAATGCTGCCCAACTCAACGACGCGGCAGCGCTTTCGCACACATGTTTTTGAGATGTCCTGGGAAGTGTGCGGCGGCCCGCCGCCCGGCCGTGGAGCTGACCCGGTGCGTCAGGCAGACGAACGCGGCCCGCTTCGCGGCCTCGCCGACGTGGGTGACACGCCCCCGGAGCGGATCCTCGTGGACCTGCGCACCTGCGGTGGCGGGATCTCAATGGGCGGCCGGGCCACTGACGAGCCGCCGGGGCGGTTCGGACGGCACAGTGGTGAGCGGCCGGTGACAGGACGGCAACCGCCCACGGGCGAGGTGGGCACCTGTGCTGCGCGAGGGCCGCTTCGCCCCCGTGCAAGGCCGCTGACGGCTCCCGGGCGCGCCTTCTCCGCCGCCCGGGGCCGCCGAAGCCGGGGCGGGGCGCGCAGCGGGCGTCCCCCCAGCGCCGGCAGCGGCCACTGCTCCTCTGTGGAGGATGGTGCAGGGGCGATGGCGGTCAGCGCGGGCGAGGCGCCGGCCGGTGGGTGGACACCTGCCCCCGCCAACCAACCGGTCGACCGCGGGCCCGGCAGGCACCTGGAGTCGCGGCGGACCGCCCGGCCCCGGAAGTCGTGCCTACGCGGCACCGGTCCGGTGTGCCGGCGCCGGCATCACGCCTCGGCGCGGTCCAGTTCCTCGTCGAGGGCCACCGCGGCCATGATCAGCGCGAGATGTGTGAAAGCCTGGGGGAAATTCCCCAGTTGCTCGCCGGTGGGACCGATCTCCTCGGCGAACAGCCCGACATGGTTGGCGTAGGTGAGCATCTTGTCGAACGCGTAGCGGGCTTGGCCGAGTCGCCCGGCCCGCGCGAGGGCACTCACGTACAGGAAGCTGCACAGGGAGAACGTCCCCTCGTCCCCGCGCAGCCCGTCCGGTGAGGCGGCCGGGTCGTACCGGTGGACGAGGCTGTCGGCCACCAGCTCCCTGTCCATGGCGTCCAGTGTCGACAGCCAGCGACCGTCCTTGGGGGAGAGGAAGCCGACGTCCGGCATCAGCAGCAGCGAGGCGTCCAGGACCTCGCTGCCGTAATGCTGGACGAACGCCTCGCAGCGGGTGCTGTAGCCGCGTTCCGTCACCTGGTGGAAGATTGCGTCGCGAACGGCCGTCCACCGGGCGACGTCGGCCGGCCGCGCCAGCTCCGCGGCCAGCCGGATGCCGCGGTCGAACGCGGACCAGCACATCAGACGGCTGTAGGTGAAGTCCTTGCGCCCGCCACGTGTTTCCCAGATGCCCTCGTCGGGGCGGTCCCACGTGCCCGCGAGCCAGTCGAGCAGCGCGCTCAGATTCTGCCATCCGTCGTATCCGGCCAGCTGTGCCGCATCGCGTGCCTGGCTGAGTGCGAAGACCACCTCGCCGTAGATGTCCATCTGCAACTGGTCGGCGGCGCTGTTGCCGAGCCGCACCGGGGCGGAACCCCGGTAGCCCTCCAGATGGCCGAGGATCTCCTCGGCCAGGTGCGGGTCGCCGTCCACCCGGTACATGATCTGCAGGGGCTCACCCGTGGTCGTCCTGCCCGCGCGCACTCGGACGCCGAGCCAGCGACGGAAGTCGTCGGCCTCCTCGTCGAAACCGAGGTCCAGCAGCGCCTTCACGGACAGGGACGCGTCACGCACCCAGGTGTAGCGGTAGTCCCAGTTGCGTTCTCCGCCCAGCTGCTCCGGCAAGCCCATCGTCACCGCTGCGACGGGCGCACCGGTGGGTGCGTACGTCATCAGCTTCAGCGTGATCGCGGACCGATTGACCATCTGCTGCCAGCGCCCGCGGTACCGGCTGCGGCGCAGCCAGCGGTGCCAGTAGTCGTACGTGGAAAGGAACTCCTGCCAGACGCCCCGCTCGGTGAGCGGTGGAGGCGACGTCGCGCCGCTCTCGCACACGGTCAGTACGGCCGCGGCCCGCTGCCCCTCGTGGAGCACCACGTCGCCCCGCACGTCCTGCCCGTCGCGTTCCAGGTGCACCGGCCCCGCGACATGGAGGAAGGCGGCGTTGTCCGGTCCGCCGAAACGGGCGACGCCCGGCTCCAGTTCGAGGCTGTGCTCCGCGCGCCCGTAGTCGAACCTGGGACGGCACGCCAGCCGAAAGCCGATCGTGCCCCGGGTCGCGCGCATGACGCGGACGATGCGGTGCCGGTCCGCGGGGGCTTCGGCCGCGCCCAGGGGCATGAAGTCGACGACTTCGCCGACGCCCTCGTTCGTCATGAACCGCGTGACCAGGACGGCGGTGTCCGCCAGGTACAGCTGCCGGGTGGTGGCACCGGTCGCCTGCGGAGTGATCGCAAAGTGACCGCCGCGGTCATGGTCCAGCAGCGCCGCGAACATGCTGGGGGAGTCGAAGCGTGGCGCGCAGAACCAGTCGAGCACGCCTTCGGAGGTGACCAGGGCGGCCGTGCGCAGATCTCCGATGAGCCCGTGGTCCGCGATCGATGGATAACGACGCATGGCGGTCCTTTCGCCTGGTCACCCGTTCACCACGCTACGGCGGGACGGCTCGGCGGGCATGCCGCCGTTGTCGGACCAGGCCCCACCGGCTCCTCCACCGACGCCTGCGGCCGCGGCGCACACCAGTACGCCGGCCCCGGCGCACACCAGCACGCCGAGCGTGGGGTGCGCCGTCCCCAGGGGCTCCGTACGGCTGCCGCCCGGGGCCCGCCCTTCCTGGCCCTGCCGCTCGCCGTGCCGCTCGCCGTTTCACCCGTTCTCCCGTCCGGGGGTGCCGGGCAAGCCGCAGCCGCCTTCACTGTCCGTAGTCCGGTGCGTGCCTCCTCAGGAGTGCGCACGACGACTCACGGACCGTGGCGGTGATCTCGCCCCGCGGTCGTCGGGAGTACGCATGCCGTCGTCAGAGTCCCCGGCCGGGAGTGCCACCCTGACACGCCCGAAGGGCGCGCTGCGGCGCATCGGTGAGTGGTGCGCGCGCCATTTCGTGACCGTCATCGTCCTGTGGCTGGCCGCCCTGCTCGGACTGCAGGTGCTGGACCATACGCACGGCGGGGCGTATTCGGACGACTTCGCCCTGCCCGGCTCCCAGTCGCACGACGGCCTCGACGTTCTCAAGGCCCACGACCCCGCCGCCGGTGGCTACGGCGCCCAGATCGTGCTGTACGACGCCTCGAAGCCACTCACCGACGTGAGCAGCCAGGTCTCGACCGCGGTGGCGAACCTGCGGAAGCTGCCGCATGTGCTCAGCGCGCAGAACCCGCTGCCGTCACCCGGTACGGCGCCGCCGCCGACCGGGACCAAGAATGTCGGCCCGCTCTCCACCGACGGGAAGACGGCGTACATCTCCATCCGGTTCGACGTCCAGCCCTCCACACTCGAGTCGTCCTACCTGGACGGCGTGGACACCGCGGTCCAGCCGCTGCGCGCGTCCGATGTGACCGTGGAGTACGGCGGACCGCTCGGTGAACTGGCCCGTCCCGAGCCCGACGACCGCACCAGCGAGGTCATCGGATTCACCGTGGCGATCCTGGTACTGCTGGTGGGCTTCGGCAGCGTCGTGGCCGCCGTCCTGCCCTTGGTGACCGCGCTCATCGCCGTGATCTGCGGACTGGCGCTCCTGGGACTGCTGGCCGCGGCGTTCACCTTCGCCACGGTGTCGCCGACGCTCGCGACGATGATCGGCCTCGGTGTGGGCATCGACTACGCGCTCTTCCTCATCACCCGGCACCGCCAGAACCTCATGAACGGGCACGACCCGGTGACCGCGGCCGGCCTCGCGACGGCCACCAGCGGACGCGCGGTGCTCGTCTCCGGCTGTACGGTCGTCATCGCCCTCTCCGGCCTGTGGGTGTCCGGAATCAGCTTCATCGGCAAACTCGGCCTGGCCGCCGCCGTCACCGTGGTCACCGCCGTCCTCGGCGCGATCACCCTGGTCCCCGCGATGCTGGCGCTCCTCGGACGGCGGATCGACAGACTCCGGGTGCGCAGGCCCATCGCCGAGACGGACGCCGAACCCGGCGAGGAGGCCCACGGCACCTGGCACCGCTACGCCCAGCGCGTGGAGCGCCGCCCCTGGTGGTTCCTGGCGTCGGGCGTGGTGGTCCTGGCGGTCCTCGCCATCCCGCTGTTCTTCATCCAGCTGGGACACATCGGTGATGGAGCGGACCCCAAGTCCTTCACCGACCGGCGCGCCTTCGACCTGATGTCCACGGCCTTCGGGCCCGGTTCCAACGGCCCGATGACCCTTGTCGTCGATCAGACCGACGTGCCGCGGGCCGACCGCTCCGCGCTCGCCAGCGCCGTGCAGAAGGCCCTGAGCGATGTGCCGGACGCCGCCGTGATCACGCCGCCGACCGCCACCCAGGACGGCGACGTGCTCATCTCGACCGCGTACTCCACGGCCGCGCCCCAGGACGAGAAGACCACCGACCTGGTCAACCGCCTCGTGGACGACGTGCTGCCCCAGGCGGTCTCCGGCACCGATGCCCACACCTATGTGACGGGCACGACCGCCGCCCAGGTCGACTTCCTGGACATCGTCTCCAGCAGGCTGCCGCTGATCATCGCCGTCGTCGTCGGGCTCGCTTTCCTCGTCATCCTCGTGGTCTTCCGCGGCGTCCTCGTCGCCCTCAAGGCAGCCGTGCTCAATGTGCTGTCGATCGCGGCCTCGTACGGTGTCGTCGTCGCCGTCTTCCAATGGGGCTGGGGCGGCCCGGCACTCGGTGTCTCCGGCGACGTCCCGATCGAGAGCTACGTACCGATGATGATGTTCGCCATCGTCTTCGGCCTCAGCATGGACTACGAGATCTTCCTCCTGTCCCGGGTCCACGAGGCGTGGCTGCGCACCGGGGACCCGAAGGCCAGCGTCGCGCACGCCCTGGAGATCACCGCGCGCGTCATCACCTGCGCGGCGCTCATCATGGTCAGCGTCTTCGCGGCCTTCATCCTGAGCGACAACATCGTGGTCAAGATGCTGGGGCTGGGACTCGCCGCCAGCGTCCTCATCGACGCGACGATCGTCCGGCTGCTGCTCGTGCCCGCGGCCATGACGCTGCTCGGCACGGCGGCCTGGTGGACGCCGCGCCGGCTCGACCGGCTGCTGCCGCACGTGGACACCGAGGGCGAGGGCGAGATCGCCGCCGAGACCGGCACGGCGGTCCGCGTGGGACCCGGCGGTCAGGCCCTGTGACGGGGAGGTTCCCATCGGACATGGCGGCGGTCGCATGCAGCGCCGGCGGGCCGCAACTGAACACCGGGTCGGCGAGCCGGCCAGGGGCGCCGCACGGCACGTCCCGCGGCGTCGGCAACGACCCGCCCGCATGCCGGCGGCGTTCCGATGTGTGACCGCGCGGGCTGGGTGAGGTGACGTTCACACGTGCTTGACGGCGACCTTGGCGGCCACGATCAACAGGCCGAGTACGAGGTTGACGGCCGCGGCCGTCAGCACCACACGACGAGAGGCCCCGGCCCGGACCACCGCGGCGCTGGCCCAGGCGACCTGCTGGACCACAGCGACGCCGAGCGCCAGCCAGGCGGCCGCTTCGAGGTCCATGCCGAGAAGCGGACTGATCGCGACAGTGGTGGCGGGCGCGACGGCGGCCTGCGCGATGGGCCATTCGTGGGCGCAGACGTCGCGGACTTCCCGCCAGCTCGCCGGCGTGTGCAGGAACCGGTCGCCGACGAGTGTGCAGTAGGAATGCGCGGCCCAGAACACCACTCCCGTGCACAGCAGGAGCACCACCAGCTGCAGACGCGGGTACGGTCCCGGCGTGCTGGCTCCGGCGATGACCGAGGCGGACAGCAGCGAGCCGTACACGGCACCCGTGTACGGCGTCCTGTCGGTTGCGGGCGGCTGCCCGGTGTCCCGTTCCTGCCCCGCGGTGTGCCGTGTCATCTTTTTATGATCACCAAGCGGGGCCGCATCGCCGCGCCGTACTCGCGGCAGCCGGCACAAGGTGAGGAAAAGCAGACACGCACGGGCGTACCGCAGTCCGGCGCGCTGCTGCTGCGGGTGACCGTTGCGGTCGTCGAAAGGGGGCCGACGCTTGTATACGCCTCGCCCGCCGGTAACCGCACGCACGTGAGCGTCGGTCGCCGGCTTCCCGCCGCGGGCGCCTGGGCGGGCGCAGTCGGGCTGCGGAGACCGCGCCTGGGCGGGCGCGGTCCTCGCCCAGCCGCGGCGGGGGCTGCGGAAACCGCGGGCAAGGCCCGCGCCGGAGGTCCGGGCAGCGCCACCGCGATCGCACCCGGTTTGTCACCGGCGGTCGGGCCCGTCGGTCCGGCTCCCTCCCCCGGAGAGCATCTGCTCCAGGCGGTCGAAGCGTTCGTGCAGCTCGCGGACGCTGTCCTCGCTCAGGCGGTGCGCGGCCTGTTCGGCCCTTCGGGCCAGGTGCCGGCGCCGCTCCGTCTCCCGGCCGACGAACCACGTCGCCAGGGCGGCGGTGACCATGCCGTAAGTGGTGATGCCGACGACCATCACCACGGCGCCGACGACCCGGCCCCACAACGTCACCGGATAGAAATCCCCGTAACCGACCGTGGTCGCCGTTTCGACCGACCACCACAGAGCCCTTGGGTACGTCGTCAGATTCGCGCCGACAGCGCCGCGTTCGGCGACGACGACGGCCCATGAGCCGGCCACCATGGTGAGTCCCAGCACGATCGTCGCGCCACCGGCAGCCTTCGCGTGCAGCGAGTGGCCTTCCCGGCGGAGCAGGAAACCGATCGCCCTGACCATGAATGCGGGCTGCATGCTCCCTCCTCGGGGGCTCGGACGGCTACGGGGGCTCGGACGGCTACGGCGGATGTCGGCGGTCAACGCCCGAGCGGGCGAGCCCGGCAGCAGATCCTGCAGGCCTGGTCCTTGAGGCGTCCCGGCATGGTCCCAGTGTCGGAGGGAGTCCGCGCGCGGGCGCTGCGATCAGGGCATTGGAGTGGCGCGGCCCCCTGAGCTTGTTCTTCGAGGTCGCCCGTCTCGGCAACTCCTCACCGGTCCCTGTGGGACGCTTAAGGCCCTGTCCGCGCATCATGAACCCCAGCGCACTCATTGCCAGGTGCTCAGGTGCTCAGGTGCTCAGGTGCTCAGGTGCTCAGGTGGTCAGGCTCGGTCAGGTGGTCAGGCCGAAGATGGTGATGATCACCAGACAGCACACCGCCACGACAACAGCGCCCGCCACATGGACACGGCGGGAGCGCGCTCGACCGGGCAGCAGCCAGAAGGCGAACGCTCGGTTGACCAGTGGCATGAGCAACCAGGTGAGGATGCTGACGCTCAGCACGTTACTGATGAACAGAGCTATGTATCCGGGAATTCCCAGGTTGTCGAACCAGTCACCGGCCGTCAGTTCCAGGATCATCACCGTGGGATACAGGGCCAGCACCACGGACATGGCCTGCTTCCAGTTGGGCGGAATGCCTTCCTCCGTACCTTCGCCGAAGCGGAACCAGCCGCTGAACGCCGACCCGATCTTGCGTACGTCGTACGAGCGGAAGTATTCGCGTCCCTCCTCCAGGAGCTTCTCGCGGTCCTCGGAGTCGAGCCACCCCTCGAGGTGCTCGCGCGTATCGAAGCGGAAGGCGACCACCCAGCGGTCCTGCACGCCCTCCACCGGCCTGAACAACTCCGACCCCATGAAACCGGGATGCCTCTCCTGCGATTTCAGGATCTTGTCCTGCCAGCGCATGAACTCCCGCTCGCGCCCCGGCCGTACATCGTGCGAGATCACAGCCGTGACGACATCCTCGACCGGTGTCCCACCGGTGAGCACCTCTTGTGTCGGGGTTCCTTCGAACAATGGACGGCCTTCATCGAGGAGTTGTTGACGGTCGCTCGAATCCAGCCATGCGGTCAGCTGCTCAACCCCGGAGAAGCGGAATACGACGACCCACTCGTTCTCTGCTTCGGAGGCGGGCGGGTACAACTCCGTGCCCTGGAATCCGTCGAAGCGCCTCACGATCTGGTTCGTCTTCTCCTGCCACCGCTTGTAGTCGTCGTCCCGGCCCGCCCGGACCTTCTGGGAGGTCACGACCGTGGCGCTGCCGCCGGGGACCCGGCTTGCACGGGTACTCATACGGAGTAGCCTAGATCAAAAGGTAATTGCCAGACAATTGGGAGAGGCGTCCGCCGGTCCGTGAGCGGAGGATTCTGAGATGTGAGCGGAGGATTCTGAGATGGGACACAAGGAGTTCATGGCCGAAGCGGTTCGGCTGGCCACTGAGTCCGTAGTCAAGGGCTGGGGCGGGCCGTTCGGTGCAGTGATCACCAGTGATGGAGAGATCATCGCTCGCGGCCAGAACCGCGTACTCCTCACCGCCGATCCGACCGCGCACGGCGAAGTGGAAGCCATCCGCAAGGCCGTTCAGCTGTTCAATCCTGAGGCGCCCACCATCTCCGAGGAGCACCAGAACGAGTACACGCTGGAGTTGGTGCCCCGACCTGAAGGCTCAGCCGACGTCGTGCCGGAGCGCGCCCGCATGCTTCAGGGGTGCACGATCTACACCAGTGGTGCCCCCTGCCCGATGTGCATGAGCGCCATCTACTGGTCGCGTATGGACACCGTCTACTACAGCTGCGACTGGACGGCGACTCAGAAGATCGGCTTTGACGACGCCTTCCAGTACGAGGACTTCGCGAAACCCCCGGCGGAGCGGAGCATCACCCTCGAACAGCTGCACCCCGAGCTCGGGGCCACGTCCTACGAGGCATGGACGAACAAGCCGAACCGGCACCCCTACTGACGCATCGTCATCCCGGGGTGGTGCGAGCGCCGGCCATCTCGTGCCGGACCGATCAGTGAGCCCCGGGGTCGAGCTCCTGCAGGACGGCCTGACCCGCCGCACGGTGCTCGGCGGCCGCAACCGGATCCGTCTCGTCGAGGACGGTCGCGATGCCTTCGTGGGCCAGCGCTTCCGCGTGCCGGTTTCCCAGCCTCGGGGCCAGCTCCAGCGCCTGCCGGTGCAGCCGTAGGGCCTCTTCGGGGAGGCCCGCAAGCCGGCAGGTCTCGCCGTAGCCGTTGAGGAAATGGATCTTCCAGTGTTCCTCGAACAGCTCGTCGAGCAGGGCGAACGCCTCCCGGTGGCTGGCCAGTGCCTCCTCGTATCGGCCCATCTGCCGCAGCGCGACGCCCAGGCAGTTGAGGCACCACGCCTGGTTGTTGAGGTGCCCGTCCTCGCGGGCCAGCGCCAGCGCCTGATGCAGGTGCTCCGCTGCCTCGTCGGGTTCGTCGTGGGCGATGGCCACACCGAGCGTGATGCGGGCAGTCAGAGCGGGCGGCCATGCGGGGTCGGTGTGCGGGATGCCCAGCACCTCCCGGGCTCGCTGCGCCGCCTCCTCACGGTGTCCCAGCTGCAGCATCGTCCAAGCCTCCGCCGCGGTCGCGTGGGCCGCGCCTGTCGGGCAATCGGCCTGCTCGTACAGCTTCCCTGCCAGCCGGAAGAGTTCGAGCGGCTCCTCGACGTGCCCCGCGTCCCAGCTCAGATAGCCGCGGCGCAAGGCCAGTTCGGCTTCCGCCCGCGCGTCCCCCGTCCGGGACAGCCGGAGTCCGGCCGCCTCGTACGCGGCGGCTGCCTCCGCCATCCGGCCCGCGTTGTAGCGCGCAAAGCCGAGATCGCTGTGCGCCTCGGCCAGTTGCAGCGGATCGCCCAGGCGCTCGGCGGCGGCAAGCGACCGCTCGAAAAGGAAGTTGAGATGCGTCGTGCCGCAGCGCCGTGCGAAGTAGGCCCGCAGGAAGCGCGGCAGCTCACAGAGGTGCATGTCGGCCCCGACGGCGGCCGCCGTCTCGAAGGCGGCCATCAGGTTGCCGTACTCCGCGACGAGCCAGGCGAAGGCCGCGTTCTTGTCCGTGAACCGCGGCAGCTCGGCCGGGGGCCGGCCGGCGGAGGCCGCCCGACCGGCTGACAGGAACGGCATCGCGGCGTCGGCGGCGGCCGCCGCGTGCACGTAGTAGTCGAGCACCCGGCCCAATCCCCGCTCACGTTCGGTCGCCGAGTCCTGCTCCGCCGCGGCCCGGCGCGCGTGCTGGTGCACCAGGTCGTGCAGCCGGTAGCGGCCCACCGTCGGCTGCTGGACGAGGTGCGCGTCGAGCAGGTCCTCCAGCATCGCCTGGGCGCTGCGCAGCGGCACGTCCGCCAGCGCCGCCACCACGTACTCGTCGAAGGACGCCCCGGGCAGCAGGCCCAGCATCCGGAACAGGTGGGCCTGGGACCGGTTCAGCTGCCGGACCGACATGGCCAACGCTGCGCTGAATGCGGCGTCGAACTCGCTCGAGCCCTGCGCCATCCGTTCGACGAGAACGCCCACGGTCCAGCCCGGCCGGTGCCGCAGCCGTGCCGCGGCCAGCCGCAGGGCCAGCGGCAGATGCCCGCACAGCCGCAGCACTTCGGCGACGGACTCCGGATCGCGGGCCAGCCTGCCGTCGGGGCCGCCGGGGTCGCCGCTGGCACGGGCCAGCAGCTCCGCGCTCTCCTGCGGGCTCAGCACGTCCAGCGACACCGGGGGCACCTCGTCCAGGCCGAGGAGCCGGTTGCGGCTCGTGATCAGGGCGACGGAGGGGCCGGCGCCGGGCAGCAGCGGGCGGACCTGGTCGGCGTCCGCGGCGTTGTCGAGGACCACGACGACCCGTCGGCGGGCCAGTTCCGACCGCCAGCAGGCGGCCAGCTGTTCGACACCCTCCTGCGGCACCTTCTCGGACGGAACGTCGAGCGCGCCGAGCAGCGTCCGCAGCGCGGAGTCGGGGTCGAGCGGGGGCCGGCCCTCGGTGAACCCGTGCAGGTCCACATAGAGCTGGGCGTCCGGGAATTCGGCGGCGAGCCGGTGCGCGGCGTGCACCGCAAGACAGGTCTTGCCGACGCCCGCCATGCCGTCGACGGAGACCGCCCGATGGCTGTCGATCGCGGCGAACACGGCGGCGAGCCGCTCCTCGCGTCCGGTGAAGTCGGGCACCTCGCGCGGCAGATCGTTGCGGGGCATCGGCCGGACCTGGCGGCTGCTCTTCGGGGGCGCGGGCAAGGGGTTCGAGATCCGTTCCCACAGGGGACGCAGGGGGCGGGGGTCGCGCTTGACAAGGCGGCACAGCGCGACGACCGCGGGCCAGGACGGCACGGTCTGCCCGTTGAGGTAGCGCGACAGTGACGAGGAGCTGAGGCCGGTGTCCCGCGCGAGGGCCCGTACGCCGAGCCCGGACAGTTCCTGGAGCAGGCGCAGCCGGGCCGCCAGCTCGTCCTGCGGGTCGGCCTTCCCCGTCCGTTCTTCCACGTCCACCGTTCCCCCGCCTTCCCGTCCCGCTCCGACAGAACTCTCCCGGGTCAAGTAGCCGCTGGTCAAGGATGTTTCAGCTGTCCCACGGTGTCCCATCGCCATGGTCGTGGCAAGCCGGCCCGGCTGTCATGGAGTCACGCCCCGAGGGAACGGGGCACCGACCGGAAGAGGAGAACACCGATGCAGTCCCGTATGCACAACCCCGCCGTCGTGCTGTCCGGTGCGATGCAGCCCATCCAGGAGATCCTCAAGGCCGTGCACTCCGGTGGAGTGGACGGGCAGACGCTGGAGCTGGTGCACCTGCGGGTCAGCCAGATCAACGGTTGCAGCGCCTGCGTCGACGGCGGAGCCAAGACGGCCCGGAAGGCCGGAGTGAGCGACGAGCGGCTGGCCACGGTTGCCGCCTGGCGGGAGGCCCCGTACTTCACCGAGGAGGAGCGGGCGGCCCTCGCGCTGGCCGAGGCCGCGACGCGGCTGGCCGACCGTCCCGACCCGGTGAGCGACGAGATCTGGGACACGGCCGCCACCTACTTCGACGAGAAGCAGCTCGCCGCGATCGTCCTGATGATCGGCGTCACCAACCTGTTCAACCGGCTCAACGCCACGACCCGCCAGATCGCCGGTGCCTGGGGATGACGCCCGCGAACCCCGGCCGGCGGGCACGGATCCGCCGGCCGGGGCCGGCTCGTCGGTTTCCTCGCCGCCCTGCCGCCAGCCGACACCCAGCAGGCATCGAAGGCGCCATTCGTCCACCGACACCGGAGGAGTCGGCGAGCGATCTCCAGACCGTTACCGATCGGAGTCCGCTGGGGTGAAAGCCCCATGACTCCGCGCTTCGGAGCAGCCGTCGCCGCGGCGCCTCTCCAGCATGAAGATGTACCCATCAATCCGCATACCGGGAGGAAACCCGCCGTGAAGGACGCACAGAAGCCCGCCAAGAGCACCGCCGCGACCGACAAGACGTCCGAGGGGTTCACGGACGAGGAGCGAGCCGCGATGAAGGAGCGCGCCCAGGAGCTGAGGGCGTCCGCGCGCCGTGGATCGCGCGCCGACAAGGCGGCGGAGGACGAGGCCGCCGTGCTCGCGAAGATCGCCGAGATGCAGGAATCGGACCGTGCCATGGCCGAACGGCTCCACGCCGTCATCAAGGCAAGCGCGCCGGACCTCGCGCCGAAGCTCTGGTACGGGATGCCGGCGTACGCCAAGGACGGCAAGGTCCTCTGCTTCTTCCAGAGTGCGCAGAAGTTCAACGCGAGGTACGCGACGTTCGGCTTCAGCGACAGGGCGAACCTCGACGAAGGCGCCATGTGGCCGACTTCCTACGCCCTGAAGGAGCTGACCGCCGCGGATGAGGCGAGGATCGGCGCGCTCGTGAAGAAAGCGGTGAACTGAGCCCGAGGTGGGCTTTCTCCGGGGCTGCGGGCGAGGGGCCCTGCCGACCGCACTCGGTCCACCGGTCCGGCGTCGACGCGGCGAGGGGGAGTAGAACGTCACACGCGCAGGCCCGCCTCGGCGAAGTCCCCGGCGGCCTCTGCCTCCATACCGGTGTCGGTGACCATGACGTCGAAGTCGCGGACTTCGGCGAACCGGCAGAAGGTGTCGTTCCCGATCTTGCTGCTGTCGGCGAGCAGCACCCGCCGCCGCGCGCGCTGGCACATCGCCCGTTTGTCCTCCGCCTCGGCCAGGTCCGGTGTGGTCAGGCCATGTTCGACCGAGACACCGTTGGTCGCCAGGAAGGACACGTCGATGAGGAACATCCCCAGGGTGCGGATGGCGACGTCGACTTCCGCGAGCGTACGAGCCCGTACGCGGCCGCCCAGGGTGAGGACCGTGCGGCAGGTTCACCGACCCGTGGTCCCGGGCAGTGCCGCCGCCCCTTCGGGCACGCGGTGTCCGAGGTGCTTGGCGACAAGCACACAGACCGCGCCCACCAATACGCCCGCCGCGATGGCTGCCAGGTACAGGACGGGTCGGCCGATCAGGCCGATGACCCACAGACCACCGTGCGGGGCGCGCGAGGTGGCGTCCACGGCCATGGACAGGGCGCCGGTGACCGCGCTCCCGGCCATGATCGACGGGATGACCCGCAGCGGGTCGGCCGCCGCGAACGGGATGGCACCCTCCGTGATGAACGAGGCCCCCAGCAGCCAGGCGGCCTCCCCGGCCTTGCGCTCGCTGTCGGTGAAGAGCGCCGTCCGCACGACCGTGGCCAGGGCGAGGGCGAGCGGAGGCACCATGCCCGCGGCCATGACGGCGGCCATCACCTCCAGATCGCCGCTGGCCAGGCCGGCGACGCCGAAGGTGTACGCGACCTTGTTGACCGGACCGCCCATGTCGAAGGCCATCATCAGGCCGAGCAGAGCGCCCAGCAGGACCGCGTTGGCCCCGGTCAGGCCGTCCAGCCAGTCGGTGAGACCACGCTGCGCGGCGGCGATCGGCTCCCCGATGACGACGATCATCAAGAAGCCCATCACCAGGGAGGACACGAGTGGAATGCCGACCACTGTCATGACCCCCGCAGCCGCACGCGGCAGGTGGATCCTCCGCAGAGCCATCACCACCGCACCGGCGAGCAGTCCCCCCGCCAGGCCGCCCAGGAAGCCTGCGCCGGTCGCGGTGGCCAGCAGACCGGAGACCACGCCGGGTACCAGGCCCGGCCGGTCGGCGATGGCGTAGGCGACGAAGCCTGCGAGGATCGGCACCAGCATGGAGAAGGCCGTTGTACCGATCTTGAACAGCACCCCCGCGTAACCGGCGCTGTCGAGCAGCTCGGACAGGTCGGTGACTGGGGGGTAGTTCTGCCCCTGCCAGGTGCCGCCGTCCACCTTCACGGCGACCTCGGCGCCGCCGATCATGAAGGCGAGCGCGATCAGGATGCCGCCCGCGGCGACGAACGGAATCATGTAGCTGACTCCGGTCATCAACCACTGACGCAACCGGGTGGCCGGGTGGACCTTGGCGCCCTCCTCCGAGGGCGCGCCGCGCGCGGGGCCGCCGCCCGCCGCTCCACGGGCCCCTGCGGCCTCGTCGCCTCCCGCGCCTGCGCTGACGCGGTCGGCGGCATCGCCCGGACCAGTGCTCGCCGCCGTGGCCGCCGAGGATGTCGCTTCCGCGGCCTCCTGGGCCCGCGAGATGAGCTCGCGCGGGTGGTTGATGGCCTGTTTGACAGGGACGATCACGATGGGTTTGCCCGCGAACCGCGCACGGTCCTGGACCTCGGTGTCGGTCGCGAAGATCACTGCGTCGGCCGACGCCACCTGTGCGGCCGTCAGCCTGACCGCACCGGCGGCGCCCTGCGTCTCCACCACGATGTCGTGCCCGGCGTCGGCGGCGGCCTGCACCAGGGCCTCGGCGGCCATGTAGGTGTGGGCGATACCGGTCGGGCAGGCTGTGACAGCGACGATCCTCACCTTCCCCCCACCTCCTTGTTGATGAGGTCGACGACCGCCCGCGCGTCCACGGCTTGGCGCAGGGCCTGTTTGAAGGAGGCGTGCACCAGGCGGCGGGCGAGCGACGCCAGGATGTCCAGGTGCTCGGCGTCGCCGCGGGCCGGCGCGGCAATCAGGAACACAAGGTCAGCCGGGCCGTCCGCGGCGCCGAAGTCGACGCCGTCGGCGCTGCGCCCGAAGGCGAGTGTGGGCACCATGACATGGGCGGAGCGGGCGTGCGGGATGCCGATGCCCCCTTCGATACCGGTGGGCATCTGCTCCTCCCGGTCCCGCGCGTCGGCGAGAAACCCGTCGAGATCCGTGACCCGGCCGTCGGCGGCGAGCCGGGCAGCGAGGGATCGGACCGCCTCGTGACGGTCCGCGGCCCGCAGGTCCAGATCCACGAAATCCGCGGTGATGAGCTCGGGCATGATGTCAGTTCCGTTCGGAGATCAGTCGATCGGGATCGATATCCGTGTGCACGACGACAGCCGACCGGTCCAGGTCCCACTGTCCGGGCATTCCGCTGCCTGGCTCCGACACCGCGGCAGCACCCCAGGCCAGGGCCTCGGCGAGGGCGGCCGGCCCCTCGCTGAGGGCCGCCAGGTACCCCGCGAGGAGAGCAACCCCGGCACCGACGGAGCTGCGCAGTTCGGCGACGCGCTGCTCCCCGTGCAACACGGTGGAGTCGCCGACCAGCAGGGCACCGTCGGGACCGAGACTGGCCAGCACCGTCCGGGCGCCACGCGCACGCAGGATGTACGCCGCGGTCAGGGCCTCGCCGAGGGTGGTCACCGGCATCCTGGTGGCCTCGGCGAGTTCGCACCGGTTGGGCTTGACCAGATCCGGACCGGCGGACAGGGCAGCGGCGAACGGGGGGCCGCTGGAGTCGACGGCGATACGCAGCGCTCCGCTGCCGCGCAGGCGCGACACCAGGCGTGCGTAGAGGTCGACGGGGGCACCGGGCGGCAGGTTGCCGGCGAGAGCCACCCACCGGACGCCATTGGCAGCGGCACAGGTGGCTGCGGCAAGCGCGTCGATCTCGGTGGCGGAGAGCCGTGGGCCCGCCGCGTTCAGCTTGGTGACGGTGCCGTCGGGCTCCACGACGCTGATGTTGACCCGGATGCTGTCGGCGATCGGGACGGTGACCACCTCGACGCCCTCGGAGGCGAGCAGCTCGGCGAGTTGTTCGCCCTCGACGCCGCCGCAGGGCAGGACGGCCACCGTCCGGTGACCATTGGCGGCAAGCGCCCGAGAGATGTTGACGCCCTTGCCGCCCGGATCGAGACGGGTGCCGGTGGCACGGATGACCGAGCCGGGCCGCAGGTCCGGAACCTCCAGGGTGCGGTCCAGGCTCGGATTGGGGGTGAGGGTGACGATCACGCGCACCACACTCGAACCGGCGGCAGCGGGGGTGCCGGATTGCCCTCCGTCGAACGGAAACCCGACGGCCCTGTGGCGACGAGCCGCCACGGTCGCGCTGCCGAAGCGGGCGAAGCAGGCGAGGGGACACTTCGTTGACCGGCAGAACAACACTACCTCTGGCGGGTGAGAACGCAGCGGGAGCGAGTGAGAACGTGGCAGGTGGAGCCCGATCGGTTCTCCGGCCGCACACCGGTGGTTCGGGGATCCGGCGGCCTTCCCGGCGCCAAGAGCGCCGCCGGTACGGTGCGTCTGCGCTGCACGGACGGGCGTTCCACCATGCCATGGCCGGCATCTGCGCCCCAGGCGGCGGCCCAGCCGAAGTCCACTCGCGCAGCCGGGCGGGCAGCGTCTTTGAAATTCGGCCCGGCAGGACATCGACCGGTCTCCGGGGCTCGATGCCGATACGGATGGGGCCATAGCGGGCGCTCGCCGGAAGGCGAACTCGTCCACCCCCGATACTCGTGGGCCCGCTCAGCTACCACCGGGTTGTGGATCGGCCGCGGCAGTCTCCTTCGCCCGGCGGGCATGGAAAGGATCCTGCACAGTCGTGCGCCGGTCCGGCCACCCAACTCTGCGGCGACAGCAAGGAGCCCGGCTCCGTAGTCCAGTAATGGCTCGCCGGGGTCGTTCCGTCAGGCATGTGACTGGCTCGACGGACCTGCCGTAGTGGGCATGTTGGAGAGTCGCAGGAGAACCGGCGCACGGTCAGCGGGGCCGGCAGCGGCCGAGCGCAGCTTGCCCCTCAGGGGAACTGGGCCGGCAGGCCGGTGCATGGTGGGTGCGGTGTTGCGTTCCGTGGGGCCCGGCGGGCCGTCGGACCCCACGGGTGTGAGGGGCGCGGATCAGGTCTCACCGCTGTTGTCGACGCTGGTCGTTCCGCCTCGGGGGTCAGTTGCGGTGGCCCCAGTCGAGGCGGTCGGCCAGTCCTGCGGTGGTGAAGGCGGCCGCCAGGTCCTTGCGGCCTTCGGTGAAGTGGGCCCAGCTGTCGTAGTGGACGGGCACCACGCGGCGGGCGCCGAGTATCCGGGCGGCTTCGGCGGCTTGGGCACTGTCGAGGACGAGGCACTGGCCGTCGAAGAGCACGGGGAAGCGAGGTGCTCCCGCGAAGAGGAGGGCGGTGTCCACCGGGGCGAAGCGCGCGGCGATCTGCTGGACCAGGTCGAGCGAGGCGTTGTCACCGCTGACGTAGACGGTGGGCAGGCCGTCGCCGGCCAGGACGAAGCCGATGACCTGGCCGGCGATCGGTTCGACATCCTCGCGCACGCCGGGCCCGTGAATGGCCGGCACGCCGGTCACGGTGATCGTGCCGCCGCCGGGGCGGTCCAGCTCGATGGACTCCCAGTCGGCCATGCCCGTGGCCCCTTCCCCGAGGCGCTTGCCGCCGCTGGGGGTGGTGAGGGTGAGCGGGACGTCGGCGAGCAGAGCGCGGCCGGAGTTGTCGAGGTTGTCGGCGTGCTCGTCGTGGGAGAGCAGGACCACGTCGACGCGGCCGAGGTCGGCCGGAGTGCCGACGGAAGGTGCGGTCTTGGTCAGGACCGGGCCGCCCGGCACCGGGTAGTCGCCGGGAGCGTCGAAGGTCGGGTCGGTCAGGAATCGCAGGCCGCCGTACTCGAAGAGGGCGGTCGGGCCGCCGAAGACGCGGACGGGGAACTGCTCGGGGGCAACGGAAGAAGACACGAAGGAACACCTCACGGATGATTTCGATTTAACCGTGAGGTGACCGTAGACGCTTCTCACGGATGAATGCAAGTGAAAACGTGAGAATCCCGGATCGGGCAGGCCGTACCATGAGGGCTGTGGAAGAGAACGCGATCGCCGAGCCCGCTCTGCCGCCCGCTCCGGGGGCGGAGCAGTACCCCTCGCTCGCCCTTGCCAACAGCACCATCGCGCTGCCCGGCGGGCACTACATCGACCAGCTCGGCACCCCCGCAGGGGCGAACCACTGGCTGACGGAACGCGGTCTCGCCCCGGTCGATGCGGGCATGCGGGAGATGTGCGCGACACAGCTGCGTTCCCTGCGCGAACAGATCAGGTCGCTGTTCGCCTCACGCGTCGCCGGGCTGTCCGCCCTCCCCGCAGCCCTGGATGCGGTCAATGACGCGCTGACCAGGGTCCCCACCGCCCCGCTGTTGCAGTGGGACGACAAGGCAGGCCCCTACCGCGCGGCCCCGCATCCCACCAGCCAGATCGTCGACCACGCCGTCGCCGCCCTCGCCGCCGACGCCGCCGACCTGCTCACTTCCCCCGACGCCGAACGTCTCACCGCCTGCGGCAGCGCACCCTGCAACCGCTACCTGCTCCGGCACGGCCGCCGCCACTGGTGCTCGACCCGTTGCGGCGACCGGGCCCGCGCCGCCCGTGCGTACGCCCGGCGCGCCCGGCCCGAGGAGAACTGGACCCGCCCCGCACAGGGCGGTTGAGGCCACGGGGCCCAGCTCATTGCCGACGGCCTGCCCCCACCAGGCGCAGGCACGACGGGCGAGGCCGGCGATGACGGTGTCCACCAGGCCGGGCTCGGCATCGCCCGCCCGCATACCCTCGTCCTCGCCGTACAGCGAGACGTACACCGCCTGTCCCACCGAACTCAGCAGCGCCTCAGAGATCATTCCCGGGACCGTGCACGAGCCGCTCTCGCGGGCGGTCCCATACGAACCGGTGCTCGGGGCGTCCCGTCTCGCCGTAGCGCAGGCTCAACCTGATACAGCCGTCCGCTCGAGCATTTTCAGGTACCGCTCTGCCGTCTGCCGGCTCCGTCCGCACCGGCTGGCGACATCGTGGGCCGAGAGGGGTCCCTCGGCCGACCGCGGGACCTCCCGCACCAGGTCCGCCGCCGAGTGGCCCTTCGGCAGGGGGACGATCCGGCGGAGGCACCACCGAGCACACCGGAGATCCGGTCGACCTCGTCCTGTTCGGCCTCGCCGCCGCTGTCGAGCGTGCGCCGCAGCGCCGCGTAGCCCTCGAGCGGGACGCGTAGCCCGGCGAAGGTGAAGGGCTTGACCAGGTAATGCAGGGCGCCGTGCCGCATCCGGGCCGGATGGTGGCGACGCCGAGGGCGGCGGTCACCATGATCACGTCCATGTGCGGCCCGCGCTCCCGCATCCGCCTCACGAGCGCGAGCCCCGTCTCGTCCGGTGGGTAGTGGTCGAGGAGGACGAGGTCCATCTCGGTGTGCTCGAAGCAGGTTTCACCACCGGTCCGCGCAGGCACGGTCTCCGGCCCCGCACCGTGACAGCGCCCGGCCGGTCCCCCGCCCGGCCCCGGGCTCGTACCGGGGCGGGGGCGCGCCATGCCAGGCCCACCCCGTCGGTTATCGTGTGGCCTCGGCCCCTCGCGGGCAGTGTTGATCAACTGTCCCCCGTCGGGTGATGGTCCGTACGCCTTGACGGAGAGCACGCGCGTGGCAAGCACGGAGACACGTCCGGCACCCCTGCCGACCGGCCTTCCCGGCCTTTTCGACCCGCCGTTCGTCGCCGACCCCTACCCCACGCTGGCAGCGCTGCGGAGCACCTCGCCAGTCCACTTCGATCCCGGCACCGGCCTCTGGCTGGTCAGCCGCTACGCGGATGTGCGCAGCGTGCTGCTGGATCCCGGCACGTATCTGCCCGACAACGCCCAGCACTCCGTGACACGCCTGCCCGTATCCGCCCTGCGCGTGCTCGCCAGGGCGGGCTTCTCCCTGCCGCCCGCCCTCGCCAACAACCGCGGCGCCGAGCACGCGGGCCTCCGACGCCTGGTCATGCGCTTCTTCAACGCCGAGCGTGTGGCGGCGGCGGTGCCGACGGTCGAGCGGACGGCTTCGGAGATGCTGGCCGCTCTACGGCCCCACTATGCCGCCGGCGACCACTGCGACCTGGCCGCCGAGTACGCGCGACTCCTGCCGTGCCGGGTGATGATGCGACTCCTCGGCATCGAGGGCGTATCCGCCGCCACACTCGCGGCGTGGAGCGATGCTTCACTGGAACTGTTCTACGGTCGTCCTCCGGCCGAACGGCAGCTGCACCTGGCGGAGCAGGTCGGCACGTTCCACCAATGGCTGACCGCCCAGGTGTCCGCGGCCACGGCGCCGGACGGGCTCATCGGCGGACTGCGACGGCACCGCACGCCGGACGGGACCCCGCTGGATGTCGCGACCGCCGTGGCCGTGTGCTTCTTCGTGTTCATCGCCGGGCAGTCCACCACCGGGCAACTGATCTCCACCACGCTGTTGCGGGCCGTGGCCGACCCAGAGGTCTGGGCGCGCGTCGAGGCGGAGGACGGCTTCGCCAAGGCGTGGGTGGAGGAGATCCTGCGCCGGGAGCCGCCGGTCACCACGTGGCGCCGAGTGACCGCACATGAGACGGAACTGTCCGGCGTACACCTGCCGGCCGGTGCGCAGCTCTTGCTGATGCTCATGGGCACCGGGTCGGACCCTGACGTGTTCGACGACCCCGACCGTCTGTGCCCGCACCGGGAGAACATCCGTCACCACCTGGCCTTCGGTGCGGGACGGCACCGGTGCCTGGGCGCCTCCCTTGCCCGCACCGAAGCCGCAGTCGCGCTGCGTGCGGCAGCACGCGCCCTGCCGGACGCGACGCTCGCGGAGCCGAAGGCACAGCCGCCGATGCTCGGCCTGCTCTCCTTCCGTGCGCCGCTTCAGGTCGTGGTGCGCCGCTGCCCCGGCCGGTGACGGTTCGCCCGCTCTGAGGCGGGCGAACCGTCGAGGCGTCGGCGACCCCGTCGATTGACGGGTGGCGGGGATGGGCCGCGCTCACGCCGTCGGCGAAGCCCACGCACACCGGCGTGCGCCGGCGTCCAGGAACGCCTCCGACCCGGCCCAGGAGTGGGCGTTCGTCCGGCCGATGTCAGGAGCTCCTGAGGATGACGAGTTGCCGGGTCGCTCGGGTCATCGCGACATAGCGGTCGACAGCTCCTTCGATGCCCGTGCCGAACGCCTCTGGGTCGATGAGGACGACGAGGTCGAACTCGAGCCCCTTCGTCAGTTCCGGGGGCAGCGACCGGACGCGGGGCGTCGTCCGGAATGCGCCAACTCCGATGTCACCAGCGCCGATGACGCAGGCGATCCCGTCGGCATGTGCGGCGAGCCAGGTGTCGAGGATCGAGCTCAGATCCGAAGAAGATCCGTGTACGACGGGGATGCCGCTGCTGCGGATCGAGGTCGGCACGTTGGCATCCGGGAGCACGGTCCGGATGACCGGCTCGGCTTCTGCCATGATTTCCTCCGGCGTCCGGTAGTTGATGCTCAGGGAGGCCAGGTCGATCCGGTCGAGCCCGATCCGCTGGAGCCGTTCCTGCCACGACTCCGTGAACCCGTGCCTGGCCTGGGCACGATCCCCGACGATGGTGAAGCTCCGGGACGGGCACCGGAGCAGCAGCATCTGCCACTCCGCATCGGTCAGTTCCTGAGCCTCGTCCACGACGATGTGCGCGAACGGGCCGGCGAGCAGGTCCGGTTCGGTGGCGGGCAGTGCGGTCTCGTCGGCCAGGGTGTCCTGCAGGTCCTGACCGCGCAGCATCGTCACCGCACCTTCACCGTCGTCATCGGCCTTGAGCAGGTCTTCGATGACGCCCGCCATGCGCTCGCGTTCGGCGGCGACAGCGGCGTCGTTCCGACGCTTTCGTCGTGCCGCTTCCGGGTCGCCGAGCCGCTTCCGGCTTGCGTCCAGGAGCGGCAGGTCGGACACCGTCCATGCCCGGGCGTCCGGGCGCTGCAACTTCCGAACGTCATCGGGGCCGAGCCAAGGTGCGCACATCCGCAGGTAGGCGGGTACCGACCACAGGTCTCCGACGAGGTCAGCCGCTTCGAGCAGCGGCCACGCGTGGTTGAAGGCGGTGAGCAGCTCCCTGTTCTGCGACAGTGACTTGCGGAGCAGATCGGCTGAGACGTCGGCGTCGTGCTTGTCCAGCACGATCGCGACGAGCTCCTCCCAGACCTGGTCGCGCGCCTCGTTGTGCGGAGTACCGGGTTCTGCTGCTTCGAACGCCGCGGCCCAGTCGTCCGCGCTCAGCCAGATGTCGGACCAGTGGGTCGTGACCGTCATCCCCGCGGTGGGCGGCGCCTCGTAGAACCTGACGGCCGTCTCGATCGCCGTCACCATGTTCGCCGACGACTTCAGGAGGGCCACGTTCGGGTCGGTCTCGATCGCGGCTCCGGCTCCCTCGGCGACGAGGTCCCGCAGGGTGCAGGTCTGCACCCCTTCCTCTCCGAGGCTGGGGAGGACATCGGCGACGTAGGCCAGGTAGGGCCGGTGCGGACCGACGAACAGCACGCCGCCCCGACGGTGACCGAGGCGAGGGTCGGAGTGGAGGAGGTAGGCGGAGCGGTGCAGAGCGACGACGGTCTTTCCCGTACCCGGACCGCCGTCGACGACGAGAGCGCCGCGGGATCCCGCCCGGATGATGGCGTCCTGGTCGGCCTGGATGGTGCCGAGCACGTCGCGCATCCGTGGCGACCGGTTGCCGCCCAGGCCGGCGATGAAGGCGGACTGGTCGTCGAGCGCGGCGTGCCCGACCAACCCGTCCGAGGTGAACACCTCGTCCCAGTAGTCGCTGATCCGGCCGCGGGTCCAGCGATACCTGCGGCGGCTCGCCAGACCCATCGGGTTGGCGTGGGTGGCTGCGAAGAACGGCTCAGCCGCGGGGGAGCGCCAGTCGATCAGCAGCCGACGGCCCGCGTTGTCGGTGAGGCCAAGTCGTCCGACGTACACGGGCTCGCGGTCGTCCGCGCCGACCATGCGTCCGAGGCACAGGTCCAGACCGAAGCGCCGCAGTGCGCGCAGGCGAGCGGTCAGCCGGTGGATCTCCATGTCCCGCTCCATCGCCTGCTGGCCCAGGCCGCCGGGTGCCCTGCGCTCGGCCTCGAGGCGGTCGGACAGATCGGCGATCGACTGCTCAAGGCACTCCGAGATGGCCTCGAAGTGCTGCTCATCTCCGGCGATCAGCGCCGGGTCGGCCTTGGGGGAGAGGCGGTGGGGAAGGTCGAACGCGTTGGTGGTCAGGGGGTTCACGTCATCAGCTCCGATATGAGGCCGCTTGCGGCCATTGCGCGCGGCAAGGCGTCCGGACCGGCGTGACGAACCCGGTGGCCATGACGAGCAACGCTCCGCCTGACATGGACCCCGTGGCCGTCGTCGGTTCAGGTCGCCAGGCTCTGTGGGTTCCCGTGTTCCGGGTCCTGGCTCGACTGTCCCGAGGGGTTACGCGGACACTGGCGGCCTTTCCCGGCTGATCGCGTCGAGCAGCAGCTTCGCGGCCACCGCCGCCCCGTCGGTCCGGATCGCGCCGGCCACAGCCTTCGCCCGTGCACGGGTCTGCGAGGTCAGGGCCGTCCTGAGCGCGGCCGACAGAGACTCGACGGTAGGAGTCGGGCCGTCGTGTGCCGCGCCGATGCCCAGCTCGGCCACCCGGCCGGCCCAGTACGGCTGGTCCACGAACTGGGGTACCACCACTTGGGGCACGCCGGCCCGGGCGGCCGTCGTCGTGGTGCCCGCGCCGCCGTGGTGCACGACGGCGGCCACCCGGCCGAACAGCTGCTGCTGGTTGACCTCGCCGACGACGAAACAGTCGTCCCGGTCGTCGATCAGGGCCAGGTCGGCCCAGCCGCGGCCCACGACAGCGCGGTGGCCCTGTGCGCGGATCGCCTCGATGGCCACCTGGGCGACGTCCGTCGATGCGCGCATGGGCATGCTGCCGAAGCCCACGTACACCGGTGGTGTGCCGGCGTCCAGAAACGCCGCCAACTCGGCCGGCAGCGGGCGTTCGTCCGGTAGGATCCACGCGCCGGTCTGCACGAGGTCGAGATCCGTCAGTTCCTGCCACGGCCCCAGGGTCGGGTCCGCCGCCAGCCACGGCTGGTCCGTGAAGACGTGGTCGCGGACGTTGTCCACCGGTGGCAGGCCGATCGAGGCCCGGTGGCTGTTGAGTGCCGCGCCGTACAGCGCGTTCACGCGCTGGGCGTCCAGGTCCCACAGCACCCGGTTGTCCGTCACGTCCGATGGGAACGGCGGGCCCGGCCGGGGCGACGGCGGGTAGTGCGGCGACGGCAGTTCGAACGGGTGGTAGCACGCGTACACGTAGCGGATGCCCAGTTTCTCGGCCACCGACCGAGCGCCGGCCGGCATCAAGCCGGCCGCCACCAGCGCGTCACATCCCTGGGCCGCCGAGGCGAGCGTGTCGAACCGTGCCGCGACCAACTCGACCGCGAGCCGGAACGCGTCTGCCGCCGACGGCGGCGTCACGCCGGTCACCAGCGCGCGCACCGACGGGCCGCACGGCACCAGGGGGACGCCGACACCGGCCAGCAGTTCCGCGAACTCCTCGTCCGGCGGCGCGCACACCCGCACCTCCGCGCCGAGTTCGCGCAACTGCACCGCGAGTCCCGCCATCGGTTCGACATCCCCGCGCGACCCATACGTCAACAACAACACACGCACTGAGCGACTCCCGTTTCCGCAGGTCCTGGCTTCGGCCGGCAATTCTGCGGCACGCCTGGGGCCTTGCCGCAAGCCCCCCGGTGCGCTATACCTTGAGAGTGGCAAGGAGTGGGTGACCTCCTTGCTTTGTCTTTGTTCGTCCGCGCGCGGGCAGGGCCGCAAGCGCCGACCAGTCCCCGCGGACGTCGAACAGTGTGAGCCGGCCGCCCTCGACGAGCCGCCGCGCCCCCGAGCAGCACACAGCCGTATCCGCCTATGTCACCCGCGTCCTGGAAGCCTTCGGCTTCCACGACTGCCCCTCGCACACCGAGGTCGTGCTGACCAGGCGCGGGCCGCGGATCATCGAGATGCACAACCGGATCGCCGGGGGCGCCATCATTGACCTCGTCTGCCGGAGCTGATCAGCATGATCGCCAAGCACACCGGCGTCCGGGCACCGCGCCGGAGCATGTCGCCGGCTTGGGGGAGGTCGACAGGGGTACTCGCGGCCGAGAAGCGGAGGCACACCCCGGAAGGACACGTCATGACCAGCGCACACCGCACATCAGTGACCAGGTCACCGGTCCAGCAGGCCGCGATGCTCGTCGGAGCGGTGTTCCTTCTCGTGGGCATTCTGGGCTTCATCCCGGGCGTCACCACCAACTACGGCGCGATGGAATTCGCGGAACACCACTCGCAAGCCAAGCTGCTGGGCCTGTTCCAGGTGTCGATCCTGCACAACGTGGTGCACTTGCTGTTCGGTATCGCCGGCCTCGCCATGGCCCGTGCCGCCGCCACCGCCCGTACCTTCCTCATCGGGGGCGGCGTCATCTACCTGGCCTTGTGGCTCTACGGATTGATCATCGACAAGGACAGCGCCGCCAACTTCGTTCCGCTCAACACCGCCGCCGACTGGCTCCACTTCGTCCTCGGCGCCGGCATGATCGCCCTGGGCGCCCTGCTGGCCCGCCCCGTGACCCGCACCCGGGGCCTTTGATCCGACCGCGCACCACCGCCAACGAGCCGTCCGGCGGTGCCGGCGAATGCGCCATGGGTGTTCGGGAGTCCGGGTCGGCGGGCACCGGCGCCGGTCAACCGTACGCGTAACTCACGGCGGCGGCTTCGGCCAGACATGGGGACCGCCGCCCCGCCACTCGATCAGCTCGGTGTTCTCGACGTCGAGGACGTCCGGGTCGAGTCCGGCATGGCGGAGGAAGTCCGCAAGGTCGCGCAGTTCATAGGCCACCCCGAGGATCCGCGAGTCCAGCCGCACGCGGCGGCCACCCGTCGATGACGGCGGGTACACGACTACAGGCGGCATGATGGCCATGCCCATAGCTTCCACTCGCCCCGGTAGGGGCGCATCCGGTAGCAATCACACGAAGATGCACGTCCGCGAACGGGCGTCATCGGCGTACGAACACCCTCCCCGGCCTCTCTTCCAGGCGGAGTGGCCGCGATTCCAAGAGGGCTTCACCGCTGCGCGTGCGGGGGAGCTGATGCACATTGCTGACGTACATCCCAGCAGGGGTGTGCCCGCCCGACGTCGGCATGGCTCGTGATCACGTGCCCAGACGCGAGAGGCTTCTGCCTGTGGTTCAGCCTGTGAGATTGCGGACAGAGTCGTGGTGTTTGCCGTGTGCGGCTGCATATGCTCGCCGCGGCGGGCGGGCTCATGCGGAGCCGCCCATGATGGAGCGGTTTCCATGAGTCAGCAGCACGTGCACGTCCGGGTACGCCGGGACATGGCTGTCTCCGACGACGGCGAGCTGGTTGAGCAGTACGCCTGCCGGTGCGGCGCCTCCTGGACGAGGAGGTACGAAGACCCCGGGCCGGAGTGACGCCGCGCTCCGGGCGCTCGGGGCCGTATCTGAGCCGTCAGGCGGTTTCGCCGCCCTCGATCTGCCGGTGCTTCCCGTTGACCCGGCCCTCCGGGGTCGTTGCCCACGAAGATGTCTCAGGCCTGCTCTCTACGGGGTCTGGCTCTTCCCCACGCCCACCCCGCGCCCCAGGGAGGCGCGGAGACGGTCGTAGCGATCCACGTCCGTCCAGACGTCGATGGGGTGCGGGCGCGAGACGTACCACGCCCAGACGCTAACGCCGAGAGCGGCCGTCAGCGGGATGAGCAGCCAGACAAGTGCTTCCATGGGCGTTCCCCGCTTCGCGGTCGGTCTTCCTTCGTTGCATTCCGTGGACGCCGCGCCTGCGGCTTGACAGCCGCAGGGCGACTCGTGGTGCACCGGTCAGGACTGCGATTCCTTCTGACCGGCACCGCTGATCGCGATCTTCCGCGGTGTCGCTATTCGGCGACCGGGATCCGCAGGCTCAGCGATTTATATATGTTCAGAGAAACCGTTTATTTACAAGAAACGACTCAAGCTTCTTTTCGCATCGATGGCCCAGGTAATCGTGGAAGAAAAGGACATCGTCGTCCGCTGGGCGGTGAACGAGCCGGTGCCATGCGTCGAACTGCGCCGGCGGGCACCCCTCTCCTGCCTGGCCGTCTCCCACCCGTACCCATACGAGGCGCTCCATGCAGGCGCCTTCGGTTTCAGGAACCGGAGGCCGGTTCCACCGGGTAGAAGGTGATCAGGGTGGCGGTGCCCTCTGGGTCCAACACCCGGACGGCGGTCTGAGACGTCGCAAGCGTGGTGATGTCGATCTCCTGCGGGTGCGGCACCATGTGTCTCAGTACGACGGGGCAGCGGGGCGGTTCTCCGCCGACTCCGACGATCGCCACATCGTCCTTCGGGTCGTAGGCGAGGTAGGAGAAGGGCAGCCGCTCGGCTTCGTACTGGTGCCCGATCGACGGGTCCACCACTTCGATGGTGACGAGTTCCCTGTCGTGGGCGGCGGTGACCTCATCGAGGGCCCCGCTCCAGCCGCTGCGGTCGAGCGATGGAGTGCCGGCCATTGCTGTCGCTCCTCCCTCCGGCCTCATGAACCGGGCCCCTTCCCATGCTCGCGCGTGCCGTTGCCTGTCGCCACGGCCGGCGATCGGGGACACGCCGAACCGGCTGCTTCAACGCCCCGGCCGCATCCGCCCCGTAGCCTCGGCACCGTGACGCTCACAGACGGAAGATACCGGCTCGGACCGTCCACCGGCCGCCTCTTGATCAAGACCGGCCGCGCCGGGCTGGGCCGCAGGGCGGGGCACGACCTCACGATCGAGGCCACCCGATGGTCGGGGGAAGCGGTCGTGGCCGTCAGTGCCCCGGATACGTCGTCGGTGTACGTGACGGTTGAGACGGCCGCGTTGGAGGTGCGGGAGGGAACGGGCGGACTGAAGCAGCTCACCGACGCTGACCGGGCGGAAATCAATCGGACGATGGGGGACCAGGCCCTGCTGCACACCGCAGAGCACCCTACGATCACCTTCCGTTCCACCGCCATCGCGGGAACACTCCAGTCGTTCGAGATCACCGGGGACCTCACCATCAAGGGCCGGACCCACCCGGTGACGCTGCACGGTGAGGGGAATGAGAACGGGCTCCTTCGCGGATGGGCGACCGTCACGCAATCCACCTGGGGAATCAAGCCCTACACCGCGTTCTTGGGCGCGCTGCGGCTGGCCGACGAGGTCCGCGTGGAGTTCGAGGTGGCCAGGCTCGAGCAAGCCGACCGGCCTGCGTAGCCGCCGCCGCGTGGCAGGCCGGCTGGAGCGGTCGGCCATTCCCGCCTCGCCCAGCGCGCGCCAGCGGTCCGCCCATCGCTCGGCAGAGGTCGCGGAGCCCTGGAAGCGGTCGGCGGACCCGTCGCAGGGGCCCGGTCGTCCTCGCCGGCGCAGCGGGCACCGCACAGAAACGCGATCCTGGTGAGGATCAGGGATCCGGGTACTCGAGCTTCCGGACGTGCCTGTCCCGCGGCCGTTCGTAGCGTCGCGGGTACCGGTCCCGCCGACAGTGATCCGCCGTTCCCCCCACGGGACAGGCACCTCGCCCAAGCGGACCCGGCTGAGACCGCCGGGCTCCAGGGACCGAGGTGAGGAGGCGAGGTCATGGGGGCGACATTCTCGCTCGGGCGGCTGGCCGGCGTGCGTGTGGGAGTGCACTGGAGTGTCCTGGTGATCTTCATCGTGATCGCCATGGCATTGGCGCTGGGACGCCTGCCGGAGGCTCACCCGGACCATCCGGCATGGCGGTACTGGATCGTGGGGCTGGCCGCCGCCGTGGTTTTCCTGGGGTCTCTGCTGGCACACGAGATCAGCCACGCGGTCGTCGCCCGCCGCAACGGCATCGAGGTCGAGGACATCACCTTGTGGATGCTCGGCGGCGTGGCACGACTGAAGAGCGAGGCGGCCACCCCGGGCGCGGAGTTCCGTATCGCCGGTGTGGGGCCGCTGGTCAGCCTCGGCGCCGGCCTGTTCTTCGGCATCCTGGCCGGTGTGCTGGCGGGGCTCGTCGGCGTTGGTCTGGCGGTGGAGGCTCTGGCCTGGCTGTCGGGCATCAACATCCTTCTGGCCGTCTTCAACGCGCTTCCGGCCGCGCCACTGGACGGCGGACGCCTGCTGCGGGCGGCGCTGTGGAAATGGACCGGCGATCAGCTGCGAGCCACCATGGTCGCCACGACCGCAGGGCGGCTCCTGGGATGGGTACTGACCGGACTGGGCCTGTACCAGGTGTTCCTCGGGGCCGCGTTCAGTGGGATCTGGCTCATGCTGCTCGGCTGGTTCATGATCGCCGCAGCAACCGCCGAGAGCGGCCAGGCCGGTATGCGGGAACTTCTACGCGGAGTCCCCGTGCGGCAGGCCATGACCGCCGACCTGCTGGTGACCTCCGCCCGCACCACCGTCGCCGACTTCCTCGCGGACCCCGTCTTCCGCTACCGGCACTCGGCCTTCCCCGTGATCGACGACCAGGGTGACCCGGTCGGGCTCGTCACCGTCAACCGTCTGCACCAGGTCCCCGCGGAGCAGCGGGCCGCCACCACGCTCGCCGAGACGATGATCCCGCTGCGGGACCTGCCGACCGCCCGACCCGACGACCCCCTCATGCACCTGCTGCCAGAACTGGACACCAGCCCCGCCAACCGGGCGCTCATCCTGGACGAAGGCCGCCTGGTCGGCATCGTCACCTCCTCCGACATCAGCCGCATCACCTCATGGCTGACATCCACCCAGGTCTGGCGCTCAAGGAGCTGAAGCCCCCTCACACGCGTCGTCGAGAGGGCCGGGTCAGGCGCCGGGGCCATGAGCCTGGATGGTGAAGGCGACCGAGCCCTCTCCGCGGAACGCAGGGTGAGGTGAAGGAAGTCGCCGTCACGCGTGATGTCGCGCACCGGCCCGCTCGGTGCTCGAGCTCCATGGCCACAGCCCAGGCCCAACAGCGCATACAGGGGCAGACCTTCTGCAAACGACAGCCCCCGCGACTGGCAGAGGGCCCGTCAAGGGCGCGGATGACCGTCACCCTGGAGGACGACACCGTCCGAAGCCTGCGTACAGTCACTGTGACGTGGACCGGACTGATGGCACGATAGCGGACAGGCCGGACCACGGTCGGTTCCACCTCTCCTGGGGCACCTATGAACATCTCGCTCCCGTTCCGACTCTTCGCCGCAGCGACCGCGATCGGCCTGTTGCTCACTGCATGCAGTGGTTCCGGCGGGTCCCCGAGCGCATCGGGATCGGCGCCCGCCGCACCCGGGACGCCCGCGTCCTCGCACATGACGCCCACCGTGGCCCCCTCGGCGGCCACCTCCTCGGCCACGAAGGCCCCGACCACGCCCACGCCGACGCCCAAGGGCACACCGGCGCTCGGCTCTTGGAGCCTCCAGCCGGTGTGGCCGTTCGCCACGCTCGCCCAGGCTCAGGCCTGGGAGCGCGCCTACCGCGACGGTGGCCACCAGCCCTGGCACCGCGACCCCGGTCAGACCGCGCTGGCCTTCACCCGTGACTTCTTGGGCTTCAAGGAGATCGACCGGGTCTCCTCGCGCAAGGTCAGCGGTCGGCACGCCCGTATCGGCGTCGCACCGACCGGGCCCGAGAGCGGCACCGCAGCGGTGATCCACCTCGTGCGGTTCGGCACCGGCCCCGATGCCCCGTGGGAGGTCGTCGGCACCGACGACACGACGTTCTCCCTCACCACGCCCGCGTACGGGTCGCTCGTGCACTCACCGCTGGTGACCGGCGGGCGGATCTCGGGAGTGGACGAGAGCATCCGTGTCCAGGTGCGCCAACCCTCGTCCGAGGCGCCGTTGGGCACCTCCCCCTGCTGCACTCCCGCGGGCGGCGACGACCAGCCATGGAAAGTGAAGGTGTCCTTCTCCGGGGCTCACGACCCCGTGCTCACGGTTGTCGCCTCCACGGGCGGTCACGTGGCCGCCGTCGAACGCTTCACCATCACGGCGGTACGCGCCGGCTGACCGCTCCTGACGTATCCGCCATGCGGCGCCCTGCTCCAGTCGGGGTCAGCTCCAGCGCGATCAGATGGACGGTGCTCGCGAGGTAGCCGGATCCGTCGATCAGAATCGCGCTGACGCCCCCGGAAACCTGGACCGCGTCGTGTGCGGCGGCTCCGGCGGTGCACTCGGACGCACCATTGCGCAGGGTTGCCAGAGCGGTTGACCACGAGGACTGGGCGTCTTCGTCCGGAATCGGGTCGTAGGCTTCGGCAGCGGCGAGATTGTTCAGGAGTTCCTGGCATGCGGGCCCGATGATGCCGATGGGGGCCGTGCTCACGTCATTGACCCTGGACGTGCCATCCGTCAAGCGCATTATGTGCGTTTCGCCGCCTGAGGTGTACCAGCTCTTGAGTTTCGCCTCGGGGGTTGACGCGCAAGCGCCGGTGAGCAGCAGGGCGGCTGTGAGGGTGAGGACCAGGAAACGCAGAGGGTCTCCGTGAGTTGACGGGGTCCTGGTCATCGCAGGGCCCGCGTGATCAGCCGAGCGAGCAGGCGGGTGCGGGGAACCATCTGGTCGACCGCGACGAACTCGGCGTCTGTGTGGGCGCCGCCTCCGACGGCGCCGAGGCCGTCCAGCGTGGGGCAGCCGGTGCCCGCCGTGTAGTTGCCGTCGGAGGCGCCGCCGACGGCGACGCCGCGAAGCGGCTCCTGGCCCAGCTCCGAGGCGCTTTGGCAGGCCAGGTCGAACAGTTCGGCGGAGGACTCCGGTTCCATGGGCGGCCGCCTCCGGCCGCCCAGCACGCTCAGCCGAGCGCCGTGCGTCCGGGGGGTCAGCCCGCGTAGGAGAGCGTCTATCCGGTCCTGCGCCGCCGCGGTGGCTGCTCGTACGTCCACCGATACCTTCGCCAGCGCGGGCACAGTGTTGAGCGTGGTTCCGGCCGACAGCAGGGTGGGTGTGACGGTCGGGGCCCCCGGGACAGAACCAGCGCCGTCGCCCATCAGGGCTTCGAGGCCGGCGATGGCCAGGATCTGGTGGGCGGCCTCGATCGCGGCGTTGACTCCCTTCTCGGGCTCCAGCCCCGCGTGGGCGGCCTTGCCGTGCACCACGATCTCGTAGCGCGAGGTGCCCTTGCGGGCGGTCTTGAGCGCGCCCTGTTCGTCCGCGGCCGCCTCCAGTACGAAGGCGGCCGCGCAATCGCGCGCGGTCGCCTCGATCAGCTCCCGGGAGGTCGGGGAGCCGACCTCCTCGTCACCGTTGACCAGCACGCACACGCCCTCCGGGGACGGCAGGGCGGCCAGCGCGTGGAACATCTGCACCAGCCCCGCCTTCATGTCCAGGACCCCGGGGCCGCGCGCGATCCCGTCGACCACCGACCAGGGACACGTCTCCAGCGAGCCCACGGGCCACACCGTGTCGTGGTGCCCCACCAGGAACACCCGCGGTGTGCCGAAGGTCCACCGCAGATGCGTCACACCGTCGAGCACGATCGTCTCCGGCTCGGCACCCAGCACTCTCGCGCCCAAGGCGCCGACGACTTCGGCGCTGCGGGCCAGGGCCTCGTGGTCGGCCGAGAACGATTCGCAGACCACGAGCTCCTCGAGATCGGCCAGCATCGCCGGCAGTGCGATCGCGGCTGCCCCGGTCACCGGGCCCACCCCGTTCGTACCTTCCTCGATGACAGCATGTCTCCTCCTGGGATCACCGCCTTGGTGAAGTCACAACGGCCTCAGCGCCTGAAGTGAAGTGAGCGCGAGGCATGTGGGCGACGCTAGGGCGGGGGCAAGGCATTCCACCAGCGACTAGATTGCATGGAAGCCATGCGTAGGAGGAATGTGTTCGACATCGACGCGCTGCGGCTGCTCGTGACCGTCGCCGACACCGGGACGTTCACGAAAGCAGCGGCCCAACTCAACTACACGCAGTCCGCGGTGTCCCGGCGGATCGCCTCCTTGGAGCAGCAGGCGGGTGGGCCCCTCTTCGAGCGGCTCCCCCGAGGCGTACGGCTCAACCCGGCCGGCCAGGCGCTGCATCGCCACGCCGTGGAGGTGCTTGAGCGGTTGGCGACGGCGGAACAGGAGCTGGCCGTCCTCCATGCGGGTCAGGGCGGAGTGCTCCGCGTCGGAGCATTCGCGACCGCGAACATATTTCTGCTGCCCGCTGCTCTGCGGCGGTTCAAGCAGGCCACGCCGGAGGTCGAGGTCATCGTGCTCGAGGGGCGGACCGGCACGTTGATGCAGCGCCTTGCGGACGGGGCCCTCGACATCGCCGTGGTGAGCGACTATCCGTCAGGTCTGCCCCCGGCCGAGGGCGTGACAACGGACGTGCTGCTGGAGGACGAGTTGTTCGTCGCCCTCCATCGCGAGCATCACCTGGCGGGAGCCGGGACGATCGACCTGAGGGAACTGCGCGACGAGGTCTGGATCCAGGACACGCCCGCGGCCAGTCCCACGATGGTCGCCGATGCCTGGGCACGAGCGGGGTTCAGGCCCAGGAAAGTCATCAGAATCGCGGAGTGGAGCGGGAAGTTCGGTTATGCGGCGGCCGGTCTGGGGGTCGCGCTGGTCCCCTCGCTGGCTGCCCGGGCGGTCCCGGCCGAACTCGTCCTGTGCCGGCTCGGCGACCTCCCTCCGCACCGGACCGTGCATGTCGCGCTGCCCGCCGCCCCGCTGCCGGCGGCACTGGGCTTGCTGGATCTGCTGCGCGACGCCGCTGAGTGAACGGCGGCGCAGGCAACGGTACGTCGGCCCGCAGCGCTTGCCGTGGTCCGGCCTCGGCAACGCGGAGCCTTACTCCAGTCCTGAGTCATCCGGCCCGCCGTGGGCCAATTCGAGGAGCACGTCGAGAGCATGCGCCAGCGTGTCCGTCGGCGGGGAGGAGAGAGCGGCGGTTACGCCCAGGAGGTGCTGTCCAAGATGGTGGCCCCCTACAACATCAAGGCGCTGCCGGGTGTTGCGCACCATGTGATGGGCATGATGGCCCGTACGTCTCCCGAGGGTGCCGCGGCCGCGCTGCGAGGCAGGGCGGAACGGCCGGACTACGTGGAGATGCTCGCTCGTATAGCGGTGTCGACGCTGGTCGTGGTGGGGGCGGACGACGAGTTCACTCCGGTGAGCGATGCCCGAGTCATCAGTGACGGCATCCCTGATGCCGAGCTCGAAGTCATCCAGGGGGCGGCTCACATGCCGAATCTGGAAAGGGCTGCCGAATTCGACGTCGCCCTTCAACGCTTCCTCGACTCGCTGCCGGCCGAAGCGGACAAGAGGGAGGAGCGGTGACCCCTATGACGGCACCACAGTCGACGGTATTCGTCACGGGGCCAGCAGCGGTTTCGGCGTCGCGATTGCGCGGCGGTTCGCGGCAGCCGGCGCGCGTGTCATCATTTCGGGACGCAGGGGCGACAAACTCGCTGACGTCGCAGCGGACCTGGGGCCTCTTGTACTTCCTCTGGTGCTCGATGTGCGGGATCGCGAGGCGGTCGACTCCGCGATGACGGGCCTCCCCGACGACTTCTCAAGTATCGATCTCCTCGTCAACAACGCCGGCCTCGCGATGGGCCTGGAACCGGCCCATCAGGCTGATCTCGACGACTGGATGACCATGCTCGACGTCGTGAAGGCCCTGTTCAGGCTGAGCAGGGCTGTGCCGGGCGGCCGCAGCACCCCCGTCGATCCCGAGTGCCCGTTTCCGAGGCCGGCTGTGGGGCCATCCACCCCCCGCGCTCGGCGACTTGGCCGAAGGCAGCGACGCGGCCCCCGGCAGTTGGCCTACGCTACGTTCCCCGGGCGAGAAGAAAGCCGGTAGCGGCGGCCCGGCCCTCACGCCCGCCCCGGACGACTCCGGACCGGCCACCGACGTGCGGCGAGCACGGGGCGTACGTCGCTGTCCGGGCCACTGGGGAATGTCCGCTGCGGATCGTTGCGGGCAAAGGGGCAAGGCAGGGGGAGGATCGATGGAGTCGAGCGGGTTATCCGCGTGGGGTTCCACCGGGGCGTCGCAGGAGGTCACGCTGGAGCGCCTGCTGTCCGTGGTGGGTACGGGGGCCCTGGAGTTGTGCATGGCCCCCAGAGGCTTGGCGGCGGCGGTCGCCGGGGTGACCGTGCTGGACGCGCTGGAGCCCGGCATCGGGCCTGGGGAACTGCTTCTGGCGGTCGGTGTCGATCCGGAGTCGGCCGTTGCCGTCGATGTCGTGCGCAGCGTGGGCGGCGCCGGAGCGGTGGCCGTAGTGTTCGGGCCGGCCCGTTCGGATCGGGCGGCAGCGGCGCTGCGTTCGGCCGCCGAGGAGGCCGGCCCCGCGGTGCTCTTCCGTACGGCATGGTGCACCTGGGCGCAGTTGGTGAGCATGCTGCGGGCAGGGCTGGCCTCGGCGGGTGTCCCGCCCGATCCGGGCGTGGCGGCCGTCGCGCTGGGCGACCTGAACGGACTGGCCGACGCGGTGGCGGCCGTCGTCTGTGGCGCCGTGACGATCGAGGACACGGAGTCCCGGGTGCTCGCCTACTCCTCGACGGAGGAGGACGTGGACGATCTGCGCCGGTTGACCATCCTCGGCCGTCGCGTTCCGCCGTGGCGCGTCGCCGCGATGCACGAGGCCGGATTCTTCCAGGCGTTGTGGGGTGCCGGTGACGTGTTGCACCGGCCGGCGAAGGGCGAGATCCCGGAGCGTCTCGTGGTTGCGGTCAGGGCGGGTGGTGAGCTCCTGGGGTCGATCTGGGTGGCGGCCGCGGGCCGGCCCCTCGCGCCGAACGCGTCAGACGTCCTGCGGGCGGCGACCCGGGCGGCTGCCCCTCACCTGATCCATCACCGCACGCGCGGAGCGCACGCACGCCTCGTGGAAGACGCGGCCCGTGCGCTGCTGGAGGGGCGTGGAACCGCCGAGGTGCTGGCCGAGCGGGCTGCGCTCCCGGTGCAGGGAAATTGCGCCGTCCTGACGGTGCACACCGGGCCGGGGCAAGGAAACGGGGATCCCGCACGGCTGCATGGCCTGCTGGCGCTGCACTGTGCCGCCTACGGGCACCAGGCCGTGGTCGTGGTCCTCAACGGCAGGGCCCTGGTACTGCTGGGCGCCCTGGAGCCGGACAGACAGCGGGCCGATGGCCAGGTGGCACGGCTGGGGGACTCGCTGGTACGGCAGTTGTCGCCCACGCTCGGCGCGGGGGTGAAGATCGGCCTGGGCGATGTGGCAGAGGGCCTGGCGGGTTTGGCCGAGTCCCGCCGATCGGCCGAGTTGGCCCTCGGAGCCCTGCTGAAGGTGGGGGAGACCCGTGCCGTCGCCGGTACGGGGGAGGTGGCCGAGACGGTCGGCATGATGCAGGTCATGGACGCACTGACGGGGCTGGTGCTGCCGCCGCAGACTCCCGTGGCCCGGCTGGCGGCGTTCGACGCCGACCACAGCGGGAGTTCCATGGTGGAAACCTTGCGGGCGTACCTCGACCACTTCGGTGACGTGCCCGCCGCCTCCCGGGCACTGGGCGTGCATCCCAACAGCCTGCGATACCGCATCCGCCGGCTCACCCAGGTGTCGGGTATGGACCTGAACAGCCCTGACGCCCGCCTGCTCGCACAGGTCCAGTTGCGCCTGCTCGAGCGCGGCGGCAGGTGAGCACTTGGCCAACGGCAAGAAGAGAACGCGCTTTTCCTGTCGCCGCGCACAACGGCAAGGCGTGTACCGCGAGATGTTGCCCCGCCGTGCGGTTTCGGCGGCAGCATCTCGGAAGACTCCACGAAGACACCTTCCCGCGCACACGGGCAGCCTGGTAACCCGCCCGGCAGACCTGCCGGGCGCTCAGGACATCGACACCGGATGGTGTGCCGTGACCAACCTCCTCAACCCCGCCGAGCGGCGGGAACACATCCTGCGGGCGGCCGTGCGCCAAGGACTGCTGGACCCGGAGCAGGCAGTACTGGCCGGCTTCGTGGACCTCGACGGCGTCGCCGCGACGGCCCGATCCCTGCATCGGGCGTTCCCTGACTCGCTCCGCCTCCTGCACGCCTTCGCGGCGAAGGCGAACTGCCTGGTGCCGGTACTGGCGGAGCTGCGGAGCAACGGTTTGGGCTGCGAAGTCGCCACCGCCGGTGAACTCACCGCAGCACTGGCAGCGGGCTTCGCACCGGACCAGATCGTGTTCGACTCCCCGGCCAAGTCCCGCGCGGAACTGCAATGGGCCCTGGGTCTGGGCGTCGCGGTCAACGCGGACAACTTCCAGGAACTGTCCAGGATCGACGGGATCCTCGCGGCGCGCCCCCCACGGTCTCGGATCGGTGTGCGCGTCAACTCCCAGGTCGGCGGGGGAGCGATCGCCGCGATGAGCACGGCCACGGAGACGTCGAAGTTCGGTGTCCCCCTGGCGGACGAAGGCAACCGGCAGCGGTTGCTGCGGGCGTACCGGGACCATCCCTGGCTCACGTGGGTGCACACGCATGTCGGGTCGCAGGGCTGCCCGCTGGACCTGATCGCCCGGGGGATCGGGCAGGCGGTGAAGTTCGCAGAAGAGGTCAACGAGGCCCTCGGGCGGCGCCAGGTGGTCGGCATCGACATCGGTGGGGGTCTGCCGGTCAATTTCGCCGGCGACGAGATCACCCCCGGCTTCGACACCTACGTGGACCACCTGCGTGAGCACGCGCCGGCGCTGTTCACGGGCAGGTACGAGATCGTCACCGAGTTCGGACGCTCGATCATGGCCAAGAACGGCTTCACCGCCGCATACGTCGAGTACACCAAGAAAGCGGGTGGCCGCCCGATCGCGATCACCCACGCCGGCGTCCAGGTCGCCACGCGGACCGTGTTCAACCCCGACGCCTGGCCGCTGCGGATCGACGCCCACGACCCCCACGGTGGCGCCAAGCACGGGGGGCCCGTGCGGCAGGACATCGCAGGCCCGGCCTGCTTCGCCGGCGACCTGCTGGCACGTGACCGGGCGCTGCCCCTGCTGGACCCGGGTGACATCGTCGTTCTCCCGGACACCGGTGCGTACTACTTCTCCACACCCTTCCACTACAACAGCCTGCCCGAACCCGCCGTTCACGGCGTCCGCGTCAGCCCCTGCGGTCAGGTCGCCTTCGAGCTCGTCCGTCCCGCGCAGACCGGCGTCCGCCCGGAACTGCAGCCCGCACACCGATAGGTGCTTCCTCGATGCACGCCTGTGGGTGCATGTCCTGAGCGCACCGTCTGTCGCGGCGACTTCGGAACCCATCCCGTGGCGGTCGGGTCCGCGTCCGTCCCCGCGGGTCGCCCGGTGGGTACGCCGGCGCTGGATCCATCAGGTGAGGGGAGGTGATGGCGTGACAGTCGGCCGAGGTCCCGAAGGGGATCAGAAGCCGGCGAGGACCTTCTGGCAACGGGCTGCTGATGCAGCGCGACTGGTGGGGGGAAGTTCCCAGGCCGTGTACTACATGTACCGCACGATATGCGAGTACTTGGGGCTCTGAGCTCTCCGCACACGCACTGACGGGCCCGACCCCTTGGAAGCCGAGCCCGTCAACGGTCCTATGCCGCCGACCCCGTGTCGTGGCCCGGCAGGCTGCCACGGGGTCCACACATGTGGACTGGTTCCTCAGGATACATCGGGCGTGCGGACGAGGCGGTTGCGCAGGCGCGCGCGCACCGGATGAACGGCTCCCCAAGAGGTCGGGCGGGCCCGGATGCAGGAATCCGCAGCTGCGGGGATAGTGGAGATGTCAGGGACTGCGAGCGGGCTCCCTCGAGTTGCGGCCGCCGGAGTCCTTACCGGAAGGCGTGTTCTTCTCTGGAGACGCCGAGATGTCCGTACTGTTCTTCGACATCGGTGCCACACTCGCGGACGTGAGCGTCGCAGCCGACGGCTCAATGACCTTCGACCCGCGCCCGCGCGTCGTCGAGGTTCTCGATTCCTTTGCGCAGGTGCGAAAGGGCATCATTTCGAACCCGGGCCCAGGAGCCACCGCGCGCGAGAACGCGGCGGCCGCGCTCGAGGCCGCGTTCGGCGGCCGCTTCGCGGACGAGGCACTGGTCCACTGGGGCGCCAAGGACAGTCGGGCGATATTCGACGGCGCCGTCACGAGCGCGGGGACGGAATCCGACGACTGCGTGTTCGTGGGCGAGGATCCCGACGAGCGCGCGTTCGCGCGCGAGGCGGGGATGCGTACCGCGGCCCACCCGGTCTTCACGCTCGCCGCGGTCGAGGGCCGTCCCGTCCACTGGGCGAGGATCGAGGTGCCGGAGGACCGGAACCTGGCCGAGCTGGAGGCGGTCGCGAACCTCGACGAGGTCGTGCCGGTGCACGTGGCGTCCGACCGGCTCGTCCTCGCCATGGCGACCGCGCGGGGCGTACGCGCCGTCGAGCAGAGCGGGTTCACCGCCGACCTGCGCGGCCAGGTGGAGGAGACGTCCGCCTTCCTCGTGCGTGACGACCGCCCGGTGTCCGTACCGGAGGCCTTCGCACAAGCCCCGGCGGTTTCCAGGGCCACGGCCGAGGCGACCATGCGCGCGGCGGCGGCGTTCGCCTTCGTCTCGGCCGAACTCGCGGAATCGCGCCCGACGGCCTCCTCGCTCGGTCCGGCGCCCGGCGGCGTCTACATAGCCGCCGCTGCCGGCCTGCCGGTTGAGAACGTGCACATCCCCGGCACCCGGCCCGGGCACATCGAGCGTCTGCTTCCCGACCCCGCTCTTCTCTCCCGCCCGGGTCAGGCGCGTGCCGAAGGTTTCGTCGCCGCCTTCGCCCCCGGGGCTCCGTCCCAGGAGACGGTCGACGCGGTGCGCGCGGCGGTGACGCCGTCGGCCATACGGGCCCACGTGGCCCGTATCTCCGGTGCCGATCCGCTCGTCGAGGGCGACCCGCTCACGGTGCGCAGCCGTGACGCGTCGAGCGCGGACAATGAGCGGGTCGTCGACGCGCTCGCCGGTCGGTTCCAAGAGCTGGGCCTGGCGGTCAGGCGCCACGCGTTCACCTGGCGCGGGCACAGGCTCTCCAATGTGGAGGCCGAGCTCGCGGTCGGTGCCTCGGACGGCGTTGTCCTCGTCACCGCTCATCTCGACTCGACGGGGGCCGAGGGCGAGTTCTTCGACTCGGCGGGCCGTCCACGCCCGTACGACCCGGTGGTCGATCCTGCACCGGGTGCTGACGACGACGGCAGCGGAACAGCGGCCGTCATGGCGACGGCGGAGTGCCTGAGTTCGATGGTGGCCTCGGGCAGGTCGCCGGCACGGAGTGTGCGCTTCGTGCTGTTCAACGCCGAGGAGCAGGGGCTCGTCGGCAGCAAGGCCTACGCGCGGGCGGCCGCGGCGACCGGCGACGACATCGCCGGCGTCCTGCAGATGGACATGATCGCGGGTTTCCGGGGCGGCACGCGGACGATGGAGATCCACGCCGGCTCCGTCGTTCCCGGTCCGGTTGCGGGCGGCTCCGACGCACTCGCCGACCTCGTCGCACAGGCCGGCGCCGCTGTCGCCCCCGACTTCACGGTTCAGCAGCTCACGGGCGCCGCCGATCCGGCCGTGGGCCGCAGCGACCATGCGAGCTTCCACGAACGCGGCTGGGCGGCCGTCGCCGTCTCCGAGAACTTCTTCGACGACACCCGACCCGCCACCGGCACCCGGCAGTACCACAGGCCGGGCGACACGCTCCTCGACATCGACCACGACACGGACTACGCGGCCTCGGTCGCCCGCACGGTCGCAGTGGCCGCGCTGACCCTCGCGGGTCTCTGACGCTCTTTCGCACGCTCCGGACAGGGGACCGCGCCATGAGCGCACTCATCGACAAACGAGACATGACCTACGACCGCCTGGGCGAGGTGGAGGGAGCCGACGCCTTCCTGGAGTCGACCGGTCCGGACGACACCCGCACAGCCCAGCGCGGCAAGCTGAACCGCTTCACCGGGCACCTGGGCGAGCTGCGAACGGCCGACGCTCCCGGATTCGCCGCAGAGGACGAGACCCGCGCGGTCTCGGACGCCGACTACATCGCCCGTGCCAAGGCCTACGTCACCTCGGTGTCGGGGGTGATCGGATTCGCTCCCGAGGACGCGGTGGAATTCGAGGCCGATCCGACGGTGACGACCACGAGCGAGGGCATGCGGGTGGTGAGCCTGCGGCAGACGCTCAACGGCATCGAGGTGTGGGCGATGTCCCCGAAGGTGTGGCTTCACGAGGGCGGCCGGGTCGACCGGATCGTCGGGCAGACGGCGAGCGTGCCGGCGAATCTCCCCGCGAAGCCGGCGGTTCCGGCCGAGGTGGCCCTGCGGGTGGCGGCCGTGAAGGCCGCCGAGCCGCGCACGCTTCAGGGCCCCTTCGGCACGGACGAACTGCCCCGTCTGGACCTCGCGGAGGGATTCGAGCGCCTGTCGCACCAGCCGCGCAACGACCAGCCCATGACGTTCAGCAAGGGCCCGTTCGAGGAGCCCGTCCCGGCCAGGCTTGTCTACCTCAACATGGGCGAACACGTCCGGCTGACGTGGCTGTTCCTCTTCTCCAGGGAGAACCTGGCCGCCCAGTACCAGGCACTCGTCGAGGCCGACGAGCAGACCGCGGACATCAGCGCCCCGGAGATCCTCTACTTCTACGACACCACCAACCACGCGGTCGCCGGACACGTCTTCCGGCAGAACCCGGGCGAGAGCACCTTCGCCGAGGTGCCCTTCCCGCTGCCCGCGAGCGACTATCCCACCCTCCTGCCAGCGGGCCTCCCTCCCGAGTTCACGGCCTGGAACCAGCCGCAGAACGGGAATCTCACGACCGAGGGCAACAATGTGCGCGCCCTCAACGGGACCACCCGGCAACCCGTGCGGATCCCACTCGACGGCGCGGGCAACGGCGTGTTCAAGGCCCGGGAGGACACGCCCGAGCAGTTCGTCACCAACATCTTCTTCTTCTGCAACTACATGCACGACTTCTTCATGACGCTCGGCTTCACGGAGGAGCACGGCAACTTCCAGACCACGAACCCGACCGGGCTGGGGAAGGGCGCGGATCCCGTCCTCGCCTTCGCACACCCGGGGCCGGTGTTCGGGACGGCCAACATGTCGACACGGGCCGACGGGCTGGCCGCGGTGATGAACATGGGCCTGGTCAGCAGCGGCGGCGGAGAACGCCACACGGCCAACGACGCGGACGTCGTGGTCCACGAGTTCGTCCACGGTGTGACGAACCGCCTCGTGGGCGGCTTGTTCGACGCGAACGGACTGGAGGAGGAGCAGTCGGAGGCGATGGGCGAGGGCTGGGGAGACTATTTCGCGCTCACCACCCGGAACTTCTCCCGTTCCGACGAGCGGGTGGTCACGGGCAGTTGGGTGGTCCAGCGGCCGGAAGGCATCCGGCAGCGGCCGTACGACTCGCGGTACCCCGGCACGTTCGGGGACATCGGCAAGGGCCCGGGAGAGATCTCGGGCGCAGGCAACGAGGACCTGACGTACAGGGAAGTCCACGATGTCGGCGAGATCTGGTGCGCGGCGCTCATGGAGGTGACCCGCAAGGTCTCCGCCGCGCTCGGTGACAAGAAGCGGGGCTACCGCGTGACCTGGCAGGCCGTCGTCGACGGTCTCAAGCTCACACCGAAGGACCCGTCGTTCCTCATGGCCCGCGACGCCGTCCTGAGCGCCTTCAAGGCGATGGGGAAGGAGGGCGGCCCGCTGACCGCAGAGGAGTACGAGCAGGTCCGCAGCGCGGCCTGGAGCGCCTTCGCTCGGTTCGGGATGGGCTTCGACGCCTTCTGCCCGAACGCCTCCTTCTTCGGCTGCCGGGGCGGTACGCAGATGCCGCCGCCCGGGCGGGACGACTGAGGCATCACGGGGAGCGGGCGAGGAGGCTTGAGCCATGACGACATCGGGACGCGTATCCGAGACGGAAGCGGACTACCTGTCACAACTCGAGGCGGCAGCGCGGCGCTATGCGGACCGCACCGCGGAGCGCGAGCGCATACGGTCCGTGCTCGACGATCGCGGCGTCCTGTACGCCGACGAGCCGGAACGGGTAGGCAAACGACTCGCCCGGCTGGGTGCCGACTGGTCCCTGGCCCGGGCGATCGAGCAGTCCCCCACGGAACCGGCCACCACTGCGGGCAGCACCCTGCCCCTCCCCCCGGACAGCTTCAGCGCGGCTGTCCTGGGGCTGGAGCGGCTCATCGGGCGCAACAACCTCACCCCGGTCGCGTTCCTGGAGGACGGCACCCGGGCCGCCCGCCCGGTGGGACGTATCACCACCGCAGGACCGGGGGGCGGCCACGGCACGGGATTCATGGTGTCCCCAGCCCTGCTGCTCACCAACAACCATGTGCTGCGCAGCAAGGAGACGGCGGGCAGAAGCGTCGTCGCGTTCAACTTCCAGGCGGGACCCGACGGCGAAGCACTCACACCGGTCATGTTTCCGCTGGAGCCTGAGCGGTTCTTCGTGACCGATCGTGCCCTGGACTTCAGCCTCGTCGCGGTGGCACCACGCAACGCGCGGGGCGATCCGCTCTCCGCGTTCGGATGGCTGCCCCTCAGCGGAGCACAGGGGAAGGTCATTCTCGGCGAGTTCGTCAACGTCATCCAGCATCCCCGGGGTGAGCCCAAACAACTCGCGCTCCGCGAGAACCAGGTCGTCGACCTGCTGGACCGGTTCCTGCACTACGCGTCCGACACCGATCAGGGGTCGTCGGGCTCTCCGGTGTTGAACGACCAGTGGGAGGTCGTCGCGCTGCACCACTCGGCAGTCCCCGTGACGGACGCGGCGAACCAGCCCCTGAGCGTCGACGGAAGCGTCTGGACACCGGCGACGGGCGAGCACCGGATCGCCTGGAAAGCCAATGAGGGCGTGCGGATCAGCCGCGTACTACAGGCGCTGCGCGAGATCACACTGACCGGAGCGGAAGCACAGTTGCGGGACGAGGTGTTCACCGCCCCTGCGGCACCGATACCGATGGCCGCCTCGCGCCGTTCGGCGGCCCCGTCCTCGCTCGACGGCGCGGCGGCGGGCGAGTCCGTCGCGTCCGCCGCCGATGGGTTGGCCGTGCCTGGTGGAGGCGTCGTCGGGGACGGAACGTCTCTCTTCGAGGACGCTGTTCGTTTCACGATCCCCCTGCGGTTCAGTGTCTCTCTGGGCCCGGCGGACGGCGTGGGACGGAGGCGCGAGCCGGCCCCCCGGGCGGTCGCGGCGCCCGCAGGCGCCCCGCCCGTGACAGGCGCGGACGGAACTTCCGGTGCCGGCCTGGCGGTCGAGAGGGACGTGGACGCGGCCCTGGTCAACTTCCGGCTCGGACGGGAGCGTGTGTACCTCGACCGTGCCGCCGACAAGGCAGCACGCGACGCCTACTACGCGGGGGTCCGGACCGGTGACGGCAAGGCGCTGCGCACGGCGCTGACCCGGCTGCTGGAGGACACGCACGCGCCGAGGCCGAAGTACAAGCCGATCCGTCTCGTGTACCCGTGGGTCGACCTGCACAAGGACGGCCGGCTGCGCAGCATCTACTCCGGCAGGACCTTCACCGCCGAGGAGTTCATCCGCGCCGACGCCGCAGTCGAGATCGCCCGCATCGCACGTCTGGAGGAACTCCTGCTGCGTGAGAGCACCGCGGGGCCGGCCGAACTGGCGGCGGAGTTCGACGCGCTGGAGGCATCGATGCCCTTCAACTGTGAGCACGTCGTCCCGCAGTCGTGGTTCACCAAGGAGGAACCCATGCGGGGGGACCTCCACCATCTCTTCGCCTGTGAGGTGGGATGCAACAGCTTCCGCGGCAACTTCCCCTACGTCGACTTCCCCGGCTTCGAGGAGGCGGTCCGGCACGAGTGCGGAATGCGCGAGGCGGTGGGATTCGAGCCCGAGGAAGGCAAGGGCGCTGTCGCGAGAGCCACCCTCTACTTCCTGCTGCGGTACCCCGGCCTCATCGGTGACGCCGCGCGGGAGTTCCCCGAGCAGCGGCTGCCGCTGCTGCTCGCCTGGCACGACAACGAGCCGGTGAGCGAGTACGAGTTGCATCGCAATGCCGCGATCGCCGAGATCCAGGGCAATCGCAACCCGCTGATAGACCACCCGGAATGGGCCCACGAGCTCGACTTCTCCGGCGTGTGGCCCTGAACCCACGCTGTTCAGCGGCCACTTACGGGACAGGCTTGAGAAGGGGGCGTCACCGTTCGCGCGGGCGTGAGCGTCCTGTGGCGGATCTTCGTACTGACCGCAGATGTCCGGCACAACGACACCATCGGGCAGCCGGTCGAGCGGACACTGATCGCCTACGAGCACTTGCCGTGACGACAGCCCTTGGGCCCGTTCATCTGGCTAGAGTGCTCCCCGGCACGACACGATTCACACAAAGTGGAGAGATGACACAGATACCCGAACCGCCTCACGTGCCTGCGTACGCACATCCTGCGCCGAAGGCACCCAAGTCTGTCACCATCACGTTCCCCGTTGTCCGGGGGAAGCTCGCGGCCTTCCTGTACCTGCTGACTCTGGTCCTGCTGGGCCTGATCGCGTGGGCCCAGGTGGACCAGGCCCTCACTGCACGGGATGGGCATGAGCTGTACCGGTCCCAGTGGTGTTCCGGCACCACGTACGGTGCCGAGGACTACACGACGGCCGAGCGTGAAGCCTTCGAGGAGGTGTGCGGTCACCCGCCCCGTTCGAGCGAGGATTAGTGCAGCGACGCGTTGATCCTGCGAGGGTCCCTGGACTGCCCCGGCCGGCAAGGTCGGGGCAGTCGCCGGCAGGGTCAACGGGATGCGGCCGGGGCCTTTCTCGTGACGGGAGAAGCTCTCCAGCCGGCTCCCTGCAAAGCCGCTCCGCGTAGGTCGGCGCCCTGCGAGAGCTCTCGCCACACGCGTCTCCCCGGCGGCCTCTTGGGCGGCTCGGGCAACGCGCTCAGGGCCTGGTGGCGTCAACGGGCCGGCGTGACCGCCGGATTGCCCAGATCGTTGATGAGGCGTCGGTACGTTTCGAAGGCCGGCTTGGGGGTGTAGTCGTCGCGCAGAAGACCGAAGCGGTGGAAGAGCCCCTCGGCGGTGCTGTCGGCGTCTCGCAGGGCGAAGAACGAGTATCCGTCGATGTTCAGGTCGGCGGCGAGGGCGGCCACGGTCCGGACGACCGTTTCGAGGGTCGCGGCCTGTTGCTGCTCGCTGCGGCCGGGGCCGGTGGGCCAGCCGTTCTCACAGATGCGGATCGCGACGCTGTCGGGGATGTCGGCCTTACGCAGGTCGGTGCGCCGGAACCCGGAGAGGACCGCAGTGACCGCCTCTGCCAACTGCTCGGCGGGGATGGGGCGGAACACGTCCGGGAAGAAGTCCAGGCCGACGTAGTCCAGGCTCTGCCGGAAGCGGGCGTCGGTCAGGGCACCGAGCTCGGACCAGAAGGTGTCGGCCGGATTGAAGGTCGGCACGGCGTTGAAGCCGACCGCCAGGCTGTGTCCCAGGGCCCGGGCCTCCTGCTTGGCCGCGATGACCCCTTGGACGAGCGCATTCAGGACGTTGGGAGTGCTGCCGTCGAGCACGGGCAGGTCGGCGTTGGGTTCCTCGCAGATCTGGACGGACGCCAGGTGCGGTCCACTGGTGCGGACAGCCTCGCGGACGAACTCCAGCCACCCGTCCAGCTCGCCGGACGGCTCGCGGAACGGCAGCACGAGGTCCAGCTTGCGGCCCCGTTGGAGATACGTCGCGGGATCGGCGGGCGTGGGCGGTTCCAGCGGCGCCACGGTTGCGGCGAACGGGTGGTAGGCACGCACCAACAGCGTGGGTGTGTCGCCCTGGAGTGCGTCAAGCGCCTCGGTGATGCGGTCGGGCAGGTCCGGGCGGACCGGGCGGACGATGCCCTGGTCGTCGCCCAGGATCCCACCGGGATAGATGCCGAAGTGTAAGGTCACGCTTCCCCCAAAACCTTGGTGTCACTACAAATTTGCACTGACACTATCATCTGGGCATGGGCCTTCGAGAGATCAAGAAGCAGCAGACCCGCACGGCGATCGCCGACGCGGCTCTCCCCCTCTTTCTGGAGCACGGCTTCGACCAGGTCACGGTCGCCGAGGTGGCACGACACGCAGGTGTCTCCACCAACACCGTGTTCAACTACTTCCCCACCAAGGAAGACCTCTTCTTCGATCGCCAAGCAGAGGTAGAGGGTCATCTCGCCGCCCAGGTATGCAGCCGTGCACCGGGCGCCTGCCCAGTGGAGACCATCCGCGACGATCTGCTGACCGCGCTGCGGCACGACGACCCCGCGCTCGGGCTGCACCCCGACGCGCTCAGGTTCTGGCAGGTCATCCACAACAGCGCCGCATTGCGCGCACGCGAACGCGAGATCAGCGAACGTGCCGAAGCTGCTCTGACGACCGCCCTGGCCGAACATCCGCCGAATACCGCCAACGGGCCGAACCAGGCCGACCACCCGATGCCCGCACTCCTCGCCGGTGCCATCGCCGGTACGCACCGGGCAGCCCTGCGCGAGCTGCAACGACGCATCGTGTCCGGCGAATCGGCCGCGGACGCCCGCGACAGGGTCGCCACAGCGGCATTCCAGGCATTCAACCTGCTCTGCTCCGGACTTCACGCAGAGACGGGCCAGGCATCGCAGGAGCTACGGTTCCCTCAGTAGGATTCGCCAAGCTTCGTGCTGGATCAGCCATCCCGCGGGCGGCGGCGGGCAGGACCGCGCCGGCCGGTTCGACATCGACATCGTGGGCGGTTCGTACGTCTCCACCCGAGGACCGGGCCTGACCAAGGCGAAGAAGCTGATGAAGGCGTGCGGGTCGTACGGCGCGAAGCTCGTACTGGGGCCGGGCGACAGCGGGCACAGCACCCACGTCCACTGCCAGTGGTGACGCGGGCACGTCCACTGCCAGTGGTGACGCGGGCACGTCCCCTGCCAGTGGTGACGCGGGCACGCGCCCGCGCCTGACGCACACCCCGACCGCCGCCGGTGTCACCGGCGGCGGTTCCCGGCAGCCCGCCACTGGTCGCAGAAGCGGCCGCGGCCGTTCCCCACTCGGGATCGCTCCGATCACCCGCCCCATCCGCATCAACGCCCGGGGACGGGGACGTGCGAATCGAGGACTTCGTCCAGTGGCCCTCCGGCCTCGCGGTGTGCCTGGACCGTACCCGTGAAGTCGTCCCCGACGATCCGCGCGGAGCGATCGTGGCGGGCCGCACGGCGACGGCCGCCCACCCCTCCTGCCGATCGGACACCATCCGCACGGCACGCGACGCCGCCGGTCGTCTGCCTGCGATCCGCGATCGGATCGTCACCCTCGGTTGCCACCGAGCTGACCGGGGCTGAACTGCGCACACTGGAAGCATGCACGGGATGACCGTCGGCAGGACAGCGGAGCGTGAGGATCTCCTCGTCGCGGCCGTCGTCGAAGCCGTCGAAAAGACCAGCGCCTACGCGGGGAGTGTCTTTCTGCGATCTCGCGACCGCCGGTCGATCGTTCTCGCCGCGACATGCGGCGTGACTCCCTCCCTGCTCGGTGGGTGGCGCCTCATTCCGGTGAACAGTCCCATCCCGGTCGCCGCGGCGTACAGCACCGGGCGCACGGTCCACCTGGCCAACGCAGAGGAGACGATGCGCCGGTATCCCCAGCTCGCAGTGGCCCTGCCGTACGCCTTCGGCTCCTGCTCCCTGCCCGTGGGCGCAGGCGGAGAGACGTTCGGATCGCTGGCGATCGTCTGGGCGGCATCCCCAGGCAGCGAAGGGCTGTCCAAGGCCCAGCGCCGCCACCTGCGCAGCGTCGCCAATCGGCTCGGCGACTCCCTGGCCGCACTCCGCGCCCGTAGCGGCGATCCGGTGGAAGGCGACCCGGAATCGGCCCCCGTCGAGGTCCCGGCTGCCTCGGCCGCTGCCGTGCGGGTCGGCTTGTTCCAGTGGGACGTCATCACCGGCACCGTCATCGTGGACGACGAGCTCTGCGCGATGTTCGGTCTCGACCCCCGTGCCTTCGACGGACGGGCCGAAACGCTTGCCTCGTTCCTTCACCCCGGCGATCGTGCTGCCTTCCGGGCCTGCGCCCGAGAAGCAGCCGTGGACGGCCGGACCACCAGTAGGCGCCTGCGGTTGCGAGATCACGGGCACGGCGGCGAGGGGTACCACACGGTCGAGTTGTGGGGCCGCGTGCCGAACGCCGACGACACCCGGGCAGGCACCCACCTGTTCGGCGCTGTCGTCGATGCCCGGGCCGGCCACATGGCCGTCGCAGCGGTCGAGCGGCTGCGGGACGGGATCTTCTCCCTCGCCCCCGACGGGCGGGTCACCTACGCCAACCACAGTGCCCTGCGGCTGCTGGGCGCGTCCGGCGACGAGTTGCTGGGCCATTTGCTCTGGGATGCGCTGCCGTGGCTGTCCGATCCCGACGTCGAGTACCGGCACCGGTTCGCGATGATCTCGCAGGCGCCGGCCTCCTTCCTCGCCTGCCCCTCGCCCGGCCGGTGGCTCTCCTTCTCACTCCATCCGGAGGCGGACGGAGTGACCGGCTGGGTCGTGCCCGCCGGCCGGCCACCACCGGACTCCACGCCTTCCGCCTCCTCGGCAGCTGCGGCACCGGCCACCGCGCCGGCGCGCATGGGCGTCATGTACCACGTCCTGCAGCTGGGGAGCGCGTTGACCGAGGCGGTCACCGCCCGGGAAGTCTGTGAAGTCGTCTCCGACCAGCTCCTGCCGGCCTTCGGAGGCCAGGAACTGGCGATCTACGTGGTCCGCGACGGAACGATGCACCTGCTCTTTCACACCGGCCACCACGAAGACTTCCTGGACTGGCTGGAAGGTGTACCACTGCACGCCCACCTGCCCGGCACGGAGACCCTGACGTCCGGCGCTCCGCTCTTCATCGAGTCGCAGAAGGATCTTTCCCGGGGCTACCCGGGCATCCCCACGGGCGAGGTGAGTTCGTGGGCGTATCTGCCGCTGATCGCCTCCAGCCGGCCTGTCGGCACCTGCGTTCTCGGCTTCGACGAGATCCACCAGTTCACGGAGAGGGACCGCGGCGTCCTGACCGCACTCGCCGGGCTGATCGCCCAGGCTCTGGAACGAGCGCGGCTCTACGACTCGGAGTTCGCCCTCGCGCGCGGCCTGCAGCAGGCGCTCCTGCCGCACCGGCTGCCCGTGGTCCCGGGCATCCGCAGCGTCGTACGCTATCTGCCCGGCACCAGCGGCATGGACATCGGCGGCGACTGGTACGACATCATCCCCACCGACAGCGGGGTCTGTCTCGTGATCGGAGACGTGGAGGGGCACAGCATCGCCGCCGCTGCCACCATGGCCCAGTTGCGCAGTGCGGTGCGGGCCTTCGCGGCCGTAGGGCTCATGCCCGGCGATGTGATGATGGGCGTCAACCGAACCCTCATCGACCTCGACCCCGGTCTGCTGGCCAGCTGCTGCTGCGTGCTCCTCGACCCCCACGGCCACGACCACCACGCCTACGCCGTCACCGCCGGCCACCCCCCACCCCTGCTCCGCCGCCCCGATGGGACGACCGACGTCCTTGACCTGGACGTCGGCCCGATCCTTGGCGTGGAGCGCGCGAGCGCCTACCCCGAAACCCGGATCGCCCTCCCGTCGGAATCCGTCCTCGCCCTCTACACCGACGGACTGGTCGAGGAACCCGGAGCCGATATCGACGTGGGGATCGACCGTCTGCGGGCATCCCTGGCCCACGCCCGTGCGGACTCGCTGGACGAACTCGCCGACCGGCTTCTGCACAACGCCCGTGGCTCCTCATACCGAGCCGACGACATCGCACTGCTGCTCACCGAGTTCCGGTGACCGCGCCTTGGAGGACAGCGGGCAGACCTCGGTGCGGACCACCACGACGACTGCGCCGCGGTCCGGCCGGCGAGACGGTGAAGCGGTACGACGTACCGGTCTGACGCCGTCGGGTTGACGCTCCGGCGTGTTCGGCGATTGAGCCCTCCTCAGGTCCCACCCGGCGGGTGCGCCCTCCTCCGCGCGGCGGAGACCGTCCGCCGTAGCGGACGAAGCGCGGCTGCCATCTCCAGGGCCAGCATGTACGTCATGAAGACAGCGACCGCTCCTCTCACCTCCTCCGCACCCGCGCCCCTCTGGGCTCGCCACGCCGCCCACGCCATCGCTCTGTGCGCCGTCCCGTCCGGGCTGTGGCGCATCGGCATGGCGTCCGGTGTCTATGTGGGCTACAGCGACCAGGTGCTGCGCGACATCTTCGACATCCCGGGTTGGGGCATCGCATACGTCGTTGGTCTCTCCGTCCTTGCCGAGCTGGCCGCGCTGTTTCCGATGCTGCTCGTCAGCGACCGGTGGCGGCCGCTGCGCCCCCGGGCCCTCGCCGCGCTGGCCTGGACCGCCTCGGGCGTGCTGGTCCTGATGGCACTGTGGCAACTCGTGGTCGCTGTCACCGTCGAGAGCCAGACGTACATGTCGAGCGGTACCGCGAAGACCGTCTGGGGCTTCGCCTTCGCCCCGCTGTTCGCCATCCCGGTCCTGATGACCGCAGTGACCTGGTCGTACACGAGGCGGCACCGGGCACGGGGACTGGCATGATCCCTACCACGTGCTCGACGTGGGCTATTCCAGCTCCCTCCGCTTCCCGACCCGACAAGCGTGGCCGCTGGCCGAGTTGCCCAGTGATCGTTCCCGGGACGTCCCATCCCCGCCGCTTGCCATCCCGCGGCCTACAGGTGACTGCCGCACGGCCGTTGGTACTGGCGGGTACGCAACTCCCGGCGGGCGCAGAGCTGCACCCCATGCTGATGGGCAGCGGTTGCGCCCCGGCCGTGCTCGCGGATCCCGAGCGGATGTGCCCGCAACGCGAGAATGTCCGTCACCACCTGGCGTTCGACGCCGGATGCCACGGCTCTCCGGGAGCGACCCCGGCCCGCGCGAAGGCGGCGATCGCCCTGCGGGTGGTGGCACGCCGTCTGCCGGAGATCCGGCTGGCGCAGTGTAGGGGCACGAGAGCGGATGCTCGGCCCGTTGTCCTTCCGGCACCCCTGAAGGTCGTGGTGGAGCGGCAGCTCAGTCGTTGATGTCGCCGGCGGAGCGGTGGCGGGCCCGCGCACCCGCACTCAGCGGGCCTTGCCCGGCTTCCTCCTGGGGCCGCGCGCGGCGGGCTGCCGCTCCTTCTCCTGCGCGCCCTCGGCCCAGAGCGATCGCACATGTCCGAGGTGGCGGGCCATGCACTTCTCGGCGCCTTTCGCGTCACCCGCCACCATCAGGTCCAGCAGTTCGACATGCTCCTCGGCGGACGGGATCAGCTGGTCGCGCTCGTCCAGGGCGGTCAGTCCGTACAGCCGCGAGCGCTTGCGCAGATCGCCGACGGTCTCGACGAGCCGGTCGTTGCCGGCGAGCGCGAGCAGGGAGAGATGGAACTGCCGGTCGGCCTCGAGATAGCCGATGAGGTCGTGCCTGCGCGCGGCGCGCACGATGTCCTCGGCCACCGGCCGCAGCGCCTCCAGGTCCTGAACTGAGGCGCTGCGGGTGATCCGGCCGGTCATGGGGACCTCGATCAGGATGCGGATCTCGGAGTACTGGTCGAGATCGCGTTCGTTGACCTCGGTGACGCGGAAGCCCTTGTTACGCACCGGCTCCACGAGGCCCTCTCGTGCCAGGTCGAGCATCGCCTCGCGCACCGGTGTCGCGGAGATCCCGAAGTCCTCGGCGAGGCCGGGCGCCGAATAGACCTCCCCGGGACGCAGTTCGCCGGAGATGAGCGCGGCGCGCAGGGCGTGGGCGACCTGGTCCCGCAGCCGCTCCCTGGCGGTGATGAGGTTGAGCTGCTTCAGGTGCCCCATGGTGGTGGTGTTCCCTTCGCCCTGTGCCCTCGTGGCAGAGAGGATCACCAGCGTACAATGTCACGTTGTTTTCGCAGGTGACCACGGGTGGGCCGTACCCTCGGCGGTCCTCGCGAGCACGGGCTCGGATCAGTGCCCCTCGATCAGCGCCCCCATCCACGCCTCGATCGCGTCGGGCGTGCGCGGCAGTGCTCCCGACATCAGCCGCGCCCCCTCGCCCGTGATGACCAGGTCGTCCTCGACGCGTACACCGATACCGCGAAGTTCGACCGGGAGAGTGTCGTCGTCGGGCTGGAGGTAGAGGCCGGGCTCGACCGTCAGCACCTGACCCTCCTCCAGCACCCCGTCGAGATAGGCTTCCGCCCGCGCCTGCGCGCAGTCGTGGACGTCGAGCCCGAGCATGTGGCCGCTGCTGCACAGCGTGTAGCGCCGATGGAAGTCACCCTCGGGGCTCTTGAGGACCCCCCACTCCGTAAGCCCTTCCGCGATCACCCGCATCGCGGCGCCGTGGAAGTCGCGGAACCGTGCCCCCGGCCTGAGCGCGGCGATGCCGGCGTCCTGGGCGGCGAGCACGAGTTCATAGACCTGCCGCTGCACGGGCGAGAACCGCCCGGAGAGCGCGAGGGTGCGCGTGATGTCCGCCGTGTACAGGCTGTCCGTCTCCACGCCGGCGTCCAGGAGCAGCAACTGCCGTGCGTCCAGGGGGCCGTCGTTGCGTATCCAGTGCAGGACGCAGGCGTGGGCCCCGGCCGCCGCGATGGTCTCGTAGCCGGTGCCATTGCCCTCGGCGCGCGCACGCAGTCCGAAGACGCCCTCGATCCAGCGCTCGCCGCGCGGATGGGCGAGGGCTCGCGGCAGGGAACGCACGACGTCCTCGAAGCCCGCGGCGGTGTGGCCCACGGCGAGCTGGAGCTGTGCCACCTCCCAGGCGTCCTTCACGAGCCTCAACTCGCTCAACGTCAAGGCGAGTTCGGCGTCGGTAGAGGCGTCGCGCCCCGGCGGCAGCGTGCCCTGCGCGTCCAGACTGTCGCAGCGGATCCCCGTCATCAGCTCGGCCTCGGCCAGGTCGGGGCGTCGTCCGACCCAGAACTCGCCGTAGCGGCGGTCCCGGTAGAAGCCGGCGTCGGTGCGCGGCGAGCGCGGCCGGACGTACAGCACCGCCTCGTGGCCATGTGGCCCGTCCGGCTCCATGACCAGCACATGCCCGGCCTGCTCCTCCCCGGTCAGACCGGTGAGCCAGGCGTAAGCGCTGTGCGGCCGAAAGCGGTGGTCACAGTCGTTGGAGCGGACCCTCAACTCGCCGGCAGGGATGATCAGCCGCTCGCCGGGGAAGCGGGCCGACAATCGGCCGCGACGGGCGGGGGTGAGGTCGGCGACGGGCAGTCGGATGTCGCCGGGCAGCCGGGAGGCCGCCCAGCCGCCCGCCATGAACTCCTCGAACTCCGCGGAAGGCGCCAGGTCATGACTGACCGTTCGGTGGGTGTCGGCCACGGGTTCCTTCATTGATCCTCCTCGATTCGTGCACGCCTCTTGTGCAGTGCAATTTCACATTACTATGTTACCGGTCACATCCTATGCTTCCGCTTCACCGCCGTTTGCGCCAAGGCAGTTGGAGTCCGAGGCGCCATTCCGTCGCACAGCGCACCTCTTGCCACCTCCCACACAGGAGCCGATGTGTTCCCGTCCAGACAGCCACTTCGACCTTCGCGTCCCGTCGCGCGCGGATCCCTGCGCGCAGTCCTGCTCACCGTCGCGACAGCTCTCACGCTCGGCGTGACGGCCGTCCAGCCCGCACCTGCGGCAGAGCCCGCTCCCACGGCTCCCGGCGCCCCTTCGGCGGTACGGCCGGCCTCCCCGCCGAACCCCACCGACAGGGTCGACCGCCTGGCCGAGGCCCCTGACCTCGCCGCCCGTCCGCTCCCGGCCCCCAGCGGCGTCAGCGGCGGCCGCGTCCCCGGACCACCCACCCCCGAGCAGAAGGGCAAGGCCGAGGCCGCCGTGCCGCGGGACACCCTCGGCGCCGCGGACGTGCCCTGCACGCTCGACGGCGTCACGGGCCTTGCCCCAGGGCAGTTCGCGGACCTCCTCGCCGACCCCGCCGTCACCGCCGACGGCTGTCTGCGGTCGATCCTGTGGACCTGGGATCAGCGCCTCGTTCCCGTCATGTCGGACGCGCACGTCCAGACCGTTTCCCGCCGCATCGCCGGCCTCGCCGCCTCTCATGACGGCAGGAACGGCAGCCACTTGCTGGAGATGTTCACGTATCTCCACGCCGTCGCGTATCACGACTTCTCGCGCGACGAGATCGACATCACCGACACGCCGACCCTCACCACCATGCGCCGTGCCGTCGCCCGCTTCGGTTCGGCGGCCCGCACCTTCGAAGCCACCCGCACCAACGCCGAGACCCTGCGCGAGGCGCTCTACGCCGCCTCGGCCCCCGGCCTGCGCCAGTACCAACTCCCTCTCGTCAAGCGCGTGCTGGCCACCATGAACGCCCGGCACCCCGACACCGCCCAGGACACCTCATGGGCCGGGGCCGTCCTCGCCGCGCTGAGCCTGAACTACCTCGGCGTCTATCCCGGCAACCAGGACGCCGCCTTCCACGCCGCGGCGAAGGCTTCCCCGTCCTACCGGGCCGCCTTCAGAGCCTTCGCCCGCCACACGCACCTCAAGGACAGGCCCAACGTCTGGGTCGTGCGTGACGCGCTGAGCGAGTACGGCCGCTTCGGCCAGATCGACGGACTCCGCCCCGAGACCGTCTCCGGCCTGGGCACCCTCCTGGGCGTCACGGCACGCACCTTCGGTGACAGCAGCGCGCCCTGGGCCAAGGTCGCCACCTGGCTGGGTGTGTACGAGGCCTGCGCCTCCTACCGCGTGTGCAAGTCCGACATCGAGAAGCGCCTCTTCCCGTACGCCTACGTCTACGGCGTCGACGGCCTCGACCGCATCAGCGTCCGCACCGGCCTCGACCGGGCCACCGTCGACCAGCTGTACTACGCGAGCAAGCAGGTCAAGGCGCAGTTCCATCGTGTGGTCGGCAGCGAGGAGCCCCTGGCGGGCGACCCCAACTCCACCCTGACATAGTCCTGTACTCGTCCCGCAAGGAGTACGAGATCTTCCACCCCCTCCTGACCGGTATGGGCACCGACAACGGCGGCATCTACATCGAGAAGGGCGCGACCTTCTACACGTACCAGCGCCGAGTGCCGCAGGACTCCTCGCTCACCCTGGAGGAGCTGTTCCGCCACGAGTACGGGCACTACCTCAACGGCCGCTGGGCGGTGCCAGGCTTCTTCGGCGAGGGCCACTGGTACCAGGGCGACCGCACCACGGCCATGGACGAGGGCACCGCGGAGTTCCTCGCCGGCGCCAGCCGCAGCGACGGCGTCAAGGTCCGCAAGTCGCTGGTCCAGGGCGTCATCGACGACACGGCGAACGACGGACCGCGGATGACCGTGGACCAGTTGCTGCACGCCACGTACGACGGCGACGGATTCCGCTTCTACGACTACGCGGGCACGTTCTTCGAGTTCCTGTGGACGCAACACCCCTCACTGCTGCGGGAGATGTACCGCAGCCTGCGCGCCGACGACCCGGCCGCCTTCGACTCCTGGCGCGACCGGCTCGGCAAGGACGCGGGCCTGCAGAGCGCGTACGACGCCTTCCTCGACGCGCAGATCGCACATGTCGGCGACCTGTTCGTGCCGAACACCGGCTACGTCCCCCTGTACCAGCTGCGCAACGACTCCGCCGACGGGGTCCGCGCCTCCTTCGTCGCGACGACCGGCAGCATCCCCGCATGCCACGGCAGCGGCACGGCCGAGCGTCCCCGGTTCGTCTGCACCGGCCGCATCACCGCGAACCTGACCGACGCAGGCGACGCCGACCTCGTCTTCAAGGAGATGTCGGAGACGGTCGACCACTTCCTCCTCGACCGCGCCGCGGGCGGCGACAACAACCTGACGGACATGAACTGCTCGTTCGACGACGTGGACATCTGGTCCGACCGACGCGCGGGCACCTCGGACTACCTCTGCGAGGGCCCCCTCCGCAGCTGACGCACCACGCGGCACCCCACGCGAGACCGCCTGAGACACCGACGCGCGCCACCTCCCCACGCGGTGGCGCGCGCCGGCTCTTCATGCCGAGCCGCCGCCCGGCTGATGCCGGCCCGTACGAAACAAGGGATGGCGGAACACGGCTGGTTCTGGAACGAGTCATCCGCCTCGACGTCACCAGGGGGCCGAGCGGCACATGGCGACGGCGCGGCACTCCGAACCGAGATTCGGGGCGTGCCTCTCAGTGGCCGCGTGGTTTGGCGGCGAGCACTGTCGGTGGACCGTCGCCGGTTCAATGGCCGGACTCGGCATGCGCGCCGTGGTCACCGAGCTGAGCCTCGAACCAGTCGTGCAGGGCGTCGACCAGGGCGGAATCCTCCGAGGTGTAGGTCAGGGTGGCCCCGTTCGCCAGGTCCTCGTAGTGCACCTCGATACGGTCATACCCCTCACGCAGTTCGGCGAGGCCGGGCATGTCGGCGCCGTGGATCCGGGCGGGGTCGGCGAAGTCCCCGCGGCTGAACGCCTCGGCCTCCTTGCGCAGGTGGGTGCGTATCAGGGCGATCTGCTCGCTGTCGCCGCGCTGGTCGGCCACGACGTGCTGGGTGCCACCCCTGGTCGTGGGGGTGAAGCGGTGGGTGGTCTGCTCAAGGTCGAAGGGCATCACGGTTCTGCCTCGCTCGGCCACCAGCTCCTGTCGTCCGGTCCGGCCTTCGCCCGGATCCTGCTGTGAGCCGCCGGCCAGCAGGGCGACAGCCGTCACCGCGCCGGCGACGAGCACGCCCGCGCCCGCCAACAGGGCCCTGCGCTTGCTAGTCATCCAGTGCCTCCACCATCACATCGAGGGCGTGGAGTACGCCCGCTCTTTCGTGGGCCGGGATCGAGTCGAGTAGCAGGGAGAACCGCTCCCGTCGTGCTTCGGCCAGGTTCTGCGCCGCTCGCCGTCCCGACGGCGTGAGCCGCAGTACGACGCCGCGCCCGTCGTCGAGGGCCGGGGCGCGTTCCACCCAGTCACGGGCGGACATCTGTCTGACCAGCCGGCTCACGGTGCTCTTTTGCAGCCGCAGCCGACGGGTGAGTTCGACCTGCCGCAGTTCACCTTCCTGTGCCAGCTCGCTCAGGGCATGTGCCTCGGAGACCGGGATCGGCTGGCCGCAGGGAGTTGTTTCCGGCTGGTGCAGCCCGAAGGCACGGATGAAGCTCCCCAGGGCGTCCTGGAGAACGACAGGGTCATCAGCCCTGCGATCACTCGACATGGTTCGACCGTACAACCAGAAGGTTCGACACTGCAACCAGTTTCGGGGGTGGTGGGCTGCAACTCGTCCGGATATGGAGCGGCCGCCACGGCACGGCCGGATTCGCCCGGCAAGTGGGCCGTGCATCAGCACCCCCTGGCATCCGGGCATGGGCTCCCCTCAGCGGTGCGGTACGGCTGCCCCGCGTGCTGCGCAATCGGCCGCGACTCGTTCGGGTGAGGCGATGCCGCGTGTCCTGAGACAGCGGCTGCATCTGGTGATCCTCACCTACGTCGGTCGGTGACATCGAGAGGACTGGGGTCTGCTCATGAGTCCGCATATCCATGGTGGCAAAGGGGCGGAGGAAGCCGGCTCGCGGCGCCTGCTGACGATTGCCGGCGGGCTCATGCTCGGGGGCTTCGTTCTCAACGTCATCCTGACCGCCGCGCTTCATCCCTCAGGAGAGGAAGACGACCATACGGCGATCTTCACCGAGTACGCAGAAAGCAGCGCCTGGGTCGCCGTTCATCTTGGTCAGTTCATCGGCGTCCTGGTGACGCTCAGCGGCCTCCTCGTGCTGCACCGCGTCCTGCGCGGTGCCGACGGGCCTTCCCTGGTCGCGCGGCTCGCGGCGGCGGCAACTGTTGCGACTGCCACGATCTGGGCTGTTCTGCAAGGGCTGGACGGCGTGGGACTGAAGCAGGCCGTCGACTCATGGTTCAGCGCGTCGGGGACGGAGAAGGCGATCCGCTTCGCCAACGCCGAGGCCGTGCGCTGGCTCGAATGGGGATTCCAGAGCTACTTCCGCATCATGCTCGGACTGACCCTCGTGCTCTTCGGGGCTGCGATTCTCGCCAGTCGCCGGGTCGCCGGCTGGCTGGGCTGGACCGCTCTTGTCGCAGGCGTGTGCTCTGTGATCTTCGGAGTCGACGTGGGCTACAGCGGTCTGGCCAGTGGGCTGCAGGACGTCCTCGGCATCGTCACGTTCATCCTCGTCCTGGTCTTCGCCACCGGAGTGCTCGTCGCCGGAGTGCGCGAACGCGGCCGTCACCACGGCTGAAAAGGTGGTCCATCACGTCCCCTCCGTCTGTGCGCGGGCTCGGCGGCGCAGCTTCCCCCCGGCTCGCGGGCGACCGGCCGAGACCGGTGGACCAGAAGGCAGCGCCTGCAGGCGGCGGCGCAGCGCCGTGGTGCAACGGCTGACCGGCCGGCGCTGCGCACGTACGGTGCCAGGGCTGCTGGGCCTGCACCAGGTCGTAGGGGGAAGCTCGTTCTAGGCTCGGGGCATGAAGATCACGGTGCGCTCAGCAGCTGAGGCGGACCTGCCAGAGCTGCTGACCCTCTACAGGGAGCTGAACCCGGACGACGCGCCCTTGCCCGAGGCATCGGCGGATGCCAACTGGGCAGCCATGTCGAGGCAGCAGGGACGGACCGTCCTCGTCGCCCACGCTGACGGCACGATGGCCGGAACGGCGGATTGCATCGTCATGCCGAACCTCACCCGCGGCGGTCGAGCCATCTTGTTCGTGGAGAACGTCGTGGTGTCCAACTCCTTCCAGCGGCGTGGCATCGGACGCCGGCTGATGGAGGCCGCTGTGCAGCTGGGCGAGTCGGCCGGCTGCTACAAGGTGCAGTTGTTGTCGGCGGACGACGAGTACGTCCACACCTTCTACGAAGCGTGTGGTTTCAAAGCCCTGGCCCAGGGCTTCCGCCGCTACATCCCATAGGCCGCCCGCCGGCGTGATGGCGGGCAGGACGTGTGCTCCGCGACCCCCTCGCACAGTTCGATGGGGACGGCGAAGCGGCCGGCTTCGGTCGTGACCAGGTCGCACCGCCGCACGCTTGACCGCATGAACCGGCGCCTTCGGAGAGCGACCGTGCTGGTCACGCCTTCTGCGCGTCGGCGAACTTGTCCAGTTCGCGCATGGCCTCGGCGTGGGCGCTCATCCGGCGGGTCACGCTGCCGCTCGTGAAGAGCGCCACACCGGCGGCCGTTACGGGCAGGGACAGCCCGAGCACGGCCAAGGCCTCGGGCCAGTCGCGTTCGTTCTCGCACCAATCATGTCTGTACAGACCCTCGTTGGCCGTGCCGCGCTCCGTGAACAACCGTGATTCGCATTGTTCGGGATGGCGGTCGTCAGGCTCCCTGTCGACCTCGTACGGTGTGAGGAGCAACAGAAAACACCATGTCCACAGGAGCGCCGCCAAGGACAACAGACCGATGCCCCAGGCCCGTATTCGACTGGCCCGGTCGCGGAAGTCGAGGTCGTACTCACGTGATCGCATGGCGACCGAATCTAGCAGTGTGCCTGGACAGCCCAAGGCGGCTCTGCCCATCGGAAGGAACTCCCGCTCGGCTCGTGGCTGCACCGCTGCGATACGGGGGCCGGACTCAAGCCCCGGCCCGCGCGTTCGGCAGGCCTTTCGGCGGTGTCGGCGGGCACCGGACGCCGACTGTCGCCCGCGCCCAGCCCTGTCGGCCGTCTGAGGTCTTTGCCAACGGCGCAACCGCGCGAGGATTCTGCACGCACGCTGTGTGCCCTGTGTCGTGCCTTCCTCCTCCGTCCGGGCCGTCGAACGCGTTCCGGCGCATGTTCGCCGTCTGCTGCGGATCGACGTGTACGAGGTGACGGACGACGACACGGTCCGACACCTGCCGACATGAACGATGTCCTGCCGGCATGACCGATGTGACGGCGGAGCGGGGCGTCCAGCGCGCGCCCTCACGCCGCCCGGGGCGGGTCGGCACCGGGTGGCCGGGGGTCGTGCCAGCGCTCACCGGGCCGCAGCACCGTCTCGGCCTCCTTCGGGCCCCACGTGGCCTGTTCGTACGGATGCGGGGCGCCCTCCGTTCCGTCGAGCACCGGGTCGACGACGCTCCACGCGGCCTCGACGGTGTCCTGCCGCGCGAACAACCAGCGTTGCCCTTCCAACGCCGCGCCGATGAGCCGGTCATAGGGGCGCATGTCCTGGGCGGCGCTTTCGTGGAAGGTGAGCGCGTCGATCTGCGGCTCGGTGCCCGGGCCCGGCTCTTTGCCCACCATGGCCCATGTCATGGCCGTATCGGGCCGCAACCGGACGCGCAGCTGGTTGGAACCGAGGGCGGGGCCCAGCCCGAACGTGTCGCACGGCGGGCGCCGGAACGTCACCAGGATCTCCGTGGCCGTCACCGGCAGCTTCTTCCCCGCCCGGATGCACACGGGGACGCCGGACCAGCGCCACGAGTCCACCGCGAACCGCGCCGCCACGAACGTCTCGGTGCGGGACCCCGCGGCCACGCCCTCGACGCCGTCGTACCCGTCGTACTGGCCGAACACCGTGTCGTGCGGGTCGAGCGGCCGGAGGGCCTTGATGACACGTGCCCGGGAGTCCTGCCAGTCGGCGAGGCCCTTCCCCTCCGGCGGGTCCGCGGCCACGGTGGCGAGCACCTGCAGCAGATGGTTCTGCAGTACGTCCCGCACGGCTCCCGTACGGTCGTAGAAGCGGCCCCGGTCGTCCACGCCGAACGCCTCGGCCATCGTGATCTGGATGCTCTCGACGTATGTGCGGTTCAGCAGTGGCTCGAGAACGGAGTTCGCGAAACGGACGAACATGAGGTTCTCGATCTGCTCCAGCCCGAGCCAGTGGTCCACGCGGAAGACCGCGTCCTCGGGGAACACCTCGTGGACGGTCGCGTTGAGCTCGCGGGCGCTGCGCAGGTCCGTCCCGAAGGGCTTCTCGATCATCACTCGGGCCCCTTCGGCATGCCCGGTGGTCGCGATGCCCTGGGCGATGCGCCCGAACAGCGCCGGAGGGACCTCCAGGTAGAAGAGCGCGCGTCGGGAGTCCCGGAGTTCGCGGGCCAGGGTGTCGTACGTCGCCGGGTCGGTGAGGTCGCCGTCGATGTAGCGCAGCGCGTCGAGCACCCGGCCGGCCGGGGCACCGGCCGGGTCGATGCCGTTGTCGCGGAAGGAGGCGGTCGCGTAGTCCCGGAACCGGTCCGGTCCCCAGCCGCTCTTCGCCACACCGATCACGGGCACGTCGAGCAGCCCCCGCCCCGCGAGTCCGGCGAGGGCCGGGAAGGTCTCCAGTTTGGCGAGGTCTCCAGTGGCGCCGAAGATGACGAGGGCGTCGACGCGGTCCGTTGTTGCCATGGTCTCTCCCGTGCGGTGGGGGCTTGGGGGTCCCGGGGTCATCCGAGCCGCTGGACGAGGTGGTCGCCGACACGCAGGGCGTTGGCCATCACCGTCAGGGACGGGTTCACCGCGCCGATGCTCGGGAGGAATCCGGCGTCGACGACGTACAGGTTGTCCAGGTCGTGGGCACGGCAGTTGACGTCCAGGGCTGAGGAGTCCGGATCGGTTCCGAAGCGAACGGTGCCCGCCTGATGGGCCGTTGCGCCGATCGGCATGTCCTTGTGCAGGTAGACCATGTGGGGCAGCAGGCGGTGGGGGTGCATGCCCAGTGCCTCCAGCATGCCCGCCAGCTTGTGGCGAAGGCGCCGCAGGCCCTCCGTGTTGGTGTCCCTGAGCGCGAGGCGCACGTGGCCGTCCGGGCCCACGGTGACCCGGTTGTCGGGGTCGGGCAGGTCCTCTCCGCAGAGCCAGAAGTCCACCGAGTGGTGAGCCAGGACCTCCAGGGGCATGTCCGGGGGTGAGACGCCCGCCCAGTGCGGGGCGTCGGCGCGGATCTGCTCCGCGTCGGACTTGCCGAGCATCTGGATCCCGCCCAGCGGATAGTCCCAGTCGTCCGCGCCGAGGTACCAGTCGTTCATTGCCAGGGTCTTCTGGAAGCGCGTGGGATTGGGTTCCCGAGACACCGCCATGAGCGCCTCGTTGTTGTGCCGGAGGTAGTGTCTGCCCACCACGTCCGAGCTGTTGGCGAGGCCGCGGGGGTGGCGCGCGGAGGCCGAATTCAGGAGCAGGACGGCGGAGTTCACCGCGCCGCAGGCAACGGCGAAGACGTCCGCCCGGAAACGGGCGGTCGTGCCGTCCTCCAGGGTGGTCACCGCCTCGGTGACGGTCCGGCCGGTGGGGTCCGTCTCCAGTCGGTCCACCCGGGCGTGGGTGAGCAGCGAGACGTTCTCGTGCCGCAGGGCCGGGGTGACGCAGACGGTCTCGGCGTCCGACTTGGCGAGCAGGAGACAGGGGAAGCCGTCGACCTGGTCACACCGCACGCACGCGCTGTCACGGGTGGGGACTCCGTCGGGGCCCTCGGTGAGGTCGACGCCGATCGGCAGGGGGAAGGGGTGCAGTCCCAACCCGCCGAGCCGGTCGGCGAGTTGCTGGATCCGGGGCTCGTGCGTCACCGGCGGGTGCGGGTACGGAAGGCTCGCCGGACCCTCGGTGGGGTCCGTGCCGTGCTCTCCGTGCACCCGGTAGAGCTGTTCCGCCTGGGAGTAGTAGGGCTCCAGGTCCGTGTAGTCCAGCGGCCAGCCGGGCGACAGCCCGCCGTGGTGCCGTATCTCGTGGAAGTCCTCGGGCCGCAGCCGGAACAGGGCCGCGCCGAAGAACTTGGTGTTGCCGCCGACGTAGTAGTTGACCTCGGGCGGGAAGGGCCGGCCCTCGTGGTCGTACCAGATGTCGTCGGCGCGGTAGCGCGACTCGACGAACACGGCACGGGACTGCCAGTTCTCACGCTCCCTCGGCAGGTAGCCGCCCCGTTCGATGATGAGGACCCGCTTGCCCGAAGGGGCGAGGCGGTGGGCGAGCGTGCCGCCACCGGCACCGCTGCCGACGATGACGACGTCGTAGTGCTGATCGTCCACTGGACCCTCCGTGGCGTGAGCCCCGGACACAGGACGGACTCTTTCAGGCTAGTTCCGTGCCGCTCGCACCGCATCCGCGTCACAACAGGTGGGGCGGCATGCTGCGACGGGGTTTCGGCGCCTGGCCCAGCACCAGCCGGTCGATGGCGTCGTCGAGCGTCGTGGCGGCCATGATGAGCGCCAGGTGGGTGAAGGCCTGCGGGAAGTTGCCCAACTGCTCGCCGGACGGACCGATTTCCTCGGCGAAGAGCCCGACGTGGTTGGCGTAGGTGAGCATCTTCTCGAAGGCGAACCGGGCCTGTTCCAGGCGCCCGGCGCGCGCGACGGCGTCGACCCAGAGGAAGCTGCAGAGGCTGAAGGTGCCCTCGCTGCCGCGCAGCCCGTCCGGCGAGGCGCGGGGGTCGTAGCGGTAGACCAGACTGTCCGAGACCAGGGAGCCCTCCACGGCGTCCAGCGTGCTCAGCCAGTCGGGGTCCGTGGGGGAGGCGAAACCGACACGCGGGGCCAGCAGCAGCGAGGAGTCGAGGACGTCGTCCTCGTAGTGCTGGACGAAGGCCCGGCGGCCGCTGTGCCACCCCTTCTCCATGACCTGGGCGAAGACGGTGTCGCGCGCCGCCCTCCACCGCGCCACGTCGGCCGGCCAGGCCAGTCGGTCCGCGAGCCGCAGACCCCGGTCGAAGGCGACCCAGGACATCACCCGGCTGAACGTGAAGTCCTTCCGGCCGCCCCGGGTCTCCCAGATGCCGTCGTCCGGCTGGTCCCACAGCGCGGTGAGCTCGTCCAGGACGTGTGCGACGGCCTTCCATTCGCGGGCGGAGAGACCGGGGCCGTGGTCCGGGCCGTGCGCGCCCCGCCCCTGTGCGAGGGCGTAGAGGGCCTCGCCGTATATGTCCAGCTGCAACTGGTCCTTGGCCGCGTTGCCCACCCGAACCGGAGCCGAGCGCCGGTAGCCCTCCAGGTGCCCGAGCATCTCCTCCGGCAGCTCGGGGTCGCCGTCGACGCGGTACATGATCTGCAAGGGCGGTCCGCCGGGCCCCTGCGGCAGGTCCGCCCGCTCCGAGAGCCGCCGCATCAGCCAGTCGGTGAAGGCCGTCGCCTCCTCCACGAAGCCCAGGTCGAGCAGGGCCCGGACGGACAGGGAACCATCCCGTATCCAGGTGTAGCGGTAGTCCCAGTTGCGCTCCCCGCCGACCTGTTCCGGCAGACCCATGGTGGCGGCGGCGATCGGCGCCCCCGTGGGCAGGTACGTCAGCAGTTTGAGCGTGATCGCCGCGCGGTGCACCATGTCCGGCCAGCGGCCGGTGTAGCGAGTGGTCCGCAACCAGCCCTGCCAGAATCGGATCGTCTGCCACAGCCGTTCGGTGAGCCCGCCGACGGCGATGGGCTCGGGTGCTTCGCCGTCCGCGTCGCAGACGGTGAGGGCGACGCCCGCCGTCTCACCGGCGTTCAGTACGACCGTGCCGTCCACATCGTCGCCCTGCCGGCGCAGCGGGAACGTGGCCTGCAGATGGGCGTCGAGACGCGCACCGCGGAACACGGCCCGCCACTCGCCCGTCGAGCCCGGTCGTTCGTTCGTCGAGCCCGGTTCCTCGTTCGGCGAGAGTATGTGGCGGTCGCGCCCGAAGTCGAAACGGGGGGCGCACTCCAGACGGAACCGTATGGTGCCGCGCATGCACCGCAGGACACGGATCAGGGTGTGCCGGTCCGAGGGCGTGGGGGAGAGCAGGGGAGGCATCCAGTCCATGAGTTCCCCGACCCCGTCCGGCGACATGAACCGCGTCACCAGGACCGCCGTGCCGGGGTAGTACAACTGCTTGCTCGTCCCGTCCGGAGCGTCGGGACCCAGACTGAAATGCCCGCCGACGTCATGGTCGAGGAGGGCGGAGAAGATGCCGGGCGAGTCGAACCGCGGGGCGGCGTACCAGTCGACGACGCCCTCCGACGAAATCACGGCCGCCGTCTGCAGATCGCCCACCAGTCCGTGGTCCGCGATGAGGGGGTATCGCTGCACGAGACACTCCAGGTGGTCCGTCAGTGTCATTATCCGACTCCCACCCGGATCCGTCGCCTCGGCGGCCCCTCCCCATCGCGCCCACACTGTTGCCCCGGCCAGGGGCGTCCATAGGGGCCTACGCTGGAAGACGGGCCCCCGGCCGACGGCGCGGCCCGCCGATTCGCCGGCTCGTCAGAGGTGGTGTTGGCCTTGTACCGCACACGCGCAGCTTCCGGTACGCGAACGCCCCCGCACCGTGCCTGACGACCGGTCACTGAACGCACCGCGACGCCGTGACGCCCTGCGTTCGGCGGTCAGGGTGACGGTCGCCGTCTGCGCCGGCTTCTACACCTGCCGGTACGGCATGCAACGCCCGGTCATGTCGGTCTACGCCCTCTTCGGCGTCATCGCCTTCGGTGTGCTGTCCAGGATGACGGGGTCGGCTCGCGCCCGGTCGGCCGGTGTGGTGAGGGCACTGCCGGCGGCGCTCACGCTCACCGCCGTCGGCACCCTCCTCGCCGTACACACCTTGACGGCGGTGCTGGGCATGGTCGTCGTCGGTTTCGCCCTCACGTTCAGCGCCGTCGCGGGACCGCGCGTCGCCGGGCCGTCCAGCGGCCTCCAACTGTGCTACATCCTGGCCTGCTTCCCGCCGTACGCCCCGCAGCAGATCGGCGACCGACTCGCCGGACTGGCCCTCGGCGTGGGCCTGTTCGCCGCGGCGGAACGCTGGCTCCTGCCAGAGAAGCCCACCCGCGGATACCGGACCCGGCTGGCCCTCGCCTCCGCCACGGCCGCGCGGCTCGCCGCCCGCCTCGCCGCCGACCGCGGGACCGGGGAGGGCACCGACGACCGCACGGTGGACGCAATCGCCGACGACCTCAGTCCCGCGAGGCTGCCGCAGGGTGAGCGGCCGGCGGCGCCGTCCCGGACCAGCCGTGCCTATGCCCAGGCGGGGGCGTCCGCCCGGAGCTTGCTGCACCAGCTGAGGGGCCTCACCCACACCCGGCCCGACTGCCCCGACGCGCTCGCCGCGGCCCTGCTGGAGGCGGTGGCCGACACATGCCGGCACACTGCCGAAGCCCTGCGCGACGCGGCACCGCCACGACCGGGCGCCGTACACGAGGCCATCGTCCGGTTCCAGACGGCACGACGCCGGGCCGTCCGCGAGCGCCCCGAGCCCGACCCGCGCTTCCGGGCGGCCGTCCTCGCCGCGGCCGAGTCGGCCCGCAATGTCGAGCTCGCCGCACGGGTGGCCCTGCGAGGCCGAGGCATCGGCCTCGTGGAACCGCGGTCCCTGTTCTGGTACGCCGACGCACCCACCTGGTGGCTGTGGGCCCGGCGTGTACGCGCACACCTGACCCCCCGGTCGGTCCTCTTCCAGAACGCCGTCCGGGTCGCCCTCGGGCTCGGCGCCGCACGTCTGGTGGCGGGGCTGCTGGACCTTTCCCACGGCTTCTGGGTCCTCCTGGCCGTCCTCACCCTCGTACGCACGACCGTGGTGCAGACCCGCCAAGCGGTGGCGCGCGCCCTCGCGGGCACGCTCGCCGGCGCACTGTGCGCCGCGGCACTCCTCACGGCGCTCGGCCCCGACAGCATGGTGTACGCGGTCCTCCTCGCGCCCGTCATGCTCGCGACGTTCACACTGGGACCGCTGTTGGGCATCGCCTGGGCCCAGGCGATGTTCACCGTCCTCGTGTCCATCGTCTTCGCCCAACTGGCGCCCGCGACCTGGCAACTGGACGAGGTCAGACTCCTGGACGTCCTCATAGGCAGCACGGTGGGCCTGCTGTGCGGACTGCTCGCGTGGCCCAGGGGCGCGCGGAGCGAACTGCTCAACGCGATGGCCCGGCTGCTGCGGGAGTGCGCCGCCCTGGTCACGTCCGTGACGGCGGAGATCCTCACCGGCCCTGGCCGGGGCACCCCCGTCAACGGCGAGCCGGCCTCCCACGCCCTGGTCCTCGCACAGACCGCCTACGCCCAGTACCTGAGCGAGCCGGGCTCCCCGCAACTGGACGGCGACGCGACGGACTGGCACGTGGCCCTCATGGTCGGCCAGCACGCCCTGGCCGGCAGTTACTGGATCCCCCTCTACGACCGGCCGGACCGCGCCGCCCTCACCGAAAGGGAAGCGCACGAGGCACGGCGACAGGCCGGCACGCTGTCACGCGCGCTGACCGCCACGGCGGCCGCCGCCGACGGGGGCGGCCCGTCGTACGACCCCACCGAGCCGCTGCCTCCCGCCGGCCCACCGGCCGCCGACGTGCCCGAACTGGCCGACCTCGAGCAGTGGCTGGCGGTCCTGCGCAACGACGTGCACCTGCTGCGCGAACCCGCGCGCCGACCGCACGGCGCAGGCCCGTCCTGACCCGCCACACCGGTCGGCGCCGCGGCGACCCGCTCCGGCGTCCTCACCCCGCCTACGTCGTTGAGGAAGGCCTCGGCGAGGCCGGCCATGCCGTCGGCGCCGGTCTCGTCGGCCAGCGTCACGGCGCGCCGTACGCCGCCGTCGAGGTTGTCGCCGAAGTCGCCGTCACCGACGAGCTGGTCGAGCGTGGTGAGGTTGTCGCGGACCTGAGTGACGATCAGCGCGTACCGGTCGAGAACGGCACGGGTGCCTTGGGCGGGGCGTGTGGGCGCGGGGGAGTCCGTCTGGCGGGGTGGGGCGATGTGGTGAGGTCCGGTGGGAGGGTGAGGCGCGGAAGGCCGAGCTCCACCAGTCAGTTGCCTGCGCGTTGTACAGCATCCTGACGCCTGACGCCTGACGCCTGACGCCTGACGCCTGACGCCTCACGCCGTCACGCCGTCACGCCGTCACGCCGTCACGCCGTCACGCGGCAGGGGAGCGGCAGTTGGCGCCGTGGGGGGTGCCGCGGGTGAGGCGGCGGCTCATGAACATGGTCATCGACGACAGGATCAGGGACTCGCTGTTGGCGCGGAACGTCTCGTGGCCCCGCACCAGGCGACGCCCATGGTCGCGGACCCGGATCCCGACAGGTCGGCCGGAGCGGCGGAGTGGGCGTCCCAGCAGGCCGTTTCCCGTTGTGCGCGGCAAGCAGGTGATGTTCGGCGTGTCCCGGCCTTTCAGTACGTCGACCGGCTGCACGCCCTCTCCATGATGGCCCGGGATTTCCGACATCAGCCTTGCGGCTGTGCATCAGGGAAAGAGGGTCATCTTGACGACCAGACGAAGCGTTCGGCGAGTCCTGCCACTTGTGCTGGCGGCACTCACGCTGGGCTTCGGCATGCCCGAGACGTCCCCGAGCGCCATGGCGCGGGACCACGGGGACGCCGTGGTGGCGACCGACCACATCCGGCTGCCTCCGGCGAAGGCCGTGACGCCCAGGGGAAACACCGAGTCCGAGGACCGGCGTCAGCCCCCTGCGCCGCTCCCCACCGACGCGAAAGAGCGGCGTGCCGCGGCCCCGGAGCTTCCTCCGCAGAAGCGCCCGAGCGTCGGTGGCACACGGTCCTCCGCTCCCCTGGCGCCGCCCGCGGGTCAGTTCGGCTTCGAGGGCCTGAACCAGGGCAGCACCGGCGTACGCCCACCGGACACGCACGGCGCCGTCGGGCTGAACCACTTCGTGGAAGTCACCAACGGCAGGGGCATCGGCGTCTTCAGCAAGGCCAACGGCGCCAACGTGCTGAACGTGTCGTTCGCCAGCTTCTTCAGCTACACGACGACCATGATCTTCGATCCACGGGTCGTGTACGACAAGAAGTGGAACCGATGGGTCATCGTCGCCGAGGCGCTCCCCGAGCCGGCCAACCCCTCGGTGCAGAACCTCTTCATCGCCGTGTCCACGACGTCCGACCCGACCGGCTCGTACTTCCGCTACAGGTTCGACCTCCCGGAGGGCACCGACTTCTTCGACTTCCCGCAGCTGGGCATGGATCAGGACGCCGTGATCATCACGGGCAACGTCTTCAACGCGTCGCTCACCGCCTACCTCCGCACGCGTGTGCTCGGCCTCGCCAAGGCGGACATCTACAACGGGCGCGCCACCACGTTCCAGTACTTCAACCTCGGGGCGGTGGGTTCGGTGGCGCCTCCCATCGTGGAGGACAACAACGCCAACGCCTTCCTCCTGACGGGCAGCCCCTCTGGGGCCCTGAGGCTGTTCCGGGCCACGGGCCTCGGCCGGAGCAACGCGAGCATCGCCGCACCGGTGAACGTGCCGGTGCCGGCGTTCTCCGCACCTCCGGACGCGCGCCAGCCCGGATTCGCCGACCGGCTGGACTCGTCGGACGCCCGTTTCCAGAACGCCAGCACCCAGATCGGCAATCAGCTCCTCAACATCCACACCATTGCGGCCGGTTCGCGCCCGACGCCGAAGTGGTACCAGATCAACACCGGCACCAACGCCCTGACCGCCTCCGGGTTCGTCTTCGAATCCGGTGACTCGGACGACTTCAACCCCGCGGTGGTCGGCTCTCCGATCGGCGGCACCGCGGCCAACCCCATTGGACGCATGTTCTTCACCTGGTCCTCGACCGACGCGGTCGGCTCCGGCCTCCACCATGCCGCGGTCAAGGGCAGCGGACGGTTCGCGACCGATTCAACGACCGTCACGGGAGGCGTGACCTTCGCGGTGGCGACCGGCCCCTACAATCCATCGTCGGCCACCGTCGAGCGCTGGGGCGACTACTCGGCGGTCACCATCGACCCCGTGGCCGTCGGCGCCTGTCCGGTCGGCCAGCGTGCCTGGCTCGTGAACGAGCGGCATGTGAGCACGACCATGTGGGGTTCGCGGATCGGACGTCTCGGTTACTGCTAGGCGACAAGAGACCGGACCACCGTTGAGGCGGAGGGGCGCTGCGTCGCCCCTCCGCCCTTGTTTCGCCCGCATGGTGCGTGGCGCAGGCCCTCCTACAGTGGAGGTGTACAACGGCTTGCGAGCTGTCGCACGGACGGTTCGGGCGTGAGGAGGAGCACGGTGCGTTCCCGTGTCCTGACCGTGGCCGCCACCGCATCGCTGATCGCGCCGGCGGCACTCGCCTCCTGCGCGGACTCGCCGCACCAGGGGCCCGGCACCGGGCCGAGGGGCGCCGGGTCGGGAGTGGCGGGTGTCGTCGTCCTGTGGCCGGTGTGTCCCGTCGAGGGAGCCCCGGAGCCGCGCGAGGACGAGTGCCGGGGTGAACCGACCAAGGCGACCGTGCACGTACGCGACCGCACCACCGATGACGTCGCCGCGACGGCGCGCGCGGGGCAGGACGGCCGCTTCCGGGTCTCCGTGCGCCCCAACGAGTACACCGTGACAGCCGAAGTACCGGGAACGGAATTCTGCAAGCCGATCGGTGTCACCGTCCGTTCCGGCATGTACGCGGACGTGACCGTCAGGTGCGACACGGGCCTGCGCTGACGGGGCAGGACGCCGCGGGATCCGGTCGGTGCCAGGCGGCTCACCGGCCGCCGGGCGTCCCCTGATACCGCAGCGCCGCCACCCTCCGGTGCGGTTCCTCCGCCTCCCGGCGCGGCCGAGTTGCCGAAGGCAGTGGGCCTCGTCGTTGCGGCCGACGAGGGTGTCGGGGTGGTCGGCGCAAGGACCCGTTCGCGTGCGGCGGCCGCCCGGCGGTACCCGGTCAGTGCCCCAGCGGCCGAGCCGGCCCAGGCCGACGGCGACCTCGCGGCGGCTGGCCAGCGTCTCGGGTGGTCGGGCCGAGCACGCGCTCGCGGATCGCGCACACGTCGCGGGACTCGGCGAGTGCCTCCCCTTCTATGCCCTGGCAGATGGGGCGGGGCGAGGCTCCGGCCACAGTCGAGCAGACCGCCGCGGCGATGGCCGCACTGGGCTTGTATGACGGCGGAGAACACCCCGGAGGAGCATGCGGAGGAGGCCGCCCGGCTCGGCGGTCCCAACGCGTACCGGGTGCGGACGGTCACTGCTGAGGGGGCGGTTCCGCGGGCAATGAGTAGTGCACCCCGGTGAGCTGTTCCGATAGCACCCACAACTGGTGGGCTGTGGAGGAGTCCTGGATGGCGCGTTCCCGGCTGCGGAGGACGGGCTCGCCACGGAGCTGGAACGGCCCATAGGGCACGACGTAGCTCCCGCCGGGCAGGTTGGGGAGGGTTGAGGCGTACAGGGAGGTCTTGGCGCCTTCTGGTGTGGGGCGGAAAGCGATGCGGCAGCGAGACGGTCCATCTGTACGTAGCCGCCTGCGCCGAACGTATGGCGCCACTGTTCGTGGGTCTGCGGGCCGGCGCAGCAGGCCAGGAAGCAGATCTGGACTTCTACGTGGAGTCCGTGCGCGACCTCTGGCATGCCGACCGCCCCTCTCCGACGCCGCCGAGCGCATACGCGTGTTGGAGCGGTTCCCCGACCTTCAGCCACGCGACGAGGAGGTCACCGACGTCGCCGGCACCTACACCTTCTTCGCCGCCCTCGTCCTGCGGTACGCCCTGCTGGCCAACGGCTCCGGGAGCGCCGATGACGCGGTGTCCTGCGGCCATGTGGCGCTCACCGCGATGGGGATGCTGGACCAGCACGTGGCCGGCGCCGGCTTCCGCACCCAGGAGCAGCGGCTCCAGCTCCTGTCGGTGTCCGGTGATGCCGCGGGGCTGTGGGAAGCGAGCATCGACGCGGGACGGGAACGGTGCCGTACGGTGCTGGGCCGAGCCGCAGGCAGCTCCGGCTGAGGGCTTGTCGTACCCCGCTCGTACGCTCGCCCGATGACGTCTTGCGAAGGCACCCACCGCCGCACGCGGACACGGTGCGGACCTGGCGGGGCTGGTTCGCCGTCGACGGCCCGCCGGCCCTGGCCGACCGCAAACGCCCAGGCTCCGCTTTCCGGCTGCACGCGGTCCTGCTGACGAAGCGGAGGTCCGCCAAGCAGCATGGCCTGCCGGTCAGGCACCCGCGGACGCTCCGCAACCATCTTCGACTCCGGCTCCTGTCGGCGTACCGGTCAATGTGCGCAGCCGTGTACGGATGAATGGGCTCAGCCGATGAGAGCCCAGGGGCACCGCGCCGGGCACGCGGGATCCGTCAAGACATTGGGGCGAGCGGGGGCGGAGGCGGGGGAGGCGGAAAGGGCGGCGGTGGCGGAATCCGCGGTCCGGCTGGTGCCGCGGCGGGAGGCGGCGGGGGCTCCGCAGGAGGCCGGCTCGCATGCCGGGGCCTGGGCCGGGGCCGTGCCGGGGCCGGAGGCGGCGGACCTGGCGGCGGTGGCGGAGGCGGCGCGATCTCCGACAGCAGCGGTCCGCCCTCACGCAGTCGGGCAATGGTCAGTTCGCGGCGGCGGCGTGCCTGCGGGCCGTCGTCGCGTTCGTAGACGAGCCGGACACCGCTGGGCCAGAGGTTGTGGACGGCGAACGGCCGGTAGCCGAGCGCGTGGGCTATCTCGTCGGCCCGGCGCCGCTTCGAGGCAGTGTTGCCGGGCGACAGCTCAACGCGGGCACGGCCGTCGAAGTGTGCGCGAATCTGGTCGTCCTCCACCTGACTCCACTCTCGGGAAAGATCATCAGCCTCATGGGCTGCCGCATCCTGCGATCGTCGCATACGCATCTGACCACTCACTGGTCCCGCCGGTGGACGCCGGTGACGGCGATTTCCCATGCGGCGCATGCCCACACCGTGTAGACGGTCCAGGCTCCGCCGGTGGTCCATGGGAAGGCGATGGGGGAGTGGTTGACGTAAAGGAGTTCGCCGCCCGCCCCACAGCGACGCCGCCACGACGGACGGAACTCGATCGGTCTTCGGACGGACTCGGGCGCGCGCTCGTATCCGTCTGCCGTCAGCTGGTGCGGCGGGAGCGGGCCAGAGCCAGCCCGCCGAGGGACGCTCCGATCAGCCCCACCAGCATGGCCACGTAGGCCCCGCCCAGCCCGTTGCCGGTGCCGAGTCCACCGTCGGCGGTGGCCGCGACCAGCCCGCCGAGGGCCATACTGATCACCCCCGCCACTATGGCCACCGCGGCCCCGAGCGATCCGTTGGCAGCGCTGAGACGACCGGCGGGGCGGGCCAGCGCCAGCCCGGCCATGACCACGCCCGCCAGCCCCACCAGCGCGCCTGTGGTGGCCCCTAGTCGCCCGAGGCTGAAGTCGTAGAAACTGGCGGCGACCGGCTGGACCGAGGCGTGTGCGGCCGCCGGTGCGGCAAGCCCGATGCCTCCGAGCAGGGCGGCGGCAGCGGTGGCAAGCAGGCGACGAACAGACATTGAGGTGCTCCTTCTCTTCCTTCGACTGGCTGTCGCCCGAGCATGGCCGCAGGACCCACATCCGGTCGTCCGGCGGACACAGACACTTCGCACTGCCGCCGATGCCGCATCCGGGTCCCACGGACGTCGCAGGTGGCGCGTAGGTACTGCGTGTGCGGTAGCCGGCCGCTCGTCCACGAGGGGGACTCGCCCGCGGCGGCAGCCAGTTAGGGTGCGCGCATGAGTGCAGGTGAGTCCGGTGTCCGGGCCCGTCTCGGAGACTGGGTCATCGCTGTCGGCGTGGCGGCGGCGCTGCTGGTTACCGGGCTGTCCGGGCAGCGTTCCGCCATGAACCTCGACTTGCTCGGGCACGCGTTGCTGACGGCCGGCGGCATGGCGCTTGCCGTGCGCCGCCGGGCTCCGGTTGCCGTCCTGGCCGTCACCGGGCTGTGCGCGGCGGGGTACCAGGCAATCGGTTTCGATGTGCCTGCTGTCGCGTACCTGTTCGCGGTGTACGCAGCCGTGCGGGCGGGACACCGTACCGCCACGGTGGCGGCGAGTGTGGCCATGCTGGCCGTGCTCCCGCTCGCGGCCCTGGCCTCGGGCCTGCACGACACGGGCGAGGCGTTTGCGCAGGCCCGAGGCGCCTTGGAGCTGGCGTGGCTGATCGCGGCCGGCGCCGCAGGCGAGGCGCTGCGGCAGGCCGAGCGGCGGGCGGACGAGGCCGAGCGCACCCGGGAGGAGACCGCGCGGCGCCGCGCAGACGAGGAGCGGCTGCACATCGCGCGGGAGCTGCACGATTCGCTCACGCACCAGATCTCGGTCATCAAGGTGCAGGCTGAAGTCGCCGTCCACGTGGCGCGCAAGCGTGGCGAACCGGTGCCGGAGGCCCTGCTGGCGATCCAGGAGGCCGGTCGTGAGGCGAGCCGGGAGCTGCGCGCGACCCTGGAGGCACTGCGCGACGACGACACAGCCCCGCCGCGTGGACTCGACGACGTCCCGGAACTGGTGGAACGAGCGAGTAAGGCCGGTCTGGAGGCGACGCTGACGATCGAGGGACGGCGGCACGACGTGCCGGCCGCGGTGGGCCGGACCGTCTACCGGATTGTTCAGGAGTCGCTGACCAACATCGCCCGCCACGCGGACGCCGCCACGGCGTCGGTCCGGATCGACTGCCGTCCGGACGCCCTCGCCATACGCGTCGATGACGACGGCAAGGCCAATCCAATCACCGCGCCGGCACCCGGCGTCGGGCTGCTGGGGATGCGCGAACGCGTCACCGCCCTCGGCGGCCGACTGCGGGCGGAACCGCGCGGCGAGGGCGGCTTCACCGTCCAGGCCGAACTCCCTGTGGAACAGACGTCATGATCCGTGTCCTGCTGGTCGACGACCAGCCGCTCATTCGCAGCGGATTCCGCGCGCTTCTCGATCTCGAAGACGACATCGAGGTGGTGGCCGAGGCCGCCGACGGCAGCGAGGGCCTGGAGCTTGCCAGAGAGCATCTGCCCGACGTCGCGCTCGTCGACATCCAGATGCCGGTCGTCGACGGAATCGAGTTGACTCGGCGCATCGCCGCAGACCCGGATCTGAGCGGAGTGCACGTCGTCATCCTGACCAACTACGGCTTGGACGAATACGTCTTCAACGCGCTGCGCGCCGGCGCCGCCGGATTCCTCGTCAAGGACATCGTGCCCGAAGACTTCCTGCACGCCGTACGCGTCGCCGCGCGCGGCGACGCCCTGCTCGCACCCTCGATCACCCGCAAGCTGATCAACCGGTACGTCTCCCAGCCGCTCCCCGCCGACACCGGCACGGGGCTGGAGGAGCTGACCAGCCGCGAACGCGAAGCCGTCGTGCTGGTTGCGCAGGGCCTGTCCAACGACGAGGTCGCGGGGCGTCTGGTGATCAGCCCGCTGACCGCGAAAACCCACATCAACCGGGCCATGGCCAAGCTCCGTGCCCGTGACCGGGCCCAACTCGTGGTGCTTGCCTACGAATCCGGCCTGGTAGCCCCACGCAGTCTCGACATCGACGGTCCGGGTGCACCTGTGCCTCATGTGCCAACCTGATCGAGGGCGTTGTAGGGCGGGAGGTCAGGTGGTTCACCCCTCAAGACGGTCCTGGTGTCCAGGATGTGATTTCCCGGGCGTATCGGCTCGGCATGAAGTGGACGCCGGGAACGAAGTAGCCAGGTGGAATCACCGCGATGGGCATTCGCCGGTCACCAGGCAGCGTCTTGAGGCGGTTCCGGCATCCATGCGTCCTGGATGGCGTGGTGGAGGTCCAGGAAGTGATTCCTGCCGGCCAGCTGATGGTCATCAATCGGGCAGCGGTCCCGGTAGGCGGCGAGGAAGCGCTGTTCCACCGTCGTGGCCGCTTCGGGGGTTTGGTGGGAAGTCAGGAACAGCTGCCAGCTGACGATGTCGTGGAGCAGCGGACCATAGCTGGGGGTGCCCCAGTCGATCAGTGCCAGTTCGGTCGAGTTCGCATCCACGAGGATCTCCGGTGCGGGGTCGCCATAGAGCACGCCGTCGCTCAGTCGCGTGTGGGCGCGGAAGTCGGTGATGGCCGCCAATGCCCTGCCCAGGGCAGTGCCGCGGGGGCCGCTGAGGCGGTCGGCCTCGGCTGTGTAGAAGTCCAGCAAGTGTCCTGCCGGTTGTGGCACATCAGGATGTGTCGCCAGAGCGTGGTGGACGCGTCCGAGCAGGTCCCCGGCCTGCTCCGGAGCCGTCTTCCCGGCCAGGTCCAGCGGTGCGCCCGGGACGAACTCATGCAGGGCCAGTGTCCAGGGCCGACGCCCCAGGCGGCCGACGGATCTGCACAGTCGGCCGTCGGCGGCAGGGATCGGCGCCCCGGTGGGGATGCCGGCGCGGTCGAGGACGGCGGCGATCTCCAGACCCGGCTCGACGACTGCGGGGTGATCGAAGGTCAGCTTCGCGACATAGGGCCCGATGTCGGTGTCCAGCCTCCACACCCGGGAGCGGTCTCCGAGGTCGGTCATTTCGCGCCCGATGCGGGCGCCCGGAAGGCGCCACGGGGCGAGCAGGTCCAGCACGCGCCGGCCCCGAGCGTGGCTCATGAAAGTTCGTCCGGACTCGGTCACTTTGTCGCTCGTCATCGATACATCGTCCCTGATCGGGTGCTACACCGAACGTCCTGCAGTCCCGCTGGCGGGCGGGTCTGCGCCTGGCCGGCCCGGCTGTCTCAAGTGGTCTGCATGGCCGGCTGGCGCTGTTGCGCTGGTTCTATTCTCCGCCCGGCTCAGGCGCCAGTTTCGACATCACGGTCGGCGGTAGCGACGGGTTGGCGGCCGCCGCTTCCACCACTCGCCAGTCGTCGTCGGCGAGCAGTTCGACTAGGACGGTCGGCGGCAGGGCCGGGTGCGCGGCGGCTATGGGCCGCGCCCGCCTGTCCGCCAAGCAGGCGAGCAGCGCCGGGCCCGTCGCATTGCGGTGTCGGGCGACCTCGCGGAACGCCTTCTGCACCGGCGGTACGTGCCCGGTCAGGTCCTCCAGCAGCGCCGGCGGCGCGTCGGGGTTGCCCGCCACCTTGGCGACGACCCGCACCCCGTGCCGCTCGACCATGGAGCGCAGCTGAGCCTCCGACAGACCCGGGTGCCCGGCGATGGACCTGACCACCCTTGCGTCAGGGTCGGCGGCCAGCGCGTCACGGATCTCGGCCGGCAGATCGCGTCGTTCGGCCAGGAGCATCCTCGCAGCCGGATTCGACCATTTGGCCAGCTCCTCGACCTCTGTGGGAGAAGCGGCGGCAATCCGCGGTAGCAGGCTCGGCCCGATCTTGACAGCGCCGGCCAGGCTGGAGAGCACGTCGAACGGCACGCGGGGGTGGTGCGCGAGCGTGCGCTGCACGTCGTGGCCACCGTCGGTGGCCAGCGAGCGGATGAGGGCTTCGCCGATCGCCGGATTCCCGGCGAGGTCTGCCCGGACACCGGGAACGGGGTCATCGGCGAGCCGTCCCCACACCTCCGGCGGCAGGTCCGGGCGGGCAGCGAGTAGGCGGCGCAACGGAGTTGAGGGGTGGTCGACGAATCGCACGACGGCTTCAACAGGCGTGGACGGGTTCTGCAGCGCCAGCTCCACCATCTCGAGGACGGTGGACTCGTGAGAGCCCGCACACGAGGCACCGGACCGCAGATCGCAGTCGAGTCGCGGACACTGCGGATCGTGTACGAATGGCGTCTCCTCGCCGTCGCAGACCAGGCACCGCTCTGCAGGAGGCAGCCCCTCGCCGCTGATCAGCATCGCAAGCACGTCCGGTGGCGTCGCCTCGTTGGCCGCCACCGCGCGGCGGACCTCGGCATGCGGATGCTGCGCAAGCCGGGCGGCCATGTCCGGCGTCGTCCACGCCGCGAGCTCCGCGACGACCCGCACGTCCGAGTCGGCGGCGAGCGTCTCCACCACATCGGGCGGAAGTCCGGGGCAGGCGGCCAGCTTCTCGCGGCGCTCGGCATCCGGATCCGACGCGAAGAGCCGTGCCCACTCCAGGTCCCCGGAACGCTCGTCGAGCAAGGCGAGCGCGGCATGCGGCCGCGCCGTGGGGTCGACGTCGGCGGTGGTCAGCAGGCCCTCGTACGCAAGCCCCACAGCGACCTCCTCAACCCGCGAGGCCAGGGCAACCGCCTGCGCATGGCTGAGGTCCGCGCGACCGGCGAGGCCCTCGGCAATGTCCGCGTCCGCGACCGAGATCAGACGGTCGACCAATTCGGAGGGGAGGGCCGCATTGGCGGCGAGCCCGCACAGTACATGGTTCACAGGGAGCATCCTGCCGGGACCGTGGTCGAACGGGCGATGTATTTCGGCCTCGACATCTTCCCGGCGGCCGCCGTCACGTCCTGAACGCTTCACTTGGCGAAACGCGCCAAGTGCAGTGCTCAGTCACATGGTGACCGAGTGCCGTGGGTGGCCCGTCCGGCCAGGTACACGCTCCATCACCGTCGAGCGGGAGCGCGGCCTGACTGAGCGCTCGGGTGGACACCGCGGTGGCGTCAGTGCCCTCCGCAGCTCGCCGCACGAGCGACGTCCGCGACTGCCCGATGGTTGTTGAGCGACCTCTGCGTGACGCCAAGACACCAGGCTCAAGTGGTTCAGAGAAGGCTCATACCGTATAGAGCTGGGAGGTCGGCTGGCGGTGCCGTCGGCCGATGGAGTCTGAGACGTCGAACGAGTGCCCGCTTCATGGGGCTGGGGCGAGTGCCCAGAGCCTGGTGGGGCGTCGACTCGCGGAGGTCGTCGCGTCGTGGCACGTATATGGCAGTGATGAACCCGCGGGCCCGGTCGGGTCCGTTGTGAGAGCTGGGATGGGGACCGCCGCCTTACCCTGATGCGGTGATCTCGATGTGGCTGGTGTGATCACGGCATTGGCAGGCTCCGGTTGTCACCGAGATCGCCAGCGTGTGCCCGGCGTCTGCCGTCGGGCTGCCGGAGTCCATTGCGGGCCTCCGGCAACCCGAACGCAGGCGGGTCCGATGGGTCACGACCTCTGGGGAGCGCCGTCCACGCTTCGGGTGACGTCGGTCCAGGCATCGACTTCGCGCACGCGTGCGGCGAGGGCGTCGCGAATGCCGTCTTCCGCTGCGCGTCCCAGCGTCAGGCGCAGGGGCGGCTGCTTGGCGTCGACGGCGGTGATGACGGCCGCGGCGACCTGGGCGGGATCGATGAACGCTTCAGGTGACAGTTCACCGAGCGAGCTGTGCACGGCGCGCACGGTTCGGTCGTAGTCGGGGTTGGGTTCGGTGAAGACGAGGTGGGACAGGAAGCCGGTCCCCATGTAGCCCGGCTCGATCAGGGTGACCTTGACGTCCAGGGGGGCGAGCTCGGCGGCCAGGGCGTCGGAGAATCCTTCGAGGGCGTACTTGCTGGCGGCGAGCAGGCCGACGCCCGGATGCGCCGACTGCCCGTAGAGCGAGGATCCCTGGAGGATGTGGCCCGATCGCTGCTCTCGCAGGACGGGCAGCGTCGCGCGTAGCACGTTCAGCGGGCCGAAGACGTTGGTGTCGAAGATGGCCCTGGCCTGTGCGTCGGTCGCCTCCTCGACGGCGCCGAAAAGTCCGTATCCCGCGATATTGGCGACCACGTCGATGCGGCCGAAGGCGGCGAGGGTCTGCTCGACGGCGCGGTGTGCCGCATTTTCGTCTCGGACGTCGAGTTCGAGCGCGGTGGCCTGGCCGGGGTAGCGGTCGACGAGGTCGGCGACCGACTCCGCCCGGCGGGCAGTGGCCGCGACGCGGTCGCCGCGGTCGAGGGCGCTGATCGCCAGTGCGCGACCGAGGCCCTGAGAGGAGCCGGTGATGAACCAGGTGCGGGCAGTGTTCGAGGTGTCGCTGTCGTTCGTCATGGTTATGACCATAAGCACTTAGCTCATAACTAGCAAGCGTGTTGGGCTCCGGATGTCTATGCCCATCAGCAATGACGCCTCTCTCGCCTCCGGTATAGTGGGCTTCATGGCCATGGATGCGAGCCGGACGACACTCAGCCCTTCGGCAGCGGCTGAGGTCGTACTCACCTTCGTCAACACCCGTGCGATCGACGGCACGCGTGAGGAACTCCTCGACGGTGCCGCCTTTTCACGGTGGTTGCGGCAGGAGGATCTGATCGACTCCGGATCGCTGGTCACCGATGCCGATGCCGCCGCCGCACGTGAGCTGAGGGACGCCCTGGTCCTCGTGCTGCTCGCCCACGCGGGCGAACAGGACGGCCAGGGACGAACCGGAGCCGAGGAGTATCTGCGCCGCAGTGCGGAGCTGTATCCCCTCGCTCCTGTCATCACGGCTTCCGGCGTACACCTCGCGCCCACCCAGAGCGGGGTACCGGGCGCGCTCGCAAAGATGCTCGCCGCAGCGTCCGAAGTAGCCCTGCGCGGCTCCTGGATGCGACTCAAGGCATGCCGAAACCCGCCGTGCCACCTCGGGTTCTACGACCGTACGCGCAACTCCTCCGCGGCTTACTGCAGTCCGAACCGATGCGGAGCCCAGGTCGCCATGCGCACCTACCGCAGCCGCAAGGCGAAGGAAGAAGGCCGGTAGCGGGCACATCGGGTGCTCAGCCCTCCCGAACTCCCGGGCGGTAATTCCCGGACACCCGGGCCATGACGGTTGCCCGACCACGGAATTTCCCTCGACGGACCGCCGCGCGGCTCAGTCGGTCGGCAGTACCTCCCGGGCGCTGTCGGCGCCGTCCAGGAGCTGCTGCGCGGCCTGCTCCAGGCCTTCGTCCTGCGGTGGCAGCCCGCCCGGGCCGCTCGTGAGCGACGTACTCGGCGCGGCGGTGTCCCGGAAACCGACGCGGCCGCGCCACCCGCGTACCGCTCCCCAGCTGTGCGCGCGGGGACCTTCCGAGAACACGAACCGGCTCCTGCGGCAGTACCTCGCCGGGGGTGACGACCTGCGCCGGTCCCCGTCCCGCTGCCGCCCCCGCGCCGCGGCCGAGGCGCTCGCCAACCGGACCCGGCGGCCCGTCACCGCGTACCGATCGGCGCAGTGCGCGGAGACGGGCAAGTTCGACAGCTCCCCCCGGGCGGCGGTACCTGGGTGCCCCAATCCCCGTACCAGCTCAGAGCGTTCAATGTCTGGGAGCGCTGAACGCGGGTACCCGCCGTCGGAGCCCGATTCGACGACTCAGGGAGTGATGATGGCGGGCTTCGGACACACCACGCGCAGGAGCCCCCGTTCACGTGGCCGGACGTGGTCACGGAGCGGGCCGGATCGCGCGGCACTCGGAATCATCGGGCTGATCTGTGCGATCGCGGGATTCTTCGTGCTGGGGATCGTCCTCGGCCCGATCGCGATCGCCTGCGGCTGGCTCGGCATGGGCCGCCGCTGGAACGGCGCCCAGCCCGTCCCGGCACTCGTCGCCGTCGTGCTCGGTGGCATTGACACCCTGCTCGCGGTCATCCGGCTGGCGGGAGCCACGGTTCCCGGCGGCGGGATGTGGTGACCGTCAGCCGCGCACCGGCGGCTTGTCGGCCCGCACGGCGCGGGTTCCTCAGCCCGCGCTTCGGGTTCCTCGGGGGAAACCGACCGGGGTGGGCTTGCGCCCGCCCCGGTTTCCCACAGCGCGGCAACCTGCTCGTGCAGCGCTCGCATCTCCGCCGTCAGCGCCTCCAGGAGAACCGGCTGGCGTGCGCCGGCGCACCCGTGAGCGGATCCTCCTGCTGTCCGGCGAGCCACTTACCGTCCGCCCAGTTCACCCAGCGACCGTTCGGCGACGCGCAGATGCCGGTGGCCCGGCTCCAGGATGCGGCGGGCGTCAGCAGTGATCCGCACCAGAGCCTCGGCGGCCTCGTCCGGCCGCCCCGCCATCGCGAGTGTCGGTCGTCCTGGCTGCCCCTTCTCAGCGGCGGGTGGGTCGCCCATCTGATTCCGGAAGGGCCCGGACGGCGGCCGTCCTACGCGCTGTGGCGTCGCCTGAACCCGAACCGTCCGCCGACCCTGCCGGCCGCGCTTTCGCGGGTGCTCGTCGTCCACGGCGATGTCCGGGTCCTCCCGCCGGCAATGGTCTTGCTGACAGGGCGAACGCCGTCTCCACCAGGGCGATGTGGCTGAACGCCTTCGGCGCGTTGCCGAGTTGACGGCCGGTGTCCGGGTCCCACTGCTCGGCGAGCAGACCGACGTCGTTGCGGATGGCGAGGACGCGCTCGAAGGCCTCCCTGGCCTGCTGCGGATGCCCGGTGGCGGCGAGGCCGTCGGCGTACCACAGGGAGCACGACACGAACGCACCCTCGGCGCCGCGCATGCCGTCCACACCGTGCACGTCGCGGCCGTCGGACTCGTACCGCCGCACGAACCCCCCGTGGTTCAGTCGACGCATCGCCCGCACCGTGCCGCGTACCCGCTCGTCCCGGGCAGGCAGGAAGCCGAGCCTGGGGATCAGCAGTGCCGAGGCGTCCAGGGTCGATGAGCCGTAGGACTGCACGAACGATCTCCTCTGCGCATCCCAGCCCTCACGGCAGACCTCCCGGTGTACGTCCTCGCGCATGGCGCGCCATTCTCCCAAGGATCCGTTTCTCCCGAGCAATTCCCCCATGCGCACGGCCCGGTCGGCGGCCACCCACGCCATGACCTTGGAGTGCACGAACTGTCGTCGTGGCCCCCTCACTTGCCACAGTCCCTGGTCCGGCTCGTGCCAGTGCCGCCGGAGGTGGCCCATGAGCGCTTCGATGAGGCTCCACACATGAGCCGGCATGGGGATCCCGGCCCGCAGGCACAGCCAGAGCGTGTCCAGAACCTCGCCGTACATGTCCAACTGGTATTGGCTCACGGCTGAGTTGCCGAACCGGACCGGCCGTGATCCCTCGTAGCCGGGCAGCCACGGCGCCTCGGTCTCCGGCAGGAGCCGCTGTCCTCCGACGCCGTACACGGTCTGCAGATCGGCGGTGGCGCCCGCGATGGCCCGCACCAGCCAGTCCAGCCATGCCCTCGCCTCCTCCCGGTAGCCGCTGCGCAGCAGGCAGGACAGTGCCAGAGTGGAGTCGCAGAGCCAGCAGTACCGGTAGTCCCAATTGCGTTCGCCGCCGATGCACCCCGGCAGCGAGGTGGTCGGCGCGGCGACGATGCCACCCGTGGGCGCGTAGGTGAGCGCCTTGATGGTGATGAGGGAACGCACCACCGCATCCCGCCATGGCCCCTGGTAGCGGCACTGGGTGCTCCAGCGCCGCCAGTAGTCCCTCGTCTCCTTCAGCGCTGTCTCCGCCGGAACGCACAGCGGTGCAGGCGGCTCCGGCCGGTGCGACGGCGACCACACCAGCGTCAGGGACAGTCGCTGGCCGGCTGCGACGGTGAACTCCAGGACCGTGGAGTCCTGGTTGTGGAGCGCCGGCACGGACCCGTCGGCGTGCAGCCATACGGCGTCCGGCCCGGCGACCGCCACCGTGCCGGATTCTGCGACCCGAATCCACGGCACGACACGGCCCTGGTGGAAACGCAGCCGTAGTTCGCTGCGCATGTCCACCGAACCCGACAGGCCCTCGACCATGCGGACGACGCCCGGCTGCTGGGTGCGCGGCGGCATGAAGTCCGTGACCCGCACCGCGCCGGTTCCGGTTTCCCACTCCGTTTCCAGGACCAGGGTGTCTGGTTGGTACGCCCGACGAGTACAGGAAAGGCAGGCGGCGGGAGCCACCCGCCAGAATCCATTGTTCTCCGTGCCCAGCAGAGCGGCCAGACAGGCCGGTGAGTCGAAACGGGGCAGGCAGAGCCAGTCAAGGGACCCGTTTCTGCCGACCATGGCGGCGGTTTCCAGGTCACTGATGAGAGCGTAATCCTCGATGAGTGTGCTCATGATCGATACCTAGGTCCTGGCGCGGTGCACCTGGTCGTGGGCGGCCTTCGGCCTGTCGGCGAGTCCGCATCGTGAGGATGCGGGTGTCGGTCATAACGCGCTCCGCGCTGCGCTTCCGTCGCCGCGGGCACCGGCTGCGCCGCGAACCCCACGACCCGCCAGTGCCGTATATTTACGATGTATACTTACATTTTGTACCCAAGCGTGCGTAGAGTCAATACAGGCGGACCCCGCTCGGGGCCGATCACCTGGAGGCGAGGCATGGCCAAGGACAGGGCGGAGTCAGGAGGAACGGCCGGGGACACCGCGGCGGCTCCGGCACGCAGGGCCGGCGACCGTGGTCGCTACGGCCGGCTGAGCCGGGAGCGCCTGCTGGCCACCGCGCTTGAGCTGGTTGACCGGGAAGGCCTCTCGGCGCTGAGCATGCGTCGGCTGGGCGCCGAGCTCGACGTGGAGGCAATGGCTCTCTACCGGTACGCCGCCGGCAAGGACGCCCTCCTGGACGGCCTGGTCGAAGCCGTGTACGTCGAACTCGAGGAGCGTCTGGCCGCCGGGTCCGAGGTGCCCGCCTGGCGTGCCGAACTCGCCCGGATCGCGGAGGCCACGTACGACGTCTGCCTGACCCACCCCCACGTGGTGCCGCTGCTCTCGACCCGCATGCTGGCCGTCCCGCTGGCCCGCCGGCCCCTCGCGGTCCTGAGGCACCATGAGCGCGTGCTCGCGCTGCTGCGGGGGGCAGGGCTCGACGAGGCCCGTTCCGCAGCGGTCTTCCGTGCCTTCACCGGCTGGGTCCTCGGCTACGTCTCCGTGGAACTGCAGGCCATGGTGGACAACCCGGAGGAATCCGAGCCCGCGTTCCGCCTCGGTCTGCACCGGATGCCACCGCAGGAACTTCCCACACTCCGGGAGACGGCCGCCGTCCTCGCCGAACGGAGTGGCCCCGATGCCCTGACCGCCGGGCTGGACGCGCTGCTCGGAGCTTTCGGCAAGACGGAGTGAGAAGCCCCCTGCACAGCGAAGAAGACCCCTCGCCACGATGCCGCGCCATCCGGTGAGCCCGTGCTCGTTCTGTAGAAAACAGCGGACGCTGAGTGTCATGCCGTGTCTGTCTCGCGCCGACAAGTCCGACGCCTCCGGCTGCTGGGACTCGGGGATGACGCTGAGAAGAGGGCGAACCGGTACCGGATGGCGGGCGTGGCCCGGTGGCGATGACGAACTCGTCGCCGATGCCGCGGCTGCGTAGCCAGCGGCCAAGCGATTCAGTCGGGGGGCGCAAGCCGGCGGATGGCCGTCAGAGAGCGGCGTCCTTGTGCGCGCACGCGCCCGGATCACGGAGAACAGTTGAAGAGCCACGGCAGTACCGGTGAAGAGGAGCCGGCGGATGCAGTCAGCGCAATCCTGTCGGCTGGGCGAGGCGGCGGGCGGGCAGGGTGGCTGTGGGCATGGGCGGGCTGTCGCGCGCCGCGGGACGGAGGTGCCGCACGTACTGCTCTCGCGGTACGAGAACGCCGCCCAGACCGCGGACGTGCGGGCTGTCCCACTGCGCGTCGAGCAGCACGCCGCCGGCCTGTGCGAAGCGGGCCGCGAGGTCGGTCACCGCGACCTTCGAGGCGCCGGAACGGCGGAAGAACATCGAATCCATGCTGAAGACCGATCCGACCCGGAGGCCGAAGACACCGCCGATCAGGTTGCCGTCCTCCCACACCTCGACGCTGTGAGCATGACCGAGATCGTGCAGGCGGACCAAGCTTGCGATGAGCTCTTCGGTGAGCCACTGGGGGCTGCGGTCAGCGCGGCATTCGCGGACGACCCGCTCGAACCGCCGGTCCAGGCTGGTCGACCACGGCAGCCTGTTGCGCAGCCGGCGGGCGAGGCTCCGGCTGAGGTGCATGGCCGAGACGGGCAGCACCGGCCTGGGGTCGGGCGACCACCAGGAGACGGCGTAGGGATCGGCCGATTCCTCGCCCACGAGCTGGATGCGCCCCTCCTGGACCTGATCGGCGAAGACCACCTCATTGAGGGTCCGGGTGTACTCGTCGGTTGCCGGGAACGGGTAGACCCCGGCGCGGTACGCCGCCAGGAGACTGTCGGGACTGAGATCGGCGCAGAAGGCCACCGGACCGTCGGGGGCGGCTTGCAGCACGTCCAACGCATCCCAGCCGGGGCATCGGCTCACCACCGTGCCGCTCCCTGGCCCCGGGTCCTCACCGGCCAGACGTAGCCCACCTGCTGCAGGAAGTCGATGTGGCGGTCCATCATCTCCGCGTCCACCGGCGGAACGTCGATCCCGGCGTCCATCAGCGCCCGTTCCGCGTTGGTGCGGGTGAAGTTCGGGAAGACGCCCTGGAAGTACATCTCGCTCACGGTGATGTCGGCACGGTGGCACCGGTCGACGAAGAGTGGGACGAACGGGGTGATCGGGTCGGTGGGGTGCCCGGCCGCGTACTTCACCAGAGCAGCGATCCACTCGACGTACGGGATCTCCTGGACCGGGTATCCCCGCAGGCGCATGCGCTCGGCGAGCGAACCAAGCAGCGCGGAACGTGGGTTGGTCAGGTGGTAGACCTCGCCACGAGCGGGACGGCGGGTGGAGATGTGTCCGAGTGCGCGGGCGAGGTAGTCGGCCGACAGGAAATCCAGCAGCAGCCGGACGTCAGGACACAGCCCGGTCCGTGCGATGAAGCCCATGAGGGCGCACATCTCGCTGCCGGTGTTCATCACGCCGGTTCCACTGTTGCCCGTGATGTCCATCAAACGGTAGACGGCAACCGGCAGGCCCGCGTCGGACGCCTTCTTCAGCAGTGCCTCGGCGACCCACTTGGTCTCCACATATCCCACCGACAGATACTCGGGGAAGCGCAGCGGCGTGCTCTCTGTCACCTGGCGCACCCCGGCGGGCCCGAATCCGGCGAGCACCGCCATGCTGGAGATGAAGTGGAGTGGGACGGCCCTTCGGGCGGCCAGGCGGATGATCTCGTATGTTCCGTCGACGTTGGCCGCGCGCAACTCGTGGTACGGGTAGATGAAGTTGACCTGGCCGCCGAAGTGGTAGACGGCGTCGATGGTCGATGCCAGCTCCTCGAACCGGTGGGGAGGCAGCCCCAGGCCGGGCTTGGCAAGGTCACCGACGACCGGCTGGACGCGCTCGCTGGACAGATCGCTCAGGACGTACCGCTGGTGACTCGCGCGGATCCGCTCCATGCCGTGCCGGTCGTCGGCGGCCCTGACAAGGCAGAGGATCCGTCCCGTCGTCCTGCGCAGCAGCTCGTCGATCATGTGCGCGCCGCAGAATCCCGTCGCCCCGGTGAGGAGGACGTCGCCAGGGTGCCGGGGGTCCGGAGTCGGAGCGTCGCGGCCTATTGCCGGAAGGCGGCGATCGGACTCGGCGGCGAAGTCGACGCTGCCGCCGTCCGGGTGGGCCAGCGTGCCGGCACGTGCCCGGCGCACGGACTCGGCGAACGCGGCGAGCGTCGGACCCAGCAGCAGCGACCGGGTCAGCTCGCGGATCTGCGTGACGCCGATGCCGAATATGATGCGGGTCCGGGCGAGCATCTCCATGGCCAGCAGCGAGTTGCCACCCAGCTCGAAGAAGTCGTCGTGCGGGCGAACGTAATCCACATCCAGGATCTGGCCCCACAACTGGGCCATCCCGTGCAGCACCGGACGGTCGTCGGCGCCGGCTGTCGTCGCCGCGGTCCTGGGTTCCGGCGCGGCCCTGCGGTCGAGCTTCCCGCTGGGCGTGACGGGCAGCCGGTCCACCTCGTGGAAGGCTGCCGGGATCATATAACCCGGCAGGATCTCGGCGAGCGCCGACCGCAGCCGTGAGCGCAGCGCCGTCCCGTTGCCGGTCGTCGGCGCGGCCGGCGTGTAGTACGCGATGAGGTCCCGCTCGCCGTTGTCGCGTGTCCGACCTACAACCATCGCCTGGCCGACCTCCGGGTGGGAGACGAGCGCGGCCTCGATCTCCGCGGGGTCGACCCGGAACCCGCGGATCTTCATCTGGTCGTCGACCCTGCCCAGGACTTCCAGGTTGCCGTCTGAGCGTCGGCGGCCCAGATCCCCGGTGCGATACATCCGGTCCCCCGGCCCGGAGCCGTGCGGGTCGGGGAGGAACTGCTGTGCGGTCAGGGCGGGTTGCCGCCAGATACCGCGCGCCAGCCCCGGGCCGCCGATGCAGATCTCGCCGCGTTCGCCCGGCGGTACCGGGCAGAGTCCGGCGTCGACCACATGGACGCGATTTCCCTCCAGTGGCCTGCCGACCGGGGCGACGGCGGTCTCCGGCGCGACGAGCACTTCCTCGTCCAGGTCGCAGAGCGTGGAGGTGATGGTGGTCTCGGTGAGCCCGTAGGCGTTGACGAGCCGCGCGCCGGGCATCCGGCGCAGAATGGCGCGGCAGTCCTTCGCGGTGACGATCTCGCCGCCGACGATGACGAGCCTCAGCGACGCGAGGATCTCGCCGCGGTCCGCGACGGAGACGATCCGCTGCCAGTAGGCGGGCGTCAGGTCGGCGACGGTGATCCCGTGCTCCGGGAGGCGGCGCAGCAGGTCGGTGGGCGCCCACGGCCGCGTTCCTGCGAGGACGAGCGTCGCGCCGCTGATCAGCGTCGCGAAGATCTGCTCCAGTGAGGTGTCGAAGCCGAGTGCAGCGGCGTGCAGTACCCGGTCGCCGGGCTTCAGTTCGTACGCCCGGGCCACCGCGGTGAGGGAGTGGGCCAATGACCGATGGGTGATCATCACACCCTTGGGGGGCCCGGTGGATCCGGAGGTGTAGATCACGTAGGCGAGGTCGTCCGGCCGGGGGCCGCGTGCCGGCCGCGGTCCCCGCACCGGCGCTTGCGTGTCCGGTTCCCCGGCGTCGACGATCCGCGCCTCGCTCCCGGCGAACATCGGGGCGTGCTCGCGGCTCGAGACGATGATGCGGGAGCCGGTCTCCGCGATCAGTCCCACCATCCGTTGCCGCGGAGTGGCCGGGTCGAGGGGCAGGAACGCGCCGCCGGAGTTCAGCACCCCCAACAGCGCAACCACCAGCTCGGGAACGCGGTCGAGGCACACGGTGACGACGGACTCTGCGTCGACGCCCGACTCCCGCAGCCTTTGGGCAAGTCGGTCGGCGCGGTCGGTCAGCTCGGCGTAGCTGAGCTGACCCTCGTCCGAGAGCACCGCGAGAGCGGACGGCTCACGCCGCGACCGCTCCCGGAGCAGCTCGGGCACGGTGTCTGGTCCGGATCCCGGGGAGCGCTGCTCGGCGCGGGCGCTTGCGGGCCGCATGTCGGTCCACAGGCGGTCGACCACGCTCTCGCACCATGCCGCGGACGCCGGTCCGCCGATTCGACGCCATCCGGCGGGCATCCGGCGATCGGCGGGCCAGATCGCATACTGCTCCTCGTCGTTGCGCAGCACGACGCACAGTGCAACCGACTCACCCGGCGGGTGATCACGTTCCGTCACCTTGGGTCTCCTGCCTCGCGCGGCGTCCTGCGGAGCGTGACCTGCGCTTCTTGCGGGAGAGGGCGGGCGCCATCAGCGCCTCCCTTCCGCAGCCGCACCAGGCGATCCGCCCAGGCGCCCGAGTGGCGGCGCGAGGACGAGGTGCTCCGCTTCTTCGGCGCCGACCGGCTCGGCGAAGAGGTACCCCTGACCGAAGCGGCAGCCCATGGCGATCAGCAACTGCTGCTGCCCCGCGTTCTCCACTCCTTCGGCGATCACCGTGAGGCCGAGCGTGTCCGCGAGATGCGTGATGCCCTCGACCAGAGCGAACTGTTCGGGAGAGCGCCCGAGTTCGTCGATGAACGACTTGTCGATCTTCAGTATCGAGATCGGGAACTCACGCAGATAGCTCAGCGACGAGTAGCCCGTTCCGAAATCGTCGATCGCGAAGCGGATCCCGAGGTCGGTGAGCGAACCCATCTCGGACCGGATACGTTCGTCGTTGGACATCAACACACTCTCAGTCAGTTCCAGAACGAGAGACGACGGTTCGATGCCGGAGAGATCCAAGGCGCGCCGGATCACCTGATAGAACGCCTCGTCCCGGAACTGACGCGGGGACACATTCACGCTGACGTAAGGTTGGCTGCGGTCGGCCATCCCGTTGCGCCGCACGGAGCCCTGCCACCGGACAGCCTCGGCCGCGGCCCGATCAAGCACCCAGGCGCCGAGCGGCACGATCTGCCCGCTCTCTTCGGCCAGCGTGATGAAGTCCTCCGGTAGCACCATGCCGCGTGTGGAGTGCGGCCAGCGAACGAGCGCCTCGAAGCCGGCGATGTGCCCGCTGGCCAGCTCCACGATGGGCTGGTAAAGCACCATGAACGCAGTCTCGATCGGCGAATTGTCCAGGCCCTCCTGCATCCTGGCGCGCTCCGCCATGCCGCTCTGCAGATCCGGGTGGTAGCGGCGCCACTGGCGCTTGCCCGCCGTCTTCGCCGCGTAGAGCGCGAGATCGGCGTGTGTCAGCAATTCGACCGAGTCGATGCTGTCCTCCGTCGTCGCGACGCCGATGCTGGCGTACGTACTCACCGGCCCCACACTGAGCCGGAACGGCTCGGCGAAAACGGCCATCACATGTTCGGTGAACCGCTCCACGCCTGCCGGCGTGACGGAACCCTCCACCAATATGGCGAACTCGTCACCGCCGATGCGCGCGGCGGTGTCGGAGGCACGGACGGCGGTCTGGAGCCGGAGTGACAGGGCGACCAGGAGTTCGTCGCCCACATTGTGGCCGTGTATGTCGTTGACGACCTTGAAGTCGTCCACGTCGACGAAGAGCACGCCGACCACGGTGCCGTCTCGCTGAGCCTGGATCAGGGCGTGGCCGACCCGGTCCTGGAAGAGCAAACGGTTGGCCAGGCCGGTGAGCGAGTCATGGAACGCCTGGTAGGTGAGCTCGCGTTCGAGCTTGCGCTGTTCGGTCACGTCCCGAAGGGTGAGTACCACCCCACCGACGGTTGCCTCCTCGCGCAAGTCGCTCCACCTGACCTCGACCTCTATGGACGCCCGGTCGGCGCGTGCCATGCGCCAGTGTTCGCGCATGGTCTGGTTCTCCCGGCTCCGCATCCTGCCGAGTGTCTCGACCACCGCGCGGCTGTCCTGCGGCGGCACGAGATCGAGGAGGTGGGTGCCCTCCAGGGACGGAATGCCGAGCATCTGGTAGGCGGAGGGGCTGGCGTAACGGACCCGGTCGTCGTCGTCGAGGATCAGGATGACGTCGGAGGCGTTCTGCACCAGCGTGCGGAAGTACGCCTCGCTGTTGCGCCGGTTGACCTCCTGGGCGAGGGCGACCCGCGCCACGGCAAGAGCCGTCTGTGCGGCGAGGGTTGCCAGCGTTTCCCGCAGCACGAGCAGGTCCTGCTCGTCCCCGGCCACGATGAGCGCGCCTATCAGCGAATCGCCCGAGGGGTGGTCCTGCGAGGTGAGCGGGCAGACGAGCGCATGGCTGTGGCGGGTCGACTCCTCGTCGCCCGCGAGGTCGGCGGCAAGATAGGGTCCCACACCGTCGAGGGCCACCAGGCGGTTGTCGCCGGAAGCGAGCAGTTCCCGTACGGCTGCGGTCACCCGCTCGCACACAGGCCCGCGTATGCCCTTGTTCCCGCCGTTCAACAAGAGCATGTTGTCCGGCAGGGTGAGCAGCGCGGTACGCGGCGAGCCGTGCTGCATCAGGTCCGTCGCCGCGGAGTGGGCGACGGCGGCCACATCCCGCACATCGCCCGCTCCGCCCAGCGACGACACCGCGATACGCAGCACCTTCTCCCGGCTGACCGCCTGCCGGTGGGTCGCCACCACGCCCGCCAGGCGGTAGAGCACCAGAGCGAAGAGCACCGCGGAGAACACCCCGATGACGCCGACATTGGCACTCACGCGGCGCACCGCCTGCGTCAGGAGGAGCGTCGGCGCGATCAGCGATGCCAGGATGAGCAGGGTCAGCTGGCCCCTGCCGGTATCGGCGCGCCGTTCCACCGGCTGGGTCAGCGACCGCATGGACGGATCGAGTGCGGCGGCCGCCCAGGCGCCGTACAGGGCGGCCCAGCCGAGCTCGACCGCGCTACCCGTGCGCCAGGTGCCGTTCAGTTGTATCAGGCCGTAAGCAACATCGGCGGTGAGCAGGCCGACGGTACCCACGGTGAGCAGCATGAGCGAGCGGCTCTTGCCGCCACCGCCGACGAGCAGGCGCAGCAGCATCGCCAGAACGAGGACGTCGCCGAGCGGATAGGCGATGGAGAACGCCTTCTGTACCCACGTGAGATCCGCGACCCGTGCCAACGGATCGATGAGATAGAGCCACGACAGCAGTGCCAGACCGACTGTCAGCATCAGCGCGTCGACGAGGCTCGCGCGGTCGCGCCGGGCCGTGCGCCAGCGGACGAAGCCCAGCAGCCCGGCCGCATAGAGCGGATATGCCGCGAGATAGAAGCCGTCGGCGGCCGATGGGAACGGCACCTCCTCTTTGTACGACTGGATAAGGAGGATCTGAGTGGCCTGGCCCGCGGCGAAGGCCAGGTTTCCCGCAGCCAGCAACAGCCAGGAGAGTCGATGCGCCGGGCGGTTGAGGAAGACACCCAGGACAATACCGATGACGCCGGTCATTGAAATGGCGAGGAAGATCAGCCGCTGTTCCGGAAATGTGTAGTAAATCGCGGTCAGTACGGCGATGCATGCACTGACGGTGGCCATCGCGGCCTGGCTGCGCAGTCGCGCCTTCACCCAAGTCACCTCCTGGGAGGGCCACTCGTCAGGCGGACCGGGTTGGGCGAAAGCCACTGGGCGACGGCGGAGAGCCCGCGGGACCGGGCTGACAAAGGAGAATTCTCCAGGGTCGAGGGCTCTTCCCTGGTCGCCTGTGAACACGATCGCCGGTATACACGGTCGCTGGTATACGGGCTCCTTCACGCCGAGAGATCGACGTGTCTTCCATCCAGACTACTCGGCTCGCCATTTCCCGCACGCGCACGGAGGATGCCGATTCGGGTCGCGAGATACCGGCCCGTGCGTGACAATGGAGGACGCGGAAAGCGGACCGGACCCACCCAGTGATGCTCGGCTCCTGACGGAGCGTGGAGTCCCCATGCTCTACGATTACCGCCTGATCTTTTCTCCTGTTGGCAGTCTGCTCTTCTCCGCGGCGGGCTTCATTTCGCGCCTTCCGTTGTCGATGATCGGCATCGGCATCGTCACCATGCTGTCGCAACTCGGCGGTGACTACGCGCTCGCCGGCTCGGTGTCCGCCACACAAGCGCTTGCCGCCGCGGTGATCGGGCCGCAGATCTCCCGGCTGGTCGACCGCCATGGCCAGCGCCGGGTCGTCCTGCCGGCGACGGCCGTGACGGTCGCCGCCATCTGTGCGCTGCTGCTGTGTGTCCGCTACGCCGCCCCGGTCTGGACGCTGTACGTTGCGGCGGGCCTGGCGGGCTGCATGCCCAGCATGGGCGCGCTGGTCAGGGCCCGCTGGGCGGAGATCCACCGGGAGTCGCCGCGGCTGCTGCACACCGCGTACTCGATGGAGTCAGTGCTCGACGAGGTGATCTACGTCGTCGGCCCGATCCTGGCGATCACGCTGTCGACCAGGGGATTCGCCGAGGCCGGACCGCTGTCGGCCGCGGTCCTGCTCGCCGTCGGCGTCCTGCTGTTCGCCGCCCAGCGACGTACGGAACCGCCGGTGCGCCCCGAACCGCAACGCGCCGGGGGCTGGGCGCTGCGCATACCGGGACTCGTCCTGTTGGTGGTGGCGCTGACATTGGTGGGTGCGTCCTACGGTTCCGTGGAGGTCGTGACGGTGGCGTTTGCCGACGCTCACCACAACGAGGCCCTCTCCGGCCTGCTCCTGGGCGTTTTCGCGCTTGGCTCGGGCCTGGCGGGCGCGGTCTTCGGCGCGATCAGGCCGCGGGGGGCGATCCCGCGGCGGTTGCTGGTCAGTATCTGGGTGATGGCGGTGACGATGGCACCCCTGCTGTTCGCGACGAATCTCGCGATGCTGGCGGGGATGCTCTTCGTGGCGGGCATGTCCATCGCGCCGACCATGACCATCACGATGGAGCTGGTGGGCCGCCTGGCACCGGCTGCCCAGCTCACCGAGAGCATCACCTGGATCGTCTCGGGTCTCTCCGTCGGCGTCGCAGTGGGCTACGCAGCGTCCGGGTGGGTCGTCGACGCGGCGGGGGCCTCGGCGGGCTACCGGGTGCCGTGCGCGGCGGCCCTGCTCGCGGCCTCGACGGTCTTCCTCGCCCTGCCACGGCTGACCCGCGCCAGCGCGCAAGTGAGCGCGGCAGGACTGCGGTGACGGCCTGCCCGGACCCCGGCCACCGTCAAGGGTCCGTCACGTCACTGACGGGCCCTCATGAAGGAGGCTGGCCTCCGAAGCGGAGCTTGTACTGCGCCTTGCCGTTCGGGAAGTCGTCCAGCGTCCCGCCGCCCCAGTCCAGGTTGAAGTACGCCTGATACTTGGAGTCCTGGACCAGCTCGGCCATCCGGTCGATGAAGTAGGGCGAGTCGCCGCCCCCCGCATAGGCGTCCCCCTTCAGGTACAGGCCCCATTCCGGGTAGGACTTGGGCTTGTTGTGGGCGGCGGCGAATGCCTTGAACTCGTTCACGCCCATGGTGGTGGTGAGAGTGTGGTTCCACCGCTGAGCTGGCGTGGCGCCCGGGTGCTGCCACCACACGTCGTAGATGTTCAACCCGACAATGTCGACGTAGGCATCGCCGGGGTACAGCGTCTCGAAAGACGTGACCTTGCCCGAGGGTCCGACGGCCATGTTGTAGTCGAACTGGAAAGCCGCTCCGGTACGAGCACGCATAAGCGTGACCACGCGTCGGAACATCGCCCGATAGGCCGCCGGATCGTCAGTACCCTGCCACGGTCCGATGATCTTGTTATTTCCCTCGTATCCGAGGCGTACGACCGTATCGCCCAAGCCGTTCTTGACCATCAGGTCAGCGAGGCCTTGAAACTGGCTGTCGTACTTGCCGGCAAGCCCGTCCGCGAAGTTGCCGTCCTTGGGCAGCATATGCAGCCCGAGTATGAACTGCCGACCGGCCGCGGCCTTCTTCCAGTCACCCCAGTACTTGAACGCGTACTGATTCCACTGGGTGTTCTCGGACGGGTCCGCATAGTCGGTCGCGTGAACCGGCGACCGGCTGAGCCAGGTCTGGAAGTTGTTCAGCTGATCGGTTTTCCCCGGGCCGACATAGACGCCCAGGTGGGAGGAGGTGACGGCACCCTCGGACGGCACGGCCATGAGCGAAATCGTAACCGCCGCCATGGCCAGTATCGTCGTCATCCTTCGCTTCATTCTCGTCCTTCCTCACCGACTTACCCGACCAGGCTTCCGGCACTGGGTTGCACCTGAGCCACCCGGGTCGCCCCGCGGCTCCGTCATTCTTGGGAATGCCGCACATACAGGGCAACAAGAGATCGCTACTAGGTGCTTTCGTAGAGGAAAGGGGCCTTGCCTACGGGGTCACAGGCGTGCTGTCCCGGCCGCTGGGGTTCACGGAAGGAATCTGTGGCGCGGTGAGCACACCGTTATCGCGTGGGGGGCGGCGAAAGCGTCGGGCAGGCTGCATGCCTGTTCACGAATGCCGCATATGTCCGTTATGGGAGGCTCGCCCAGATATCTCTTCCGTGGCCCGCTGCTAACAGGCATCGTTGGAGCGGAACGCGGCATGGCGCATGTCACATCATCCACGAGGCTGGAGCCGTGTGTCCTCGGCAGGCCTTGAAGACTCCGGAGGACCGTTCGTCGGCCGATTGCAGCATCCGGGCTGCCCGCTCCCGGCTCGCCGAGGCCGACAGCGTCGGCCACCGCCGCCGACCGCATCGAAGCCACGCAGCCGGCCCTGGCCCAGTTGCCGCAGCGGTTCTGGCGTGGACGCCAGACGCTGATCCGTACTGACTCCTGCGGGAACCCACGAGTTCGTCGCCTTGCCTTCCCTGCGCGGGCGCCGGCTGTCGTACGCGGAACTCGACGGCGACTGGCTCAAGTGCCGGCTCATCGGGATGCGGCTGATCGTTCGAGAAGAACGCCCGCATCCCGGCGGCCAGAACTGGTCCCCCCGAGCTGGCGGGCATCTGAAGTCGGCGGACCGGCCGACCCCCGAAGGCGGCGGCGGTCAGTGTGAGGACCGAGAGCACTGCCTCACGCCCCTGGACGAGGTCACTGGCCGGCATCGCCTCGCGACGGTCGAACCGGTCGGAGGCGACACCGCCAACCAGCACCAGCACCAGCACCAGCACCTGCGCGACCAGCGGGACGGGCCAGGGCGACAGCGACGACGAACATCGCGGTGGGGGACAGCGTGTGGACCTGCCGTGCGAGCGCGACGAGCAGGCCCTCGTCACCCAGCAGCGGAACACTCATCCGATCCACAGGAATCGGAAGTCGTGGTGGGCCCGTGGCGGAGAAAACACACTCGGCGCGCACGGCCCGCGATGTCGATGACCGCATCCAGGGCCTCTGCTCCAGCGAGTGCCGCAGAGACAGAGCCGTGAGCCTCTCCTTGGGTCGGCCGAAGTCCTCGTCGGTGTTCGCGGCGATCATTTGGAGGCGGAACCCGACACACGGTCATGCGGGCGAGCGGATAGGCGCGCCAGCGCGGCGTAGACCTGGCGTCGCCGCGCCGGTCGTTGACGTCGAGGCCGGCGAGCGCGGTGGCGAGGGAGGCTGTCGGGCGACAGTACGCAGGTGACGGAGGAAGCCCGGTGTCCGCGCAGCTGTGCTGCGCTCGATTCGTTCCAGGAGGAGCAGCCGGTTCGGCAGCCCGGTGGGGGAGTCGTGGGAATCAGGCGAGTATTCCCTCGGCTGACGACCTGACGACCTGACGACCTGACGACCTGACGACCTGACGACCTGACGACCTGACGTGTCGTCGTCGAGGATCAGTCTCGCGTCCAAGGCATAGTGCTCGAGCGGAGCAGTCGTTGCCCGCCCGGTCAGCCCGTCGGCTGCGGCCGTACGGCACCGATCGGAAGCGCCCCGGAGATGCTCTGGCCGAAGTAGTCAACCGTTCCCGGGTCCACTCCGAACAACGACCGCAGGTCCAGGCCCCTTCCCGCCGGACTGTCGCACTCGGGCACCATGGCAGCGGCGCCGTCGGTGCGCGTGATGACCGGATCCCTGCCGCCTGCCAGGCAAGGGTCGGCCCGCACGCCGGTCGGGGTTGAACCGTGCAGCTCCTGCCCGACGGCCGAGCGCCAGTCCGCCAGATCCGTGAAGGTCCGGTTTCCCCATCGCACGGTCCACGGCCCTGCGGCGTTGTAGTAGTCGTTGCCCTGCAGGACGATCTCGGCCGGTGTGTACGACTTCGCGGCGTCGACGAACATGGCCTGGGGACTGACGAACAGATTGTTGCGCAGCGCCACGCCGTGCGGTCCCCCCGACACCCGGACGGCTGTCGCCTCCCCCTGCCCGGCACGTGTGAGCACGACCGTGTTGTTGTGGACCTGGAGGTCCTCGATCCGCGCGCCGTGCACCGTCAGGCCGCCGTTGCGGGCGAGCTTGCGCCCATCGTCGCTGCTGATGTTGAAGCGGATGGTGTTTCCATGATGCGCGCCGTTCCTGAACCGGGTGTACGCGTGATAGCCGGCACCGTCATTGCCGAACGAGAGGTTGTACTGAACCGTCGACAGCGAGGTGTTCTGGTCCAGACCGAAGCCACTGCCGTCCACTTGGGAGCCCGTGCGATTCCCGTACGAAACGTTGTGCTGGAACACCAGGCGGGTCGAGTCGTACGCCCAGATCCCCACCGGCCCCTCAGGCGCGTCCGTGGCGGAGTCCGACCCGTTGTCGTGCGCGGTGGACCGCTCGACCTTCCCGTCCCGCACACTGCCCAGGATGATGCCGTTACCCGTGTGGTGGTCATGCGCCGTGGGATCGCCGGCGTTGTGATCCACCTCCACACGGGACAGAGTGACGTCCTCATGGGCGAAGTCAGGTGACTCGGCATCAAATCGCGGACCGTACGTCAGCAGGCCCGCATCCTTGTTGTCATGCAGTCTGGAGTCACTGACCCGCACATCCGTGAAACCAGCCGCGCCACTGCCTCCGCCCACCACCACGCCATACCTGAACCCGGATACATCAACCCCTGATACACGGACGTGTTTCGACTTCCTGCCGCCCGGGTGGTCCGCGTAGAAACTGATTCCGCTCCCGCGCGCGAAGCTGTCGGCGTTGCCCACGATCCTGAGGTCACGGATCTCCACGCCTGCGGTGTTGTGAACGGTGATGCCCGAGCCGCCGACAGCTCTGATCGTGGCACGTCCGTTTCCGTACGAGCCGATGATCAAGGGCTTGCCCGCCCTGCCCGCCTGGTCGGCGCCCAGGCTCAGCCGCCCCTTGAAAGTGGCCCCCGCCTGGAGCAGCAGCCGGTCATCCGGCTTGAATGCTTCGCGGTCGGCCCGGCCGAGGGTCCGCCATGCCGTGCCGGGCGACCGGCCGTCGTTCTTGTCGTCGCCGTCCGGAGCGACATAGAAGTCGTGCTGAGGCGTGTAGTGAGGAACGTCTGCGCAGCCGTTTCCCAGCAGGACGCCCAGCGCAACGGCAAGGGCTGCCGGCCACGGGGTCTTCACCCGCTCAGCCATCAGCACTCCACAGATTCCTCCAGAGCCGGGACCGGGCTCGTGGCCAGGTTCCGCACCGCTCGCGACCTGAACCAGTCGACGGTGCGGCGCACTCCTTCCTCCACCACGATCTCCGGGCACCAGCCCAGCCGCATCCGGGCGCGCCCGATCACGGGACGCCGGCGGACCGGATCGTCGACAGGCAGGGGAAGAAATCGCATCTCCGACCGCGATCCGGTCACTTTCAGAACGAGCTCCGCCAGTTCCAGCACGGTGCGCTCCTCCGGGTTACCGAGATTGAACGGCCCGTACTCAGTCGAATCGATCACTGCCACCAGGCCCCGGACCAGGTCATCGACATAGGTGAAACTCCGCGTCTGCTTACCGTCCCCGTAAATGGTGAGCGGCTCGCCGTCCAGAGCCTGGCGGATGAAGCTGGACACCACACGACCGTCATGAGGCCGCATGCGAGGGCCGTAGGTGTTGAAGATCCGGACGATTCCGACGTCGGTCCCAAGGCTGCGCCGGTATGCCGCGGAGAGCGCTTCCGCGAAGCGTTTGGCCTCGTCGTACACGCTGCGTGGCCCGATGGGATTGACATGACCCCAGTACGCCTCCTCCTGGGGGTGGACCTCCGGGTCGCCATACACCTCACTCGTCGAGGCCAGGACGAAACGGGCTCCGTGCCGGGCGGCCAGTTCCAGGGCGTTCTCCGTCCCCCGGCTGCCCACGGCGAGCGTCCGGAGCGGCAGGCGGTGGTAGTCGGGCGGAGAGGCCGGGCTGGCGAGGTGTGCCACGACGTCCACCGGGCCGGATACGTCCATTCCGTCGGTGACATCGGCGCGAATGAACTCGAACCGTGCCCTGCCCAGCAGGTGTGCGACGTTCTCCGGCTCTCCCGTGGAGAAGTCGTCCAGGCAGCAGACCGAGTCTCCTCTGCTCACCAAGGCATCGCACAGATGCGATCCGACGAATCCCCCACCACCGGTCACGACGACACGCATGAGTTCCTCCTTGAGGCCATGGCGGGCTGCGGGCGGCCGAGCGCGTGCAGCGTCCAGCCGGCCGATCGCCATGCCGCCGCGTCGAGGGTGTCACGCGCGTCGAGCATCGCCGGGCGGCTCACCACCCTCGCGAGCTCGGTCGGGTCGATGTCGCCGTACTCAGGCCACGCGGTCAGGTGAAGCACGAGGTCCGCCTGCTCGCACGCCTTGGACACGTCGAGCGCGAACTGCAGTTCGGGGAAGGCGGCCCGGGCATTGTCGAGGGCCTCCGGGTCATGGACGCGCACCCGCGCGCCCTCGCTCCTGATGGCGGCCGCGACCGCGAGAGCCGGTGAGTCGCGCACATCGTCACTGTCCGGTTTGAAGGCCGCTCCCAGGACCGCGACATTGTGGCCGGCGAACGATCCACCAATGAGTCGGCGGGCGAGCGCGACCGTACGCCGGCGCTGCCGGGTGTTGATCTCGTCGACCTGGTGGAGAAAGGCCACGGCCTCGCCGACTCCGAGCTCCTCCGCGCGGGCCGCAAAGGCACGGATGTCCTTCGGGAAGCAGCTGCCTCCGAATCCGAGACCCGGCTGGAGGAAGCGGTGCCCGATCCTCGAGTCCTCGCCGATGGCCTCGGCCAGCGTCACCACATCGGCGCCCGCCGCATCGCACACCTCGGCCATTGCGTTGATGAACGAAATCTTCGTGGCCAGGAAGGAATTGGCCGCCACCTTCACCAGTTCGGCGGTGGCGGGATCGGTGCTGAAGAACGGGACGCCCGCGTGCACCATGGGCGCGTAGATCTCCCGGAGCACCGCCTCGGCGCGATGTGATGCGACGCCCACCACGAGCCGTTCCGGTCGCATGGTGTCCTGGACGGCGAACCCCTCGCGCAGAAACTCCGGATTCCACGCGATCTCGACGTCGGGCGCGATCCGGTGCAGACGCCGGACGAGCCGGGCCGTCGTACCGACCGGGACCGTGGACTTGCCCACGATCAAACTCCCGGGGCGCACACGCGGCGCCAGCCCGTCCACGACTGCGTCGACGTACCGCAGGTCGGCCGCGCAGGAATCGTGCTGCTGCGGCGTGCCCACGCAGACGAAATGCGTCTCGGCGAAAGCCGCGGCTTCGACGAGGTCAGTGGTGAAGCGCAGCCGGCCCGATGCCACGGTCCTGGCGAGCAGGTCCCGCAGTCCGGGCTCGTAGATCGGCGGCCTGGCATCGGACAGCGCGGCGATCCGCTCGGCGTCGATGTCGAGGCCGAGGACCTCGTGCCCGATGTCCGCCATGCAGGCGGCGTGCACAACGCCCACATAGCCGGTTCCGATGACTGTCATCCGCATGTCGATCTCCTTGCTGAATCATGCTGCCGGTCGGCGAAGGTGGAGGGAGCCGCACGGTCGGTGCCGCTACTCGCGGGCTTCAGCCCGCCGCGTAGCCGGTCGGGTTGAGCCGCTGGAAGCGCCATGCGTCGCGGCACATCGCGGCGAGATCACGGGTCGCGCGCCAGCCCCATTCCCTGGTCACCGCGCTGGGATCGGCAACGAGTTCCGTGACGTCGCCCGGGCGGCGGTCGACAACCTCGTACGGGATGGTCTTTCCGGACTCTTGGCCGAACGCCGCCAGGAGTTCGAAGACCGACGTGCCGGAGCCAACGCCCAGGTTGAACACCCGCAGGCCCGTACTGTCGCCGAGGTGCTCCAGAGCGATGCGGTGGGCCTCCGCCACATCCATGACATGGATGTAGTCGCGGACGCCCGTGCCATCGGCGGTGGCGTAGTCGCTGCCGAACACCCTGAGGCGCTCGCGCCTGCCGGCGGCGACCTGAGCCAGGTACGGCATCAGGTTGTCCGGCTCTCCGGGAGGGGAATCCCCCAGCAGTCCGCTGGGGTGCGCTCCCACGGGATTGAAGTAACGCAGTGACAGCACGGTGTAGTCCGGGCGGCAACGGCACACATCGGCGAGTATTTGTTCGCAGGTCCACTTGGAAGCCGCGTAGGGGTTGCTGGGCCGGGCTGGGGCCTGTTCGGCCAGCGGGCTCGTGTCGACGTCCCCGTAAATGGAGCAGGACGAGGAGAACACCAGTCGGCGCACCCCGTGCTCATGCATGGTCGCCAGCAGGGCAGTGGTCCCGCCGACGTTGACGTCGTAGTACTCGACAGGCAGACGCACGGATTCCCCGACGGCCTTCTTCGCGGCGAAGTGCACCACGGCGTCCACGTGGTGACGGTCGAACACCGGCGACAGAGTTCGCCGGTCCCGCACGTCCACTTCGAAGACAGCACTCAGGAAGCGGCCCGTCAGGCCCTGGATCCGTGAGAGGACCTGCGGCGAGCTGTTGGAGTAGTCGTCGACCGCGATGACCTCGTAGCCGTGGTCGAGCAGTTCGACGCATGTGTGGCTGCCGATGAAACCGGTGGCACCGGTCACCATGATCGTTGAGGGATTCGTCATGGCTCTCTCCTTCGGGGGTCGCGGGGCCGATGTCGTGTGAATGTCCCAGCGCCTCACCAGCCGAGGACCGCGCCCAGATACGGCGGGTAGACCCGTACGGCCAGGGCGAGCGGAAGCAGAACCGCGACACCGGTGACGATCGGCAGCCGGGCGGTCGCCAGGGCCGAGCGGACGGGCGTGCCCGCCGCTCGGGACGTCTCCAGCACGTGCAGCAACGGCACCACGACCGCGACCGTCGCATGGGCCGAGGCACCGAGGAGGCACAGGAAGACGTAGCCCGCCTGAGGACTGGTCATCTCTCCGTAGAAGGCGACGGCGGACAACATCACGGCAATCAGGGCGAACGGAGCGACCAGCCGGGTGAGCAGCGGCTCAAGACCATTGCGGACCTTGGGGGTGACCTTGAAAACGACCGGTCGTGGCCGCACCTTCTGCCGTATTGCCGTGAGCACCCCCCAGGCGACGAAGGGCCAGCGCGCGAGGGCGAACAGCCAGCCCTCCCAGCTCAGAACAGGAGCTGCGGACGGGCGCAGAAGTCCGCGCCGCCGCATCAGCAGCAACGTCGTGAGAAGGCAGGCGCTCAAGGGCCAGAAGTGAAGCAGGAAGTCGATGAGATTGACGTTGATCCATGGCAGCCCGGTGGCCACAGCGATCGGCGAGAGCAGGAGGCCGCCGCTGATCGTCAGCGCGAGCAGCGGGTAGAACCAGAGCGCATACGCGAAGCGCAGTCGCAGCAAGACCGGCAGCCGTCCGAGATGCCGCGGAAGGAGACCCAGAAGCATGGTGGTGAGGCTGCGTGACCACTGGAACTCCTGGGTGACCATGTCAGCGAACGTGAGCGGTCCCTCGCCGTGCGCCTCGGCGTCGATGGCGAAGGCTCCGTGCCATCCGGCCGAGTGGAGCAGGAACGTGGTGGAGAAGTCCTCCGCCAGCTCCGGGCCGATGCCCCCTATGTCGCGCAGAGCGCGGGTACGCACGGCATAGTGCGATCCGATGCACATCGGAGCCAGCCTGTTGGCATGCCCGAGTTGGCAGGGGCCGTGATACGGCGCCTCTCGATGCATCCTTCCGCGCGCTGCCCAAGAGCCCGCGGCGTTGGCGTCACACACGCTCGGTGCGGCCACATAACCGATCGCGGGATCGGCGAACGGGCGGACCATCTCCGCGAGATACGTCGGGCTCGGCACGTGGTCGCAGTCGAGCTGGGCCACCACGGCGTAGTACCGGTAGCCCCAGTGGTCATAGAAGTAGGCGAGGTTGCCTTCCTTGCACTTGGTGCGACGTGGCCAGGTCGCCCGGTGATACGCGGCGACTCCGCGTCGGCAGGAGACGCGCACACCGTTCTCACGGCACCAGTCGAGGCTCTCAGGCGTCGGGTCCTCGTCGCAGAGCCAGACGTCATAGGCGTGAGGGAAATTCTGCCTGAGCATGGCCTGCAGCGTCTGGCGTGCTGTGGTCCACTCCTCCGACGGAGCGTGCGTCACCACGAACGCCACCGGGGTGCGGGGAATCTCCAACGAGGGTGCGACCTGGCGCAGGCGGCCGACTGCGATGAGGAAGTAGCACGGGAGAGAGGTGAGATACAGCAGGAGCACGCTGTTGACGATCAGCCCGGCCCAGCCGGCACGGTGCTCCGGTTGCAGCCACCAGAGCCAGAACCAGACGAAGCACAGGGCCCAGCCCATGGTCAGTGCGGCGACCACCGCCCTGTCACGGATGCCGAGCGCGGGAACGAAGGTGTCGCGGCGCGGCATGCGGGAGCGGGCGGGATGGGCGAACACCGGGCCGTCGCTCGTGATCCGCGCAACGTTGCGGCGCGAGAGCCGCCGGATCTGCGCCTCGAGAGCCGCTTGCTCCCGTTCGCCCGCAGGAGCCATGCGGCCGGTGCCGCCGTCGGCCTCCGATGCGAATCGCTCCATGAGACACGTCCTGAAGATCGTGCGGGACCGGCGCGGGATGCGCCGTATCCTGTTGCCGTATGTTTACGTCGTATATGTACATCTTGCGCGGATTTATGCATAGGGTCAAGAAGCGGAGACTGACCAGGAACGATCTACATCTGGAGGCGAGGCACGATGCGGGACTCGGAGTCCGGCTGGGGTCGGCGCGCCGGGGACTGCGGCCGTTACGGTCGGCTGAGCGCGGCACGCGTCGTGGCCACTGCTTTGGACATCGTCGACCGCGAGGGGCTCTCGGCGCTGAGTATGCGCAGGCTGGGAGCTGAGCTCGGCGTGGAAGCCATGGCCCTGTACCGGTATGCAGCCGGCAAGGACGCCCTCCTGGACGGGATGGTCGAGGCGCTCAATCTCGAGGTGCAGGGCCTCCTCGCCGCCGGTGGCGAGGAAGCGACGCCTCCGGTCGGCACCGCGCAGCATCCCGAATGGCGCACCGAGCTGCACCGGGCCGCCGAGGCGACCTATCGGGTCTCCATGGCGCACCCCCGGGTGGCACCGCTCCTGGCCATGCGGATGCCGGCCGTCCTCAAGGAACACAAGCGTGTGCTGGTCCTGCTCGAGCAGGCCGGCCTCGACGAGAGCGGGGTCTCCGGCGTATTCCGGGCCTTCACCAGCTGGGTCCTCGGCTACGTCTTCGTGGAGCTGCGAGCCATGGTGGACAACCCCGACGAACCCGATCCCGCATTCCGGCTCGGCCTGCACCGCATGCCCGCGCAGGAGCTTCCCCGACTCCGGGAGATCGCCCCCGCCATCGCCGAGCACGGCGGGCTGGACGGGCTGGCTACAGGGCTGGACGCACTGCTGGACCGCTTCGCACGGGATGCCTGAGGGCCTCTGACCTCGGCCGAATGTCGATGTTTCCCCGTACACCGGCCCTGATCTTCCCCGTGCACCGGCCCGACCCGGGCGCTTCACGAGGAGACGATGGGCGCGCTGGACACGGCCGTGCGCCACGGCAACGCGCTGTACGCGGCCTGTCGAACGGCAGCCCCGGTCAGACCGCTCGGGCCGCCGCGATCCTCACGGCGCTCCCCTGCCCGCCGACAGCACCCACCTGAGATGGCCGGGGGCCTCACGGCCAGAGGTGCAACAGCCAAGGAACCTCGACGTCGGAGACCGCCCGCCCCGGGCTCGACCACCTGACGCCGCGCGCGGACGCCGGTCCGCACGCGCTTTCCTGTCGCCGTCTTCGCCGAGTGGATCGGCGACAACCGGTGGGAGTTGGTGTCCGTCGCCGATGTCGACGACGGCGAGACCCTGCGGAAGGGGGGTGCACTGGCACGCGAGTGTGTTCCCTTCCCGCTGTGGTGGCCTTCAGCTGCCCGCCTTCAGCACCGCCGCCACCAGCGGCCCCGCCGACTTGCCGCCCCGGCCGCCCTGTTGGACCACCGCCGCCGCGGCGAGGTCGCCGCTCCATGCGGTGAACCAGCCGTTGGGCTTGGTCTGGCCGTCGACCTCCGCGGAGCCCGTCTTGCCGCCGATGTCCGAGCCGACGCCCGCCATGGCCTCAGCGGCGGAACCCGATGTCGCGGTGTAGTTCAGTAGGTCGCGCAGCTGTGTCTGCGCGGACGGGTCCAGCTTGCGCGCGGCCGTCGCGAGCGTGCGGTCGTCGACGTCGGGCGAGACCAGGTAGGGCTGCCGGAAGACGCCCGTCTTGGCCGTGGAGATGATGGACGCGACGTTCAGCGGGTTCATCCGTACCCCGCCCTGTCCGATGAGCGAGGCCGCCATCTGCGCATCGCTCTGCACCGGCACGGCCCCGTCGAAGCTGGACACCCCGATCGACCAGTTGTTGAGCCCGAGCCCGAAGACCTGCTGGGCCTGCTTGGTCAGATCGTCGTCGTCGAGCTTCTCGGCCTGCGTGATGAAGGCGGTGTTGCAGGAGGCGGCGAAGCTCGATCGGAACGTACCGTTCTTGATCTCGAACTTCTCCACGTTCTGGAACTTCCAGCCGCCGTACGACGCGTATTTGGGGCACGGATGCGGCTTGTCGGTCGAAGCGAGGTCCTTCTCCAGCAGCATCGACGACGTCACGATCTTCATCGTGGAGCCGGGCGCCAGGGACCCCTGGAGCGCCGTGTTGAAGCCAGGGCTCGAATTGGCGGCGGCGAGGATCTCACCGGTCGACGGCTTCATGACGACTACGGACGCCCGCTCGCGCTCACCCACTTCCCGCTCGGCGGCGGCCTGGGCGGTCGCGCTGAACGTGGTCCTCACTGTCCCCGGAGTGCCGTCGGACAGCGTCAGCAGCGTCTTGTCGGGGGTCTCGTCGTCACTCTCCTCGCTCGCTGCCGAGCCGTCGTCCTTCCGCGAGGCGTCCGCGCTGTCTCCGCGGACCACCCGCAGTTCGATCCCGGCCCTGCCCCCGGCCTTCTTGCCGTACTTCTCCCGCAGCCCGTCCAGGACGGTTCCGAGCGAGGGGTAGTCCGCCTCGGTGAGCTCCGCGCCGTCCCGGTCCACTGCCTTGACGGGCGGGTCCCCGGCCTCACCGGTGACCAGGGCGTCGCCCTGCTTCAGGTCCGGGTGGACGACGGACGGCTGCCACCCGACGAGTGGCTTGCCGTCCTTCGCCCCGCGGACGATCGTGAGCCGGGAGTCGTAGGCCAGGGGCTTGCTCCTGCCCTTGTACGAGACGGTGCCGGAGACCTTGAACGTCACCGTCGCGCCGGACGCCTCGCCACGGGTCAGCGTCACATCGTCGATGTGCGCGTTCTTGCGGAACCCGGTCAGCGCGGTCTGCGCCGCTGCCGTGTCGTCGGTGTACGCGGCGGCCTGCGCGGCGTTGCCCAGCTGCCACGCGGCGAGGAACCTGTCGGTCGTCGCCCTCACTTCCGCGGCCGTCACCGGGCCTGCCTTGACCGACTTCGCAGTGCCGCCGGCCGTCGTGTCCTCGTCAGCCACGGCGCCGTACATGCTGTACGTGGCGAACCCCGCGCCGCCCACGGCCACCACGACCACGCCGCCGATCAGCGCAGGATGTGTTCTCCTGCGCGCGGCGCGCCTTCTCTTGCCCACAAGTCCTCCGCTGTTCGCCGAGCCCCCCAGCTCCTCACCAAGAAGTCCCCACACTAGGGGCGGCAGATGTGCGGCCGCTCCTCAGCCCCCCGCCCTCGGCCCCTCACGTGGAGAACGGCCGCGACGATCGGGCCCGCCGCATCGCTGCCGTGGGCGTCCTCTGGGCCACCGCGGCGGCCGCGACATCGCCCCGGTCCCCCGCGAAATCCCGCGAACCGGCTGGTTGGACGTGGTCCGGCCGGGGACCGGCGGCAGTTCCACAGTGCCTGTGCGCAGAGCGGGGGACTGGGGGCGGCCTGTGAGCCGGGCTCCCGGCCCGTACTCTCCCTGAAATCAGGCCCCCGTCCTCACTCTCCGTCGCTGTCATGCCGTCCCGATCGCCTGTCACGCCGCCATCCGACGCGACAGTACCCGTCCGGAATGGTCGAAGTAGGCGGATTTTGAGTGCCGAAGAGGGCCCAAGTCCCGCCCAGGGGCGATTCCGGCGTGACAGCCCGACGGCATGACACCCCCGGGAGCAGGCCGCCCGGCCCGCGACATCGACGCCGGCCGAACCGATGCGCACGACTCCGTCGGCCGCATCCGCTCCTGGCGGATCTGACGCCGTCCGGCCAGACGGAGGGGAGTTCGCCATGACCGAGTCGGAGGCTCCGCCCGTGGGATGATCTTGAGGCCCTGACGCGCTTGCTGCCCGGCCGGCCAGCCGGCCGATTTCAGCCTGTGTTCAGGGTCGCCGTAGCCACGCCCGGACATGCGCGGGCCCGGCCCGGATCGAGTGATCCTGGGCCGGGCCGGATCCGTCTGCCGGTCAGTCGAACGCGGCGGCGAACATGCCGGGCTCGTAGGAACCTCCCCGCTGGTGCACGATCACGGCGAGCCGGTTGGCCGCGTTGATCAGGGCGACCAAAGAGACCAGCGCGGCGATCTGGTCGTCGTCGTAGTGCTTGCGCACCTGGGCCCAGGTCTCGTCGGACACGCCGTGGTGGGCGTCGGCGAGCCGGGTGCCCTCTTCGGCGAGCGCCAGCGCGGCCTGCTCGGCCTCGGTGAACACGGTGGATTCGCGCCAGGCGGCGACCAGGTGGAGCCGGACAGCGGTTTCCCCGGCGGCCGCGGCCTCCTTGGTGTGGTAGTCGATGCACCAACCGCAACCGTTGATCTGGCTGGCGCGCAGCGACACCAGCTCCTGTGTGGACTTCGACAGCGACGACTGCTGGATCAGCAGGCCGGCGCCTGCGAACCGCTTGCCGAACTTGGCGGCGAACTCGTTCTCGAGCATGTTGAATCGGGCGTCCATGACTTCGTCCTCACTCGTGGTGTCGCACTGGACGAACACGAGATGCCGGCGACCCGCTCCTTGTGACGGGGAGGTGGTGTGACGTGTGCCACGGCCCATGGGTGTCACAAAGCTGCGGGGACCAGCGTCTTGTGCCCGTGGCACCGTCGAGAGCGAACAGGCAGGAGCAGCCGGTGGAGAGCGAGCGCACAGACGACACGGCCGGGCAGCTCGCCGGCGGCGGACACACGGACCCCGCCACCGAGGTATTCGTCGCGCATCGCAACCTGCTGTTCACCGTCGCCTACGAGATGCTCGGCTCGGCCGCCGACGCGGAGGACGTTCTGCAGGAGACGTGGTTGCGGTGGGCGGGTGTCGATCTCGGCACGGTGCGGGATCAGCGTGCGTACCTGGTCCGGATCACCACCCGCCAGGCGCTGAGCCGGCTGCGTACGCTCGGCCGCCGCAGGGAGTCCTACGTCGGTCCCTGGTTGCCCGAGCCGTTGCTGACCGCCCCGGACGTGGCCGAGGACGTCGAGCTGGCCGACAGCGTGTCGATGGCGATGCTGCTGGTGCTGGAGACGCTCACGCCGACCGAGCGGGCGGTGTTCGTGCTGCGCGAGGTGTTCGATCTGGCGTACGACGAGATCGCCGAGGCCGTCGACAAGAGCCCGGCCGCGGTCCGCCAGATCGCGCACCGGGCACGGGCACACGTCGCGGCGAGGCGGCCGCGCGGGGTCGTTTCCCCGGCCGAGACCCGAGACGCGCTCGATGCGTTCCAACGGGCGGCCGAAACCGGCGATCTGCAGAGCCTTCTCGACATCCTCGCGCCGGATGTCGTCTTCCTGGGGGACGGTGGCGGAGTCAAGCAGGCCGTCCTGCGGCCGGTCGTGGGGGCCGACAAGGTGGCCCGCCTGCTGGCCGCCGGGCTGGGCAGGATCGCGGCCGCGGGGTCGCTGCGGCCGGCACAGGTCAACGGCTACCCGGCGCTGATTCTCCGGTTCGACGGCGCGATAGACACCGTCGTGGCGGTGCGCATCGACGACGGCCTCATCACCGGGCTCTACGCCGTGCGCAATCCCGAGAAGCTGTCGTACATGCAGCGGGAGACCGCCCTGCGCCGCTGAGCCGGGGCCTCGGAAACGAACGCAACCGGCATCACCACGTGCACGTCGCTGCCGGGGCCGGCACAGCCATCGCATGGCCCTGCTTGCTGTGATTTTCGACGAGTACGTCGCCAAGTTCGCGATGCCCTGACGGCCCGTTTCCGGGCAGTGCGACGACGCCCATGGGCAGGTTGGCGTCCGCAGGCCGACTGTCCGTCCCCCGGATCGACGGCCGCGGACTGCTCGCCGAGCCTACGAGCCCCGCCGCGTCGGAGGGACGGGCAGCAGGCCGAGCAACTCGTCGAGGTCCGCCTCCTTACCGACCCCGGCCGCACCGTCGCCTCCGCCCGGAAGACCGAGCCCGTCAGCCTCTGTCGGTCGGCGCCGAACCGGTACGTCACCGGGCCGTCGGGAACAGCCGCCGCGGTCGCCTCCTCGAGGGATGTCGCGCGCAGGGCGGCCAGGACGCCTGGGGCGAAGGAGACCTTCTCCCGCACCCGACGTTACGGGGCCCGGGACGACCGCGTACCACTCGACGAAACGGATCCCCAACTCCCGCTGCCCATCGGCCAGTACGTCCAGGCGCTCCGGCGACACCCGGGCCGGCGCTCCCCGCCGGCGCACACGTCTTGCGCGGAGTGCCCGGCGCGCGGCGGCAGGCGACAGCAGGGGACCGCGAGTGATGTGGACGCCGCGGCAGGAGTTGTTGGGCCCGGGGCGGACCGGCACGGCTGCGTTGGGCCTGGCACCATGGGCGATCATGAAGGCGACGGCGACGGCGACGGCGACCGCGACAGCGACAGCGACAGCGACAGCGACAGCGACGGCGACGGAGGGCGGCGGCCGGCGGCTCCGTGGGAAGAGCGGTGCCCTGTGGACGGTGGGGCCGGTGGCGCTGGCGCTACTGACCGGATGTGGAGCGTCGCACCACACCTGCACGTTGACGCACGCGCCTGCGGGAATCCGGGTCGAGGTCGCCTCGGCCCTGGCGGACACGCTGGACCGAGCGGCTCTCACGGTCTGCTGGGACGGCGGCTGCCGACAGCGCACGCTGCGGCTGGGGGAGGCCGGGTCCCCGGAGCCGGCGGTACCGCAGAATCCGGCGATGACCACCGAATCCGCCGCCCCCGCCGCACAGACACCAGCCGCCGCCCCCGACACCCGTGGGACTTCTCCCTGGCCCGGTTTCGCGGTCATCGGGGACCTGCCGGGGAAGCCGGTGCGTATCAGGCTGGTCCTCGAGGACCGCCAAGGTGCGGCCGTCCTCGACCGGCGGGTCACCGCGACCCCGCGGCCGACCCACCCCAACGGCCGCTCCTGCGCGCCCGGCGGCCACCAACTACGCCTGACAGCCACGGCGGAAGGCTCGCTGATCCCGGACTGACGGCCGCCACCGCACGCACCGGTGCGAACCCACCGCAAGGCCGTCGTGCGGAGCGGTGTCGCGCAGCCGAAGCTCTGGGGTTCCTCAAGTTGTGATTGACGAGCCGATCATGAGGGGCATCTCCCTCGCACAGACCACAACGGACAGCAACGGGGCAGCAAATGGAATTCCTGTCGATCGTGGGCATCGCGCTCGTCGTCATGGTGCTCATCTCGGTGATACGCGGAAGCAGAAGGGGTGGTTCCTCGCGTAGGCGATCTCGGGGTGGCGATGGCGGCGGTCACGCGTGCGGGGGCGGCGGCTGGTCCTGCGGGGGCGGCTCGTCCTGCGGGGGTGGCGGAGGCGACTGACACCAGTGACCCGACCGCGCCTGGGCCCACCGCCAGGCCGTGCTCACCCGGCGGCCCTGCCCAGGGCTCGGCGGCAGCGCGCGATCTCGTGGCCGGTCCGGAGACCTCTGCCGGACCTGCCGCGGGCTTGCCGTGGACCTCCACGAAGGGCACCAGCCCCTCGTCCGTCACCTACCTCGACGAAGACGCCTGAACGGCCGCGGTTTGGTGACCCTCCCCTGCAGTTTCTGGCCCACCGCGGTGCGGTCGGCGAAGGCCTGGAAGCGATCGGCTGCAGTGCCTTCAAGGACAGTTTGGCCTCCGCGTCGCAAGTGTCGAACGGGAGGAACTCGCCGGAGATTCGCTGTCCGACCTCGACGGCATCGGTCGGAGCCTCGATGTGCCGCCAGGACGGTGCGGGGATCGAGAGGAAGCCGACGCCGGGTACCTAGAAGTGAGTTGAGTACGAGTACGGATGGGCACAGGCCTGGCCTGACGAAAGAGTGCAGGTCACGGAGGGGGCGCTGCCCCCTCCATGTGGTCCTGTACTCAATCTTCTCTGAGGTACGTCATGCGAAAGTTAGGAACAGCTGCAGCGGTGCTCGTGTTGGCGGGCGCCGGCCTCGTCAGCACGGCCGGGGCGGCGAGCGCCGCAACGGGTCACGCGGACAAGACCGGCCTGGCCGAGGCTTGTTCGAGCGCCTGGGGCAGCGGCACCAAGTCGGCCACGGACTCCGACTCCAAGCCGCTGAAGAACATCACGACCAGCCAAAGCACGTGCTACGACCGCATGGTCTTCGACGTCAAAGGCGTGAGTGGCAAGATCGGCTACCACGTCGGTTACGTGGCCACGTTCCATCAGGACGGTTCCGGCGAGCAGATCCCGGTCAAGGGCGGCGGCATCCTGCAGATCTTCGTATCCGCGCCGAGCTACGACCCGGCGACCACCAAACCGACGTATGCCGCGATGGCCGGGAAGCCGCTACCGGGCGTCAAGGTCACCGGATACAAGACCTTCACGGACACCAAGTTCGGGGCGAGCTTCGAAGGCCAGACCCAGATCGGCCTGGGCGTACGCGCCAGGCTTCCCTTCCGAGTGCACCAGTCCGGCGACAAGCTCATCGTGGACGTCGCACACAACTGGTGACCGGGTAAGGCACGCCGGGCCACACCTTTGCGCCAGGGCCTGTGGGTCAACCGGCATGCCGGATGACCCACAGGCCCTCCATGAGCCGGCGTCCCCCTCATCCCGAACCGTCATGCGAGCCGACCGGACGCTCGGGTGAGGGCGACGCCTGCCGGGCCGCCAGGGCCGGGATGACGCCTCCTGCGAGGACGGCGGACCGTTGGCGGTCGGTGAGCCGGTGGGTGACGCGGTAGTCCTCGTCCTTGGTGGTGTTGTGCACCAGCAGATGCGCCTCCTGGGCGTCGCCGAGCCGGGTCCGCAGACCGGCCAGGGACAGCCGGTCGCCCTGGTCGATCCGGTCGAAGTCAGCCGGGTCGGTGAATTCCAGGGGCAGGACGCCGAAGTTGGCGAGGTTCTAACAGTGGATGCGGGCGTAGGACCGGGCGAGGACGGCGCGCAGGCCGAGCAGGCGGGGCGTGATTGCCGCGTGTTCGCGGGAGGAGCCCTGGCCGTAGTTGTCGCCCGCCACGATGACGTGAGGGCCCGCACGCCGGGCGTGTTCGGGGTAGTCGGGATCGACGCGGGTGAAGGTGAAGTCGGCGAGCCTCGGGAGGTTGGAGCGATAGGGCAGGGCCTGGGCGCCGGCCGGTGAGATCTCGTCGGTGGAGACGTTGTCGCCGGCCTTGAGCAGCACCGGTGCGTCGAGTTCGTCCGGCAGGGGGTCGAGGTCGGGCAGCGCGGAGATGTTCGGGCCGCGGACCAGCTCCACCGCGACCGAGGTCTCGGGCGCGGGTGGGGCCTCCAGCATCGCGCGGTTGACCGAGGCCCGTTCCGGCAGGTCCAGGTGCGGCGGTTCGACTCCGTGCCGCAGTGCCCAGTCCCGGGGGTCGGTGATCTTCCCGGTGAGGGCGGATGCGGTGGCGGTCTCCGGCGAGCAGAGCCACACGGAGTCGTCCGAAGTGCCGGAGCGGCCGGGGAAGTTGCGGGGGAAGGTACGGAGCGAGTGCCGCCCGGCGGCCGGCGCCTGGCCCATGCCGATGCAGCCGAGACAGCCGGCCTGGTGGATACGGGCCCCGGCGGCGATCAGGTCGAAGGTGGCACCGGTCCGGGTCAGATCCTGGAGCACCTCGCGCGAGCTCGGGTTGACGTCGAAGCTGACCCCTCCGTGGGTCTGGCGGCCCTTCGCCATCGCGGCGGCGACGGCGAAGTCGCGCAGGCCGGGGTTGGCGGAGGACCCGATCACCACCTGGCTCACCGGGGTGCCGACAACCTCGCGGACCGGGACGACGTTGCCGGGGGAGGTGGGCGCGGCGATCAGCGGTTCGAGGGTGGAGAGGTCGATGACCTCCGTGAGGTCGTACGGGGCGCCGGGTTCGGCGGTGAGCGGACGGAAGTCCTCTTCGCGGCCCTCCGCGCGCAGGAACCGCCGTACGGCCTCGTCGGAGGGGAAGACGCTGGTGGTGGCGCCCAGTTCGGCGCCCATGTTGGCGATGACGTGCCGGTCCATCGCGGAGAGCGTGGCCAGGCCGGGGCCGTGGTACTCGATGATCCGGCCGAGACCGCCCTTGACGCCGTGGCGGCGCAGCAGTTCGAGGATGACGTCCTTGGCGCTGACCCAGTCGGGGAGTTCGCCCTCCAGGCGGATCCCCCAGATGTGCGGCATCCGCAGGTAGAGCGGCTCGCCGGCCATGGCCCGTGCCACGTCGAGGCCGCCGGTGCCGACGGCGAGCATGCCGAGCGCGCCGGCGGCGCAGGTGTGGGAGTCGGAGCCGATGAGCGTCTTGCCGGGGACGCCGAAACGCTGCATGTGGGTGGGGTGGGAGACGCCATTGCCGGGCTTGGAGTACCAGAGGCCGAAGCGCTGGGCGGCGGAGCGCAGGAAGAGATGGTCCTCGGCGTTGCGCTCGTCGGCCTGGAGGATGTTGTGGTCGACGTACTGCACACTCAGCTCGGTACGCACCCGGTCCAGGCCGAGCGCCTCCAGTTCCTGCATCACGAGCGTGCCGGTGGCGTCCTGGCAGAGGGTCTGGTCGACCCGCAGGCCGATCTCCTCGCCCGGCGCCATCCGGCCGTCGACCAGATGAGCCGCGATGAGCTGGTGCGAGGCGGTGAGCGGCTCGGTCATGGTGTTCTCGCCTCCGGTGGTGTGCGGTTCAGGTCCGGGATGCCCGTTGCCCCTCACCGGTTCGTGGCCCGTCACTCCCCGGGTGGGGTTGCGTCGGCATCGTCCTCCGCGTGGCTGCGTACGGCTTCCTCCTCGACAGCCGGGCCGGCCTTCTCGTCCGGCGTCTCGTCGCCGGTGTCGCTGGGGGAGCCGGTCGGGGCCGGCCGCCCCGCGGTCTCCTCCGGTACGCCGGCCCCGGCAGGTGGCAACGTGTACGTCCGGCCCTCGCGGCCCCACTCGCCCCAGCCCGGGCGCCGCCCCGCGTCCATCGCCCGCAGGCACGGCCGGCCGATGTGGGCGTAGACCAGGCGCCGTATCCGGTGCCGCACCGCCTCGGGGCCGATCTCCTGTACGTGGGCGTGGCCGCCGACCCCGCCGCGGAAGCGGATCCGCCGATCCCAGCCGGCCGCCTCCGCGAACATCAGGTCGGCGCCCGCCGCCCAGGTCGGGAAGGTCCAGAACTCCGGCGCCCACACAACCACCGTCCCGTCGAGTTCGATCCGGTATCCGCAGGTGGGATGCGAGGTGTGGATCACCGGACACGCACGGATGCGCAGGTCACCCAGGTCGAGGTCGCCCATGCGGAGCGGCACGTCATGGTCCGCCGCCATGCGGCGGAGAGCCGACCCGAGCTCGGCCCGCTCGTCCGTGACCAGCCAGCCGTCCAGGCGCGGCGGCGGATCCGCACCGGGCCCGGCGTCGAAGGCGACCGAGCGGCGTCGGTGGCGGAGCAGCAGACCTGCCGGTGCGTAGCGCGGCGAATTCATCGCGCCCACTCCCAGCAGGGTCAACCGCAGATGTGACGCCACGTGCGACACCTCCAGACCGGAATCCTCTGCTCGAACGCCGCTGCCGCCCGGTGCCACGGGCACGCACGAGACCGACGGCAAGCCGGGGGAGCGCCTCCGGGGCTCGTGCCTCCTGAGCTCGTGTGTCACCGCTCTTCCGCTGGACCTTGCGCCGCTCGAACGGCCCCGTCCCCGGGATGCGCACCGTGCGGAGGCGGTCGCTCGGGTCCGCTCCTCTTCGGCCGCGCCGCACCCGCTTCGGATCGGAAGCGTCATGATCGGCACCTCGCACCCGTGTGTGGGTTCGTGGGACAAGGGCCCCAAGGGAGGTGCATCCTTCCACCCCCGGTACCCCGGGCCCCGACTGTCGGTTGTCCAGTCCACCCACCGCCAAACCTCGGCGCACCGGGTGGTCAGGCCGGGTTGGCCAGCCGGGGGAGAGCGTTCGACAGGGCCGCCGACCTGCGGGTCGAGCAGCTCGAGCCGTGTTCCTGCCACGGACGGCCACATTCATTCACCTGCGGCAGCAGGGGCTCGCCGACCTGCGCCACACCGGCCGAACGGGCCACGACGTGGCCGAGCGGGTGCCGGGCCGGTGGTCCACCGGCCCGGCACCCGCTCGGGGCCTGCTGTGGCGAAGCCACGGTCGCCCGGCCTGAGCTCCGGAGGCCTGCCGCCTGTTGCGAGATGACCATATGATCAGCGGCCGATGAGTTTTTCCGCGGCCGACAGTCAGTCAGTGATAGTTGGGGCACTGCGGCCGCGAGGTCGAAGCACGCACCGGCCGATCCTGTTGACCGACAGCCTTGGAAAATCTGGAGTTGTGAGATGCGCACCCTGATCAGCACCGCTTTCGTCTCGCTCGACGGCGTCGTGGAGGCCCCGGGCGGGGAGCCCGGTTACCGGAACTCGGGGTGGACCTTCAAGGACATCGAGTTCGTCCCGGAGGCGTTCGACATCAAGGGCCGGGAGCAGGAGGAGGCCACGGCGATGCTGATGGGCCGGGTCAGCTACGAGGCGTTCAGCCCGGTCTGGCCGGGCATGGACGATTTCGCCGGCTACAAGGCGATGCCGAAGTACGTCGTCTCCACCACCCTCACCGAGAACGACCTGGTGTCGAACTGGGGCGAGACGACGATCCTGCGCACGCTCGAGGAGGTCGCCGCGCTGAAGGAGACCGAGGGTGGCCCGATCATCGTCCACGGCAGCGCCACCCTCAACCGCACTCTCTCGGACGCCGGGCTGATCGACCGGTACCACCTTCTCGTCTTCCCGCTCCTGCTCGGCGCGGGCAAGCGTCTGTTCAGCGACACGGACAAGGACACCCAGAAGCTCAAGCTCGTCGAGCACGAGGCCTACGCCAACGGCCTGCAGAAGAACGTCTTCGACGTCGTCCACTGACAATGTGCCGGCTCCCGCTCCGGCACGGCCCGGGGTCGCCCTCCGATGCCGGTGATGCGGCCGTCACCAGCCTGTCGGCGCAGCCGCCCGGCTACGACAGCGTGTCGGCGACCACGGACGCCGCCTCCGCGATGAGTTCGTCGTCGTGGCCGGCGTCCGCGTCGGAGCGGCTCGACATGATCGCCATGACGATCGGCGCCGAGTCCGGGGGCCACGCCACGGCGATGTCGTTGCGGGCCCCGTAGGCGCTGCCGGTTCCGGTCTTGTCGCCGACCACCCAGCCCTCGGGCACCCCCGCCCTGATGAGCCCTGCTCCAGTGGCGCTCGTCCGCAACCACTCGGTCAGCTGCGCGCGCTCGTCCTCGCCGAGGGCGTCCCCGAGAACGAACGCGCGCAGATCCCCGGCCAGCGCCCGCGGTGTGCTCGTGTCCCGCTCCTCACCCGGTGCCCAGCGGCTCAGTTCGGGCTCGCGGCGTTCCATCCGTGTGACGTCGTCGCCCAGTTCCTCAAGGGCGTTGTCGAGTCCCTCCGGGCCGCCGAGTGCGTCGAGGAGGAGGTTGGCGGCGGTGTTGTCACTGAAGCGGACGGCGGCCTCGCACAGCGCGCCCAGGGTCATCCCGGTCGTGACGTGCTTCTCGGTGACGGGGGAGTGGGCGACCAGATCGCCACGGGAGTACGTGACAACCCGGTCCGTCCCGCTCAGGGAGTACGTGCGCAGTACGGCACCGGCGGCCAGCGCCTTGAACGTGGAGGCGTAGGGGAACCGCTCGCCGTCGTTGTGGGCCACCTCGTGCCCCGTGCCGGTGTCGAGAGCGTAGACGCCCAGTCGCGCGTCGTACCTCCGCTCGAGCGCGCTCAGTTCGCGGGCGGCCGTCTTCGCATCCGGCGCCGGCCGCGCCGGCTTCCCTGCCTCGGCGGGGGACGTCGGTCGGGACGGGGACGGCTCCGCCGGTGAGTCGCCCTGACCGGCCGGGGACTCGCCTCCGCCGCAGGCCGCGAGCGCAACGAGGACGAGCGCGGCGAGCACGCCGAGAACGGCGTGCCGGGCGCGGGTGTGCTGCATCGTCCGAACCTCCGTGGTGCACCGCAGCGGCGGCGCGTGGGGGACGGCCTGGCACGGCTCCGTCCCGGTGCGTGTCGTGCGTGCCATGCCCCGACGGTGGGCAGACCATGCCCTCAGGCCGCCGAGCGCAACTGATCCAGTTCGCCGCCGATCGCGTCCCGCAACACATCGTGGTGCGGGCCGAGCCTGTACTGCTCGTCGCTCCACCGGTCACGCGGATAGAGCCACACCGGCGCGCTCACCAGCTCGGCGGGTTCCCACTCGAACCGAGGCCAGACATGCGCATGCAGGAACGGATCGGTGTTCCCCAAGATCTCCAGGTTGACCCGCCGAAAAGCCGGGTCCAGCCGTCGGCACGCCCGCTCGACCGCTTCGCCCAGCCGGTCCATGTCGGACAGGAACGACAACCGCTTGGCCTTCGGCAGGTCGGTCAGCCGCTGCGCGTTCGGTTGGTCGATCAGAAGAACCGAGTAACCCGGCAGGAACTGAACGTCGCCGATCACCGCGAACCCCGAATCGAGCCTTCGCAGCACGGTCGGGTTCTCGCCCCGCAGAGCGGCCCCGATCCGATCCCTTCGCCATTCACCGGTCATGGCCGGACGCTATCCGCAAGGGATCGTTGTCGGCGGACGTATGCCGGGCGTGGCGCCCGTCCCGAAGAGACGGCTGCGCGGGCTGGCCGGGGACCTCCCCCGCATGCCCGGCTGTGTCCGTCCGCTGTCCGATCACTAGCCCTGATCGAGGTGACGCCCCTGTTTCATGTCCGTATCTCTTTACTTTGCCGCACTGGGGTGCGTAGTATCCATGAAAACAACAGGTTCGGTCATCGAACGGATTCAAAACAACATGCATCTGGTGGAGCGCCTGGCAGATGGCGGAGCCGCTTGGGCGCCCGCACGAAGGCATCGTCGTCGTCCTGCACGGTGCCCGGATGCCGCCCCAGGGCGAAGCTGCCGCAGCTGCCCGAAGCGGCCGAGGCGTCCCGAGCCGCCGGGCAACAGACCAGGACATCCCGGGTACAACGCCGTGCCCTCCCGCTGACCCGCCACCCATGTCACCGGACACCACGTCCCCGCAACCTCTTGTAGGAGGGCCATCCATGTCTCAGCGCACAGTCGCCATCGGTTCGCGCTCCGGACTGCACGCCCGCCCCGCGTCCCTCTTTGTCCAGGCTGCATCCCGACAGCCGGTCAAGGTGACCGTGGCCCGGGACGGACAGCCTCCGGTCGATGCCCGCAGCCTGCTGTCCGTGCTCGCCCTCGGAGCCGAGCATGGTGACCTGCTCGTACTGGCCGCCGAAGGCGACGGCGCAGATGCCGCGATCGACGAACTGGCCGCGCTCGTCGCCTCCGACCTGGACGCGAGGGGGGAGCAGTGACCCGAGCGACCGGCGTGCCGCCCGTGCTGATGCGCGGCATCAGGGTCGGCGGCGGCAGCGCCTGCGGCCCGGTCGCCCGCATGGCACCCCCACCCGTGCTGCCCGCAGCACGCAGGGTCGAGGCGGTCGACGCCCCCGCAGAAGCCGCCGCGGCACGCGACGCCCTGGCCGACGTAGCGGCCGACCTGGAGCGGCGCGCCGCGGCCGTGGCCGGTGAGGCGGCCGATGTCCTGTCCGCGCAGGCGATGATGGCCGCCGATCCGTCCCTCGCCGACCGGGCGGAGTCGCTCGTTCACGAGGGCAGCGACGCGGCGCATGCGCTGGACGCCGCGTTCGAAGGGTTCCGCGCTTCGCTGCTGGCGGCCGGCGGCTACTTCGCCGAACGCGCCGCCGATCTCGAGGACCTGCGCAACCGTGCCGTGGCACGCGTCCTGGGGCTGCCCATGCCGGGCCTGCCTGCCCCCGGCCGTCCCCATGTCCTGGTCGCCGACGACCTCGCGCCCGCCGATACCGCCCTCCTCGACCCGACGCAGGTTCTCGCCCTCGTCACCGAGCAGGGCGGGCCGACCAGCCACACAGCCATCCTGGCGAAGATCCTCGGGCTGCCCGCAGTCGTCGGCTGCACAGACGCCGCCGCGCTCACGGACGGACGGCTGGTGCTGGTGGACGGCGCTGCCGGGACGGTCGTGGCCGACCCTGAGCCGGACGCTGTCACCGAAGCGACCGCACGAGAGGAACACCGGCGGCGCAACGCGGCACTTGTCAGCGGACCGGGCCGCATGGCGGACGGTCACGCGGTGAAGCTGCTGGTGAACCTGGGCGCCTTGGCCGAACTTCCGTCGGCCGCTGAGGCCGACAGCGAGGGCGTGGGACTCTTCCGTACGGAGTTCCTCTACCTCGACCGCGCCCAGGCCCCCACCCACGAGGAACAGACCGTCGCCTATCGCAAGGTCTTCGAGGCGTTCGCCGGACGTCGGGTCGTCGTACGCACTCTGGATGCCGGAGCCGACAAGCCGCTGCCGTTCGTCACCGCGCCCGACGAGCCCAACCCGGCGCTGGGCGTCCGTGGACTGCGCACAGCGCGCCGCGATCCGCAGCTGCTTGCGGAGCAACTGGCCGCCATCGCCGCGGCGGCCGAGGACAGCACGGCGGAGGTGTGGGTGATGGCGCCCATGGTGTCCCTGCCGGCCGAAGCGGCGGAGTTCACCGAGCTGGCCAGGTCGCATGGACTGCGCACGGCCGGAGCCATGGTGGAGGTGCCCGCGGCAGCCCTGCGCGCCGGAACACTTGCGCAGAGCTGCGACTTCTTCAGCGTCGGCACCAACGACCTGGCCCAGTACGCGTTCGCCGCCGACCGCATGCTCGGCAGTCTGGCCGAGTTCCTCGACCCGTGGCAGCCAGCCCTGCTCGACCTTGTGCGCAGCACTGCCGAGGCCGGCGCCGCACACGGCCGTCCCACCGGGGTGTGCGGGGAGGCGGCATCCGATCCGCTGCTGGCCCTGGTCCTGGTCGGACTGGGCGTCACCAGCCTGTCGGCCGCCCCCGGTTGCCTGGCCGACGTCCGGGCAGCACTGGCGTCCCACACCCTCGACGAGTGCCGCCGCCTCGCCTCGATCGCCCTGGCGGCGAGGGACGCGCAGGACGCCTGTGCGGCGGTGCGGGCCTCGGTCTCCGCGGTTCATGGCAGGGTGTGAGTCCATGGACGCGGCGACCGGACTGTGCGGGGGCCGTGGCAGTCCCATGCAGTTGCCTTGGCGCGAGGCTGTCGACCGCTGCCGGTGACGGCACCGCACTAGCCTGCTCCGCATGCCCGACAACACCACGCAAGCGAAACGCGACGACAGACCCGAGGAGTCCCGACGGGCACGCCTGAGCCGGATCTTCGACGAGGACGCTGAGCTGTACGACCGGGCCAGGCCCGGATATCCGACGGAGCTGTACGACGACCTCGCCGAACTCGCGGGTACCTGCGCCGGCAGCCGCGTACTGGAGGTTGGTTGCGGGACCGGTCAGGCGACGGTGTCTCTGGCCGGGCGGGGCTGCCGGATCAAGGCCGTTGAGGCGGGATCGCGCATGGCTGCGGTCGCGCGCCGCAACCTGGCCGGGTTTGCGGCGGTGGAGGTGGTGACGGCGGAATTCGAGGGCTGGCCGCTTCCGGAGGAGCCGTTTGATGCGGTCGTCTCGGCGACGGCGTTCCACTGGATCGACCCGGCGGTGCGGATGGCCAAGGCCGCCGACGCGCTGCGCCCGGGCGGGGCGCTCGCAGTGGTGCGCAGCCAGCATGTGATGGGCGGTACCGAGGAGTTCTTCGTCGAGGTCCAGCGCTGCTACGAGCGTTTCGACCCGGACACGCCGCCCGGGCTGCGGCCTCCCGCGGCTGCCGACATCGACGGTTCGGACCATGCTGAGGAGGTCGCGCGGAGCGGCCGGTTCGGCCCCCCGGTCTTCCGCCGCTACGAGCAGGATCTCACGTACACCACGTCGGACTATCTGGAGCTGCTGCGGACCTACTCCGGCCACCGAGCTCTTCCGGAAGCCGCCAGGAACGGGCTGCTGGGGTGCATCGCGGGCCTGATCGACGGGAAGTACAGCGGACGGGTGACCAAGCGTTATCTGATCGAGTTGGGAGTGTCACACCGGTGGTGACGTCGACCGGCATGCACACCACGGCGCCCAAGATCGGCGGCATCGGCTGGATGAAGCCAGGGCGGTGATGAGGTTTGCGCCGGTGCGCAGAAGGGCCTTCCCGCACCCCTGTGCAGGCGAGGCGTTCGAGGATCTCGCCTGCGGTCCTGGTCCAGGCGTAGAGCCTCGGGTCGCTGTTCCAGGCGGAGATCCAGTTGCGGATGTCCTTCTCCAGGGCGTGCCCGGACCTGTGGACGCCTCGCCGTATCTGCTCGTCGGTCAGCTCGGCGAACCATCGTTCGACCTCGCAGGCCGAACGCGTGCCAGATACGTGACACCGACGACTGCGACAGGCCCGTCCTTCTTTGGCCATCGAGGGGCGGGCGTCCTGGGCATACGCGACGACGACGCGGAGGGCGTGCCGGCCGCCCGCGCGGCCGCGGCACGACCCAGGACCGGCTTGCGGAGGCGATCGCACCACAGCTCGGTCGCCATTCGCGACACGGTGGCGAGCGCGCCGTTCCACATTGCGCGTCACTGCTGCGCGAAGTGATTCTCCAGCCAACTGAGCAAGGCCGCGAACGCCGGGGACATGGTGGCGTCCGACCCGGTGAGAACGGTCGAGCGGCCGCCTTCCTCCACCGTGATCGTATAGCTCATCGCATCCCTGGCGCGGCCGGGCCGGTCCTCCTCGGCCACCGGGACAGCAGCCGCCACCAGCTGGGACAGCTCCGCCGCAGCATTCTTGGGCAGGGCATCGGCGTCCAGCACCTTGGGCGGGAGGCGGAGGTGGATCGCAGCCGCCTGCCCGCCGTGCGTCGCCAAAGTCACCTTCATGGTGCACAACCTCCGGGCGCCATCCGAGGGCGCTCCTCCTCGCGCCCGTATCAACCGCCGGTGGTCACCTGTGCCCCTTCAGCGCGGTCACTTCCTTGGTCAGCCCCGTCACCTGGGCGGTCAGTGTCCCGAGCTGCTTGGTCACGGCTGCCATGCCGTCCTCCCGGCCCACGCCACCGTCGCGGTGGGCGGCGAGGCTCCGCGCCCGGGCGACCCCGGCCGGGACCCCGCTGATCTGGATCCCCACCTCCTGCCACGCCGCCAGCACGGCCAGCTGTTGGGCGCTGTCGGACCCGTACAATTCCTCGGCCTTCTGGTAGGTGGTGTCCGCGAAATCCTGGAACTGAGTCTCGATGCTGGAGGCCTTGAGCGACTCGTACCAGATGAGTCCGGGAGCCTCCCACGCGAATCCGCCGATGCGCACCGCCGTGAGGTAGAAGGCTTTGTTCGGGATGCCGGAGTTGATGTGCACCCCGCCGTAGTCCCCTTCCTCGGTGTCTGGCAGGTTGACGAATTTGCTCATGTGGTCTGGCTGGGGGTCCTTGCCGAACAGGGCGTTGTCGTATGCCTCCCCCGGGGCCTTCATCGACCGCAGGGCATCGGCGCCGATCCCTGGGGTGAAGATCTCGGCCCCGATCAGCCAGTTCGCGGTCTCGGCCGGCTGACGCAGCGACCACTGCTCGACCAACGACCCGAAGACGTCTGACATTGACTCGTTCAGGGCCCCGGGCTGATGGTGGTAGGCGAGCCCCGCGGTGAACTCGGTGACTCCATGTGCCAACTCGTGGGCGATCACGCTGCGGGATCCGGTGAAGTCGGTGAACAACCTTCCGTCCCCGTCACCGAAGACCATCTGCCGTCCGTCCCAGAACGCGTTGTTGTACTTCACACCGAAGTGGACGTACCCGTCCACGCGCATCCCCCGGCCGTCGAGCGAATTACGCTGGAACACCTGCTGGTAGAAATCGCGCGTGATGCCGAGGCCGTCGAACGCTTGGTTGACGGACTCGTCCGCGGACGCCGGTCCATCCTCCGACCGCGCGAGAGCAGCGAGGGGGAGGAATCTTCCCTGTTGGCAGTCGAAGATGGTCCGCCGGCCGTTGCCGGGGACGGCGTCGCCGGCGAAGGACGCCCGAACCGCTCGCTCACCCCGCAACCGAGTAGTGGTCAGCAGGGTGTCCAGGGCGGCTCGGCGCACCTCACTGTCTTCACTCTCCAAGAGCTTGTGCAGAAGGTGTGGGGGGAGGATGCAATTGACGCGGCACGTCCTGCTCATGGGATACCTCCTGGGTAAGAGGAGTGGCGTCGCTTACTGCACTTCGAGGTCGAAGATGACGGGGCAGTGGTCTGATGCCTTGGGTTTGTCCTGCCCCACGCCCGGGAACCGGGGACCTTTGTATCTGGTGGCGCGCAGCGGTATCCCTTTGCGGAAGATCTCAGGCAGCACTTGCGGGGCTTGCTGGGCCAGCGAGTTTGACAGCAGGAGGTAGTCCAACTGCCGGTACTCGTCGCCACCGCTCCAGTAGTGCGTCCACTGGTCATCTCCGGGCAGGCGGGTCACCACGTTGTCGACCTGGTCCCAGTTGACGACTTGATCGATGCCGGAACTTCCGTCGCCGTCCGGCTCCAGATAGTCGTTCAGATCGCCCAGGACCACGAACGGATGGTCTCCCGGCGCCTCGCGCCCGAAGCGGTCGGTGACGATGTCCATCACCGTCTTGGCTTGCCGCTCTCGCTTTGCCCTGGTCTGCGCGCGTCCGCCGAGCATGGATTTGAAGTGGTTGACGAAGAGCGTGACAGGCGTCCTTTGCCCCTGGCTCACCTCGACCTCGATGTCGACCTCAAGGCAGTCGCGGGAGAACAGTGTTGCCGTCGGGTTCGCCGGATCCATAAAGTGCTGGTGCGAGCGGATACGCGTAATCGGCCACTTCGACAGCACTGCGACATCGATCAGCCGGGGATCGTTGCCGTCCACTCCGGCGACGTAGGGGTACTGGGAGCGTCCGCCCAGCGCCTGGGCACGGAAATGCTTGAGGGTATCGACGTTCTCCACTTCTTGCAGGCACAGCACGTCGGCCTGAATCTCCCGTACCGCTGCTCCCGTGATGGCTTTGTCGTCCACACCCAGTTCCTCGAAGCGGGTCTGGTCGACTATCCAGCCTCGTGAGTTGGCGGTCGATGGGTCGATGCCGGCTTTGAACCGCCAGCGCGCGAAGAGGTTCTCGACGTTGAACGTGGCGAGTCGCAGCGTTGTCACGGGCCCTCCCGAGAAGATCGGGGTGGATATGTGGCCGTCGCAGAGAAAAAGCAAGCGTGCACGGATGTGGCAGCAGCGACAGAGGCGCCGGCGCCTGCCAACCCCGTTTTCCAGCGGCAGGGGCCACGCTGACACCAACAGTTTCCTGCCGACCATGGTGACTGGCAAACGCAGCGCGAGCCATGCCCGAACAGCTCAGTGTGCCCTGGCTCATGCCGGTACGGACTTCCGACTTCCCCGACGACCTGGTGCAGACACAGCAGGCCTGGAACGCCACCTACGAAGCGCTCGCCTCGCCCTGCCCCGCGACACCACGGCCCTGCGCCGCCGCCTCCTGCGCCCGTCCGTACGCCGGTGGTGGTACCCGTTCGCCAGCATCCCACTGATCCGGCACCGAGTCGTCCTGATCGCCCACTACGCCGCCGCTGCGCGGACCGGCCGACCGCCACGCCAAGATGACCTCCTGCTAGGAAGATCTTGCCGCAAACGCCAATGACCTGCTTACGGTTGGATGGCGTGCGCCGGGGGACGGGTGGGGTCATAGTGTGAGCGAGCGAAGGTGTCGTCTGCGATGTGGACGACGTCGGGCTGCGGCGGTGCCGGCCACACGCTCAAGAGGTGCTCCTCGACGAGGTCGTCGCCCTCCTGCGCATTGCCCTCATCTCGTCCCCGTGCCTGAACACGGACGCGGTACCAGCCCTCTCCAGCAGTCGCAAAGTTCCCGGCATCATCCACCGCAAAGGCCGGGCTGGAGCTGCCGGGGTTCTCCACCTTCGACAAGATGGCCTCGAAGATCCGTACCGAGGTGAACGCCTCGATCTGCGCGGGCATCCACGATCGCATGAGTCCGTTTCAGCGATCAGAGCTGCTGCGGCTGCTGGAGGAGCGCGACAGCGACGGCACGACGCTGTTCAACCGGCTGAAGAAGCCCGCCAAGGGGCCGAGCTGGTCGCACTTCAAGAACCTGACCAAGCGCATGGAGTGGGTGGACGGCCTCGGCGATAGTGCGGTGTGGATGGACGACGTCGCCGCGCGGAAGATCACCGACTTCGCCGGGGAGGCGGACCCGGGGGACGCCCCGGCGCTACGGGACTACGCGCCGGTCAAACGCCTCGCGCTGATCGCGTGTCTGTTGTACAAAGCGCGGATGCAGGTCCGCGACGACCTGGCGACGATGTTCTGCAAGCGCGTCGCCACGAAAATCAAGAAGGCCAAGGCGGAGCTGGAGGAGATCCGCCTGCGCCAGCAGGAGCTGGTCGAGGCCCTGATCGGGAACTATCGCGTGGTGCTCAAGGACGTCGACGCCGACGGCCCGGCCCAGACGGCGCTCGCGAAGGCCGCGGAGATGACCGCCGAGGCCCGGGCGGCCCTGGCCGGGCTGGACGAGGCGGCGTCGGCCCACGAGATCGCCGGTCGGCTGGGCGGGGAGGTCTCCCCGGCCCTTCTCACCCTGCTGAAGGCCCTGGTGGTGCAGGCCGGCGGGCTCGGCACCGTCGCCAGGACGGTGGAGGGATTCGGCGGGTTCGCCAAGCAGTACGAGCAGATCGAGAAGGTCTCCGCCCACCACGGCAACCTCTGGGAGCCGCTGCTGTACGGGCAGATCGGCCGGGATAGGGCGGTGATGTTCGACCTGGCCGAGAAGCTGGAGTTCACCGCCACCAGTGAGGACGGGCGGGTGCTGGACGCGCTCGCGCACGCGAAGCGGCACCAGGCGGCGCGCGGCGAGTACATCACCGCCTTCGACGAGAACGGCAGGGAGGTGGACATCTCCTTCGCCACCCAGAACTGGCGCAAGGTGGTGGTCGACAAGACCCGCACCGGGAGTTACGTCCGCAAGCACTTCGAGGCGATGGTCTTCACCTACCTCGCCGAGGAACTGCGCTGCGGCGACATCGCCGTGGTCGGCTCGGAGGAGTACGCCGACTGGTCCCAGCAGCTGCTGGAGTGGGAGGTCGTGCAGGAGAAGCTGGCCGACTATCTGGTGGAGGTCGGGCTGTGCGAGGCTGGCGAGACCGCCGAGTTCGACGCGCAGTTCTTCCGCCGGCAGCTGGAGGACAAGCACCGGGACGCCGCCGCGGCGGCGGACGCCGGATACCCGGACAACGAGGGCCTGGTCATCGACCCGGAGACGGGCATCCCGTCGCTGAAGCCGCACCGCTCGGAGGGGCTCACGGCCTCGGCGAGGCGGCTGGAGCAGGAGATCAAGGCCAGGATGCCGGAGCGCACGCTGATCGGGATTCTGTCCAGGACCGCGTACTGGGTGGAGTGGTGGCGCCGCTTCGGCCCGGCCTCCGGCAACGAGCCGAAGCTTCAGGACCCGTTCGGCCGCTACGTGATCACGACGTTCGTGAAGGGCACGAACATGGGCCCGTACGAGGCCGCCCGCCACATCCCCGGCGTCTCCGGCCACGAGCTGTCGTACACGGCGAACCGGCACTTCTCGATCGTGCTGCTGAACGAGGCGATCGCCGACCTGGTCAACCCGCACGCCTGTCTGGACATCTCGCAGGCGTGGGGCGACGGGACTGCGGTGGCGGCGGACGGCACGCACATGGACACCTACCTCGACAACCTGTTCGCCGAGACCTCCGTGCGGTACGGCAAGCAGGGCGGGATCGCCTACCACCACATCTCCGACACCTACATCGCGCTGTTCACGCAGTTCATCCCGTGCGGGTGTGGGAGGCGGTCTACATCATCGAGGGCCTGCTGAAGAACACCTCCGAGGTGAAGCCGACCACCGTGCACGCCGACACGCAGGGCCAGTCCCAGCCCGTGTTCGCGCTCGCGCACCTGCTGGGCTTCGACCTGATGCCCAGGATCAGGAACTGGAAGGGCCTGACCTTCTACCGGCCCAGCAAGACCACCGAGTACGTGCACATCGACGCGCTGTTCGGGGAACCAGGCAAGAACGTCATCGACTGGGACCTGATCGAGTCCCAGTTCCGGCACCTGATGCGGGTGGCCATCTCCGTACGGGAGGGCGCCATCTCCTCGGCGACGCTGCTGAAGCGGCTGCGCTCCGGGTCGCGGAAGAACGCTGCCGGAGGACCTGGCCCGTATCTCGCCGTACCTGACCGAGCACATCAACCGGTTCGGCGAGTACTCCACCCATGAGCTCGGCCTCCAGCCCGAGGCGTACGAGACGAAGCTCGACGTGGACTTTACCGTGCTGCGCGAGCCGGACGTGCCTGCTGTCGGCTTCGGCCAGGCTGCCTGACCCGGACGGGGTGCATCGAAAATGTGACGCCCAGCACACATGGGTCATCGTGAAGGGTTTGCTCTCGTATAACGAGGGCCAAGTGGCGACAGTAGCGCCAGCCTCAATCTGAGGCAGGGGCCGTGGACGGCGGCTGGGATGATGACCTGCGGTGGTTCCGTCGGGAGGCGTGTGGTGGGGATCACTGGGACGCCCGGGGGTTGGCGGACAAGACAGGGTGTGGATTTTTCTTTGCACGCCCGGATCCGGGCCGGAGACCCTGAGGCGTTCAGGGAGATGTTCCAAGACCATGCTCAGATGGTGTATCGCCATGCAGTGCGGGTGAGCGGTGACTGGGCGGTGGCCCAGGACGTCGTCTCGCTGACGTTTCTGGAGGCGTGGCGGCTTCGCGGCAAGCTGCGGGACGAGGGAGACACGCCGCGGCCTTGGCTGATGGGCATTGCGACGAATGTGCTGCGTAACACGGTACGTGCTGCGCGGCGGCATGATCGTCTGGTGGCCCGCATGCCGACAGGGGAGACCGTGCCGGACTTTGCCGACGAGCTGATCGGCCGGATAGCGGATGCTGAGCAGCTTGCCGCGGCACAGGCAGTGCTGGCGCAGCTGCGCCAGCCTGAGCGGGAAGTGTTCACGCTGTGCGTGTGGTCCGGCCTCAGCTATCCAGAGGCGGCACAGGCCCTGGGCGTTCCGGTGGGAACGGTCCGTTCCCGGCTTGCCCGCGCACGGTCGAGACTGCGCAAGCTCGCCGAGCAGGAACTGAAGAAGAGGCGGGCCGAGCGAGAAAAGACGGAACCGGTAGCAGGCGGCGGACAAGTACGGGGTGACCGCACCAAAGCGGCCCGGTCGAATGAGGAGAGGAACCGATGATCTTCAATCCGTGGCGGCGGCAGGAACCGCTGGATCACACGGAGCTGGCCCGGCTGCTGCCGGCACCCGGCGATCCGGTTCTCTCGGAAGACCGCCAACGCCTGCTTGAGGACTTCCTGATGAACAACGTCACCGAGGACCCCCGCCCCGCCCGCCCGCGCCGCCGCCTGGCCGTGCGCCTGGCAGCCCCCGTAGCCCTGGCCGCTTGCCTGGCCGGAACCGTGCTTGCCCTCGACCAGACCACCCCGCACTCGACATCCCCGGTCATCGCCACCGACCGTGCCACCGCGAGTAACCTCCCCCAGCGGATCTCCACCGTGGCCTACACCCTGAACCGCGAACGGCGCGGAACCGTCACGGTGACCATTCGCGAAGCCGGCGCACAGCCTGACCTCGCCCAGCTCCAGCGCGATCTGGAGCGCATGGGGGTGCCGGCCCGCGTCTACCAGGACGACCCCACCTGCCCGATGGACAAGGGCGAGGATCCCGAACTCGGCTACACCACTCTGAAGGCCATCGGCTTCCAGCACCGCAACGGCGCCATCACCGCCTCCATCCACCCCCGCCAGATACCGGCAGGCACCCACCTGGAGATCCTCTTCCCCCGTCCGGCCAAGGGCACCGCCTATGCCGACGCTTTCGCGTTCGGCCTGCGCAAGGGCAAGGCACCCGACTGCCGACACGGATTTGTGTCCGACGAGGAGCTCCCGGCCACGGCGACCTTCGAGGGAGAGATCGTTCCCGAACCCCGCAACTGACCCTGTCACGCGGTGCCGGACAGGGCGCTCACAGGACACGGCGGCGGAGCCGGGCACACGCGACGGGACGCGGTGCCAAGGATGGTCCCTGAGTCGCGTGCGTCCTCTCGTTTTCCCTGAGTACCGGCTGCTCGGTCGACCGAGCGCGCTTTCTCGGACATTCGTAACTCCGGTACTCAGGGGCCTGCCGATTGCAGGACTTCTCAGGATCTCCTCCACTGCCTACCTATTAGCCAGAAGCCAGCCAGCGCATGCATATCTCCTTCCTGCTCCACAACGCCTACGGGATCGGCGGCACAATCCGCACGACGCTCAACCTCGCCGCGACGCTGGCTGAGCAGCACACTTCGCGGAACGGGGGCCACACGCCACGTCCCGCTTTTAAAGGGCGATTGCGTCAGGTAGCCCCTTCGGCTCCCGGACGTTGTGGTCCTGGTGCGCGCGGAGTACGGCATCGCCTCGGCTCGTCTCCGACTGAAAACCCGGATTGCTCTGTGAAGATCGCTTTTCTTATCCACAACGTGTACGGAATCGGTGGCACCATCCGCACCGTCGTCAACCTTGCTGGGGAGCTGGCCGGACGGCATGAGGTGGAGATCGCCTCGGTGTTCCGGCACCGTGCGCGCCCGCGGTTCGCCGTGGATTCCCGGGTGCGGCTGACTCCACTGGTGGACACGCGGCCCGGTCACGAGACCGACCATCCGCTGGCAAGCAGACCTTCCCGGATGTTCCCGGCCAGCGAGGGACGTTACCCCCAGTACAGCCGGCTCACCGATGAACGCATCACCGCCTGGCTCGCCAGCGTGGATGCCGACGTGGTGATCGGAACCCGGCCAGGACTGAATGTGATGCTGGCCCGCCACGGTCCCCGCAACGCGATCCGGATAGGTCAGGAACACCTCACCCTCGACGGCCACCGGCCAGCGCTGCGCGCCCAGCTGCGTTCCTGCTATCCGCTCCTGGATGCGGTGGTAACCGTTACGGAAGCGGACGCTGCGGCGTACCGCTCTCAGATGCCGTCGATGCGGGTGGCGGCCATTCCCAACAGTGTTCCCCAACCTCAGGTGGCGCCGTCGGACGGCACGTCCCGTGTCGTGGTGGCTGCCGGCCGACTCGCCCCCGGCAAGCGATTCGACCTGCTCGTCGATGCCTTTGCCAAGGTGGCTGCCGAGCGCCCGGACTGGCAGTTGCGGATCTACGGCCAAGGCCCGTGCCGAGACACCGTCCAGGCCCGCATCGACTACCACTCCCTGAACGAGAATGTTCATCTCATGGGAATGCACGCGTCGATGGAGAACGAGTGGGCCAAAGGCGCCATCGCTGCCGTCAGCTCCAGCAACGAGTCCTTCGGCATGACCATCGTGGAGGCCATGCGATGTGGCCTGCCGGTCGTCAGCACAGACTGCCCACTCGGCCCGCGAGAAATCATCCGCCACGGCCAGGACGGATTGCTGGTACCGGTCGGCGACACCGAAGCACTCGCCGACGCGCTGCTGCGCCTGATCAACAATGACCAGACACGGAAACAGATGGCCCGCTTCGCCTGGGAAGGGGCCGGCCGCTTCGACCCCGGCGCCATCGCCGCCCGCCACGAAACCCTGTTCGGCGATCTTGTACAGGTTCGGGAAGCCCTACCCAGCCATATCACGACTGCGCGATACCGCCTTCGGGCTGCGCGCACCGCCGTCTCCTACACGGCAGCGGAATCCCTGTTCAAAACAGCCCGCCGCGCCAAACACAGCGCCGCACACATACGTGGTGACCGGACCTCCCCCTAGGCGCCTCGAGCAACGAATGGGATTCCAGAATTGACGCGTAGCCGATAGGAGCTCTTGTGTCTTCACTTCGAAACATGCCAGGTGCACTTGTGCGTCTGGTCGGCCTGATCGGGCGGCAGCGGAATCAAACTTCAGCCCGGCCGGGCCGCGTGATGGAGGAAGCGCCATGGCTTCGCCAGCGGCACTGCGAAAACTGCGGCCGGACTGGATACGCCGAGTCGTCCGGCGACGGCAAGGTCACCTGCTTCCGGTGCGGCGAGGAAGACGAAGAACGGTGATCTGCCGACCCCTCGGCGGTCTAGCTCCGCTCACCGCGGTCACCGGCAGGGACAGCGGGATGCTCCCCCGCCGGGTTAGCTGTTGTAAATGATGGTTGAGAGGTCTGTTGATGGAGCAGGACATACTTCCGGCACGAAGTGCTGAATCCGCTGACGACGTGCAGTCGGCACGCCGGAATCCTGAGGCGTCGTGGTGGGTGAGCGTCTATCGACGCGGGCTGCCGGTGAGTGCACGCCGGGTGATCGCGGGACGGATATCCCCTCAAGTCCGCAGGCGGGCGAAGACGCGGCTGGCTGCTGTGCCTCCGCCCAATCCACTACGGCGCGAATGCGGGCGGCGTGGGAGCTGCACCGCTTTCCGGACGTGTTCACCGGGCCGGGCCGGGCACTGCACCTAGTGCGGGGGGGTACCGAAGGCGGTACTGGTCACGCCCGACCTCTCGCCACTGCAGGCGCGGGGGGACAATCTGGCCGCGGTCTGTTCCGCGCTGGACGGCGCAGATATCGACTACTTCTGTGTACGCGGCAGCCGGGACGGGGCGGCGGTGGTGGGGGTGGCGGCTGACGACCGCCCTCAGGTGCTCAGGGCGCTGGCGGAGCTGTGCGAGGGTCTGCCCGGCTACGTCTCATTGATGGATGATCAGCGTGGGGTGCCCCGCTCGAGCGAACTCGGTTGTCTGCCGGCCGCCTGGCGCGCAGTGGCCCGCGCTGAGGTGATCCGCATGACGTGGTACTCCGGCGATCCGCAGATGCGGCTGGTGCTGGGACCCGAGCACGGTTGCGACATCGAATTCTGGACCGCCGAGGACGACCGCCTGGTCGCGCCACGTCCGAACCGGATCACCGAACAGATCCTGCGGCACGACACACCCGTACAGGCTTCCGACGCGTCCTTCACCCGCCTTGCCTCGCCGGTCGCGGGCCGCGCACTGGCTCAGGTGCGCACCCGCCGGGAGTTCACTGCTCCCCTGCCGGACGACATACGTTTCCCTATCGATGCCGTCTACACCTGGGTCGACGGGCAGGACCCGGCCTGGCTCCGCCGCCGCGCCGAGGCCACCGGCGAGGCGTACCACGAAGAAGCGGCGAACGCTGCCCGCTACATCAGCCGGGACGAGCTGCGCTACTCCCTGCGCTCCCTGCACCAGAACGCGCCCTGGATCCGCACCATCTATCTCGTCACCGACGACCAGACGCCGCACTGGCTCGACACATCCATCCCGGGCCTGAAGATGGTCAGCCACAAGGACATCTTCACCGACCCCAGTGTGCTGCCCACCTTCAACTCCCACGCGATCGAGAGCCAGCTCCATCACATCGACGGCCTGGCCGAACACTTCCTGTACTTCAACGACGATGTGTTTCTCGGGCGTCCTACCATTCCCCAGGACTTCTTCCACGCCAACGGACTCACCAAATTCTTTCCTTCGCCGGCGCTCATCCCGCTCGGGCAACCTCATCCGGACGACGTGCCCGTATCGGTGGCCGGCAAGAACAACCGGGCCCTGCTCCAGCCTCACTTCGGCACCACGATCACCCAGAAGATGAAACACACACCCCACCCGCTGCGCCGCAGCATCCTCGCGGAGATCGAAGAGACCTTCCCCCAGCACCACCACACCACCGCCAGCAACCGCTTCCGCAGTCTCAACGACCTGTCCATCGCCTCCAACATGCACCACTACTACGCTTACCAAAGCGCCCGTGCCGTCCCCAGCACCCTTCGCTACGCCTACCTCGACCTCTCCCACCCCAACACCCCCACCCGCCTCGACCAACTCCTCACCCGCCGCAACCGCCACGCCTTCTGCATCAACGACACCATCTCCACCGAACACGACACCGACGGCCAGCAAGAACTGCTGCACCCCTTCCTGGAGAGCTACTTCCCCATCCCCAGCCCCCATGAGAAGACCTCCCCACGAGCAGCAGGAGCCTCATGAGGCAGCGCCGTATGACCACGCTCCCGCAGACTGCGGCGTCTTCGGGTCTGTCGGGCGACGACCGAGTATCTCGCCCAGGCCACCTGAACTCCGAGGACGGCAGGCAGCAGCGCCTCCCCTGCCTCGCAGAAATGAGTAGTTCTGAGAGACCGGAGGCCCTCACCGGGGCGTGTCCGGTTTGTCCATAATCTTCGTTCTCGTAACCTCTCGCAAAACAGCTTTCGCGCAATGCCTCTCGCGGTAGGTTCTGCGACATGCCCAAGCTCGCCGAACCGGCCGCCGCCGTCGAACAGTTCGACTGTCCCACCTGTGAAGTGCCCGCCGGAAGCACCTGCCGCACCCGCGGCGGCAAGGTCGCCCCGAAGTACCACACCCCGCGCTTCATGCTCGTCCCCCAGCTCCGCGCCGAGCTGGAGGTGAAGACCCCCGCCGACCGTGGCCCCGGCCACGCGTGGGAGATGGGCCCGGCCATCGACGCCGTGGCGCCGGAGGCTGCGACGAAGCCCACGAGAGTGGGGTATGCCCGTTGCAGCACCGCCCAGCAGGAGCTCCAGAGTCAGCTCGACGCCCTGGAAGAAGCCGGGTGCGACCCGGTCCTCTCCGAGGAGATCAGCACCCGGATCAAGGTGCGGCCCGAGTTCGTCAAGGCGATGGAGTTCGCCCGCCCCATCAAAACGGCCGTCCCGCACCAGCGGGTGATCTTCACGGTGCACGAGATGAAGCGGCTGGGACGCGGTGCCGCCGAGCTGCTGGCCATCGCCGAGGATCTGCGCCACCACGACATCCAGCTCGAACTCCTCACCGGCCCTCTCCAGGGGGTCTACGACCCGTCCGGGCACGGTGCCGCGCTGTTCGCGTTCTTCGCCGGCATGGCGGAGTCCGAGCGCGAGTACATCCGCGAGAAGTCCCTGGAAGGCCAGACGTCCGCCCGCGAGCGCGGACGCCACGGCGGGCGGCCCAAGGTCGTCGACGACAACATGGCCGACTACGCCCGTGCCCTGCGCGCCCAGGGCGTCCCCGTCCCGCAGATCGCCGGCAAGCTCGTCGTCCCCTCAGGCAAGAACAAGGGCGAACACCCCTCGGTCGCCACCGTCTACCGCCTCCTCGCCGAAGCCGACACGGCCGACGACACCGAAGAGTGAGCCCGCCGCCCCGGACGCACGAAAGCCGTCCCGGTGGCACGGGGGAGACCACCGGGACGGCTCCGCTCAGCGTAGAGCCCGACGGACCTACAGGCCCACGGACTTGAGCATGTTCAGCAGCACGTTGGTGTTGTCCATCGCGTTCTGGAGCGCCTCGCGGGCCGCCTCCAACTGTCCGGCCTGCGCGGCCAGCGTGTCCACGTCGCCGGTGGCGACGGCGTCCCGGCTGGCGGCGATCACGCCGAGCAGCAGGTGCAACCCGGTCGCGGCGTGCGCGGCGGCCAGCGGGATCGGCCCGACCTCGCGGTTCTGCGCCATCACCCGCAGTGGGGTGCCGACCCGCAGTACCAGCCAGCGGATGAATTCCAGCCGCCGCACCGGGTCGTCCAGCCCGGCGCCAGCTGCCTTGAGCTGTTCCTCCCACGCCGCGTGCCGAGCATCGTCGTCCAACTTCACCGCGTCGGCCATCGCCGCCTCGGCCTGGACCACGCCGAGCAGCGCGTTGACCATCCGCACCCGGTACGCGTCCGGACCGCCGAGCCGGGCGGCCTCCTCCGGGTGCGCCTCGGCAGTGTTCTCCCCGCCGTACAGCCCCAGCGCGGCCATCGCCGCAGCGACCTGCTCGACCGTGGCCGGCGTTTCGCCCCGCCCCATCTGCTCACTCATCCCCGCAGGCTATCCACGCCACTCACCCCGCGTCCGGCGAAAGCCGACAACCCTCCCCGCACTGGGTCCGGCACGTCTCCGGCGTACACCGGCTACCCCTCAAGCGACCAAGATCATCCCATTGCCCCTTTGGCGCGTATCTGGGTCAAACCCCCACTGGCTCCTGGGCGAGGCTGGCCCCCCGGGCCCTGGAAGTTCTCACTGCCTGGTCCCCGACGCCTTCCGAGCCGATGGCCTGGACGCCTCGGACTTCTGCGCCAGTTGGTCAACCTGTCATCCTGCCGCGTTGCGGAGAAGCGCGGCCGGAGCCGACCAACTTGCCCCGAAGGAGCCCGGCCCTGTCGGAGCGCACCTGCCCCCGCCCCGCCGAGGAGGCCGGTTGCATGACGGAACCGGCCTCCGACGTTTCTCCTCCCAGAGCCCTACGGGGCGCCGGTGATCAGGCGCACGGCTGGTGCGGAGACGACCTGGATGTGCGGGACTTCCGGGAGCCGGATGTTGACGAAGCCGCCCTCGATGGCGAAACGGACGTCGTCGGCGCGGGTGATGCGGCGACCGTCGGCACCGCTGAGCGTATAGCCGTCCACGAGTTCGATGGAGCCGGTACGCCAGTCGCGTGTCATGCGGCGACCTCCGGGAAGTCGAGGTCGGGCTGAGCCAGGTGGTTGAAGTAGTTCGACAGCGTGTTGAGCGCGACATGGGCGACGACTTCGGCCAGTTCGGCGTCGGTCACCCCGGCCTTGCGGGCGTCGGCCAGCCCCCCGTCGTCGACCCGGCCCTGGGTGCGCAGGATGTCGCGGGCCAGACGCAGTACCGCATCGGCGTGCGGGTCGGAGTCGTCGGACGCCTGACGGGTGCGGGCCAGTTCCTCGTCGGTCAGGCCGAGTTTGCTGCCCCGCAGGGTGTGGGCGCTGACGCAGTAGGTGCAGTGGTTCTCCTGCGCGACCAGCAGTGCCAGCTGCTCTCGGAGGCGGGTCGACAGGACGCCTCGGGTGAGGTGGTCGCGCATGGCCAGATAGCCGGCGAGGGCGGCCGGGCCGTTGGCGAGCGCCGCGTAGAGGTTGGGTACGCGGCCCAACTGGCGGCGGGTCTTCTCGAGCAGCTCCGAGGCGTCCTCGGCGAGCTGGGGGATTCGTGGCACGATGAGCTCCAGATGGTACTGATCGGTTCCGTCTTGCGGAACGGTACCGATCGGTTCCATTTTTGTCAAGGCCGGGATAAGGTGAGCTCATGGCCACCAGAGCGCGCGAACGCCTTCTCGACACCGCCGAGGAACTCTTCTATGCAGAGGGCATCCGGGCGGTCGGGGTAGAGCGCATCCTGGCCGAGTCCGGCGTGGGCCGGGCGTCCTTCTACCGCCATTTCGCCAGCAAGGACGACCTCGTCGTGGCCGTCCTGCAGCGGCGGGACCAGGCTTGGCGCGCCTGGCTGGCCGAACGGGTGGCAGCGCTGGGCGGCGAGCCGCTGGACGTGTTCCACGCTCTGGCCGAACGATTCTCCCGCGCCGACTTCCGCGGCTGCGCCTTCATCAACACCATGGCCGAGACCGCCGACACCGGCAGCCCTGCATACCGGGTCGCGGCCCAGCACAAGGAGAGCGTCACGGCCTATGTCGCCGGCCTGCTCGCGGACATCGGCCACGCCGAAGCCACAGAACTGGCACGGCAGTTCGTTCTGCTGATGGACGGGGCGATCGTCACCGCGCTGCGGGAACGTACGACCGCCCCCGCCCACGAAGCACGCGCCATGGCGGCAGCCATGCTCGGCACCGGGCGCCTCGGCACGGCGGCCCCCCAGGGAGCAACGGCCCCGCCGGCTGCCGCACGCCCAGGGGCGAAGTCTGCGGAATAGGCGAACACCCCCGAACTGAATGAGGAACGGCACATGGTCAGCATCAGCCACGAAACACCACAGGAAACCCGCGCGCGGCTGCGCCGAGTGCTTGCAAAAGCCCTCTTCACCGTGTTGCCCGGGCAGTGGGCGTACCACGAGCACCCCGCAGGGCCAATGCCGCAGCCGTCCGCCGACGCGCTCGCTCTGGTGCGCGACGAGGAGAGCTGGTCGGTCCTCGAGCCGGCGCAAGGCGACGAGGCGGAGGTCTTCGGCGTCTTCTCCTTCCACTTCCCGGCCGCAGCCGACAACAGCGGCTTTGTAGGCTGGCTGGCCGGCGAGCTCAAGGACCGCCTCGGCACCGGGGTGGCCGTGCTCTGCGGCTACAACTCCGCGCAGGGCGGCATTTACGACTACTGGCTCGTCCCCGCGCAACTTCTGGACGAGGCCGTGGCGCACGTGCGGAGTGTGGCGGCGAAGGGCGGTGAAGACGGCCGGTAGATGGCCGTCGGGTACGTGGTGTTGTCCGCCGCCGCGCACCCGGCCACCAGCGCCAACACGGGCCGCATCCGGATGACGCATCGGGCCGGGTGGGGCCGCGAAACCCCGCCGAGACGGGTGCGCGCTGACAAGGCGTACGCGTCCGCCGGGCAAGCCACCCTGCGCCGCCGAGGCAAGACCGACGCGATCGGCATCACACACAGCTACCTTTCATCTTTCACCTGTCGCGTCTCGGCGCGGGATGAACGCACGATGTCCAGCGCGCGCGGATGGTCCGCGCGGACCAGGGTCCGCGCGGCGTGTCGGATCACAAAGCTCATCTCGCGCGGACGCTGGCGCCCAGAGCCGCGCCACCGCTCAAGGGTGTCGAGCGCCAGGTCCGGGTCCTTCCTGGAGATGTCGTTGACGTGGTTGGCCACGGACCGGGTGACGTAGCGTGTGGGGTCCGCGAAGAGCCGGTCGAGGAGCGGGATCCCCACCTCGTAGGGCAGCGTCAGGTTCCGTGCCCACGGGAGCCGCGGTCGCGTGCCCTCGCTGCACAGCCGACGTACGTGATAGTGCTCGTCCTCCGTCCAGACCAGCAACGTTGCCAGCACTTGGTCGGGGAAAGCGTCGAGAAAGGGCCGGATCGCGAACTCGGCGGAGAATCGTGTGGTGATCTCGCGGAGCGTGGCGAGCGAGAACTCGGGGTCGGCGACAGTGCAGCCGCGCCGGGCGATGTACTCGGCGTAGGGCGCGTAGATGAAGTCACCGAAGTCGCCGTCGGAGAGGGCCGGGTCGGCTGCGGCGGGCAGCGAGCGCACCAGTACGCCCGCCGCCCGCCGGAAGTCGTGCGGCAGATTCCCCTCCAGGCAGGTGGCAATCCAGTCGATGCGCGCCTTCAGCTCGAGCTCCGGAAACCGCGCAACGACGGCCGCGACGAACTCGTCCCCCCGGAATGCCGGGTCGACGCGCTCGATCTCGCGGGCTATCAGCTCGACCTTCTCGCGTGTGAAGAACTGGTCCTTGAGGGGAATCCGCGCCGCCGTCATCCGTAGCTCTTCAGGACCTCGTAGACGCGGAGCGAGCCGTCGCCGTCCATGATCGAGAAGAACGCGGCACAGACATCGCTGTTCTGCTCCGCCTCGACGACCCGGTCGATCGACTCCAGGTCGCGGAAGAAAACGAGGTCGGCGTAGCCGCTGCCTTCGCCGTCCTTCACGAGGACCCGTCTGATGATCCCGTCCTGCTTGCTGACGAATTCCTCGTCGAACCGGTCGGAGGCGCTGATCAGGGCGTCCTCGGACACGCCGGGTCTGAGCTCGAACGGTGCCAGTGCGATGTGCATGTGTCTTTCTCCTTTCGCGGTGAGACCGACGATAGGAAGCAACCTGTCATCGACTGGCATATTTGTGGGATGGGAAGAGATCAGCCCCGGGAGAGCCGGGTCCTGCGCCTCGACAAGCTCAAGGCGCTGCTGGCGGAGCGCGACAGCACGACGGTTGCCGACCTCGCCGAGGAACTCGGGGTCAGCGCGCGCACACTCCACCGTGACCTCGCGCTGCTGCGGGAGATGGGGGTCCCCGTCGAGGGCGACCGGGGGACCGGCGGTGGACTGCGCCTGGAGCCCGGCTGGTCGCTCGGCCGCGTCCACCTCAATGAGTCCGAGGCGCTCGGCCTGCTCCTCAGCCTCACCATCGCCGAGAAGGTGGGATCTCCGCTGCTGCTGGACGACCTGCGCTCGATCACCCGCAAGGTCGCAGCGGCGTTCGCGCCGACGCAGGCACGCCGGATCCTCGCGCTGCGCCGGCGGATCCTGATCGGGCAGGCCGCATCCTTGCAGGTTGTCGCCTGCTACACCCCACCCCAGCCGGCGACGACGAAGGCGCTGCTCGACGCATTTGTGCGACGCCGCACCGCCCTGGTGCGCTACGAGGACCGGCACGGCGCGCTCACCACGCGCGAGATCGAGCTCCAGTTCCTGTACTACAGCCTGCCTGTCTGGTACGCCGTGGCGTGGGACCTGCTTCGGGACGACATCCGCTCCTTCCGCATCGACCGAATCCGGGACGTCCGGCTGCTGCCCACCGAATTCCGGCTGCGGCCGCCCGACCCGTTCCTGGCGGCTGGTGAGGCGACCGCGCGAACCATGTGAAACATCGTCAAGGCGGGACCGCTTCTACGCGGAGTTCTTCTTCCGGCCGGGTATGAGTTCGCTCAAGTGGCCGGCCATCAAGGAAAACTGTCGCCTCGGTTACCTGGAGCCTTGTCGCACTCGACGACGATCGATCCGGGTTACGCGCGTCTGGACCGGCTGGTCGAGTTGGTCGAGCAGGGGCCGGCCTCCTGCGTCGGCCCGCAGGGCACGCTGTTCGCGCTGGATTGGCAGCACACGTCGTACCGCTTCGCCCCGAACGAGGTCGGCGGTCCTGCGCAACCTGCGGTGAGGTGCCGACGCTGCCACGAGGGGCACGGGGCCCCGCAGTCCGGTTGCCCTCACTCCCAGTCCACCAGGTATCCCCGGTGCCGTACGCATCCTCCGTCGGCGACGAGTGTCGGCTCCCCCGAGTACCAGCCGGGGCGCGGTGACAGTTCGACGCCGCGGTCGTCCGTCGCCCGGATCCCCGGCAGGCCGGCTCCCGGCTCATCCTGTGCGGGGGCGGGGATGTCCTCCACTGTCAGCCCCTGCGCGGACCAGCTTTCGCGGAGGGTTTCGACCGCTGTCGCGTACGCGGCATGGCTCGCGAAGTCAGGCGCCCAGGTGACGGTCGGCTGGTCACGGGTGACGCCCTCCGAGTCCACTCCGAGGTCGTCCTTGCAGGAGGCGTCGGCCATCTCCTTCTGGTCGACCACTGATGCCGGGTCCATGCCCAGCCGCCGCACCGCGTCCTCGCCCGCCTCCTGGGTGTGCCGCAGATGCTCGCGGAACGCCGTTTCCGACAGGACCCGACTACCCGCCGGCGACGCGCACCCCTGGGCAAGTGCCGCAAGGAGGAGCACTGTCACCGTCCCGCCCACGTCCCGCCCACGGCCCGCGCCGTGACGCGGCGCCGACGCCGCGGCGCGAGATCGGGGGAGTGCGTGGCGGGAGAGGGAGTCGTCATGGACACATCCCAGCAGGCGGCTCCGTCCGGGCAGCACCGCTTCCGTACTCAGAAGACGGTGAGTACCCGGTCCCGCCCGAGGCGGTCGCCGTGAGTGGACCTTCCTGTATCAGCTCAGTTTCGTCGGGCGGAGCATCGTCGCGGAGACAGGCGAATCCGAGAACGGCTGTTGCGGCCCGATGCACTGCGAGACGGTCCACCACGTGTTGTTTCCCCCGTAATCGGTGTACGAGTGGAGCGCGTCAGGCGCCTCAATGGTGGAGGCGGTGGCCACCAGTCGTCCGGGTAGGTGTCCGGACCGCCGGCAGCAGGGGAGGGCGCAGAGCGCGTCTCACTGGAACAGCTCCGGCCATCACCTGCCAGCCGAGTTCGCCGATCGGGCAGAAAGCGACAATCAGACCGATGCGCTCCGGCGCGGCGCTAGCGTGGGCCGATGCGCACCCACTCGTCGCCCGCATCCCTGCTGCTGGCCATGCGGCCCCGGACTCAAGAACGCCTCTACGACTTCTACGACGAGCTACGGCGCGCCGATGACCTTTTCTGGGACCGTCGTCTGGATGCCTGGGTCGCGACCAGTCATGCGGTGGTCAGCAGCGCCGCTGGTGACCCGCGGCTGTCGTCGGTGCGTTATCCCGACATCGAGTCCGTGTCGGAGGAGTTGCGGCCACTGGCCCAAGTCCTGAGCCGGCAAATGCTCTACAGCGACGCTCCTGATCACTCCCGGCTGCGTGCCCTGCTCAGCAGGGCCTTTACCCCCAAGGCCGTGGCGGTGCTCCGCGATCACATCTGTGGGGCTGTCGAGCGGATCATCATGGAGATCGCGCCGACCGGGCGGATGGACATCGTGGCCGACCTCGCCCGCCCCTTGCCCCTCACCATCATCTGCGATCTCCTCGATGTGCCGGAAGAGGACCGACTTACGCTGTCGTCCTGGTCCGACCCCATCGCCGCGGCCATCGGCAGTTCCCGGCTCGACGCCGACGAACGGCGTGCCGCCTCGCAGAGCATGGCGCACATGCTCGCCTGTCTTCGAACACTCCTCACCCGTCACGATGCCCCCGCGCCCCACACGTTGCGTGCTCTGCTCACCAAGCAGGCCAAGGACACCGACCAGGACTTCGACGAGCTCCTCGCCAACTGCGCCCTGCTGCTCATCGCCGGACATGAGACCACCACCCACTTCATCGGCAATGCCGCACTGGCCCTGCTCCGCAACCCCGCCGCAGCCGACCAGTTGCGCCGGCGCCCCGACCTGATTCCCGCCGCGGTCGAAGAGCTTCTGCGGTACGACAGCCCAGTTCAGCTGATGCTGCGTCGGGCGCGCCACCGCTTGGAACTGGCGGGGCGCACCATTGATGCCGGACAGGTGCTGCTCCTGGTGTGCGGTGCCGCAAACCGGGATCCAGATGCTTTCCCCAATCCCGACGAGCTGGACTTTCACCGATCCGGCGGGAGACACGTCGCATTCGGGTACGGGCCGCACTTCTGCCTCGGAGCTGCGCTGGCCCGACTGCAAGGCGCTGTCGTCCTGGAAGCCGTCCTCACCCGGCTGCCCCACTTGCGCCTGGACGGCTCCTCGCCGCAGTGGCAGCGCAGCATCAATTTCCGCGGTCTCACAGGCCTGGACGTCACCTTCACGCCTGCCGTCACCGATCACAACAGCGGTGAGCCGGCGACTGCCAGTTCCTGACCGGTCGGAGCTCGACTCGTAAAACCGGTCCAGAGGCGGGCCCATGCTGCGGGTCCGCACCTGGTGTCATCAATTCGCCTGGCCGAGAGAGGCGGCCGCTCGTGCTCGCCGTCGACACCATTACCGGCAAGGCCATGTGGTCGGCCGATGTCCCGGCCGCTCCCAGCGCCACCGGGGCGGCTGCAGCGGCAGACGGGGGCTCATGTGCACGCCTCTCTTCCCCCTTCCGCCCCGGTCTACTCGCCGCCCAGCCAAAGGTCGGGGCCGAAGACTTCGTAGTGGATCGCCTGTGCCGGCAGGCCGCGGCGGAGCAGGTCGCCGCGTACCGCGCGCATGAAGGGCAGCGGGCCGCACAGGTACGCGGTCAGCCCCTCGGGGAGGTCCAGTGCGGTCACGTCGGCCTGGCCGGCCCGCGCCTGCGGCGCGCTGTCGCCCGGCTCCTCGTACCACAGGTGCAGCTGGGAGTCCGGGAGCGCCTGGACGAGCCGGCGCTGCTCCTCCCGGTGGGCGTGGTCGGCGGGGGTGCGGTCGGCGTGGACGACGATCACGGGTCGGGACGTGCCCTGGGCGGCCAGGTGGTCGAGCATGGACAGCATCGGCGTGGTGCCGATACCGGCGGACGCCAGCAGCAGCGGCCCGTCACCCTCCGGCAGGACGAGGTCGCCGAACGGCGCGGACACGGTGAGCACGTCGCCGGCACGGGCGTGCTCGTGGAGCCAGGAGGAGACCTCGCCCTCCGGTCCCGCGCCGTCGCGGACCCGCTTGACGGTGATGCGCCACTGCGGGCCGCCGGGGGCGCGGGAGAGGCTGTACTGGCGTATCTGGCGCGCGCCGTCGGGCAGTTGGACCTGGACGCTGACGTACTGGCCAGGGCGGAAGGAGCCCGCGGGGCTGCCGTCGGTGCGGCGCAGGACGAAGGAGACCGCGTCGGGCGTCTCCTCCCGTCGCTCGACGATCTCCATCTGTCGCCGCGTCTCGCCCTCGGCTGTGCCGGCCTCCAGGTAGAGCTGGGCCTCACACGCGATCAGCGCGTTGGCCATCAGCCAGTAGACCTCGTCCCAGGCGGCGGCTACTTCCTCGGTGACGGCATCGCCGAGGACGTCACCGATGGCGGAGAGCAGATGCTGGTGGACGAGCTTGTACTGGTCGGAAGTGATACCGAGGGAGGCGTGCTTGTGGGAAATCCGGGCGAGCATCGCGTCCGGCCGGGACTCGGGATGCTCGAGCAGCATGCCCGCGAAGGCCGCAATGGAGCCCGCCAGGGCCTTCTGCTGCTCTCCGTTGGCCTGGTTGCCCCGGTTGAACAGGTCCCGCAGCAGCTCGGGCCGGTCGTCGAAGAGTTTGGCGTAGAACAGCTCGGTGATCTCACCGATTGCGGCGCCGACGGCGGGCAAGGTAGCGCGGACGACCGGGGTGGACTGATCGGAGAGCACGGCAGCTCCTGAACTGGTAGATGATCTTCGTATTTAAAGGTGTGAGCGCCCGATCCGTGTCCGGCCACGGGCAACTACTCGGGACGGCGGCCGACGAGCCCCACGAGGACCGGCCCGGCCGGGGAGGTGACGAGATCGGCCACGGTCAGGGGATCGAGCGTGGCGTAGAAGGCTTCCTGTGCGTCGCGCAGTGCCCGGCGGAGCCGGCAGGCTCCGCGCAGTGGGCAGGGGGAATCGCCTTCGCAGGCGACGACCTCGTCCTCACCCTCCAGCTCTCTCACCAGCCAGCCGACCGAAGCCTGGCGGCCGAGGCGGGTCAGCCCCAGCCCCCCACCGCGGCCGCGGCGGGCCTCCAGTACGCCGAGGTGCTGGAGTCGGGTCACCGCCTTCGCCATGTGGGTGGCGGGCACGCCCATGGCGTCCGCCACCTCACGGGTGGTCAGAGAACCGTCCTGATCGGAAACCGCCAGACGCATCACGGCACGCAGCGCCAGGTCGGTGAACTTCGTCAACCGCACGCCAGGACACTAACAAATACGTATGTCAGTTTCCTATTTTAAGGTCTCGCGAGCAGTGTGGATTACGTCACGGGTGCCATGCCCACACGCCGAGGCGGACGTTGACAGCTCAGGGCCCAAGTTGCCGCGCTCAAAGAACGCCTCGCCGAGCGTGGACGTGACCGTAGCCGGGCTCACCTCGTTCAAGGAACTCGCCGTCTCCCGCCTGGCGGCGCAGCACGAGATCCAGCGTCTGCCGGAACAGGCCGGGCCGTCGGCAACGTCCGCCCCCTTCCATCCGCCCGCGCTGGAACAGCCCGTACAGCTGGAACAACCCATACGGATTGGGCAGTTGAGCGAACGGACTCGGAAACAGCACCCATGGCCCCTCAGCGCTCCGCGCAGCGGTCCAACGTCAACCCTTCGGCGAACGATTGTCTGCCGACGCTCCGACCCGTGATCGAGAACCCGCAGGTGGAAAGGTGTCGACAACCCGCGTCGGGAATCAACGTCGGTGAAGGGTCCGCACGGTGGCTTCCGGCACATGCTCATCGGCTACGTCCCGATCTCGGCCGCCGACCAGACACTGATCACCAGATCGACGCCCTGCTGCGGGCAGGCGTCGACCGCGACAGCATCCGCGTTGAGGTGAGGCGGACGGACACCACGAGTCGGCCGTGCGCGGCCAGCTGCTCCAGCCCGGCGCGGCGGGTCACGCCGCCGACCGGGTCGAGAATCACGTTGAAGCGTTCGCGTCCAGCTTGGCGCTTCGCGCAGCAGGACCTGGTCGTAGCCGCGAGGCAACTGGCAGCCCGCCCGGCCCGCCCGGACTTGCACAGTCGCCGCCCAGCCCGGCCTGGGCTGACACGTCCGGCCGTCACCCCGTGCGGAGAGCCTCGCGGGGCCTGGCATTCCTCGCAGGTCGCCGTGACGATGCGCATGATTCTCAAGGGGCGACGTGGCGGTTGCGCATCGATACTGGAGAACGGGAACGGGGCGTGCGGGGCAGATACGGAATGTGGTGATGCGGGCACCCGTGGATGATGTGGCCGGTGGTGCCGCCTGGGACGCGGGCGGCTGGCTGGGGGAGCTACGGATCGCGGTCGTGGCGACAAGCGCTGACGGGACGATCGTGCGCTGGGACCACGGGGCGGAGGCCCTGCTCGGTTATCCCTCGCGGGAAGTCGTGGGCCGGCCCATCGCCGACCTGCTGCATCCCGGCGCCGACCGCAGCCTCGGCCGGTCCTTGTGGGACAGCGCGACCACCGACCGCGGGGTCATGGCCACCGTGACCTGGCACCGCGACGGACATCCACTCGAGCTGGAAGATCTGGGCGGCTCCCGTCCCGGCGCGTCACCGCGGCGGCACCACCGTACTGATCTTCGCCACGGACGCCCATACCGCTCGTGGCATCCGCGGTTCCTCTGCGGTATGGGACGGGCTGTTCGTCCGCTCGCCGGTCGGCATCGCCGTGCTCGACACTCGGTTGCGATTCCTGCGCGTGAACCAAGCCCTGCAGGCCATGAACGGCCTGCCCGAGAGCGCCCACATCGGACGCCGGGTAGTGGAGCTACTGCCCACGGTGAACGCGGCGGACATGGAATCCGCCATGCGGCAGGTCCTGGAAACCGGGCAACCGGTCCTCGACTGCCGCCGCACCGGCCGCACTCCCGCGGACCCCGACCATGATCGGGTCTGGTCCTGCTCCTATGTCAGGCTGGAAGACCCCGACGGACGCCCCATCGGGCTGACCGCCTCCCTGATCGACATCACCACCCAACAGCAGGCACAGCTCGAAGCCGAAACGGGCCGGCGCCGCCTGGCCCTGATCAACGAAGCCAGCGTCAAGATCGGCACCAGTCTCGACCTGGAGCGCACCGCGCAAGAGCTCGCGGACGTCGCCGTGCCCGACCTGGCCGACGCCGTGACCGTGGACGTGGTCGACTCACTCGCCACGGGTGATGACCTCGGCCCGGGCCTGCTCGGCGGCTCCGCCCTGCGCCGCCTCGGAAAGGCTCCCCTGGCGGGCTCGCGTATCGCGGACCTCCTCGCCCCGCTCGGACGAACCCTCACATTCCCCGCCGGAGCGCCCTACACTCAGGTCCTCGCTGACCGTGAACCGTACGTCATCGCACGGCTCGACGAGAAGGCCATCGCCCCTGCCGCCCGCCACTCGACGGCGCCGGCACGACTGCTCGAGCAGGGAGTCCACTCGTTCATGATGGTGCCGCTGCTCGCCCGCGGCGTCGTGCTCGGCCTCGCCACCCTGTACCGCAGCCGGCCCGTCGGCCCGTTCACCGACGCGGACGTGACCCTCGCCGTTGAACTCGCGGCCCGCGCCGCCGTCTGCGTGGACAACGCCCGCCTCTACCACCGCGAACACGACACCGCCCTCATCCTCCAGCGCAGCATGTTGCCCCAGTACATCCCCTCGCCCGTGATGATCGAGGTCGCCCACCGCTACCTGCCCGCCGGCGACGTCAACGAAGTCGGCGGCGACTGGTACGACGTGATCCGCCTCGATGACGGCAAGACCGCGCTCGCCATCGGCGACGTCATGGGACACGGCACCGCGGCCGCAGCCGTCATGGGGAGGCTGTCCGCCAGCGTCCGCGCCCTGGCGCGCCTCGACCTCCGACCCGAGAACCTCCTGCGCCAGCTGGAAGCCGTACTGGAAGACCTCGCCGAGCCGATGCTCGCCACCTTCCTCTACACGGTCATCGACCCGGTGACCGGCCTGTGCCGCATCGCCTGCGCCGGCCACCCCCCGCCCGCCGCCGTCTCACCCGACGGCACCGCCCGCCTCCTGAACGTGCCACCCGGCGTCCCGCTCGGCGTCGGCGGCACCCCTTACATCACCACCGAAGTCACCCTCCAGCCCGGCAGCACCCTCCTGCTGTACACCGACGGACTCGTCGAAGCCCGCGGCAGCGACATCGACGAACGCCTCGCTGAACTCACCCACCTCCTCACACAACCCGCGCCGTCCCTGGACGATTTGTGCGACCGCCTGCTCACCCACCTGACACCTGCCTCCGCCGACGACGACATCGCACTCCTCGCCGCCCGCCTGAACTCCAGCGCCAGCTGAACCCCCGCCGACCGCGAGGACGGCATGGTGCTCGTCACGGATGACGTCACGCAATTCGGCCGGGCGACTGCGCAGCGGTCGATGAGGCGCCGTGGCCTGCGGCACACAGCCGACGCCGAATCGGCTGCTCCACGGCCAGGGCGTGGCCACGTGGACTCGGTGCGGATGCTGCTGGCGAGGGCCGCCGTACAGGAGCTTCGGTGAAATGCGGTCGACCGGACAGTCCAGCGAACAGCAGTTGATACACAGCACCGCCCTGCGGGTTCCGACCGAACAAGCTTGAGTTTGCTGAGCCCACGGCTCTCAGGACGCACTCAAGAAGGTAGGGCCGCATGCCGCGGCCGCCGAGCGACCTGGCCCACCAGCTCGACGCGGCGGTCCCGCAGCATCGCGGTCTTGCCCAGCCGAGGGGTGACGAACGCCCCGGCGTGTTCGACGACGTTCTCGGAGGTGAGCTGCGTGGGAATGATCTCGACGGCTTTTGCGACTGCCTCTGGCTTGCGGCTCAGCACCGTGGGGGGACGTCGCCGAGTCGGAAGGCGAGTTCCTGCGGTCCTGGTCCGCCGTCCACGGCCAGACGCACCACGGCTCCCACACGCACGGTGCCTGGTGACACGCCGATGACCCTGGAGCGCAGCCAGAACCCCTCCCTCATGTCGATGATGGCGAGCACTTGGGGAGTACCGGTGTTCCGGCCGACGACGGCGAGGTGGCGAACGACGCCGGTGCCGGCGCTGCGCTCCCATGCCAGATCGGTGGAAGCGCAGACCGGGCACAGCAGGCGGCGAAAGGCCGCGGTACGGCACCAACGGCAGCGCTGGAAGTACAGCTCGCCACCCCGCACCCCGTCCGGGGGCACCCGACCCGGATCATCCCAGTCCCCGGGCAGCGCAGGTACGGCGCTCGAAACGCCACTCCCTCGGAGGGGATCGCCGATCGTGGTCTCGATCGCTGGATAGAACACCGTGTCATCTCCCTGCACCCGCAGCCGGAGGTATCCGAAGCGTCCGCGACGGGAGGTGAATGGCACACCTGGGTCACGGCTTTGGCGCGTAGGCCGCCACACGACCGCGCGCCGGCGAAAGACTATGGCACTGAGTGCCACCTGTAAAGGAACTAAGTTCCCTCTCGGGTGGTGGAGGATCGAAGAGGTCAGCTCTCCTCGAGGGTGGCCTCGATCCCACGGACAACGCGCCACATCGGCGTGCTGCGCTTGGCGATCAGGACCACGACATCCTCTGCCTCTCGCCCGCCGGCACCTTGAGCCTCCCCTTCCGGACCCCAGGCACTCTGTACGTATTCGAGGACGAGGTCCATGCGGGCCGCGACGTCCCCCTGTCCGCCGGAGCGAAGCCATGAACGAAGGGCGTGGTTGTGGGCCGCGACGACGGAGGCCGCGAGCACGTCGGCCCGAAGGATCCCGTCGGACCAGCCGGCGAAGCGCCGACGCAGGTAGTCGGCGAGGGTGCGTTCGTATCGCCACACGACGGACAGCTCATGGCTGCGGAGCCCCGGCACGCTCTTGGTGAGGCGATATCTCTGCACGGAGAAGGAAGGGTTGTCGGCGTACATCCGCATGACGAGGCGAGCGGCGTCGCAGACCCGTGCCACGGGTTCCTCCTCGCCGCCCCCCTGCTGCAGGAAGGCCGTCATCTCGGCCAGGCATCGTTCGTGATCGGGGAAGACCACGTCCTCCTTGGACGGGAAGTAGCGGAAGAAGGATCTCCGTCCGACCCCGGCGAGCCCGACGATGTCGTCGATCGTGGTCTGCTCGAATCCGCGCTCCAGGAACAGCTCGAACGCCGCCGCGATCAGGGCATCGCGCATCGAGGGCTTCACGGAGTTGCCGCCGCTCCCCGAACCGTGTCCACGTACCTCACTCATGCCCGGAACATAGCACCGGACGGAACCGCCCTCGGGTGGCCTGCGGGGGGTCCAGGCAACCGGGGCCGGGACTGGATTCATGGCACTGAGTGTGCATACTAGAGGGTACTGAGTGTCATCTTTGTTGCCGTCGTCGGCCTGTGGGCGGCCGGGACAGACTGGGGTACCCCTGCCATGCGCCATGACTTCGATCTCTTCCGCCTCTCCGAAGAGCACGACATGCTCCGCGAAACGGTCCGCTCCCTCGCCGAGGCGAAGATCATGCCCTTCGCCGCCGCGGTGGACGAGGAGGCGCGCTTCCCGCAGGAGGCGCTCGACGCGCTCGTCGCCTCCGAGCTGCACGCCGTACACGTCCCGGAGACCTACGGCGGCGCGGGCGCGGACGCGCTGGCGACCGTGATCGTGATCGAGGAGGTGGCCCGCGTCTGCGCGTCCTCGTCCCTGATCCCGGCCGTGAACAAGCTCGGCTCGCTCCCGGTGATCCTCTCCGGCTCCGAGGAGCTGAAGAAGAAGTACCTCGGCCCGCTCGCCAAGGGCGACGCGATGTTCTCGTACTGCCTCTCCGAGCCGGAGGCGGGCTCGGACGCGGCCGGCATGAAGACCAGGGCGGTGCGGGACGGCGACTCCTACGTGCTCAACGGCGTGAAGCGCTGGATCACCAACGCCGGCGTCTCCGACTACTACACGGTCATGGCCGTCACCGACCCGGAGAAGCGCTCGAAGGGCATCAGCGCCTTCGTGGTGGAGAAGTCCGACGAGGGTGTCTCCTTCGGCGCGCCGGAGAAGAAACTCGGCATCAAGGGCTCGCCGAC
>NZ_JBIRZM010000001.1:352351-849939 GCF_044390825.1 Streptomyces sp. NPDC018833 | reverse complement strand
GCTGGGCGGCTGCCGCCGTCTACACCGCCGCTACGAACGCAAAGCCGAACACTTCCTGGCCTTCACCGCCATCGCCTGCAGCCTGATCTGTTACCGCCGACTCGCCAAATGAGACGACTTCTAAGTGCCGTGATCAGCCCGCGTGTGCTCGCACCGCGTGAATGAGGGCCGTATGGGCGAGCCGTGTAGCCCATGCGGACACTCCCGTCGCCCGCCCCCGCGTGACGAGTTGGTCCTGCGTCCGCGGCCCCGCGCCTGCCGGGGTCACACGCGCGGCAGCTCGATCGTCACCCGACCGCAGCCGATGCGCTCCGCCTCGGCGGCGACGTAGCCCGGCATCAGGTCGGCGACGATGCGGGGAGCGTTCTCGTAGGAGCGGGTCTGCTCCATCAAGAAGATCACGCGCCCGGTCTGGCAGTTCGCCCCGTACACCGCGCGCATCAGTCCCGCGGATCCATAGCCGCTGTTGCCGTCGGCATGGAACCTGACGCCGTCGAGGGTCTCTTTGCCGAAGATTTCGGTGATGCCGGGATCGACGAGCGTCATCATGCGCACGTGGGGTCCCAGCGAGCCGAAGCCCGACTCGCAGACACGAGCGGCGGCGCCGTCGCCGCCTCCCTCGCGGACCCAGGCCAGATTCTTTCGGTGCGCGGCAGGAAGCTTCAGTCCGTCCACGCCGCAGAAGTCTCCGGGCCGCACACTCGTCCGTTGAGGGAGCGGCGGGAGCTCGCGCGGCGCGCGGTACGTGCCGGTGCAGCCCAGGTCTCGGATGACGCCGTTGGCCGCGGCCACGACGGTGCGCGCCAGCGCCTCCCGGTCCTCCCGGTCGTGCGGGCCTTCCGAGTCGAAGTCGTGCTCCCCCAGGGCCACATCGACGACGAGCGAGGCGTCGCCGTCCTTGGGCCGCCCCGTGCACTGCTGCGGCACGGCGAGCCACGCGCGGTTCGGGGACACCATCCCCGGCAGCCCCTCGCCCAGTCCGACCATACGGGCGGACAGGAACTCCTCCGGCCACCGTCGCGAGTCCTCGCCGTAGAGCCCGTCGAGGTAGTGGACGCGGAGGACGGCTTGCCGACGCCCCGTGCCGCGGTCGTCGAAGCTGGTGACCCGGCACTGCCCGTACGAGCGTGAGGCGGTCTGCGGATCGCGCCGCAGCTCCTGCTCCTCCGCCTCGATCCGGCGGTCGCCGAACAGAGCGGAGAGGGTCGACTCGTCGAGCGAGTCCCAGCAGGCGTCCGCCTTCGGCAGCGGCAGCGTGTCCGTACGCCAGGCCACGACGCCCGCGCCCAGCAGAGCGCCGGCGACGGCGGAGGCGGTGACCGCCCTGGCCGTACGGCTGCGCAGGAGCCTCCGCAGCAGCGAGGGCCGCGGCTCGGCGGCGGACGCGGTCTCCTGCTCCGGCGTCTCTTCGGTCGTCATCATGCCGTGCCCCCGTCCGCCTTGCATCCGATGCGCTTGCCGACGGAGTCGACGAAGTTCGTGAACACCCGCTCGGCGCTGGGCTTCGCGATGCCGGTCAGCCCGAGGCGGGTGCTGCCGTAGAAGACGGTCTCGCGTCCCCGGCAGTCGACCCGTACGAGCCCCTTGTCGGGCCCCTCGGGGAGGCCGGTGAACAGGGCCGCCAGCCGGGGCGCCGAGGCCATCACGTACTGCGCGGCCGGTTCCTCGTCGAAGCTCTCGGTCAGCCACGCCACGGAGCACGTCTGCAGGCGGTCGCTCACGACGCCGACCTGCTGCCGGTACCTCGACTGTTTCGGCAGGTCGAAGACCACGCCGGGAATGCGGCAGACGGGATTGTCCGCGTCTTCTCTTTCCTCGGCGACGGTCGCCATGGGCGAGGTGGCGCGCAGCGGCTCCTTCGGGGCACACCCCGCAGCGCGCATCCCGGTGTCGGCGACCGCGAGGAGCAGTTCGGCGACCTCGGCGCGCGTGCCGATCACGCCGATGCCTCCGGTGACCCGGCCCTCGCGGCCCTCGCTCCAGTTCTCGTTGTGCATCGTCACGACGGACGGCCTGCCGTCCACGTCGCACGCCTCGGGCAGCACGAGCATGCCCCGGTCCCCGCCGACGAGGCCGTCGAGGCCGTCGGGCAGGAAGGAGACGGAGCCGTGCAGGTAGTGGGTGATCCACTCCTGACGCTTGTCCGCGGCGGCGGGGAGAGGGCCGTAGGTGACCGTGACCTTGTCCTCGTCGTCGTCCGACGCCACCTCGACGGTGCACGTCCCCTGCGGCCGCCCGGCGGACGGCGGCGCGGACTCCGTCGCCCGCCGTTCGGCACCCGACTCGTCCACGGCCTCGTCGCCGAGCAGGTGCGGGCCGCTGTTCTGCTGCCACGCGCCCCAGCAGTAGACGTCCTTGAAGGGCCCGCTGTCCGTGGCCCATAGCCCGATCCCGGTCGCGAAGACCGCTCCGGCCAGCACCCCGGCTGTGACGCCCAGGCGCTTTCGTCTTCCCCCGGCCATGACTTTCCCCCTTGCGAACTCGCCACGTCAGAGCAAACGCACCGATGGTACGCGCCGACATGGCTGGTTCGGGGGACGGGTCAGAGCCGGTTGTCGGCCGCTGCGGCGACGAACGCCGCGAAGGCGGCGGGGGTGGTGGTGAAGACGGGGCCGCCCGGGTTCTTGGAGTCGCGTACGGCGATGTGGGGGATGAGGTGGGCGACTTCGACGCAGTCGCCGCCGGTGTCGGAGCTGTACGAGGACTTGCGCCAGGTGGCGCCGCCTACGGGGGCGCACTCGACGCACTGTCCACCGGTGTCACCGCTGTACGACGACTTACGCCAGCGTGCGCCCGTCAGGCCCTGGTCGGTGTCCATAACGTTCCTCCATTACGCGGGCGATGAGTGCCGCGGAGTCCTCCACGGACAACGCGGCGGCCTGCAGGTGATCGTAACGGAGCGAACCCTCCCTGATAGCGGCCGGATTGGCCGTCATATGGCCCTGGACGAAGTCCTCGGTGTAGACGAGGTCCGGGTCGTCCTCGAAGCGCAGCACGGTGAAGGAACCCATCAGCCCGGTGTGCGCGCCGACCGCGAACGGCAGCACCTGCACCTTCACCCACTCACGCCCGCGCAGCTCCAACAGGTGGGCGAGCTGGTTCCGCATGACCTCCCGGCCGCCGACCTCCTGGTGCAGCACGGCCTCGCTGAGCACCACCCACATCAGCGGCGGCGTCTCCCGGTCCAGGATGCGCTGGCGCTCCATCCGCGCGGCCACCCTGGCGTCGAGATTGTCCTCGTTCCTGAAGCCGAGCACCGCCCGCGCGTACTCCTCCGTCTGCAACAACCCGTCGACCAACTGCGCCTGGTAGGTGGAGATGTACGCCGCCTTCGCCTCCATCTCCGCGTACGCCTGGAACCAGTGCGGCAGTTGGCTGCGCAGCACCAGGCCCACCAGCCGGGAGAACATCCCGTCCGTGCCCAGCGCCGCGTCCACCCGTTCGCTGAAGTCCCGGGTCGGGACCTTCTTCGCCGTCTCGATCTGGCCGACCAGGGAGCCCGTGACGAAGATGCACGAGCCCAACTGCGCCTGGTTCATGCCCGTCGCTTCTCGCCGACGTCGCAGTTCGGCACCGTAGTAGTCCAGCGGCGATGCACTGGGGTCGAGATTGCGCATCTGATACAAGGCGACCGCCCCCCGTTCGTGAACGTCTCGTAGCCGAGCGTAAGCAGCGTTTCGCTCGCAGGTGACGTGAATCACGTAAAGGACCTCGTTCAGGGCAGTTACCCGCCCGTAAGGCACGATGGCCACCGATCCGCACACCCGCCCGGAGGACCGCATGCCGCCCGCCACCCCCAAGCCGGAGATCCTGGCCGCCTTCGAGGACACCAAGGGCTTCATGCCCGTGGACGAGGGTCTCGCCCTGTACGCCGCCGCCGTGGAGGCGGGGGCGCTCGGGCTGCCGCTGCTCGAAGTGGGCACGTACTGCGGGCGTTCGACGATCCTGCTCGCCGACGCGGCCCGCGAGGCCGGCACGGTGGCGGTGACAGTTGACCACCACCGGGGCAGCGAGGAGCAGCAGCCGGGCTGGGACTACCACGACCCGGAGGTGGTGGACCCGGAGGTGGGGCTGATGGACACGCTGCCCACCTTCCGCCGCACGCTGCACCGCGCGGGCCTGGAGGACCACGTGATCGCGATCGTCGGCCGGTCGCCGCAGGCGGCGAGGGTGTGGGGCGGCAAGGTCGGCCTGGTCTTCATCGACGGCGGCCACACGGACGAGCACGCGAGCAACGACTACGAGGGCTGGGCGCCGCACGTCGCCGACGGCGGACTGCTGCTGATCCACGACGTGTTCCCCGACCCGGTGGACGAATTCACCGGTCAGGCCCCGTACCGCGTCTACCTGCGGGCGCTGGCGTCGGGCGCGTTCACGGAGGTGTCGGCGGCGGGGTCACTGCGGGTGCTGCGCCGAACGGGCGCGGGCGTCTGAGTTCGGGCGGACGGCAGCGCCGGTTCCGGAGAAAAGGGCCTAGCATCGCGACCGTGTCGTACGACGAGAACCAGCACCCGTACACCGGACCGCGCCGCTCCCGGCGCGGTCTCGTCGCCGTCGCCGCTCTCGTGCCCGTGGGCCTCGCCGGGTGGCTGATCTGGCAAGGAGCGGGCGGGAGCGCCACCCCCGGGCCTGCGGCGGCCTCGACGCCGGCGTCCACGGGCCAGGCACCCACGGGGCAGGCCGCGGGCAAACCCGGCGACGCGGGCCCGGCCGCCTCCCCCTCCCCCACCACGTCGGCCACGCGCTCCGCGCCCGCTGAGCGGTCCGGGGCCAAGGGGCCGCTCGCCGGGAAGGTGGTCGTCGTCGATCCCGGGCACAACCCCGGCAACTTCCGCCACGCACGCGAGATCAACAAGCTCGTGAACATCGGAACGAACCGTAAGGAATGCGACACAACGGGCACGGCAACCCGTGGCGGATACCGCGAGGCCGATTTCACCCTCGATGTTTCACGACGTCTTCGCACTCTGCTCGAAGAGCAGGGCGCAACCGTCGCATTCACCCACGAGAACGACCGTCCGTTCGGTCCCTGCATCGATGAGCGAGCACGATTCGGCAACGAAGCCGAGGCGGACGCGGTGATCTCGGTGCACGCGGACGGATCGGGGACCGGCAACCGCGGATTCCATGTGATCCTGCCCGCACTCGTCAAGGGCGGCGCCGCGGACACGTCGAAGATCGTCGGACCCTCACGTGACCTGGGTGAACGCATCGCCGGACACTTCCTGCGCAGGACCGGAAGTGCCCCTTCCAACTATGTGGGCGGCGGTACGGGACTTGATGTGCGGCGGGACCTCGGCGGGCTCAACCTGTCCACCGTTCCCAAGGTGTTCATCGAATGCGGCAATATGCAGGACCCCGAGGACGCCGCTCTGCTGACCAGCCCGGGCTGGCGTCAGAAGGCGGCCCAGGGAATGGCCGACGGGATCGGCAGCTACCTCCGGCAGTGAGCACGCAAAGTGCGATACCGGGAGGACGGCCGGAACCGTTGGACGATAGATTCGCCTCTACGATGGGGAGTCACCCCCGAGCTCCGCGTCCGTGCGCCCGCCCGACCGGGCGGCAGCGACGACCGCCCCGATGAGACGACCTACGAAGGACTGACACGTGAACATCCGCTCCCTCACTCGAGGCGATGGCGTGGTGATCGGAGCAGCGGTGTTGCTGTTCATCGCCTCGTTCCTCGGCACGTTCGACTGCTCCGGCAGTCAATGCGACGACGTGCCGACCGCCTGGGACAACGGATCCCTGCTCCTGGGCTTCTACCTCGCCGGCATCATCGGCGCGGCTCTGATCGTGCTCTCCCGTGCGCTTCCGCAGCCCCCGAAGGTCATCGGCCTCGACCTCGGCCAGCTCGGCGTCGCCCTGACGCTCTTCACGGCCTGGTCCGCGCTCGGCGCGATCTTCGACCCCGCGGGCCCGCTCAACGCCGACGGGTTCAGCCCCGACTCCGGCACCGGGCTCATCCTCGGCTTCATCGCCGCGCTCGCCCTCGCGGCCGGTGCCGTCTGCACCCTGCTGGTCCCGGTCTTCAAGGCCCCCCTCCTCGGCGCTCCCCGCCCCGCGGCCCCGCAGCCGTACGGCATGCAGCCGCAGGGTGGTTACGGCTACCCGGGCGCCCAGCAGCAGCCCTATGGCGCGCAGCCCGGTCAGCCGCAGCCGTACGGCGCCCACGCGGGCGCGCCGCAGGCCGCTCAGCCCGGCCCGCACGCCGCCCCGGCCCCCGGCCCGGCGGACGCCTCGCAGGGCGGCGCGCCGTCCGACTTCGCGCCGTTCTGGTTCGCCGTGCCCGTCGCCCGGCCGCTGTACGGCGAGGACGGTTCGCCCACCCCGATCGCCGAACTGGCACCCGGCACCTGGTACTTGGCGGTCGAGCAGCGCGGTCCGGGCCTGGTGGCCCAGACCCAGGACGGCCGCCGCGGTGTCCTCCAGGACACCTCCGGCATCCAGCGCGGCTGACGCCACGCAAGCCCCCAGCGGCCCCCCGCCCTTCCGGGCGGGGGGCCGCTGCCGTACGCTGACGCCCCGTCAGCGAGCAGTGGAGGCGGCGCACATGCGACTCGGACTCGCCCTCGGCTACTGGGGCCGCAGACCCGACCCGGCCCATCTCGAACTGGCCCGGGAGGCCGAGCGGCTCGGCTACGACTCCGTGTGGACGGCCGAGGCATGGGGGTCGGACGCGTTCACGCCGCTCGCCTGGATCGCCGCGCACACCTCCCGTATCCGGCTGGGCACGGCCGTCGCGCAGATGGCCGCACGCAGCCCGACGGCGACGGCGATGCACGCGCTGACGCTCGACCACCTGTCCGGCGGGCGGATGATGCTGGGGCTCGGCCTGTCGGGGCCGCAGGTGGTGGAGGGCTGGTACGGGCGCCCGTTCCCGGCGAGCCCGCTGACCGCGACGCGTGAGTACGTGGACGTCGTCCGCCAAGTCCTCGCCCGCGAGGGGCCCGTGGAGCTCGCGGGACGGTTCCACTCCCATCCGTACGCGGGACCGGACGGTACGGGCACGGGCAAACCCCTCAAGCCGATCACGCATCCGCTGCGTGCCGACCTGCCGGTGCTGCTGGGCGCGGAGGGGCCGAAGAACATCGCGCAGACGACGCGCATCGCCGACGGCTGGCTGCCGCTGTACTGGTCGCCGCTGCGGACGGACGTCCACGCCGCGTCACTGGCTTCTCTGCCCGAGGGCTTCACCGTCGCGCCGATGGCACGGGCCCGCGTCTGCGACGACGTCGCCGAGGGGCTGCTGCCCGTGAAGGCGATGCTCGGCTTCTACATCGGCGGCATGGGCCACGCGGCCCGTAACTTCCACGCGGACCTGATGGCACGGATGGGCTTCGAGGAGGAGGCCCGCACCGTGCAGGAGCTGTTCCTCGCGGGGCGCCGTGAGGAGGCGGTCCTGGCCGTGCCGGACGCCTTCGTGGACGAGATCTCACTCGTCGGACCGCGGGAACGGATCGCGGAACGGCTGGAGCTGTGGCGCAAGGGGCCGGTGACGGACCTGCTGGTGACGGCCCCCGACCCCGGGACACTGCGGGTACTCGCGGAGCTGAACGCCTAGGATCACCCCGCCGAGCAGGGCCACGGCCCGCGGCCACTTGGGCCACCGGGGCCACCGGGGCCACCGAACGGTCCGGGGGTCCCCGTACGAGTTTCACGCATGCACAAAACGGGTTTCACGCATGCACAAACGGCAAGACGCTCGTCATGACAACACTCGCGAGAAACACCGCAGCGGCGGCGCGCATCGTTGTCGTCGTCGCGAACGTCGTGGCCTTCATCATCGGCCTGTGGATCCTGTTGTACCTGCTGGAGGCCAACCGCGCGAATGACCTCGTGGAGTTCGTCCGCGAGGCGGCGCGGTGGCTGGCCGGCTGGTCGCACGACCTGTTCACCTTCGACAAGGAATGGGCGAGGGTGGTGGCGGGCTACGGCCTGGCGGCGGTGGTGTACCTGTTCCTCGGCCACGCGGTGGCGGGAGCGCTGCGGCGGCGCTAGCGGTAGCCCCTTGCGGGGGCGTTTTCCCCAACCCGCCCTCCCCTTACGGCCTGGCGGCCGTGGGCGGTACCCCCGTCCCGAACCGGGGCTCCGCCCCAGGCCACGGTACCGTGCTCCGAGCGGTGTCTTTCGGGGGCTCCGCCCCCGCACCCCCGCGCCTCAAACGTCGGCGGGGCTGGTTTGCGCGAAGCGCCCGTTGGGGCTCCGCCCCAAGCCCCCGGCGGGGCCGATTTCGCGGAGCAAAATCCAGCCCGTCCGGGGCACTCCCCCTGGCTTGGCCGGGGGACCCCCACCCACGGCCGCCAGGCCGTAACGAGAGCTTGAGGACGCCGCGCGCAGCGCGGTACCGGGGCCTGGGGTGCAGGCCCAGTTTCGGGATGGGGGTACCGCCCACGGCCGCCAGGAAAGGGGGCTTGAGGACACCGCGCGCAGCGCGGTACCGGGGCATGGGGCGGAGCCCCATTCGGGATCGGGCGGGGTGGGGGACAACCCCCGGTCACAGCAGCCCGCAGCAGTCCCCCGCCAACCCCCTCGGCAGGCGCTCCCCGCCGAACACCGCCGTCGTCGCCTCGTCGCCCCCCAGCGCGGCCACCGCCAGCAGCAGTGAGCCCGCCGTCCACGTGGTCAGTTCCTCCGGCCACATCGCGCGCTCGCCCTCGAAGACGAAGCCCGTCCAGTACATGCCGCCCTCGGCGCGCAGGTGCTGGACGGACTGGAGGATCTCCAGCGCGCGGTCGGACTCGCCCATCGCCCACAGCGCCAGCGCCAGTTCGCAGCTCTCGCCGCCCGTCACCCACGGGTTCGGCAGGACGCAGCGCACGCCGAGGCCGGGCACCACGAAGTCGTCCCAGCGGGCGTCGATACGGGCCTTGGCCTCCGCGCCGGTGACCGCTCCGCCGAGGACCGGGTAGTACCAGTCCATCGAGTAGCGGTCCTTGTCGAGGAAGCGCTCGGGGTGGTGGCGGATGGCGTGGGCCAGCGCGCCGGCCGCGAGTTCCCAGTCCGGCTGGGGCTCCTCCAGCTCCTCCGCTATGGCGAGGGCGCAGCGCAGCGCGTGGTGGATCGACGAACTGCCGGTCAGCAGCGCGTCGTTCACCGCCGTGCCGTCCGTCTCCCGCTTCCAGCCGATCTGGCCGCCCTGCTGCTGGAGTCCGAGCACGAACTCGACCGCGGCGAACACCACCGGCCACATGCGGTCGAGGAACGCCTCGTCGCCCGTGCTCAGATAGTGGTGCCAGACGCCGACGGCGAGGTACGCGCAGAAGTTGCTCTCGCGGCCCCGGTCGGTCACGGCGCCCGCGTCGCCGTCGTGGTAGGCGGCGTACCAGGAGCCGTCGTCGTTCTGGTGGCGGGCCAGCCAGGCGTAGGCACGGGCCGCCGCCTCGTGCTCGCCCGCCGCGTCCAGCGCCATCGCGGCCTCGGTGTGGTCCCAAGGGTCCAGGTGGTGGCCCCGGAACCACGGGATCGCGCCGTCCTCGCGCTGTACGGCGAGGATGCCGGCGACGGTCTCCGCGGCCTGCTCCTCGGTCAGGACCCCGGGCAGGACGAGGTGCTCGGTCCTCCGCGAGGTCGTCACGCCTCGACCTTGGGCTGGTGCGGCTTGGTCGCGTACGCCACGAAGCTCTTGCCGACGACCGGGTTGAGGAGCTGCTCCGCGAGCCGGGTCGCGAGCGGCTTCTTCATGATGTCCCAGACCAGCAGCTTGTGGTACGCCCGCACGGGCAGCGCTGCGTCGTCACCGTCCCTGCCCACTCCGAAGGCGCACTTGAGCCACCAGTACGGCGAGTGCAGCGCGTGCGCATGGTGGGTGCCGTACGGCTTGAGGCCCGCCTCCCGCATTTTGGCGAGCAGTTCGTCGGCCTTGTAGATGCGGATGTGCCCGCCCTCGACCTCGTGGTACGCGTCACTGAGCGCCCAGCAGATCTTCTCCGGGCCGTAGCGCGGCACGGTGACGGCGATCCGGCCGCCGGGCCGAAGTACCCGGACCATCTCGGCGAGCACGCCCTTGTCGTCGGGGATGTGCTCCATCACCTCGGAGATGATGACGACGTCGAACGACTCGTCGGGGAACGGCAGGTTGAGCGCGTCGCCCTCCATCGCGGTGGCCGTGGCGCCCTCGGGGACCTCGCCCGCCTCCTTCATCGCGGCGAACCACTTGGCGACCTCGCGGATCTCCTCGCCGTTCTGGTCCAGGGCCACGACCTGCGCACCGCGCCGGTAACACTCGAACGCGTGCCGGCCTGCGCCACAGCCCAGGTCGAGCACGCGGTCGCCCGGGGCGAGCGGAAAGCGGGAGAAGTCGACGGTCAGCACGGGGGTCTGCCTTCCTGGGGGCGGAGCTGGGGGTGCGGGGGAATCAGGAGGTACGGGTACGGACGGGGGCCGGGGACGCCGCGATGGCCTCCCGGTAGCGCTCGGCCGTGCCGATCGCGGCCTGCTTCCAGGTGAACCGGGCGAGCACCCGGGCCCGGCCGGCCGCACCGAGCCGGGCCCGCAGGTCCGGGTCGCCGAGGAGGCGGCGCAGCGCGGCGGCCAGGGCCTCGGCGTCGCCGGGCGGGACGGCCAGGCACGTCTCGCCGTCGGGGCCGGCGACCTCGGGGATCGCACCGCCCGTGGTGGCGACGAGCGGGGTGCCGGTGGCCATGGCCTCTGCGGCGGGCAGCGAGAAGCCCTCGTACAGGGACGGCACGCAGGCGATCTGGGCGCTGCGCACCAGGTCGACGAGTTCGGCGTCCGTGATGCCCTTGACGAACCGGATGGCGTCCTTCAATCCGTAGCGCTCGATCAGCTGGGCGACCGGGCCGTCCTCGGCGCGCTTGCCGACGACGACGAGGTGGGCGTCCTCGTTCTCGGTGCGGAGTTTCGCCAGGGCCTCGACGAGGTGGACGAGTCCCTTGAGGGGCACGTCGGCGCTGGAGGTGGTGACGATCCGGCCGGGGACCTCGGCGACCGCGGGATTCGGCGAGAACAGGTCGGTGTCGGCGCCGATGTGGACGACATGGATCCGGTCGCTGCGTACGCCGAGGTGGTCGGTGATCTCCTGCCGTGAGGAGCCCGAGACGGTGAGCACGGACGGCAGCCGCCGTGCGACGCGCTTCTGCATGCGGGTGAAGGCGTACCAGCGGCGTACCGAGGCGCGGCGCTTGAAGTCGGCCGCGGCGTCCAGATCCAGCTGCCGGTCGACGGTGATCGGGTGGTGGATCGTGGTGACGAGCGGCGCCCCGAGGTCGCCGAGGAGTCCGTAGCCGAGCGTCTGGTTGTCGTGGACGACGTCGAACTCGCCATGGCGGGCGCGCAGGTGGCGGCGCGCGCGCAGGGAGAAGGTCAGGGGCTCGGGGAAGCCGCCGGTCCACATGGTGGCGACCTCGACGGCGTCTATCCAGTCGCGGTACTCGTCGCGCCCGGGCGTGCGGAACGGGTCGGGCTGGCGGTACAGGTCGAGGCTGGGGAGCTCGGTGAGCGGCACGCCCTCGTCGAGGACCGGGTAGGGCTGGGCGCCTATGACCTCGACGTGGTGACCGAGGCGGGCGAGCTCGCGCGACAGATGGCGGACGTAGACGCCCTGGCCGCCGCAGAACGGGTTCCCCTTGTAGGTCAGGAGCGCGATGCGCAGCGGGGAGTCGCCGTCACCGGACGTGCCCGCACGGGGGCCGACCTCTATGGCCTCTGCGGTCACCCACGGCCCCCTTCTCACTGGTTTCGCCGGAGCGTAATCGTTCGCGCTAATCTAGAACAAGTTTCAGAGTTGATCGTTCGAGGAGCTTCGAATCTACCGGCAGGTAGCGCAACTGTGACCGGCGGATCAGGTGATTCGCGCCACGACGGCCGCCCTGCCATGCTGTGCGATCCGGACTTGTGCATGGAACGGGACATATGACAGCGGAAGCCAAGCAGGCGGTGCCTGTGTCACCGGCCCTGACCGAGCGCCAGGAGGCGCGCCGCCGTCGCATCCTGCACGCCAGCGCCCAGCTGGCCGGCAGGGGCGGTTTCGACGCGGTGCAGATGCGGGAGGTCGCGGAGGCGGCCGGCGTCGCGCTCGGCACGCTCTACCGCTACTTCCCCTCCAAGATCCATCTGCTGGTCGCGACGATGCAGGACCAGCTGGAGCACCTGCACACCACCCTGCGCAAGCGCCCGCCGGGCGGCGAGGGCGCGGCGGAGCGGGTGGCCGAGACCCTGATGCGGGCGTTCCGGGCGCTCCAGCGCGAGCCGCACCTCGCGGACGCGATGGTACGGGCGCTGACGTTCGCGGACCGCAGCGTGAGCCCGGAGGTGGACACGGTCTCGCGGCAGACGACGGCGATCATCCTGGACGCGATGGGGCTGGAGCATCCGACGCCCGAGCAGCTGTCGGCGGTGCGGGTGATCGAGCACACGTGGCACTCCGCGCTGATCACCTGGCTGTCGGGACGGGCGTCCATCGCCCAGGTGAAGATCGACATCGAGACGGTGTGCCGGCTGATCGACCTGACGGCGCCGCCGACTGCCGAGCCGGCCGCGCCCGCGAGGGGACGCGGCCGCGCGTAGCCGGTGCCCTACGACTTCATGTTCTTCGCCAGCTCCTCGTTGATCGCCTTCTCGCACTCGGCGCTGTTGTTCGCGGCGCCGAAGGTGATCACCAGGAACGTGTCGGCCCGGCCGTGGGAGCTCGCCGTCAAGGTCCAGCCGCTCTTGTGCACGGACGTGATGACCGACCCCTTCTCCTTGCGTTCCCGAGCCTGCTTCCAGCCGCCCTTCTTCAGGGTCACCAGCGTCGCGTCGTAGGACTCTTCCGGGTCGGCGGCCTTCTTGACATCCGCGTGCCAGGAGACCGCGCACTTTCTGAGGGAAGGCGGGAGACCCTCCGACGGCTCCTCGGTGAAGCCTGCCGCCGTGGCCGCGTCCGCGATCTCCTTGGCTACCGCGGCGGCGTCCAGGCTCCCGCCCGCTTCCGCCGGAGCGGCGGACGAACCGGAGCGTGGCGTCCCGGACTTGTCGTCCTTCGCGTCGCTCTCGGCGCTGCATCCCGCCACCAGCAGCACAACACCGACGGCCGCGGCCGCCCACCTCGCCTTGCGCACAAGTCCCCCGCTTCACACCGACGCACGGGTCCCTGCCCGCCCGATCAGGGGGACAGTTTGGCACGGATGTTCGCGCGGGCATTCGCACAGGTTGACTCCGGGCGGAGGGAGGGGCGGTGGAGCGACCGTGGAGGCTCCCGCTCCCCCGCCCCGCTCGCCGGCCGCCCGCTGCCGCTGGCACTCGCTCCCTCTGCCCCGGCCGGCTGCAGAGCCACCGGCCAACAGGCAGAGGGCAGGCAGACACGGAGCCGCAGCGAGGACGCAGCAGCAACAGCGTAGGCGGCAGCGGGAGCGCGGGCGGGGGCGGCAGCGACGCCAGCACCGGCGGCCGGCAGCCAAAGGAGGGAGCAGCAGAAGGGGGCGGGCGGCGGAGCCGGATGCGGGGCCAGGCCCTGTCCGGGCGATCCTGTCGGGCCTGGGAACCCCATACATCTGACGCCGCGGGCCGATCTCGAAACTCGCCCGGACAGGGCCTATTCCTCGGGCGGGAAGACCGGCTCCCCGCTCGCCAGCAGGGTGATCACGATCGCCTCGACGGGGCAGTTCTCCGCCGCGGCGAGGATCTTCTCGTCGGCGTCCGCGACATCGGCCTGCGGGCGCGACTGCCGCGCCGCATCCAGCCGGAAGCCGTCCGGGGCGTGGCCCACGCACATGCCCGAGCCGATGCACACGCCCCGGTCGACCTCGACGTGCCAGCGGTCACCCACGGGCCTGCCCTTCCCACGACGCGGGCAGGTGGATCATCTTGTGCTCCAAGTACGCGCCGTACCCCTCGGGCCCGAACTCTCGCCCGAGGCCCGAGTTCTTGTAGCCGCCGAACGGGCCGAGCATGTCGAGGCTGAAGGTGTTGACGTTGTACGTGCCCGTCCTGACGCGGCGCGCGAAGTCGATGCCGTGCTCGACGTCGGCGGTCCACACGCTGCCGCTGAGCCCGTACTCGGAGTCGTTCGCGATCGCGGCGGCCTCGTCCTCGTCCCCGTACGGCAACAGGCAGATGACCGGGCCGAAGATCTCCTCGCGGGCGATGCGCATGGAGTTGTCGACGCCGCCGAAGAGGGTCGGCTCCACGTACCAGCCGCGGTCCAGGTGGGCCGGGCGGCCGCCGCCGGTGAGGACCTTGGCGCCCTCCTCCTGACCGATGCGGATGTAGTCGAGCGAGCGCCGCTGCTGGCGTTCGGCAACCAGTGGCCCGACCTGGGTGGCCGGGTCCAGCGGGTCGCCGACGACGAGTTCGCGGGCCGCGGCGGTGAAGGCCTCGGCGATCTCGTCGTACCGGCTGCGTGGCGCGAGGATCCGGGTCTGGGCCACGCAGGCCTGACCGTTGTTCATCCAGGCGGCCGGGACGATCCCGGCGACCGCGCCCGGCAGGTCGGCGTCGGGCAGGATCACGGCCGCCGACTTGCCGCCCAGTTCGAGGGTGACGCGCGTGAGGTTGCGGGCGGCGACCTCCATCACGCGCCGGCCGGCCGGGACCGAGCCGGTGAAGGAGACCTTGTCGACGCCGGGGTGCCCGACCAGGTACTCGCTGACCTCGCGGTCCGCGGGAAGGATCGACAGCACGCCCTCGGGCAGCCCGGCCTCCTGCGCGATCTCGCCGAGGATGTACGCGTCGAGCGGCGACTCGGGCGAGGGCTTGAGGACCGCGGTGCAGCCCGCGAGCAGCGCCGGGCCGAGTTTGGCCGCGGCGGTGAACTGCGGGACGTTCCACGGGACGACGGCCGCGACGACCCCGACGGGCTCGCGGCGCACCAGCACCGGGCCGAGGACCCCGTCGCGGTGCTCCTCGTGGGCGAAGCCGCGGGCGACCGATATCGCGGCGTCCCACACCATCATGGCGCCGAGGGCCTGGGCGAGGACGCTCCAGGAGTAGGGGGAGCCGTTCTGCGCGCTGATGCAGCGGGCGATCTCCTCGTGCCGCACGGCGACGGCGTCCTTGATCCGGCCGACGACCTCGACGCGTTCGCCCAGCGTCATCCGTGGCCAGGGTCCTTCGTCGAAGGCACGGCGCGCGGCGGCGACGGCCCGGTCGACGTCCGCGCGCGAGGCGTGCGGGACCCGGCCGATGACCTCCTCGGTGTGCGGGGACACGACGTCGATCGTGTCGTCCCCGATGGGATCGGCCGACCGGCCGCCGATGAAGAGGTGTCCGTACTCCTGGAACTCGGTCATGAGCGCTGCCTCCGCTGGGCCGGCATCATCTGACGCTGTTTCAGAACTGATACCAGTTCCCGTTCCAGGAGTCCACGGATCCTCCCGGTCACCGGCCACGACGCCGGCCCGGCAGCACCTCGTCCGGTCCGGCCTCCGGCGCCGCATACAGCAGGTTCTCCCCGGAACGTGCCGTACGGTACCGGCGCGTCCTGCCCCACGAGCCCGATCCGCACCCGGTGCTCCGCGCGGCCGCCGGCCCGCACGTCCCGTCCCTCGTCCCGCCCCCCACACAGGACGCGCCCCGCGTCGGGACCGGAGAACCGCCCGCCGTCCATCAGGATCCCGGTGCGGCCCGCGCGCCCGGCCGACCGACCCGACCGGCGGCCCCGGACCGGCGGAACCCCTCCTGGACCAGTGCCCCTCCCGGACCGGTGACCATCCGAAAGCGGTAGACCCGAGCAACCATAAGAACTGGTTCTCGTTATAGTCGTAGACGGCCAACGGCCCTGCGGCGGACGGGAGATGACGCTCCATGACGCGAGTGACCGACCACGGAGGGGGCGTACGGTCCATCCGCGTCCCGATTCCCGACAATCCCCTGGGCCACACCGTGGTTCATCTCCTTGACACCGATCGGGGGCCGGTCCTCATCGACACCGGTTGGGACGACCCCTCCTCCTGGCGCACACTCACCGAGGGGCTGCACGCCTGCGGCACCTCGGCCACCGAGATCCACGGCGTCGTCGTCACCCATCACCACCCCGATCACCACGGTCTGTCCGGGCGGATCCGCGAGGAGTCCGGGGCGTGGATCGCGATGCACGCCGCCGACGCCGCCGTCGTCCGCCGCACCCGGGAAGCGGAACCGGACCTGTGGCTCGGCTATCTGACCGACAAGCTGGAGCGGGCCGGGGCCCCCGAGGCACATCTGACACCGCTGCGCGCCGCGCGCGCCGCGGGCGGCGGCCGGCTGCCGGGCCTGCACGCCGCCCTGCCCGACCGCGAGATCGTCCCCGGCGAACTGCTCGACCTCGCCGGCCGCCGGCTGCGCGCCGTGTGGACGCCGGGCCACACCCCCGGCCATGTGTGCCTGCACCTGGAGGAGGAGCACCCGGCCCGTCGCCCGGGGCACGGCCGGCTCTTCTCCGGCGACCATCTGCTGCCCGGCATCACCCCGCACATCGGGCTGTACGAGGACCCGGACGACGACACCGTCACCGATCCCCTTGGCGACTATCTCGACTCCCTCGAACGCGTCGGCCGACTCGGTGTCGCCGAGGTGCTCCCCGCCCACCAGCACGCGTTCACCGGCGCCGTGGACCGGGTCCGGGAACTGCTCGCCCACCACGAGGAGCGGCTCGCCGGGTTGCTCCGGCTGCTGTCCCGGCCGCTCACGCCCTGGCAGGTCGCGGAGCGGATGGTGTGGAACAGGCCCTGGGCCGACATCCCGTACGGCTCGCGCACCATCGCGGTCTCCGAGGCGGAGTCCCATCTGCGGCGGCTGGCGAAGCTGGGCCGGGCCAGGGAGGTGCCCGGCGGCCCGCCCGCCCGGTACGAGGCCGTGTGACAGGCATCCCACGGGCGGCCCGGTGACCGGCCGGCAGAGTGGCGCCCCTCGTCATCATTGCCCGTACGGGACCCGGCAGGGCCCCACAGGTGTCTGCCTGCGAGGACACACCCCTGTCAAATGGCCCGCGCGCAGCCCCTCACCCGCTGAGCACGGGCGGCTCGCCCGTGGTCCACACGGCCCGGACGTCCATGCGGCTGAACCGCCAGCCGCCGGACGTGCGCCGCAGCTCCGCGTCGAAGACACCGCCCACGGTGAACAGGGGACTCGCCCCTTCACCGCGTTCCCGCAGGGTCGAGTCGTGATGGATGTGCACCATCAGCGCGTTCCACGAGGCGGTCGCCGCATCCCCGTCGCCTCCGACGTCGACCAGGACGTCGGAGGCCATGTGCTGGGTCCGGGCGAACCGGCCGATGGCGACCTCGGTGTGCCGTACGGCGTCGCCGCCTTCGGCGTCACCGACCGGGGTCGTGGTCCGCACGTCGTCCGTGAAGTAGTCGTCCGCCCATCCCTCCGCGAACTCCCGTGTGTCCAAGGCGCGGAAGAGGCGGCTGACGAGCGCGCTGATGTCGTGGTGATCCCTCTGCGTGGTCATGCCGGCAAGCCTGCTGTCTCAAGCTCGCTTGAGGTCAAGGCGCGCGGGCTCAGAGCCGCTGGATGATCGTCCCGGTCGCCTGCGCGCCGCCCGCGCACATCGTGATCAGCGCGAACTCCTTGTCCCGCCGTTCCAGTTCGTGCAGCGCGGTGGTGATCAGCCGTCCGCCCGTCGCGCCGACCGGGTGGCCGAGCGCGATGCCCCCGCCATTGACGTTCACCTTCTCCAGGTCCTGGTCGAAGACCCGGGTCCAGCTCAGCACCACGGCCGCGAACGCCTCGTTGATCTCGACGAGGTCGATGTCCCCGAGCGACATGCCCGCCTTGCCGAGCACCGCCCGTGTGGCGTCGATCGGGCCGTCGAGGTGGAAGTGCGGGTCGGCCCCGACGAGGGCCTGCGCGACGATCCGCGCGCGGGGCCTCAGTTTCAGTGCCCGTGCCATCCGCTTCGACGCCCACAGGACGGCGGCGGCGCCGTCGGAGATCTGCGAGGAGTTGCCGGCCGTGTGCACGGCGTTCGGCATGACCGGTTTCAACCCGGCCAGCGCCTCCATCGACGTGTCGCGCAGCCCTTCGTCGCGGTCGACGAGCCGCCACATGCCCTGGCCGGCGGCCTGCTCCTCCTCGGTCGTGGGCACCTGCACGGCGAACGTCTCGCGTTTGAACCGCTCCTCGCTCCAGGCGCTCGCCGCCCGTTCCTGGGACACCAGGCCGAGCGCGTCCACGTTCTCGCGGGTCAGCCCACGGCGCCGCGCGATCCGCTCGGCGGCGTGGAACTGGTTGGGCAGGTCGACGTTCCACTCGTCGGGGAAGGGCTTGCCGGGACCGTGCTTGGACCCACTGCCGAGCGGCACGCGGGACATGGCCTCCACGCCGCAGCCGATGCCGATGTCGATGACGCCGGACGCGATCATGTTGGCGACCATGTGGTTCGCCTGCTGCGAGGAGCCGCACTGGCAGTCGACGGTCGTCGCGGCCGTCTCGCACGGCAGGCCCATGGCCAGCCAGGCGGTGCGCGCGGGGTTCATGGACTGTTCCCCGGCGTGGGTGACCGTGCCGCCGACGATCTGCTCGACGCAGTCGGCGGGGATGCCGGTGCGGCCGATGAGTTCGCGGTAGGTCTCGCCGAGCAGATAGGCCGGGTGAAGATTGGCGAGGAGTCCTCCCCGCTTGCCGATGGGAGTGCGTACGGCTTCGACGATGACGGGTTCCGCGGCCATGAGCTCGTCCTCTCCTCGCGCGGCCTCCGGGCGTCCCGGCGCCCTCCGGGCCGAACTCACGAACTGATACGCGTTCTAGTTCCCTCTGGAGTCTTATGAGTATTACCGCCGGTACGCAAGGGTCTTGCACGCCCCCACTCCACCCTTTCCGGGCAACTGCTCCCTCCATGACCCTTGCCACTTGTAGAACTCGTTACTACCTTTCGGACACCTCCTGATGGCTCGTCAGACCGTCCACCCGAACGCGGAGCTGCCGATGTCCTGCCCCCATCTGCCCGACGGGTTCGACTTCACCGACCCCGACCTCCTCCAGGCCCGTGTCCCCCACCCGGAGTTCGCCGAGATGCGGCGCACCGCGCCGGTCTGGTGGTGCACCCAGCCGGCCGGCGTCTCCGGCTTCGACGACGAGGGGTACTGGGCCGTCACCCGGCACGCGGACGTCAAGCACGTCTCCACGCACCCCGAGCTGTTCTCGTCGAACACCAACACAGCGGTCATCCGCTTCAACGAATCGATCAGCCGTGACCAGATCGAGGTCCAGAAGCTGATCATGCTGAACATGGACCCGCCTGAGCACACGCGCGTCCGCCAGATCGTCCAGCGCGGCTTCACCCCGCGCGCGGTGCGCTCACTGGAGGAAGCGCTGCGCCGCCGGGCCCGCTCGATAGTCGAGTCCGCGCTCGCCACCGCCGCCGACGACGGCAGCTTCGACTTCGTGACGAACATCGCCGTCGAGCTGCCGCTCCAGGCCATCGCCGAACTCATCGGCGCCCCGCAGGCCGACCGTGCCAAGATCTTCGACTGGTCCAACAAGATGGCCGCGTACGACGACCCCGAGTACGCGATCACGCAGGAGGTCGGCACCGAGGCGGCGATGGAGATCGTCTCGTACGCGATGAACCTTGCGGCGGCGCGCAAGGAGTGCCCGGCGAAGGACATCGTCAGCCAACTGGTCGCCGCCGAGGGCCAAGGGAACCTGTCCTCCGACGAGTTCGGCTTCTTCGTGATCCTGCTCGCGGTGGCCGGGAACGAGACGACGCGCAACGCGATCAGCCACGGCATGCACGCGTTCCTGACCCACCCGGACCAGTGGGAGCTGTACAAGCGCGAGCGCCCGTCGACGGCGGCTGAGGAGATCGTGCGCTGGGCGACCCCGGTGGTCTCCTTCCAGCGCACGGCGACCCAGGACGTCGACCTCGGCGGCGCCCGCATCAAGAAGGGCGACCGGGTCGGCCTGTTCTACTCCTCCGCCAACAACGATCCCGAGGTCTTCGACACCCCGGACCGCTTCGACATCACCCGCGACCCCAATCCGCACCTGGGCTTCGGCGGCGGGGGCCCGCACTTCTGCCTGGGCAAGTCGCTGGCGGTGATGGAGATCGACCTGATCTTCCAGGCGATAGCCGACACCCTCCCCGGCCTCCACCTGGCGGGCGCCCCCCGCCGGCTGCGCTCGGCGTGGCTGAACGGCATCAAGGAGCTGCGGGTGCGGGTGGCTTGAGCACGGGCCCCGCTACCAGCTGACCCGTGGAAGGTGGCGGTCCATTGAGTTCGGTCGAGGTGATGTCGACTTGACCACCGGTGCCGCGAACGTACCTACCTTTCGCAGGTCAAGCGCGGTGCTGGTCCGATGAAGTGCGTGGGTGTCCGTGGTTGTGCGGGCTTGTTGCCGTCGCTACTGCCGTCAGGCGGTTCAGCCCAGGTACGGCTTCTCGCGCTGTTCCAGGAAGTGCTGGAGCCGGAGCCGTTGGGTGCGGTGCATCAGCAACTGCTCGATCTCTTCTGGGGGCACGAACCGTAGTTCGGTGGACTCGTCGGAGATCTCCAGCCGGCCGCCGGTGATGCGGGCGGTGAAGCAGACGTTGAACTGCCGCCGGACCTCGCCGTCGGTGTAGGCGATGATGTGTTTCGGATCGGTGTAGGTGCCGACCAGGCCAGTGATCTCGACGTCGAGGCCGGTCTCTTCCTTGACTTCGCGGACGGCCGTGCCGGGCAGGGAGTCGGTGAGGTCCATGCCGCCACCGGGCAGTGCCCACAGGTCGTTGTCGCGGCGGCGCTGGAGGAGAATGCGCCCGTGGTCGTCGGTGACGACGGCGGAGGCGGCGACGACCATGCTGTTCGGCTTGGGCGCGTTCGGGTCGTCGTAGTACTCGGTGCGGGCCACGGTCAGCCTTCCTCTCGTACGGGGGTTGCCGTCGTCCACACGGCGTCGAAGCTCTCGGAGTAGGTGTCGAAAATGCGGCTCTCCTGGTGACGGCGAAGATGCCATACGGGGGCGGCGTACGCGTTGACGCTCCAGACATGGGCGTTGACGAGTTGCTGGTCGTCGGCGCGATAGAGGGAGTTGTATAGCGTGGTGCCGTGGATGCGGACTTCGATGCCGGGAATGCCGACGAGCGGCCTGTAGTGCATGAGCGCGAGGCGGCAGCGGGATTCGATGCCGTGGCCGAACCGCTCCTCCCGACCACGGGCTTGGACGTTGTCACTGTCGGCGTCTCCGATCGCGATGCGGACGGTGCGTCCTTCGGCGGCGCGTTCGGTGAGGAGTTCGTTCAGCCGCGGATACGCCTCGTGGAGGAAGACGGCCGCGTAGACGAGGATGTCGATCCGTTCCCGGGCCTGCGCCATCAGGTCGGTGAACGCCGAAACGGGGATGTCGGCCCGCTGCTCGTAGAGCGCCACCAACTCAGGGCTGATGGCGCGGGCAGGGCGGGCTTGGCGGAGCGCCGGCCAGAGTGCGTGCACGTCTTCTCCCAGGGCTTTGGCCGCCTGCAAGGCTGTGGCATGACGTGGGATGCGCCCCAGGTTCACCCAGCGCTCGACCGACTTGGGATCGACCTCGACCTGCTGGGCGAGGGTGGCGTACGTCCAGCCTCCGGCTGCCATGACGGCTCGTAGTCTCTCGTTCGGCACGAGTCTCCCCCTTGGTCTCGGGACGGCACCAGGGACGTTCTACATGGTGCAGGACGTCCCGGAGTGGGGTTTGGTGGAGGTTCCTTCGTCCTGGCGACCGGCGTGAGGATCGGTGCCGACCCTGCGGCACCGACAGGCCCAGGGGCACGGATTCACGCCGCCGAGGAGCCTCAACGTGCCAGTGAGCGCCACACGATGTGTTCCCGCCCTGCGACTGGATGCCCGGTCGCGGACCGCCTGTCCGGGGTGGTCACGATGACGGACGGCAACCCTGACACGGGCCAGCACACCGTTTCGCCCGGTGTGGGCGACGTGATGGTCGACCGGCGGAACGGCCGCGTTGGCGTGGTGATGGGGCATGTGGGGCCGTACGTGCAGCTTCGGCCGCCGCGCGGTGGCCGGGAGTGGGACGTGCCGCCCGAGGACGTACGTCCGCCGACCCCGGCCGAGGAGTTGAGCGCCAAGGTGGCCGTGGCCAACCGGAGGTGGGGACGGTGACCCCTCGCTCCGTCCTGCGCTACGAGACCTGGACTCTGCAGCCCGACCGCGAGCCGGACGCGGAGCCGGTGCGACGCCGTTGACACCCTCAGCACCGCGCTCGACGGTCCTGCTGGCCACGAGCCGACCCGCGACGAAGGCAACGACCCGCCACTGTGCGGAGCCATCGTCCGCTGACGTTGCCGTCGACTATGCCGTCACCCCATGCAGAAGCCCCATCAGGACGCATCTGACGGGGCTTCAATTTTGCAGTTCGGAATCGCGCAGGAAGGCCGGCATCCCCCAGCGGAACGACGCCCTCACGCCGCATGCGAGAAACTGGCGAGACCGCCGAATAGAGCGTCGCCCGTTCCTGCGAGTGTCAAGAAGCTACTTACCTTCTCCCCTCAGCAAGATCTGAACCTTTGACGGAAATTGCGGATCATCCACCATTACTGAGCAGATCACAGAGCCACGGAATCCCACGAATTGCATTCGGGCGTATTCGTTCGGGTCGTGCAATACGAGCCACCCGGACGGACATGGGAGTGACACCTCAAAGAGGTTCGCAGGAAGCACCACAGGCGGAGTCGACTTCCATACCTCGCATTCGACAGGGCCATCGACACTGGCCTGGACGCCGAAGATGAGTGAACTGCCCTCTCGATACCAGCTGCTTGACGCCGGGTCCCAGTCGCTGATGTCGTCGCCACTTCCCGCATCCCGCAAGATCAGGCATCCGTGCTCGATTTTTGCCAGGAATGCAACCACAGGGCTATTAGCTACCATTCCTTCTTGCTCTTTCCTTGTGAAAGTTGTGAGACGACCCCACCCTGCCGCCTAGCGCAGGGCAGACAGTGAGGATACGCCGTCTGAGGAGATCCGGGAGCGACGAGACTAGATGGCGGCTGGTGATCTGGAATCCAGTCCCCGTCCTTGGTGCCGGGGGTCGTGGCATCGCAAGTGTGGCAGCCGTGCTTATTTCCGGATTCATTGATCAGATCTCGAACGCCATCTGCTTCAATGTCCCCGTTCTCCAGGCCTACTCCCTCTCGGGCATTCGGACCAGCACCCAGCGTCAGATCGCACTTCTGACCTGGCGTTGCATTATGAACGAGTACCGGTGTCTCGCCCGCCAGCACATAGTACGTGTGCAGGTCACTGACGGTCAGGTTGTGAACCGCTGCCGACTGGGCCGTCCACCGTTCGATCGCCGAGATCTGGACGTGTGTGCCGGCGCTGGTACGGAGCCACTGGCCCCTCTTCAGATCCGTGGCGTCCAGCCACTCGCCCAGCTCAGGCACCCAGAACGGGTGGCCCACAGTCGCCGTGACCGTCGCCGTCTTGGTTCCCCTGTCGCCATCCGTGTCGATCGTGACCTTGACCAGGTGCTTGACGCCCTTGCCCTTGATCTCGGCAGTGACCGTCTCGACCTTGGTGTCGCCCGTCTCCGGGTCGGTGGCCAGGACCTTGTCGCCGTTCTTGACGTCCTTGATCGGCTTGGTGGAGCCGTCTGCCATCAGAACCAGCGTGCCCGGCGTGAAGCTGTTGTCGGTCGAACAGCTGCCGCCATCGCCGCTGTCTCTGTCCGCTGCCTTCGGCTCTGCAGTCTTCTTGGGCTGAGAGCCCGCTGACTTCTTCGCCGGCGCGTTGTTCTGAGACTTCCGTGCAGTGGCCTTCTGTGTCTTCTGTACAGCGTTTCCTGTTTTCTGTGCCGTCTTTTTTGCGGCTCTGGTCGCTGCCTCCTGCGCCTGCTTGGCTAGTTGCGCGGCCTTCTCGGCCGCCGCCTTCTTCGCCGCTGCGGCCTTCCGGGCGGCTTCCCTCGCCGCCTTGGCCATCTCGATGATCTTGCGGGCCTTCTCCTTGGCCTTGATCCAGGCGTTGATCGCTCCCGCGATCTTGTTTGCCGCGCTGACGATCGCAGGAATCTTGGCGATCTTGGCGGCCGGAATCGCCTGAAGGAACAGGCTTCCGCAGGCCCATAGGTCGCCACGAGAGAAGCAGCCAACGATGGAATCCCAGCCGATGAACTCCTTGAGCACCGCCCAGCCGACACTCAGGATGATGTCGCCAATGGACAGGCTCAGCTGCTGCTTCGCCCAGGCCTCGGATCCCTCCGCGCCGCCGTAGTAGCTGTCGCCCACGCCGCCGCCGTCCGACGCCAGACCCGTCGGGTCGGCGAAGGTGACCGGGTTGTTCTCGCAGTACACGTACCCGTTCATCTGGACCGGGTCGGCCAGGTCCAGGACCGGGTCCGCCGAGATGAACCGTCCCGTGGACGGGTCGTATTCTCGCGCTCCCAGGTGGACCAGGCCGGTGGCACTGTCCTCGTCGCCCCCGATGAACCCCCGAGCGGAACGCCAGGTGGCGTGCTCGGACCGCTTCACGCCGAACGGGTCCAGCTTGTTGAACTTCACTGCGTTGCCGGCGCCGAGCTTCACGTTGACGTACGCGGTGCCGGTCTGGTCCGACACCTGCATCGACAGTTCCGCGGCCCCCGTTCCCTGAACATGCCGCATCACGGTCGGTGCGCCGGGCTGGGCGTAGTAGCGCTCGCTGTAGGAATGCGCGCCGTTCACGCCGATCGAGACCGTGGTGTCCCCGAGGTAGAGGATCCGCTCACTCGAAGTGAGTGCCATCAAGCGCTCGCCACCGGGTCCGTAGACGTAGGTGGTCTCGTTGGCCGGCTTCCAGGACTGGACCGCGCCGCTCGTGTCGCAGGCAGACAGCACAAGGTCGGTGCCGTTCGCGGGAGTCGCTCCCGGCACGGCCAGACACTTGCCCGATGTCACGTGCTTGAGCTTGTTGCCCGCCGCCACGGCACTCCAGTGCTGGGCGTCTGCGCCCGTGCAGTCCGCGATCACGACCGCGGTGCCGTCAGCCGTACCGCCGTCCTTGGGCACGGCACACTTGCCGAGTACCTTCAGCGCGCCCTTGGACGAGTCCGTGACCGAGAATGCCTCGATCCGGAACTTCTGGGCTCGCGATCCGTTGCACGTAAACAGTTGCAGCGCCGTCCCGGGGGCCGTGGAGGCCAAGGACAGATCGAGGCACTTACCGTCAACACCGGTCCACGCGCCGGCGCCCCTGTCGCCGAAGCCTGTGACCTTTTCGACCTTGCCGTCCCAGGTCCACGACAGTGACTGCTCGTCGCCGCCGTCGACACGGGACACCATGTTGCCGGCGTCGTCGTAGGTGCGCGTCGAAGCCTCAGTGACCCGCGCCCCCTTGTCCGTCGTGTACTCCGAGGTCATTCCGGTCAGTGTGTGCGGCTGCTTTCCGGCGTCGCCGTACGTGTACGTCGTCTTCGTGTCGTTGACCGGGTCAGCCTCGGTGACCGGCGGGGTGGACGCACTCGCGTCGTGGTCGACGAGCTTCATGCGATGGTCGGCCATCTCGGTGCGGTTACCGAGTTCGTCGTACCGGTACTCCTTGTGGTAGCCATCGGCCGCCGCCCCCAGCGTCACCGACATGGGCGCGCCCGCTGCGTCAGAGGCGCACTCCTTGTCGTCGGAGGTCCACGCCCTGGTCAGCTGTCCCAGCACGTCGTAACGGAAGCACTGCCGATCGGTGATCGCGTTGGCAGTGTCCTCGATCTTCGTGACGTTGCCGGCCGGGTCGTACGCGTAGGAGCGGGCGTTCACACGGTGGCCCGGGCCTCCCGTCGGAACGTCTGTGTGCTCGCGGTCGACAATGCTCTCCGTGAGTTCCCCGGTCCGCTCGTCGAACAGGTTGGTGGTCCAGACCCGGTTCGGGTGCTCTCCGCTGACGACGCGCAGCACTTCGCCGTAGACGCTGTAGTTGGTCTCGGCGGTGTACCAGTCGAGGCCCGATGTCGAGATCGGCAGCCCGTCGTCGTTGTAGCGAGTGATCACCTTTTCTGCGCCCAGCGCACCCGCGGTCGGCAGCGAGACCGACTTCGGCAGCCCCATCTCGCTGTACTCGTACGAGTACTGGTAGGTCGCGTCCAGGCCGTAGAGCGTCGCAACCGTCTGAGGCAGCGTGACCTTCTTGCCGGTCGGCTGGTAGTCCTTCGTGTAGCCCGTGATCGTGGTGCTGTAGCCGAGGCCATCGGTGTAGCGGGTTGTCGAGGCGGGCAGGCCGAGTCCGCCGACGACGGTGTCATAGGTGTTCGAGGTCAGCAGGGTGCCGGTGGAGGAGGCGAGGCGCTGCTCGGTCGGACGCGACAGTTTGTCGTACCCGTTCCACACCGTGATCTTCTGTGCGCCCTCTCGGTCGCTCGTGCTGGTGACCGGACGGTTCAGTGCGTCGTAGGTGGTGGAGGTCGTCCCCGTGTCGGGGTCCGTGGCAGAGGTCTGCCGACCACGGGCGTCATAGGTCCAGGACCAGGTGTTGCCCTTGGTGTCCGTGGCCTTGACCTGGTTTCCGCGCCTGTCGTACTCGTAGATCGTCTTGCGCGGCGTGGCGGTCCTTGCGGCGTCCGTGTACGTGTCCACTCGTACGGTCCGGCCGAGGGCGTCGCTCCACGTACGCTGAGAGGTGGCGCCGGTCGGATTGATGACGGTGGAGTAGTCGAAGCCGTACTCGTAGCGAGTCGCCTTCTCGTCTCTGGTCGAGCCGCCTTCGTACGGGGTTTCCGCCAGCACTCGACCCGCGCCGTCGTATTTGTAGAGCGTCGCGTTGGGAACGTTGAAGTCCGAGGCGACTTCGTACATCACCGGCTGTGGCTCACCGGCGGCGTAATAGGCATTGTTGGTGCGCTCGATAGTGCCGTTGGCGCTGTAGATGATGTCGGTAATCAAACGCCCTTTACCGACCGCCGGTTGCTGCCGCTGGCGCTCACGGCCCAGCCCGTCGTAGAAGACGACCGAGTCGGTGTACTTACCGTTGTCGTCGAGCGTCGAGGTCACCACGGAGACCGGCTCTCCGGGGGTGGTGTTGTACTCCATCCTGATCGAAGCGGCCTCGCTCGTGGACTGCGAGGTCCGCCAGCCGGCCGTTGTCCTGCCCAGCGCGTCGTACGCGAAGGACGTTGTCCGGCCGTTGGCGTCGGTCTCCTTGAGCGTGGTCCCGCGGCCCGGCTCGATCTCCGACGACTGAGTGTGGTTGAGCGCGTTGGTGGTGGTGATCTTGTACACCTGGCCGGTAGCCGGGGTGTACGCGGTGGTGGACGCGTTGCCTGCCGCGTCCGTGGCAGATGTCGGACGGCCGTAGCTGTCGTACTGGACGGTGCCGCTCTGCGTCCAGCTGCCGCCGGAACCGCTGATGTCCCACGTCGTGGTGGCGAGTCCCAACACCGGATCCGCGCCGAACACACCCTCGTCGTAGGCGACCCGGGAACCGGATATCCAGTCGGCCGCCGTCGCGCCCGCTGCTTCCGCGCAGGTACCCGCGGTGGTCAGCGTCTCCTTCGCCAGGCCGATGAGGTGCTTGCCGGTGTTGTGCACGTACGACATCACCGAGCAGGACTCGTCCCCGGACCTGTCAGTGTCTCCGAGGCTCTCCACCTTGGTGGGCAAGCCGTACGTGGGCTCATAGGTGGTGTTGGTGCGCAGGCTGCGCCAGTTACGGGTGTCGTCGCCCCGCGTACCGGACGAGCGCGTGGTCGTGATGCTGTGGCTGTCCTGGACGCGGTACGCCTTCAGCGCGGGGATGCCGCCGGTGCGCGTGCGGGTGGCCAGCACTGTCGCCTGAGGGTAGTCGACGGAACGGGACACCAGGTTCCCGTTGTAGCCGTCATACGTGAGCGTTTCCGCGACACGTCCCTGGAATGCGAGCTGATCCTCGGCGATCACGGCTCCGTCGTGGTCGCGCACCGTGATGTCGCGACTGATGCCCCCAGGCAGGGGGTCACCGTGCATGCCTCGGAAGTAGCGCGTCTCGGACATGGAGCGCTTGGTGCCTTGGTGCGGGTCGTCCGAGTCCGCGCCCGTGATCGTGCGGACCAGCCCGTAGCCACGCCACTGGTCGTACGTCCGGGTCTTCTCCTTGGAGAATTCGGCCTGGTTCAGCGCCCAAGCAGCGTCTCCAGCCTCTGCGTACTCGTAGGACGTCGTGGTGCCCGGCACACCCTTGACCGCGGGCAACTCCTGGACGTGGTCGACGATGTACTTGTTGAACCAGTCGATGGACTCGTCGGCCTTGTCGGGATCAGGATGCCAATGGGCCGGGAAGCACAGGCCGCTGTTCTTCTCCACGGCCGGGAAGCCGCTCCCGCTCGCACACGCGCCGACCGGCTCGCGGTAGTCGACGAAGGTCTCGCCGCCGTACTCGTTGATGACGCGCTCGATGCGCAGCCGGTCGAACGTGGGGTTCGGATCGCTGGCCCCCTCCTTGACGCGGTTGGGCATACGGACGGTGTTGGCGACGAAGGTCACCGGACGCAGGCGGATGCTCTCGCCCGAAGGTCCGTAGCCCCGGCGGGTGATGGACTCCAGCCATAGTGCGGTGCCCTCGTCGGTCCGCTCCGCGGGCAGCGACTGCGTGAGCGTCCAGGAGTCCACCTCCTTGAGCGCCGTCGAGCCCTCCACCCGCTGGGCATAGGTGGTGACCTGGTTCAGGCGGATGCGCGACCAAAACGAGGGCACCGGGACGTAGCACTCCTTCCCTACCGCGCCCGAGCAGTAGAGGTCCGCCGGAGTGTCGTACCAGATGCGGTTCTTCGCGAAGTCGCCCGAGGTGAAGTTCGCTTCCGAGCACGCGATGCCGTCCTCGACGAAGCAGCGCTCGTCGACGCCGAAGGCGACACGGGAGAGCGGAGCGGCATCGAACAGGGTGCTTTCGCGCTGCCCGTAGTCGATCCGAGTCAAGTAGCCGCCGCGGTCGTACTCTTGGGGGCTTTTGAATTTGAGGTTCTGCGCGAAGTAGTTGGCCTCCTTCTTCCACCACAGGGACATGGCGCTGCCACTGGGATCCACGACATAGTCCAGGTTCCAGCGCCAGGCCTGCTTGCAGAAGGAGTCGGCGAACGCGGTCTTGTAGCAGGGTTCGCCGGCCTGGTTGCCGGCGACCGGAACGCTGAAGACCGAGTTGGTGAGAGGGTCGTCGGGGTCGACGCTGTTCTCGCTCCAGCCGGGGAGCTTGTGCAGGCCGAAGTAGTACTGGATGCCGTCACGGGTGGTGACGCGCCAGTATTCGCCGTTGTCGTCGCCGTTGCCGAGGGAGGTGTCCGTCAGCAGCTCGACCCGCGAGCCGTCTCCATTGGCGGTGAGCCACTTGTTGGACTCCGGAGATGCACCGTCGGGGAGCACCAGCTCGGTGGTGGTGCCGCCAAGTGTCAGGGTCGCGTTGTACGAGCCCCAGCACAGGTCACCGGTCTTGCGGTCCTTGTTGTTGCCGTTCGTCCGGTCGTCCCGGCATGCCCGATAGGTGCGGGTGATGGAACCGGGGTTATAGTCCCAGCCGTCGCCGATCCATGACGCCTGATTGTTGGTGGGGCCGACGTACGGCCGTCCACGGCCTGGGAGTTGTAAGTAAAGCCCAGACTCGGCGACGGCCCGCCCGGTACGGTCGGTGCCTGCATCGCGTACGTGTAGGAGAACGCTCCCGAACTCGTACCGGCCGACCAGGAGCCCGCGCTGGGCAGCGGCGTCGCCGAGAAGTCGCCCTTCGCGCCACTGCCCGAGGAGGTGGCCACGAGGACAGAGGAGCCGGAATTCGTCGCGGCACGAGCGACCGACGGTGTGACCGTCTTCGGAGCGCTACCTGTGCGGTACACCGCATTGGTGGCTGTGGTGGGGCCGTCGAGGGAATCGGTGGACGCGGAAGAGGCGGTACCGGCAGCGGGGTCGGTCAGAGACGCGACATCGACGGTGGCCTCGATTCTGCGGCTGCCGTCCAGCTTGCCGTCACCGGAGACGTCGGTCGTCTTCGGCGCCACCACATTCTTCGTGTCGACCTCGGTCGGTTCCGAGCATCCCTCGATGTCCGGGGTGGTCAGGAAGCAGGACGGGTACTGCACCAACTGGAGGCGGTCCGCCCAGTTGGCACCGTACAACTCAGCGAACTCCGTGTAGTCCAGCGCCACCAGCGCCGTGCCAGTCGCCGCGGCAGGAGGCCTGACGGTGAAGACCAGACCCTCGATCTCGGTGTCGGCAAGTTCGGTCTGATCGGCCAGCGACACCTGCCAGTCGCCCTCAAGCGCCGTGCTCTGTTCGACCGTGGCAGAAGCCGGCGCGCCGACCGCGACGGGCAGGGTGCCGACCGGCACGGTTTTACCCGGCGTCAGTCCCGTCACTGTCTCGGTGGCCGCGGCACCCACCGGGGCGACTGTCTTCGTCGGCTCGTACTCCTTCTCCGCAGGAATCTCCGGCGTCATCATCGCCGCCAGACCGCCGCCGTCCTGGCCCTTTGCCTCTTGGGCCTCAGGCAGGTCGACCAATTCGACTTGGGAGCGGTCGCTGTCCGGTGGCAAGGCATACGCCGACGGCAGCATCCCCACGGTCAGTGCCAGTGCGACCGGGCCGATGACAGCTACACGTCGGCGCACGCGTCTGTGCCGTTCGGCCCTTGTGCCGGAGAGACGTCCCCGCCCGCTCCACGAAAGTGGTCCCCACATGACGACTGCGGCCCCCCACAGTTGATGCGGCCTCAGCCCTCGGTGCAGCAGACAGGCAAAGTCCAGCAAGGTTGTTTGCTGCGGCATGTTCAGTCATTTCTTCACACGCCGTCAAATACATGAAGGCTTGTTGTAATTCTGATCACACGTCAATTGGATATGGACCTGACCAATTGCCGACTTAGATCATCAGATGCGGACTCTTGGCCTGACCAAGGAGTAGTTGCCATGCTCGCGGCATCTAGGTCATGTGCCAACAAACGCCACCATCAAGCGGCCATTGGGTGTTCATAAAGCGGCTCTTGTCCTGCTTCGCCACACCGGCAGCAAGCCCTCGCCAATCAAGATGCGCGCGTGCACACTGCGGTTCCCTGACTCGGCCCGCGTGAGTCGCTCAGAAACTGGGCGGACACACATGTGGAGGACACGTGATGCATCCGCGATGCTTCTCCAGCCCCAACCCATCAGTGGTCCGTTCCTGAGTTCGCACCTCGACAGACCACAGGAACGTCACGGGGCGCCAAGCGAACGTCACGGCAACAGCCGGCTCTGCCCGGAGGCTGCTGTTCTGGGGAGGGGAAGCCAGCACCGTGGATCGTCGTCGTCTCATCCGGGGCGTGCCCCGGCGCACCGGGGCGGGAGTCGCCGCATTGGTGGCGGCCGGTCTCTGTGTCGCCTTGCTGACCGTGCCCTGGGAGGATCAGGATGATGCCGCGCCCCAACGCCCGGCAAAGGCATCAGGCTCCCTCGACCAGAACGCGGCACAGAAGAAGGCTCGTGAGAGCGGCAAACGCGTCGAGGTCTCCGCTCTGGCCAGCGCGACATCGACCACGTACGCCCTTCCGGACGGCAGCTTCGAACTGACCTCGCACGCCGCGCCGATCCGCGCCAAGGTCGACGGCCAGTGGAAGCCGATCGACACCACATTGGTTCGTGTGCACAACGGCTGGGCGCCCAAGGCGGCGGCCGACCCGGTGATCTTCCACACGGGCAAGAGCAGTACAAGCACCGGCACCGTCAAGCGCGCGTCCTTCACGGTCTCCCGCGCAGCCTCCAGCAGCCATGCCCAGGCGTCAGGGGTGAACACGTCCTACAGCGACCTGATCACCTTCACCTCCCAGGGACATGAGCTCACCATGCGCTGGCCCGGCGCGCTCCCGACTCCGGTCGTCGAGGGGTCTCGCGCCCTGTACCGCGGTGTGTTCGAGGGGGTGGACCTGCTGTTGACCGCTCGGGACAGTGGTTTCAGCCATGTCCTGATCGTGCACAGCCCCGAGGCGGCGGCCAATCCTGCTCTCGACACGCTTTCCTACCAACTGTCGTCTTCAGACCTGACCTTCCACCTGGATCCCGTGACCCAAGTAGTCACGGGGAAGAACGGCACAGGCGAAGAGATAGCCGTCTCACCGACTCCGTACATGTGGGATTCGGCCGGCAAACCCGCTGTCACAGAAGGGGCCGACCCCGAGCCGGTCGAGCCCAGCGCAGTGCCCTCACCTTCGTACTCCGAGGAACCGGGGGAACCGCTGACCGACAATCCCTCCACGGATCCCAACGGACCGGGCCATCCCGAAGAACCCGTGCCGGCCACCAGCACAGAGACGAGTTCGGCGGGCACGAGCGCGCAGTACTCCAACCACAGCATCACGAGCGTCACCGGTCCGAGCCCCGAGGAGGTCTTTGCACTGCCCGGTCTGCTTGGCCCGCAGCCTGACACTCACAGCGCGGTCGGCAAGGCCGCACTCACAGGGCAGGGCAGCACTTCGGCGGAGCTCTCGGTTACTCCGGCCCGGTCCCTGCTGACCGCCAAAGACACCGTTTGGCCTGTCTTCATCGATCCATCCATCACGGGCAAGACCAAGAACTGGACCACGGTCTACCAAAAGCACCCCACGTCCAGCTTCTACGACGGTGCCAACTACAACAGCGGTACGACCGAGGCGCGTGTCGGCTACGAGTCGACGACCAATGGCCTTTCCCGCTCCTTCTTCCGCCTCGGCTGGACCTCTAGCATCGAGGGCGCGACGGTCACTTCGGCGACGATCAGGCTGCGCGAGACCTACGCCTGGTCGTGCGAACCCCGCGAGATGCAGGTCTGGCACACCGGAGGTATCTCCTCGTCGACCACCTGGAATCATCAACCCGCCCGCGTAACCCATATCTGGACCGATTCCTTCGCGAACGGCTACAACTCCCAGTGCCCGGACGCATATGTCGACGTCGGCGCCAAGTCCATCGCGCAGCAAGCCGCCGAAGAAGGCTGGACCGCCTTCACCATGGGCCTGTATGCCACCAATGAGAGCTCCTCGTACTCCTGGAAGAAGTTCACAGCAGAGGGTGAGTCCGCACCCAAGATCACCATCGTCTACAACCGCAAACCCGCAGAACCCACAAAGCTCACGATGGACCCGGGCCCGGACTGCGACACCACCAGCCCGTACGCCTCGGTCGGCAAGCATGACCTGACGTTCGCGGCGCACGGTTACGACCCGGACCCTGACGACCTGAAGTACCTCAACTTCGCCGTCTGGCAGTCCGGAAGCAGCACACGGATCTACGACGGCAACAGACTCGTCGATTCTTCGGGCAATGCCAGCGTCACACTGGACGGCGCCGACGGAACGAGCACCAACTTCTACAACGGGAAGACCTACTTCTGGGCCGTGCGTGCCATCGACTCCACGGGCGCGGCCTCCACCTACGCCCCGCCCGGTCTGGCCAACTGCGGCTTCGTCTATGACTCCTCGGCGCCCAACTCACCGAAGGTGGCCTCCATCACGTTTCCTGAGGACGACGGAAGCGGAGAAAACTGGAGCGACGCCAAGTTCGGCACCGCCGGAGCCTTCACCTTCAGTCCGGACGGCTCGACGGACACGGTGCGGTACAGCTACTCGTTCAACTCGCTGGCATATGACAAGAGCGTCAGCGTCAGCGCGGGTGCCTCCGCCACTGTCACCCTCAAGCCCCCAACAGCCGCGCTGAACGTCCTCTACGTCAAGGCCCACGACTCGGCGGGCAACTCGTCACCCACCCCCACCAAGTACCTGTTCTATGTTTCCCCCCGAGACACTGGCGACGCACCCGGCGACCTCACCGGTGACGCGTACCCCGACCTCCTCGCCGTCGACGGCGCCGGGAACCTGCGGAGTTATGCCGGCGAAATGGGCGACGTCAACATTCACATGCCTGGAGCCCACGACAACGGCTCCTTGGTCGAGGACGGCTTCTGGACTGGAGCCGACGGCAAGCCCGCTCTGATCAGCCACGCGACGGACTGGTACCCCGGCGATGGCATCAACGATCTCCTCGCCCGTATGCCCGACGGCAAGCTCTACCTCTATCCGGGTGACGGATACGGCGGTTTCGAGGTCGGCCGACGCCTGGAAGTGCTGCTCCCCGACGGCGCACCTGCCCCCTCGTCCCTCACCCAGCTCGTGGCCGCCGAGGACGTGACCGGAGACGGAAATCCGGACGCCGTCGCCCTGGCAGGACAGCAGCTCTGGGCCTTCACCGGATACACAGGGGCAAGCTTCAGCAAGGCCCAGCTGATCGGGCTGAGCGGCTGGACCAGCTACGACGTCATCGGCGTCCGCGACATCAGCGGCGACGGCATCGCCGACCTCCTCATGCGCGGACCCGACACCGACCGCGGCCTCCTGCTCCGCAAGGGCAAGCCCACCGCCGGCGGCGGCGTCGACTTCACCTCCTTCGCCAGCGCGACCTCCGGCGCCGGCGGAGCAGAGGTGGTGTACGGCACGACGGGATGGGGACGTGCTGCGTTCCCCATGCTGCAGGGCACGCCCGACGCAAACGGAGACGCAATCCCCGACTTCTGGGCCGTCACCACGGGCGGGGCGCTCTACTTCTACCCGGGCAAGGCGACCACTCATGGCACCCGCTTCACTGCCGGCGAGAGCGGCTGGGCAGCCCTGAAGACCTTGGGCTGAACGGCAACACAGGGATGTGGGGGATCGACACGGTGTCGGTCCCCCACATCCCTGTTTCACCGTCATCCCTGTCGGTGGACCGTTGGATCACAGCTTGCCGGACGTCAATCCGCGCCAGATCTACCGCGCCGCCGCTCAAGAAGGGCGACCGGGTCGGCCTGTTCTACTCCTCCGCCAACAGCGACCCCGAGCGCTTCGACATCACCCGCGACCCCAACCCCCACCTGGGCTTCGGCGGGGAGGCCCGCACTTCCGCCTCGGCAAGTCCCTCGCCATCCACGAGATGGAACTCATCCTCGTCGGAACCAGGTCAGCGGGCGCCCCGCGCCCCGGCGCGGCGGATGCGCCGGACGACGCCCGCACCGGCCGCACACGCCAACAGGACTCCCCCTGCCACCAGGAGGGTGCCGGTTCCCCCCGTACCGGAACGGGCGGCTGTGTCAGGGTCGGCAGCCGCGGTGGTCCGCCCCTTGCCGTCGCGTCCCGCGGACTCGTCGGGCGTGGCGGACTCGGGCTGTGCCGTACCTCCTCCGGCCGTGGGCCGCTCTGTGCCGGGGCCGGCCGTGGGCCGCGCCGTGCCGGGGCCGGCCGTGGGCGAGGCAGGGGTCCCGGGAGAGACCGTGATCTCCTCCTCGTCCCGGCCGAGCCCCGGATGGCCCGCCTCCACGGTGACCCTCCAGCGCCCGGGGGGCAGCGCCTCGGCGGTGGCGTAACCGGTCGCCGAGGCGGGGTCGCGGACGAGCTTGAAGGGGCCGAGGGACCTGCTCCCGTCGGCGCTGACCGCGTTCACCGTGGCAGCGACCCGCTCGTCGACCGGGTCGTTGTCGTTCTCCCAGGTGACGGTCGTCCGCACGCGACCGAAGTCATGTCCGGTGATCTCCACCTTCAGCGTGTCACCGTGAGCCAGGGCGACGCCGGTGGCGGTGGTCAGGGACAGGGCCGCGCCCGCCAACGCGGTGGCGACGGCCGGGACGAGGGCTCGGCGCATGACGATGTCCTCCATGGACGAGAGGTGGGGGTGGAATGGGAACGGCCGGCGGGCCACAGGCCCGCCGGCCGTCATCGGAACTGATGCGGGGTCCTCAGACTCAGGCGGCCTTCTGGACCGTCCATACCTGGGCCGGCGTGCCCGCCGCGTTCTGCAGCTCGATCAGCCACGACCCGTAGTACGGGCGGTTGCTGACACCGAGGACGTAGCGGCTGTCACCGGCAGTCACCGTCACGCCGTTGCCGCTCTGGGCGATCCTCCACCGCTGGGCAGCGGTGTCGGCGCAGGGCTGCTGCGCCACATACATGCCGGCGGAGGGGGCGCCGCCGACCTGGAGGCACTTGCCGGAGACGGCGGAACGGATACGGGTGTAGCCGTTGCCCGCGCCGTCGAAGTACCACTGCTGCTGGGCGTATCCGTTGCGCTGCGAGCCGACGAGGACGGTGCCGTCACCGCTCCTGCCGCCCCAGATCTCGGCCGCGTTCCCGGTCGCGCCGTTGGTCAGCAGATGGCGCGTGTTGGGCGTGGGGGTCGTACCACCGCCACCACCGCCCGAGGTGCGGAACGAGGCCGCCTTGCCCCGACCGCTGTCGCGGCCCGAGGAGTCACGCACCGAGACGGAGACGGTGTAGTCCGTTCCCGGCTTCAGGTTGTAGACACGGGCGCTGGTCCCCTGCACCCAGCCGATGGCCTGGTCGTTCAGGAAGATCTGGTACCAGGCCGCGCCGCTGACCGCGCTCCAGCCGGCGACTGCCGAGTCCGGGCCGATCTGCCCGACGGTGACGGCGGGCCCGGTGCCGGAGCCGTTCGTCGGGGTGGGCTTGGGCGTCGGGGTCGTCGGCGTCGGACTGGGGTTCGGGTTGGGGCCCCCGGTGTTGCCCTTGATCAGGAACTGGTTGTCCGCGACGTTCCAGTGCGTGGCGAGATAGCTGCCCTGCCGGGGGTTGGTGTGGAAGTAGTCGTCGTGGTTGCAGTCCAGACGGTTCTCGTACTCCTGGCCCCGGCAGACGTAGCGCATCTTCGGGTAGTACGGGGTGTCCGAGTAGCACATGACGTCGTACTCGTCCGTGCAGTGCGCACCCCGGCTGGTGTTGGGTGCGCTGTTGTTCACCGCGCCGAGGTTGTGGCCCAGTTCGTGCGCCGCGGTGTGTCCGCCCCAGCAACCGGTGTCGGTACGGCCGTAGGACGGGCCGAAGTTGCTGAGGTTGTTCTGACCGGGACGCTCGTCCCCGGCGAAGCTGCCGATGCCACAGTAGACCTGCGTGTCGGCGAAGATCATGTACTTGCGGTCACGGCGGTCGAGGCCCTTGGCCGCGAGCGCCCTGTTCGTGGCGCTGAACTCGGACAGCGCGGAGGCCGGGAGCTCGATGTTGAGCACGGTCGGCGTGCAGTCGGCGGCCGTCACATAGCGGATGTTCCGCACCCCGCCGGTGTCCTTGGCGCTCTCCGAGTAGATGAGGTCGGCGTCGGCGGCCCACTTGCGGAACGACGGGAGGTACTCCGCGTACCGGTCTCGTCCTGGGGCGTGCACGTACACCACCTGGACACGGTTGCCGCTGTTGCCGTCGCCGTCGCAGCGCACGGTCTGCCCCGCGGGCCCGTTCGCCGCGGGGGCATGCGAGGTGGACCCCCCGGCAGCGGGAGGGCTGCTCGCCTTACTGGCCGGGGTCGCGGCGTCGAGTGCGGGTGCGGTTGTGCGCGGAAGCTCTCCCCCGGAAGGCTTCGCGCTCTCCGACTTGGCCGGATCCTCCGCGGGTGCGGCGGCCTTCACCGCGGGCGGGGTGTCCTTCTTGATGTCGACGCCCTTCGGAGGGGCGTCAGGGCCATGAGTGCAGTGACCGCCGGCCGTGCGGTACACCCCCGCGCACGGATCCCCCTCGTGCGCGGGCTTCAGCCCTTCGTAGATCAGGCCCCGCTCGGGCTCGCTCTTGGGCACTTCCTTGAGCGGCTCGGGGTCCTTGTCGCGAGCCGGTTCCTTGGCCGGCTGCGGGGTCGCTGCGAGCGCCTCCCCCTGGGCGAGCGACAGCGGTCGGTTTGCGTCCGACCCCGGCTGGGTCGCCTGGTAGGCCACTCCGGCCACGACCGCCATGACGGCGACCGCGGCCGTGCCGAGTATGAGTCGACGGGACTTACGACGCGCAGGCTTCTTGAGTCTTCTGCGTCTGGACAAACTGCACCTCTTCCTTGGTCAGGGGATGGGTGCGCGAAAGCTTGCCAGACCAAATGAACGGAAAATTCCGACAATTGGGATCGACTTTTCCGAAGTCGTTCTGTTATCAACGCTCTTGAATTGATGATCAGTCAACTCGCCCCGCAGGCAAGGAAGTTACGCGCGTTGAGCTGCTGTGGTCTAGTCCCATTTAAGGATGTCGTAATCTGATCGAAATACAGGTCAGCCCTTTTTGAATTCCTGTCAACTCGGCTTCTCACGCGGCGAATTGACGCAGTCACGAACAGTGCGGCCTCCTTCCCGTCGAGGGAAGGAGGCCGCTGTCCCGGCGATTACGCGGAATAACCGATCCGCTACTGCTCCGGAACGATCTGCGTGAGTGTCCACGTCCCCTGCGCGGCACCTGAGCACGGCGTCGAAGCCGTGCCCCTCCCGCGGTGGGCGCTGGAGTTCCCTGCCCGGGCCGATCGGCGTCCGGTGCCCGGCCGGGCCGTCATCGGTGGCGCCGCGCTGTCCGGGCGCGAAGGGGTGCCGGCTGTTGCGAAAGAACTGGTCACAGCCACTCGGCGGGGGCTGCGACCAGCACGGGCGGTCGGGGGCGGCAGGCGGTCAGTCAGTACACCAGCAGGTCGATGACGCCCGTCAGGTCCTCCTCGCCGCCGCCCCCGTCCAGGCGGCGGCGCATCAGCTCGAAGTAAGGGCTGAGCAGTTCCGGGCTGACGCCCTGCTGCTCGGCAGTGCTCAGGAAGGTCGGCGTACCGGCTACCTGCATGGCGAGATTGGAGACGACACCCTTGGTGTAGTCGCCGCTCCGCAGCTGGTCGGCGGTCTGGTGAACCGCCGGAGCCATCGCGACGAGCCAGTCGGCGAGCAGCGGTGCGAGCGACGCGGGGTCGATGTCCTCCTTGCGGATCAGGGCGAAGGCGTGCGCGACCCCGGCGAACATCCCGTACATGGCACTGAGCAGGGCCACGTCGTGCAGGGCCGCGAAGCCCGCGTCCTCGCCGACGTAGGTGGTGCCGGCCGGGACGCCCAACGTCTCCTGATGCCGCTCGAACAACTCCCGCGAGCCGCTGTAGAAGACATAGCCGCCGGCCTCCGGGACACCGATCATCGGAGGAACAGCCATGATCCCGCCGTCCAGGTAGCGGGCACCGCGCTCGCGGGCCCACTCGGCGCGGGCGCGGGCCTGGGCAGGGGTGCTGGTGGTCAGGTTGACCAGGTCCCGGTCGGCCAGGTCGGTGCCGGCCAGCGCCTCGTCGACCGAGGCGTCATCCAACAGACAGACAACGACCAGGGTGTTCGCCGCGACCGCCTCAGCGGCGCTGTCCGCGACCTCCGCCCCCTCGGCGGAGAGCGCCGCGGCACGGGCCGGGCTGCGGTTCCAGACCGTGAGCGGGTGGCCGGCGGCAAGCCAGGTACGGGCCAGCGCGGTGCCCATCGCGCCGAGGCCCAGCAGCGTGACGGAGTTCTTCTCAACAGTGTTCTGTGTCATGCCGATTAGGCTGGTCACGAGCCCGGAGGTGATCAAGTACGCACTTCGGAGTAGGTGGTTACCCCGGGGAGAGTGAGCAGGGCAGAAGGGTGGGGCATGACGACGCTGAACCGGCCAGGCGCACCAGACGGACACACCTGCGGGATCGACACCGCGATCGAGGTGATCGGCGGCAAGTGGAAGGTACTCATCCTCTGGGCACTCCACGAGCACCCCTACCGCCGCTTCGGCCAGCTGCGCCGACTGCTTCCCGGGATCACCGAGAAGGTGCTCGCCTCCCACCTGCGCGAGATGGAAGCAGACGGCGTCGTGCACCGCGTCTCCTACGACGAGGTGCCGCCCCGCGTCGAGTACTCACTGACCGAGGACGGCAAGCGCCTCAACGACGCACTCCAGCCACTGGCCGCCTGGGGACGCGAGCGGACGACCGCTCGAAGCATGGAGGAGAGGGCGGGCCAGTAATTGCTGGTCGTTGCCCGCGCCTGAAGAGGCCCCGTATCACCGCAGGGAGTCGACGAACGCGGCGAACGCGGCGGGGGTGAGGTGAAGGGCCGGGCGCGTGATGTCCTTGGAGTCGCGGACGGCGACGGCGTGGGTGAGCACGGCGCACTGGACGCATTCGCCCCCCTTGTCGTCGCTGTAACTGGACTTGCGCCAGGCGGCGCCGCCGAGGGGGGCGCATTCGACGCGCTCGCCCCCCTTGTCGTCGCTGTAACTCGACTTACGCCACCGCGTCTTGCTTCCCATAGCGTTCCTCCATCACGTGGCGAATCAGTTCAGCCGAGTCCTCGACGGAGAGTGCGGCGGCTTGCAGGCGAGCGTAGCGGAGGGACAGCTCCTCGACCTGCTGCGCGTCGACGGAGGAATGACCGGACCGGTAATCCTCCATGTAGGCCATGTCCGGGTCACGCTGGAAGCGGAATACCGTGAACGCCCCGGAGAATCCGGCGTACGCACCTGCGTCGAACGGCAGGATCTGGACGTTGGCCCGTGAGCCCTCCCGGTAGGTCAACAGATGGGCCAGTTGTGCGCGCATGACCGCCGTGCCTCCGAGCCGCTGGTACAGCACTGCTTCACTCATCACGATCCACAACAGCGGCGGCCTGTCTCGGTCCAGGATTCGCTGGCGCGCCATCCTCGCCGCCGCCTTCTCCACGACGCCGGCAGTGGTCATGACGCCCAGGACGGCGTGCGCGTAGGCCTCCGTCTGCAACAACCCATGCACGAGCTGCGGCTGAAAGGCATAAATCTGCCGTGCAGTGGCTTCGATCTCGGCGTATCCCTGGAACCACACCGGCAGCTGGTGCCGCAGTACCAGCGGCAGCAGCCGGATGAGCGCGCCCCCCGCCCCGAGCGCGGCATCCACCCGTTCGGTGAACTCACGCGTCGGGAGCTTCCGTGCCGTCTCCACCTGGCCCACCAGGGAGCCCGTGTAGTTGACGATCCCGCCGAGCTGTTTCTGCGTCAGGCCCGCCGTCTCGCGGTAGCGGCGCAGCTCGTAGCCGTAGTAGTCGAGCGGCGAGGCGCTCGGGTCGAGGGCGTTGATGTGTCGGACGTCGGGCATGGCGGACCCCCTTGCTCAACTGCCGCAACGGAAAAGCACGTTGCGTACGTTCGGTAGCCCAGCGTAGTCGCCGCAGGCCACGCTCGTGGCGTGAACGAAGACATTCCCCAGTACGGTATGCGCCTCACCGCAGGCGCCCACTCCGCGCGGCACGTCCGGCGGATCGTCCGCTGCTACCTGACATTGTGGAAACTGCGCGAACTCGCCGACTCCGTCGAGCTCGCGGTCACCGAACTGCTGGCCAACGTGGTTCGACATGTGCCCGGGCGGCACTGCGCGTTACTGATCATGCGGCATCCCGAGGGCGTACGCGTCGAGGTGTCGGACGGCACCGGCCGGCTGCCCGTCCTGCGGCACGCCGGTGCGGACGACGAGGGCGGCCGCGGGCTGGCGCTGCTCGACGCCGTCGTCGACAAGTGGGGCGTGGACAGCCGGAGGCAGGGCGGCAAGACGGTCTGGTTCGAGGTCGCCGCGGCCGTCGCTCAAGTGGCGGAACCGGCCGAGGTGTCGGAGGATGGCTGAACGCGACGATCCACACCCCGGTCGGTTCGGGAAACATGTCCCGCACCCACCGGGGATCACGCACGTGTGGTGGCGACCTCCGTGGTCTCGGCCGTCCGTGCGGGGGGCACCGCATGTGCCGGGATCTGGAGTTCGCGGCGTCCGGCGAGGACGTAGGTGAGGCCGAAGCCCGCGCCGACGACGGCCGCGCCGCCCACCGCGTCCAGCACCCAGTGGTTGGCGGTGGCGACGATGGCGCACACCGTGAACAGCGGATGCAGGAGCGCGAGGAGCTTCATCCACAGCCTGGGCGCGAGCACCAGCACGACCAGGCCGCACCACAGCGACCAGCCGAAGTGCAGCGACGGCATGGCCGCGTACTGGTTGGTGACGGCGGTCATCGCACCGTAGTCGGGATGGGCCAGATCCTGCGGTCCGTGCACGGTGTCGACGAACCCCATGCCCGGCATCAGGCGCGGCGGCGCGAGCGGGTACAGCCAGAATCCCAGCAGGGCGAGAACGGTCGCGAGGGCCAGCGAGGAGCGGGCCCAGCGGTAGTCGGACGGGCGGCGGACGTAGAGGATCGCGAGGATGCCCAGCGGGACCACGAAGTGGAAGGACGTGTAGTAGAAGTCGAAGAAGGCTTCGGCCCAGTCCGTCCGTACGACCGCCTGGTTGACCCAGTGCTCGATGTCGATGCCGAGCGCGGCCTCGACGGAGTGGATCTGCCGGGCGTGCGACTCCGCCGCGTCCACGCTGCCGGTCGCGGCGGCACGGATGTGCGAGTACACCGAGTAGCCGACCCGAATCACCAGCAGTTCGAGGAGGAGGTTCGGTCGGCTCAGGGCCCGCCGCCATAAGGGCAGCAGCGGCACGCGGCTCCAGCCCGCGGGAACCGGCCGGGCGTACCGGGTGGGCACGGGGCGGCGGAAGTGCGGCGATTCGAGCGACAGGAACGGCACCGCGCAGGCCGCCGCCACCGCGGCGACGAGCAGCGCGTTGTCGCGGATCGGGTGCAGCACCGTCATGTTCGGCAGGAGCATCGTGCCGGGGAGCGTCACCACCAGGACGACGAGAACCGGCCACAGCAGGCGGTCGCCGGCACGCTTGCCGACCCGGCCCACGACGGCGAGGAGCACCCACAGCAGTTGGTGCTGCCAGGCGGTCGGGGAGACGGCGACGGCGACGCAGCCGGTCAGCGCGACGGCCAGGAGGAGCTGGCCGTCACGGGCGTAGCGAACGGCGCGGCGCAGGCCGAGGAACGCGACGACGGCGGCGAGCAGCAGACAGAGGGCGATCTCCAGCGGACCCGAGAGACCGAAGCGGAGCAGTGCGCCGTGCAGGGACTGGTTGGCCATGCTGTCCGGGCGGTCGCCGAGCCCGGCTCCTGCGGCGTGGTGCACCCAGTACGTCCACGAGTCGCCGGGCAGCGCTGCCCAGGCGAGCACGGAGAGGGCGGCGAAGGTGCCTGTGGCGCTCGCGGCGGCTTGCCGGCGGCCGGTGAACCACAGCAGCGGCGCGAAGAGCAGGACGGTTGGCTGGAGGGCCGCGCCTAGGCCGATGAGCAGACCGGAGGACCTCTCGCCGCGCGCGGCGAAGCAGCCGAGGAGGACGAGCAGGACGGGGATGATGCTCGTCTGGCCCAGGTGGAAGCTGTTGCGGACGGGCAGGGACAGCATCAGCAGGCTGATGGCGACGGGGGCGGCGAGCAGGGTGCTGCGACGCGACACGGGCACGGGCAGGGCGCCGGAGACGACGAGGCCGAGGGCGACGACGAGCAGCAGCGTGCCGAAGGTCCAGGCGATGCCGAGGCTCTGCTCGGCGGAGCGGGCGAACGGCTTGAGCACGAGGCCGGCGAAGGGTGTGCCGGTGAACCGGTCGGTGTCGTAGAGCCCGCCCGTCACGTGCAGCACACCGCTGGGCCCGATCCAGGTCTCCAGGTCGGTGAGCCGTTCGCCGGGCGGCTGCCGCAGCACCGCCGCCGTCTGCCGTACGGCGAGGAGGGCGGCGACGAGCCACAGCGCCGCTCTGACCGCGCCGATCCTCGAACCCGTCGCCGTGCTGCCGCACCCGCTGCCTGCCGCGTTCGCCACGTCGCGCCGCGCCTCCCCGCCGTCGTGTCGTCCCGGTCCTGCTTCTGCTCTTGCTCCTGCTCCTGCTCCTGCTCCTGCTCCTGCTCCAGGGGGCATCGGTAGAGCGTCGCGCTGCCCTGTTGAAGAGACTCAGGCAACCCCCTCTTCACCTGACTGTCACCCCGTTGCCGGCGGATTATTGCCGTCGTGCCGCACCCAGAAGGCTCTGACCAGCCGGAACCGTCGAGGCACCCGACATCGTCACAGGAGGTATGCGGGGGAACATACAAGAACTCGGGGCACGCGCGCGCACGTTCGTCATCCTGTCGGCGCTGCTCGTGCTCCAGCTGGGGACACTGATCGCACCGGCGCACGCCTGCGGCTGCGGGGCGATGGTGCCCGATCCGAACGCGCGTATCGCCGTGGGCCGGGAGACCTCGGTCGTCGACTGGGACGGCAGCACCGAGCAGATCGTCATGCGCTTCACGGTCGCGTCGGACACGCCGCGGGCGGCGTGGATCATGCCGGTGCCGGGGCGGGCCACCGTGGAGCTCGCCGACGGCGCGCTCTTCGACGAGCTGGTGCGGATCGCCGCGCCCGAGCACCGCGAGCGGCACTACTTCTGGCCCCGAAGCGGTGACTGGCCGTTCGACGACGTGGACATGGCGGGCGCGCCGCCCCCGGACGCGGCGGCCGGGGGCGGCGTGGGCGTGGTCGGCCGCGAACGGCTCGGGGACTTCGACGTCGCCCGGCTGACGGCGACCGACCCGGCCGCGCTCGGCGACTGGCTGGAGGAGAACGGCTTCGAGATGCCGGCCGGCCTCGACGAGGACCTGCGGCCGTACGTCGAGCGGGGCTGGGAGTACGTGGCCGTACGGCTCGCACCGCGCGAGAAGGGCGCGGTGCTGACGGGCACGCTCGACCCCCTGCGGCTGCGGTTCGCGAGCGACGAAGTCGTCTATCCGATGCGGCTGTCCAGGCGCGCGGAGACCTCCCAGTCCCTCGGTCTGTTCGTGCTGGCCGAGCACCGCATGGAGCCGCGCTCGGCGATCGGCGGCAGCGAGCCGGAGGTGACATACGCGGGGAGGCTGACCTCCCCCGAAGGTGAGCTGGGCCGTCTCACCGGCGGGAAGGAACGCTTCCTCACCGTGATCGACCAGGAGTTTCCCGACCCGGCCCGGATCAACGGCGACCATGAACTGCGGGCGACGGCCGAGGACACACCCTTTCGGCGGGTGGTGTGGGAGGACGAGCTGCTGACGTTCGGCGGCGTACCGGCGTGGGTGCTGACGCTGGGCTCGGCCGCGACGGCCGCTGCGCTCTGGGCGGTACGGACCCGGCGGCGCAGGCGGGTCGTGCCTCCCGCGCCGATTCATGTGCCGCCGCCTGCTGCCTGAAATAGCGTGGCCGTATGACTGACGACGCTGCTGAGAACCACGCACAGGACCGGTGGAACGCCGTCGACCGCTACATCGGCGACCTTCTCGTCCCCGAGGACGACGCGCTGACGTCGGCGCTCGCGGCGAGCGAGGCGGGCGGACTCCCGGCGATCAGCGTCGCCCCGAACCAGGGCAAGCTGCTGCATCTGCTGGCCCGGATCCAGGGCGCGCGCACAGCGCTGGAGATCGGCACGCTGGGCGGCTACAGCACGATCTGGCTGGCCCGCGCGCTGCCCGCCGACGGCCGGCTGATCTCACTCGAATACGACCCCGCCCACGCGGACGTGGCCCGCGCCAACCTGGCCCGCGCGGGGTGCGACAGGGTCGCCGAGGTCAGGACGGGCGCGGCCCTGGACCTGCTGCCCCGCCTGGCGGCGGAACCGGGCGCGGGCCCGTTCGACCTGGTCTTCATCGACGCGGACAAGGCCAACAACGCGCGCTACGTGGAATGGGCGCTGCGCCTGACGCGCCCGGGGAGCGTGATCGTGGTGGACAACGTGGTCCGCGGCGGCCGGGTCGTGGACGCGTCGGCCGACGACCCGGCGACCACGGGGACGCGAGAGATGTACCGGCTGGTGTCGGAGGAGCCGCAGCTGGACGCGACGGTGGTGCAGACGGTGGGCGCGAAGGGCTGGGACGGGATGCTGGTGGCGCGCGTGGTGGGCTGACGTTCCGTAGCCGGGGGCGCCGGCTGGCGACCCTGCGGGCGCGGGCGTCGGGGCTTCGCCCGGGCCCCGTGCGCCGCCACCCTTCCGGCCCTGCGGGCGCCGGCCGGGGCTGCCCCAGCCCCCGTTCAGGGCTTCGCCCTGGGCCATGTACCGCGTTTTCGCGCGGTGTCCTCAATCCCCCTACGGCCCGGCGGCCATGGAGCCCCGCTGAGGGCACTCCTCCTGGCTTCACCGGGGTGCCCCCCCAGCCCACGGCCGCCACGCTGCAGGGGAAATCGAGGCGCGGGGCTCCGGGCGAGCCCTGACGAGCGCGCCACGCACAAGCAGCCCCGCCGGCGATTGAGGGGTGGGTCCCCGGGGGCATGGCGGGCGCGCGGCCGCTGGGACGCCCGGCGCTGCATCGGTGTCGTGCGGCAGGATGGGCGCATGAGCATCGTGAAGATCAACGTCCTCTCCGTCCCTGCCGAGCAGCGCGAGACCCTTGAAAAGCGCTTCGCCTCCCGCGCCGGTGCCGTCGAGTCGTCCGACGGGTTCGAGTGGTTCGAGCTCCTGCGACCCGTCGAAGGCACCGACCAGTACCTCGTCTACACCCGCTGGCGCGACGAGGAGTCGTTCCAGGCGTGGATGGAGGGCCCCATGAAGGCGGCGCACCAGGGCGGTGGCGAGGGCGGCGAGCGTCCCAGGCCGGCCGCGAGCGGGTCCACCGTGTGGTCCTTCGAGGTGATCCAGCAGGCCGCTCCCAAGGCCTGACACCTGCCGGCTTGGACCGGGCCCGTGAGCGCCGGGGGCGTCGACGCTGCTCCGGCGCCGTAATTCGCTGGCGGAACGGGCCCGTGCGGGGATACAGAGTCCAGATGACCGAGTGGACCCTCGCCCCCGAGGCCGTCGACACCGACGACGCCTACGCCCTGCGCCGCGCCTACTACGGCGATGTCGCCGGCAGCTACTGGAAGCGCGCGGCGACCGAGGCCGAGATCGACGAGGGGCTGGCCGGGGACGAGGCCGAGCGGCTCGTCCCGCCCACGGGCCAGTTCGTCGTCGGCCGGTACGGGGGCGAGCCCGCCGCCTGCGGCGGGGTGCTGATGCTCGACGCGGAACGGGCCGAGCTGACCCGCGTGTTCGTACGTCCCGCCTTCCGTGGCCGCAAGGGCGCGGGGCTCCTCATGGACCTGCTGGAGCACGAGGCCCGCGCGCTCGGCGCGGGCCGCATGGTGCTCAACACCCGCCTGGACCTGGTGCAGGCCCGCCCGCTGTACCTCCGGCACGGGTACGCGGAGATCCCGGCGTACTGCTCCGGCCCGTACATGGAGATCTGGTACGGCAAGGATCTGTAGCCCCGCACCCGGCGCTCAGTGCCTGCGGGGGTACTCCACCGCCGGCCGCTCGTGATCACCGCGCGGCTCGGGGCTGTCCGGGCGTTCCGCGTCAGATCCGCACAACTCGCTGTTGAGCTCGCGGACCAGCTGGATCAGGTCCGTCGGCCGGTCCGGTCCCCACCAGTCGCCCAGCAGCTCCGCCAGTGACTCCTCACGGGCCTGCGACAGCCGGGCCGCCGCCTCCGCCCCCGCGTCGGTGAGCAGCAGGTCCAGCCCCACCCGGCGGGCCAGGCCCCGTCCTTCGACCTCCCGGGCCGCCTCGGTGACGGCCAGCAGCGGCACGGGGGTCGTCTCGGCGAGGCGGGCCGGTTCGACCGTGCCCTGCCGTTTGATCCGCAGCAGCAGCCAGCTGGACGCGGGCAGCAGGTCGTACCCGGCGCGCGCGGTGATCTTCTCGTAGATGTGCCGGCGGCCCTCGCGGGAACCCAGGACGGACAGGGCACGGGCGCACTCGTCGTGCGAGGAGCGTTCGACCGGGTTGGAGGCGAGGGTCTGGCTCGGGTCGGGCGCGGTGACCGAGCCGCGCAGCCTGTCCTCCTTGAGGAACCAGGCGACGAGGAACGCGAGGACGACGACCGGCACGGCGTAGAGGAAGACATCCGTGATGGACGTGGCGTACGCGTGGAGCACGGACGAGCGTAGCTGCGGCGGAAGTTCGGCGATGGCACGCGGGTCGGCGGCGAGTTCGGACGCCCCCGCGCCCGGCGGCACCCGCTGTCCGGCGAGCGCGTCGGTGAGCTTGTTCTCCAGCCGGCCCGCGAAGACGGTGCCGAAGACGGCGACGCCGAACGACGCCCCGATGGACCGGAAGAACGTCGCGCCGGACGTGGCGACGCCCAGGTCCTCGTAGGTGACCGCGTTCTGGACGACGAGCACCAGCACTTGCATGACCAGGCCGAGTCCGGCGCCGAACACGAAGAAGATCGCGCTCATCTGCCAGGTGGAGCTGGACTCCTTGAGCTGATGCAGCAGGACGAGCCCGACGGCCGTGACGGCCGTGCCGGCGAGCGGGAACACCTTCCAGCGGCCGGTACGGCTGACGATCTGGCCCGACCCCGTCGAGGTGATCAGCATGCCGAGCACCATCGGCAGCATGTGCACCCCGGACATGGTCGGCGACACACCCTGCACGACCTGGAGGAACGTCGGCAGGTACGTCATCGCCCCGAACATCGCGAAGCCGATGACGAAGCTGATGACGGCGACGAGACTGAACGTCCTGATGCGGAACAGCTTCAGCGGCAGCACCGGCTCGGCGGCGCGCCGCTCGACGGCCACGAACGCCACCAGCAGCAGCACGCCGAGCACCGCGAGGCCGACGATCCGCGCCGAGCCCCAGGCCCAGGTGGTGCCGCCGAGGGAGGCGACGAGGACGAGGCAGGTGGCGACGGAGGCGATGAGGAACGTGCCGAGGTAGTCGATGGTGTGCCGGGTCGCGCGGACCGGGATGTGCAGGACGGCGGCGATGACGAGCAGCGCGACGACGCCGATGGGCAGGTTGATGTAGAACACCCAGCGCCAGCTGAGGTGTTCGGTGAAGAATCCGCCCAGCAGCGGCCCGAGGACGCTGGTGGCGCCGAAGACGGCACCGAACAGGCCCTGGTAGCGGCCGCGTTCGCGGGGCGCGACGATGTCGCCGACGATCGCCATGGACAACACCATGAGCCCGCCGCCGCCGAGGCCCTGGAGGGCACGGAAGAGGATGAGCTGGGGCATGTTCTGAGCGATGCCGCACAGGGCGGAGCCGATGAGGAAGATGACGATGGCGGCCTGGAAGAGCTTCTTCCGGCCGTACTGGTCGCCGAGTTTGCCCCACAGGGGGGTCGCGGCGGTGGAGGCCAGCATGTAGGCGGTGACCACCCAGGAGAGATGGTCCATGCCGCCCAATTCGCTGACGATGGTGGGCAGCGCGGTGGCGACGATGGTCTGGTCGAGTGCGGCGAGCAGCATGCCCAGCAGCAGGGCCCCGATGGCGACGAGCACCGTCCGGCGGCTCTGTCCCTCTCCGGGGGCCGGGTGCGACTGCGCGGTGCTCACTTCCTGGGCCATACGGATCTCCTTCGCGCTCCTCTCCATCGTGGTGGGTGTGTTCGGTTATGGCCTGTTATGACCTGCCGAGCGGCGGGCGCGGGGTGGCACCTGCTGGACTGCTGTGCGGTGCGGCACCGGTCGTCTGGATAATCGGCGGCATTCCAATGGGAGGGGACCGGCCATGACCGGAAACAGCTGCACCGAGTGCGGCAGACCGCTGCGCGCGGACGGCGGCGCGGGGCTCGGATGCGACTGCGCACGGAGGGCGGCGGAGGCGCTGCATGCGGAGCGCCAGGCGCACGCGCGGGCGGAGGACTTCGACCCGCTGCGGATACGTCCGTACGTGACGCTCCCCGAGCCGGCCCTCCCGCCCACGGGTCCCCCACCCCTCTCGCTGCCGCCGCAGGCGGGGGTGCCGCAGGCGGGGGTGCCGCAGGCGGAGGTGCCGCAGGCGGAGGTGGCGCCGCAGGCAGGCATGGTGGGCTTGGGGGCGCCCCCGATACCCGCGGAGTCGGCCGCGGCTGGTCCGGTGACACCCGGCCCCGCGACGGAGCGTCCGGGCGCGGTGCGCCCGGGGCCGGGGCCGGTGGACTCTCCGGGCACGGTGCCTCAAGAGACGGGCACGGCTGGTCACGGGCCGAGTGCGGTTCCGGCCTGGCCGGGCGCGGACGGTCCGCGGGCGGACGGCCCTCAGGCGATCGGGCAGGTGCCCGGCGGGCCGGGGCTCGCAGCAGGCGGCGGCGTACCGCAGGGGCCGGTGGGCACCGGGATCCCGGAGCCGGGCCCGGCCGGGCCGGTGACGCCCGGCACCACGGCCCAGTGGCGGGACCCGGTGGGCCCCGGGGTGGCCCCCGCGATCACGGTGCCACCGGCCTCCGGCCCCGCCGCACCCACTGCGGAGACGGCGACGCCCGGCCCGGCGGCCCAGGGGCACGGCGCGACGGATCGAGGACCGGGGGGCTCCGGCGTCCCCGACGGTCCCCGGACCGTCGGGCAGGGGGCCGGCGGGCTGGGGCTCGTGGCCGGGCCGGTCGGCGAGGGCGTACCGCAGGGGCCCTTTCCGCAGGGCGGACCCGGTGCGATGCCCGATCTCGCCGAGACCGTCGCACACGAGCGGGGCCCGGTCGCCGGGGTCGTACGGGCCCCCGGGGCGAGCGGGAGGGGGCCCGTGCCCCGGGACGTCGCCGCGTTCGCGGAGAGAGGGGACGACGACACCCACGAGCTGGCGCCGCTCAACGGTCACGCCCCCGGCGCCGCGCCCCCCGACCGGCGTCGCAGGCAGCGGCGGCGCGCGCCGGTCGCCGTCGTCGTCGGTGCGGCCGTCATCGCCGTGGCGGCGACGGTCGCGTTCGCCGGCGGCCTGTTCTCCGGCGACGACGAACGGGACCGCGTGTCCATGCCCGACCGGGACAGCGCCGGCCCCAGCCTCAACGTCGGCCCCGACGGGCCCTCCGCTCCGGAGTCCGTGACCGGCACGCCCTCCGCTTCGGCGTCCGCCTCCGCGTCGTCCTCCGCGTCGGCGCGGCCCTCGGCCTCCGGCACGCGGGGCACGGAGTCGTCCGGGCCGGCGTCGGCGGCCCCGAGCGCGCCGCCGTCGACCGCCGTGGCCACCGGCAGCGTTGCGGAGGAGCCGCCCGGGCGGTCCTCGACAAGGACGCTGCAGCAGGGCGACAGCGGCCCGGCGGTGACCGAGCTCCAGCTGCGACTCGCGGAGATCCGGCTGTACGAGGGCCCCGCCGACGGGAATTACGACGAGACGGTCGAGGACGCGGTGGCGCGGTTCCAATCGGCCCGGGGCATCAAGGGGGACCCGCTCGGCGTGTACGGGGCCAAGACGCGAAAGGCCCTGGAGGCGGAGACGAGCGAGCCGTGACGGGACCGATGCGGCGGGGTGGCGTTCACCCGCCCTCTTTTGTATCGTGTAGGAACAAAGTGGTTCCGCCCGTATTCCCTGACCGGCGGGCGGAACCGCTCTGTCTCCCTCCCCCGCCCTGGAGAGCCATGCCGATGCCGGCCACCGCCACGTCCGTCCTGACCGCCCGTGCCCTGCTGATCGACATGGACGGCACCCTCGTCGACTCGGACGCCGTGGTCGAACGCTGCTGGCGCGCCTGGGCCCTCGACCACGGACTGGACCCGGACGAGGTGCTCAAGGTGGTCCACGGCCGCCAGGGCTACGCGACCATGGCCGTGCTCCTCCCCGACCGGCCCATGGAGGAGAACCACGCCGACAACCGCGTCCTCCTCGCCCAGGAGACCGCCGACACCGACGGCGTCGTGCCCGTAGAGGGCGCGCCCGCGTTCCTGGCCGCCGTCGCGCACCTCCCCCACGCCCTGGTGACCTCAGCCGACCAGGCCCTCGCCACCGCCCGGATGAACGCGGCCGGCCTGCCGATGCCCGAGGTCCGCGTGACCGCCGAGTGCGTGGGCGCGAGCAAGCCGGACCCGGAAGGCTTCCTCAAGGGTGCGGCCGAACTGGGCCACGACCCCGCCGACTGCGTGGCCTTCGAGGACTCCGAGGCCGGGATCACGGCGGCTCGCGCGGCCGGCATGCGCGTGGTCGGTGTCGGCCCGCGCGCGGCGGCCTTCGCCCCGGACCTGTACGTTCCGGACCTGACGCATCTCGGCGTCACGGCCCGCACCGACGGAACGATCCAGCTCGGCATCCGCGAGACCCGGCCCGCCGACGCCCACCAGGACTGACCCCGCCGTCCCGGCCTGGCTCCGGGGCAACCCGGCGCAGCGCCGGTCAGCCGGCGAGGGCCTCGTACAGGCTGAACCCGGCGAGGGCCAGCATCAGCACGGCGGCGACCCTGGTGATCAGGCGCAGCGGCACGTACCGCATCAGGGTCCGGCCGCCCAGGATGCCGATGGCGGCGACGGCCCACAGGGCCAGTACCGCGCCGAGGCCGACGGAGACCGGGTTGTCATAGCGGGCCGCGAGGTTGGCGGTCATGATCTGGGTCAGATCGCCGAACTCGGCGACCAGGATGAGCATGAAACCCGCGCCCGAGACCTTCCAGAAGGACTCGTCGGCCGGGGCCTTGACGCTCTCCTCCTCGCCGTCGTCCTTCTTCATGAGCAGCATCAGGGCGCCCGTGAGGAAGAGGAGGCCGACGACGGCCTGCACCAGCCGGTTGGGCAGCAGGGTCAGCACGCTGCCCGCCGCGATGGCGAGCGCGACATGGACGGCGAAGGCGGCGGCGACACCTGCGAAGACGTACGAGGCGCGGTATCGCGTGCCGAGCATCAGACCGGCCAGCGCGGTCTTGTCGGGCAGCTCGGCGAGGAAGACGACGCCGAACGTGATCGCCATGACGGTGAGGCTGATCATGGATGGGAACCCTCAATCGGTCGGGCGCCGCCCTGCCGAGAGTCCTGAGCGTTTCAGGGGTCGCTTCGGCACGGCAGCACCATGAATGCATACATGGACACTGCGGCCGAAGGTCTCGCCGGCGGCCTCCTGCGCGTACGAGTCCGCCTCCGGGCGCCGGCCGGGCACGAGGCCCGGCAGTATGTCGACGTTCCGGCGAAGAGCTACTCCCCTTCTTGCCCTACAGCCTACGCGACCGCCCGGCCGACCCGTCAGAGAGCTCGGTCAGCCCGTACCCGCGCCTCCCCAGGTCCCGGCCCCTCACCTTCCCAGGACCCCGACCCGGCCGCCCCACGCCTTCCCAAAGTCCCGACCCGCCGGCCCCCAAGCCTCCCTAGGGCCCCGGCGACCCGGCCTCTGCGCCGTCCCGGTGCAGCCGCCCCCGTGCGACGAGCTCCAGCACCACCGCGACCGCGACGGCCTGGACGGCCATCAGGGCGACGAGTACGAACAGTTGCACCGCGCCCGCCTCCACCGGTGACGCGCCGCCGAGCAGCATGCCGACGAACGCCCCCGGGAGTGTGACGAGCCCTACGGTCCGGGTTTGGTCGAGGCCGGGCAGCAGGGCGTCGGAGGCGGGCAGGCGCGCCACCTCCATGCGGGCGTCCCGGTCCAGCAGGCCGAGGGCGAGGCCCGCCTCCACCTCGCCGCGGCGTTGGGCCAGTTCGTCCAGCGCGCGGCGGCCGCCGAGGACGGTCGCGGTGAGCGCGCCGCCGATGAGGATGCCGGTCACGGGGACGAGCGTGATGCCCTTCACCGGGACGAGTCCGGTCAGCAGCAGGGCCATGACCACCGGGAGCACGCCGACGGCGATGGGCAGTGCGGCCCACCACCAGGTGGCGTTGGCGGTGATGCGCCGACCGGCGGTGCGCACGGCGACTGCGTACATCAGCAGCAGGAAGGCCAGGAGCAGCGGTACGGCTTCGACGACCCAGCCGATGGCGAGGGAGACGACGGCGAGTTGGGCCGCGGCGCGCACGCCTGCGACGGCGATCGCGCGGGACCGGCCCAGGTGGGCGACGGCGGCGACGGTCGCCGCGACGGCGAGCAGGACGGCCAGTACGGCCCCGAGTGTGAGGTTGACCGGCAGCAGCACGCGGCAACCCTAGCCGGAGGAAGAGAGGGTGTCGGTCCGTCAGAACCCTTGATGTGACGTGCCCATGTCGCCACTCTGTTACCTGGCGCCCACCCCCGAGAAACCTGGCGCCGCCAGCATGGCCACGTCTGGGCCCCCTCCCGCACCGAAGGGCGCAGGGGTGGCCACGTTCCCCCCACTCAGAAGGAGTTCGCATGTCTGGTGTCTACGCGCGTCATGCCCGCCGTATAGCCGTGCTCGCCGCAGCCTCCGCCGTCGCGGCCACCGGCCTGCTGGCCACCGCTCCCGCCGCGCAGGCCGCCCCGCCCACTCCCGTCAGCGCGTCCACCGCCCGCAGTTACCTCAGCCAGTTGACCGTCTCCCCCGAAGGCTCGTCCACGGGCTACAGCCGTGACCTGTTCCCGCACTGGATCACCCAGTCGGGCGCGTGCAACACCCGCGAGGTCGTCCTCAAGCGCGACGGCTCCAACGTGGTCCAGGACTCCAGTTGCGCGGCCGTCAGCGGCAGTTGGTACTCCCCGTACGACGGCGCCACCTGGTACGCGGCCTCCGACGTGGACATCGACCACATCGTCCCGCTGGCCGAGGCGTGGCGCTCCGGCGCCAACAGCTGGACGACCTCAAAGCGTCAGCAGTTCGCCAACGACCTCACGCGCCCGCAGCTGATCGCGGTCACCGACAACGTGAACCAGGCCAAGGGCGACCAGGACCCGGCCGAGTGGCTGCCCCCGGTCACCTCCTACCGCTGCATGTACGCCCGCATGTGGGTGCACACGAAGTACTACTGGAACCTGAAGGTGGACTCCGCCGAGAAGAGCGCGCTCCAGTCGATCCTGAACGGCTGCTGACGGCGCCACCGCAAGGAATCGGGCTGCAGGAATCCGGCCGTAAGGAACCGGCCGGAAAAACGGATCACAAGGAACCGGGCCGTATGGAACCAGGCCGTCCCTCCCGTCGTTCCGTACCGTACGGAAGCTCGTTCCGTACCGTGCGGGGCGACCGGAAGGGGCACACATGGCCGGGCTGCGCCTGGGACCGCTGCTGCGGTACGTGGACTGGGACACGGGCACCGGCGCGACCGTCTGGGTCGAGGCGGACCGCCCGTGCGCGGTCGAGGTGCGCTGCGAAGGCGGCGCCCACGGCTCCGCGCGCACGTTCCGGATCGCGGACCACGACTACGCGCTGGTTCAGGTGACCGGTCTCACACCGGGCACGGCCACGGCCTACGAAGTGCTGCTCGACGGCGAGCGGGTGTGGCCGCTGCCCGACTCGCCCTTCCCGCCCAGCACGATCCGTACGCCCGAGGTGCCCGCGGCGGCCGTCACCGTCGCCTTCGGCTCGTGCCGCTGGGCCGCGCCGCCTGTCGGCGGGCACGACCGGGTGGGTCCCGACGCCCTGGACACCCTCGCGGCCGCACTCGCCGCCGACCCCGGCCTTCCGCGCCCGGACGTGCTGCTCCTGCTCGGTGACCAGGTGTACGCGGACGAGACGTCGGACCCGACGCGGCGGTGGATCGCGGACCGGCGGGCCGCGTCGGGTGCGGGCCGCACGGCGCCCACGGACCAGGTCGCGGACTTCGAGGAGTACACCCGGCTGTACGACGAGTCCTGGCTCGACCCCGAGCTGCGCTGGCTGCTGTCGACCGTGCCGAGCTGCATGATCTTCGACGACCACGACCTGGTCGACGACTGGAACACCAGCGCGTCCTGGCTCGCGGACATGCGGGCGAAGCCCTGGTGGCAGGAGCGGGTGACCAGCGGGCTCATGTCGTACTGGGTGTACCAGCACCTGGGCAACCTCTCCCCCGCCGAGCTGGACGCCGACGAGCTGTACGGGCGGGTGCGGGCGGCCGGGGACGGGACCGAGGCGCTGCGGGAGTTCGCGCTGCGGGCCGATGCCCATCCGGCCACGGTCCGCTGGAGCTACCGCCGCGACTTCGGCCGCACCCGGCTGCTGATGGTGGACACGCGGGCCGGCCGGGTGCTGGAGGAGCACGACCGGGCGATGCTCCACCCGCAGGAGGCGGCGTGGCTGCGCGACCAGGCACTTGCCGACCGCGGCTCGCTGGACCATCTGCTCGTGGGCAGCTCACTGCCGTGGCTGCTGCCGCCGCTGATCCACGACGCGGAGGAGTGGAACGCGGCGCTGTGCCGGGGCGAGCGCGGCGCGCGCTGGGCGCGGTTCGCGGAGCGGGTGCGCAGGGCTGCGGATCTGGAGCACTGGGCGGCGTTCCCGGCCTCGTTCGAGAGGCTGACGCGCATGATCGCGGAGGCGGGCGCCGGTGAAGACGCCCCGGCGAGCGTGTGCGTGCTCTCCGGGGACGTGCATCACGCCTATGTGGCGGAGCCGGTGTGGCCGGCGGCCGGGCAGCCGGTGGCGCGTGTGCTCCAGCTGACGTGTTCACCGCTGCACAACTCGGTGCCCGCGGCACTGCGGGTCGGATTCCGTTTCGGCTGGAGCCGGTTCGCGAAGCGGCTGGGCCGTGCGCTGGCGCGGCACGGCCGCACGGGCGCGCCATTCGTGGACTGGAAGCGTACGGGCGGGCCGTGGTTCGGCAACCAGCTGATGACGCTGACGCTGCGGGGCCGCACCGCCGCCCTGCGCCTTCAGCGGGTGAAGGGCCGGGAAAAGACGCACGGTGGAACGGCGCGGCTGACGACCGTGCTGGAGCGGAGCCTGACGGACGGTCCGTGACCGGGCGTTGTGTTCCGGCCGCATACGGGGACAACGCCGACCCGGCCCGGCGGGGTGCGGCGTCGCACCGGCATGATGAGGCGGACGGTCCGCTTCCAGCGGCCGTCATGCACCCCCCACATGCCCCGGGAGCACGTGTTGTCCGCAGGTACCGCGCAGTCGTCCCTTCCTTCCGCGATAGCCCTCGTCGGCGCCGGCCCCCGCGGCACCTGCGTCCTCGAACGGCTCTGCGCCTCGGTCCCGGAACTCGCCCCGGACACACCGCTGATCGTCCATGTCGTCGACGCCGCGCCACCCGGTTCCGGGCGCGTGTGGCGCACCGACCAGAGCGCCGAGCTGCTGATGAACACGGTGGCCTCGCAGGTGACCGTCTTCACCGACGACAGCGTCGGCTGCGAGGGGCCGTTGCGCCGGGGGCCGAGCCTGTACGAGTGGGCCGCCGACCGGCCCGGCGAGCGGCTCGGCCCGGACGAGTATCCCACCCGCGCCTGTTACGGGCGCTATCTGGAATGGGCGTTCGACCGTGTCGTGGGCTCCGCGCCGGGGACGGTGGAGGTACGGGTCCACCGGGCCCTCGCCGTACGGCTGGAGGACGACCGGGACGCTCCTCCGGACGCCAGGGACCCGCTGCAGTCGCTCCGACTCGACGACGGCACGCTGCTGTCCGGGCTGAGCGCGGTCGTGCTCGCCCAGGGCCACCTGCCGGTGGTTCCAGGCCAGTCCACCACCCAGCTCGCCGACTACGCGGCCCGGCGGCCGGGACTGCGCCACTTCCCGCCCGCCAATCCGGCCGATCTCGACCTGTCGGTGATCGCCGCCGGTGAGCGTGTGGTGCTGCGCGGTCTGGGGCTGACCTTCTTCGACCACCTGGCCCTGCTGACGACCGGCCGCGGCGGCTCGTTCGTGGTGGACGGTGAACGCGGGCTGGTCTACCGGCCGTCCGGACGCGAGCCGAAGCTGTACGCGGGTTCGCGGCGCGGGGTGCCGTACCAGGCGCGCGGGGACAACGCGAAGGGGCCGTCGGGGCGCCACGAGCCGCTGGTCCTGACACCGGAGGTGATCGCCCGCTTCCGTCGCCGCGCCGACGCCGGTGAGCCCGCCGACTTCCTCGCGGAGATCTGGCCGCTCGTCGCCAAGGAGGTGGAGACGGTCTACTACGAAGCGCTGCCTGCCGTCCAGGAGCGGGATACCGCGGGCGGCGGCGAGGGAGGCGCGGGCTCCTTCCGCGCGGGCGGCGCGGGGGCCCTCCCTTCCGGCGGCACGGGGTCCCTCCCCGCCAGGGGCGCAGGGGCCTTCCCCGCGGGCGGCGCAGGGGCCTCCCCTTCCGGCGGCACGGGGGCCGTCCGTCCGGACGGCGCGGGGTCCTTCCGCGAGTGGTTCCTGGCAGCCGGACACGGCGGGCCGGACGAGGCCGCGGTGCTGGAGGCGTTCGGCGTCACGGCAGCGGACCGCTGGTCGTGGGAGCGCATCGCGCGCCCGCACGGCGGCGAGGTCTTCGCCTCACCCAGCCACCACCGGGCCTGGCTGCTCACGCATCTGCGCGACGATGCCGCGCACGCGGCACTCGGCAATGTCGCGGGCCCGGTGAAGGCGGCTCTCGACGTCCTGCGCGACATCCGCAACGAGCTGCGTCTGATCGTCGACCACGGCGGTCTGACCGGTATGTCCCGCCGCGACCATCTCGACCGCTGGTACACGCCGTTGAACGCGTTCTTGTCCATCGGCCCGCCGCGGCGCCGGATCGAGGAGATGACGGCGCTGATCGAAGCGGGCGTCCTCGAGGTCGTCGGCCCCCGGATGACAGTGGGCACCGAGGACGGGCTGTTCACGGCCGAGTCGCCCGACGTGCCGGGCTCGGCCGTGACGTGCACCACGCTGATCGAGGCACGGCTGCCGGAACCGGATCTGCGCAGGACGCACGACGAACTGCTCGGCCGGCTGTTGAAAACAGGCCAGTGCCGCCCGCACGCCATCGGCGGTTACGAAACCGGCGGCCTGGACGTAACGCCGCGCCCGTACCGTCTGGTGAACCGTCAGGGCCGGGCGCATCCACGTCGCTTCGCGTTCGGCGTCCCCACCGAGGGCGTGCACTGGGTGACCGCGGCGGGGGCCCGGCCGGGCGTGGACTCGGTGACGCTGTCGGATGCGGACGCGGTCGCGCGGGCGGCTCTGCACTCGCTCGCCCCGGCGCCTGCCCCGGCGCCTGCCCCGGCGCACGAGGGTCCGGGGCGGGCGGCGGGCGAGCAAGCGGAATCCAGGACGGAAATCGGACGTCGGCCAAATGTTGAACTTGCAAGTATGAATTAGGTCCGCCTAACCTGGGCCTCCTCATCGGTTCCGTCCCCATGGCCGAAGGAGTCCCCATGACCACCCCCACACTTCCCGGACGGTTGGATCAGGCGCAGCCGTACGCGCTCGGGCTGTTCCGCATCGTCGTCGGCCTGCTGTTCCTGTGCCACGGCGCCGCCTCGCTCTTCGGCGTGCTCGGCGGGATGAACGGCACCACCGTCGAGACGGGCGCCTGGCCCGGCTGGTACGCCGCGCTCATCCAGCTCGTCGCCGGTGGGCTGGTGCTGCTCGGCATCGGCACCCGCAGCGCCGCGGCCCTCGCCTCCGGCTCGATGGCGTACGCCTACTTCACCGTGCACCAGCCGGAGTCGCTGTTCCCGCTGCAGAACGGCGGTGAGGCGTCGGCCATTTTCTGCTGGGCGTTCCTGCTGCTCGTCTTCACCGGTCCCGGAGCTCTCGCCATCGACGGCCTCTTCGGCGCACGCGGCGCCGACCGGCAGGGCGAGGACGCGGGCAAGGAGCGGACGGCCGTGACCGCCTGACCCAGCGGCCGCGCCAACGGCCTTGCCATGGGCGGCAGCAGCCCCGACGAGGGCCCTGCCGCCCGCCGTACACCCGGAGTTCAGCGGCGCCCGGTCCCTCGACGCGAGGGACCGGGCGCTTCGCGTCGAGCGCGTATCCGCGCACGTGTCCGGTATTCGGGCGGCGTACGACATCCGGACACCCTGCCGCCCCCTGCCGATCTCCGGGCGTCACCCGGGCGTACGCTGTACAGCTGTCAAGCCGCCCCTGGCGCCCTCGCGACACAGCGGCCTTGTCACCGAAACGGGGAGACGAACAAGGTGCTGGACAGTCTGGAGAGCGTGGGGTCACTGACCGGCAGCCCATGGATCTACGCCGTCGTGGCCCTGTCCGTTCTCCTCGACGTCTTCCTGCCCGTACTGCCCAGCGGTGTGCTCGTCATCACGGCCGCGACGGCCGCGGCCGCCGGCTCCACGGCGGGCACCGTCGCCGGCGCGGCGGGGCAGGTCCAGCGCGAGGTCCCCTCCCTGCTGGTCCTCGTGCTCTGCGCGGCGACCGCCTCCGTGCTCGGCGACCTGGTGGCCTACCGGCTCGCCTGGCGCGGCGGCGCCCGTTTCGACCGGGCCATCGCCCGCTCCCGCCGCCTGGCCAAGGCGCAGGAACGTCTCGGCGCCGCGCTCAGCCGCGGCGGTGGAGCGCTCGTCATCATCGCCCGCTTCGCACCCGCCGGACGATCGGTCGTCTCCCTGGGCGCGGGCGCCGCGCACCGCAACGTCAGGGAATTCCTGCCGTGGTCGGCCCTGGCGGGTGTGGCCTGGGCCGGCTACAGCGTCGGCCTCGGCTACTTCGGCGGCCAGTGGCTAGGAGCGAGCTGGATCGGCGCGGCGGTGTCGGTGCTCGCGCTGTTCGCGGCCGGATCGCTGGCCGCCTACGTCATGCGACGCCCGGCCCCGACCGCCTAGCGGCCCGCGAGCCGGCTCGGCACGGCGGTGCAGGCGCCGGTCGCCGGCCGCCCGTGTCCCGCGGCTGTGGTCATGCCGCGTCCGACACCGGCCGCCTGGCCGCCCCGCGCACCTCCAGACCGTCTAGGAGCCTGCGGGTGGCCTCGGTGATCTCGTCGACGGCCTGCTCGAACACCTCCCGGTTGTGCGCGGCGGGCGCCCGGAAGCCGGACACCTTGCGCACGTACTGCAGGGCGGCGGCGCGCATGTCCTCCTCAGTGGCTTCCTCGGGGAGCACAGGCGGACGAAGGGTCTTGATGCTGCGGCACATGCGTCCAGTGTGCCGCGCACCACTGACACGGGGCCAGCGTTGGGGGGCGACGCCCCAGCCGGGAAGCGGGGAGCAGCGTGGGCCCGTCCGCAGGCAGTCCCCGGCACCGGCCCGGCGATCGGCGGGTGGGCCGACGAAACAACCCCTGGACAGCGGGCGGTCGGCGTCCGCCACGCCGGTGCAGCCGCAGGCACGATCGGGGTGTGGGGTCCCCGCCCGGTGGCCCGGCCCGGGCGCGGCCGTCCGCGGGTTCCGGGCAGGCCGGCGTGCATCGGCGTCCCTCCGGACGCAGCCGTGGCCTGCGGGAACCACCGGCCCGCCCGAACCGCGCCGCAAGCGCCCACCGAGGGACCGGCCACGCGCTCTGCGCCGGACGCAACCCCACAAGGAACAGGGCGCGGCCCACTGACAACCGCCACACCGGTGCAGCCGCGCCCCCCGCCTGGACGCGGCCGAGCCCTCCGTCAGGGGCAGTCCCCGGCATCGGCCGGGCGATCGCCGGGCGGCAGACGAAACAGCCCCTTGACGAGGGGCGCGCCGGCGTCTGCCACGCGGGTGCAGCCGCGCGCGCGGTCGGGCCGCGGGAGCCATCCGGCGGGGGCCCTCAAGAGGGCCGGGCACGTGGACAGTAGAGTGCGGCAGCGTCCCCCTCCCCCGCTTCCCGAGGTACCCGACTCCGTGACCCCCGCACCACGCCCACCTGCAGTGACCGTCGTCGGGATCGGCGCGGACGGCTGGGCGGGGCTCGCCCCCGCCTCACGGGACGCCCTGCGCGGGGCCGACGTGATCATCGGCGGTACGCGGCAGCTTGCGCTCCTGCCGGGCGAGTGCGGCGGCGAACGGGTGCCGTGGCCCAGCCCGCTGCGCCCCGCGGTCCCGGGCCTCCTCGCCGCGCATGCCGGCCGCCGTGTCGCCGTCCTCGCCAGCGGCGACCCCCTGTTCCACGGCATCGGGCGCGCGCTGGCCGACGAGCTCGGCCCGGACGCGCTGCGCGTTCTGCCGCATCCGTCATCCGTCTCGTACGCCTGTGCCCGGCTCGGCTGGCCCGTGGAGGAGGTCGGCGTCGTCACGCTCGTCGGCCGCCCGGCGGCCCGTCTCGCCGCCGCGCTCCACGACGGGCGCCGCCTGCTGGTGCTCAGCGCGGGCGCGGACACCCCGGCCGAGGTCGCGGCGCTGCTGCGGGACCGCGGATACGGGCCGAGCAGGATGCGCGTCCTCCAGCAGCTCGGCTCCCCCGCGGAACGGCAGGCCGACGGCACCGCCGACACATGGTCCGCCGCCGTGGACCCGCTGAACGTCATCGCCCTCGACTGCCGGCGCGCCCCCGGCACACTGCGGCTGTCCGCCGCGCCCGGTCTGCCGGACGAGGCGTACGAGCACGACGGCCAGCTCACCAAGCGCCATGTACGCGCCGCCACCCTCGCCGCGCTCGCCCCCGCGCCCGGCGAACTCCTGTGGGACATCGGCGGGGGCTCGGGGTCGATCGCCATCGAATGGATGCGCACCCATCCCTCGTGCCGCGCCGTCACCGTAGAACGCGACACCGCTCGCGCCGCGCGCATCACGCGCAACGCCGACACCCTCGGCGTACCCGCCTTGCGCGTCGTGCGCGGCGCGGCGCCCGAAGCACTGGCCGGACTGCCCACGCCCGACGCGGTGTTCATCGGCGGTGGGCTGACCGCACCCGGTCTGCTGGACGCCTGCCTCGACGCGCTGCCGCCCGGCGGCCGGCTGGTCGCCAACACCGTGACGCTGGAGTCCGAGGCGCTGCTCGCCGAGCGGTACCGCGCGCTGGGCGGCGAGCTGGTGCGGCTCGCCGTCGCGCACGCCGTGCCCGTCGGCGGTTTCACCGGCTGGCGGCAGGCGATGCCCGTCACCCAATGGACCGTCACCAAGACTGGAGAGCTGTCATGACCGTGTACTTCATCGGTGCGGGCCCCGGTGCCGCCGACCTGATCACCGTGCGCGGCGCGCGCACGCTGGCGTCGTGCCGGGTGTGCCTGTACGCCGGCTCCCTCGTCCCGACCGAGCTGCTGGCCGAATGCCCGCCGGACGCCCGCCTGGTGGACACGGCCCGGATGGACCTGGACGCCATCACGGCCGAACTCGTCCGCGCCCACGAGGAGGGCCACGACGTTGCCCGGCTGCACTCCGGCGACCCGTCCGTCTTCAGCGCGGTCGCCGAGCAGATGCGGCGGCTGGACGCGGCCGGGGTGCCGTACGAAGTGGTGCCCGGCGTACCGGCGTTCGCGGCGGCGGCCGCGGCGCTGAAGCGGGAGCTCACGGTCCCGACCGTGGGCCAGACGGTGATCCTGACGCGTATCGCCCAGCAGGCGACGCCGATGCCGGAGGGCGAGGACCTCGCGACGCTGGGCAGGAGCGGGGCGCTGTTGGTGCTGCACCTGGCGGCGCGCTATGTGGACCGGGTGGTCGACGAGCTGGTGCCGCACTACGGCAAGGACTGCCCGGCAGCGGTGGTCGCGATGGCGAGCCGCCCGGACGAACTGGTCCTTCGGGGCACGCTGGAGGACATCGCGGACCAGGTGAAGTCGGCGGGGGTGACGCGCACGGCGGTGATCCTGGTGGGCCGCACGCTGGCGGCGACGCAGTTCCGCGACAGCCACCTGTACTCGGCGGAGCGCGACCGGCACGCCTGCTGACGGGGTCCTGCCCGGGGGCGCCCGGGTGCGCAGGCTTCGCACGGCTGCTGCCCCCATGGTCCCCTCGCTCGGCGCGGCCCGGGGGTGGCGCGGGGTCCCTGGTTGAGGACCCCTGGGGGTGCGACGCCCCCGTGGTGTTGTGCCCACCCGTTCCGCCCCGCGGAACGATTGCCCACAACAGTGGCGACTTCCTCGCGGCGAACCCCGCGCACCCCGCCCCGGGCGGAGCCGGTGCCCGCGCGGCGAAGCCCCACAGGGCCGCCCTGCGGAGCCGGTGCCCGCGCCGCGCGAGCCGCGCGCACGGAGTCTCGGGCCGAGCCCCACAGCCGCGCGCCGCGAAGCCCGCAGCACCCGCCCGGGCGGAGCCTCACAGGCCCGTGCCCCGAAGCCCGCGCCCGCGAAGCCGGTGCCCACGCCGCGACCCGGGCCGAGCCTCACAGGTCCTGCGCGGCGAAGCCCGCGGCCGACGGAGCCGGTGCCCGCACGGCGCGCACGGAGTCTCGGGCCGAGCCCCACAGGCCCGCGCCGCGAAGCCCGCGCCCGCGGAGCCCCCGCACCCGCCCGGGCGGAGCCCACAGATCCTGCGCCCGAAGCCCGCGCACCCTGCCCGGGGCGGAGCCCACAGATCCTGCGCGGCGAAGCCCGCGGCCGACGGAGCCGGTGCCCGCGCCGCGAAGCCCGCGCACCCCGCCCGGGGGCGGAGCCCCACAGGGCCGCCCTGCGGAGCCGGTGCCCGCGCCGCGCGAGCCGCGCGCACGGAGTCTCGGGCCGAGCCCCACAGCCGCGCGCCGCGAAGCCCGCGGACCCCGCCCGGGCGGAGCCCCCAGATCCTGCGCCCGAAGCCCGCGCACCCTGCCCGGGGCGGAGCCCACAGACCTTGCGCGGCGAAGCCCGCGGCCGACGGAGCCGGTGCCCGGGCCGCGAAGCCCGCGCACCCCTCCCGGGGGCGGAGCCCCACAGGCTGCGCCGCGCGGCGCAGCCCGCGCGCTCGGGGTCCGGGGCGAAGCCCCGGGTCTCGTCAGAGTTTCGGGGAGGGGCGGGGTGGGGGAAACAGCCCGCCCCCGGGCGGCCTCACGGCCCCGCCGGAGCCGCGCGGCCCACCACCGTGCCCGCGCGGTCGATGCACACCACGTCCACCCACACCGGCGCGCCCCGCAGGACCGACAGGGCCTCGTCACGGGCCGTCGCCGCGACCAGGTCGCCGAGCGGGACGCCCGCCGCCTCGCAGAGGCGCAGGGCCGCCAGGCCCGTGTTGGCCGTGGCGATCTCCGTGGCAAGGGACCCGGACGCGCCGCCCGCGCGGGCCAGGTCGGCGAGGAATGCCTTGTCGACCTGGGAGCGGGCCGAGTGGAGGTCCAGGTGGCCCGCCGCCAGCTTGGAGAGCTTGGCGAAGCCGCCGCAGATCGTGAGGCGGTCGACCGGGTGGCGGCGGATGTACTTGAGGACCGCTCCCGCGAAGTCACCCATGTCGAGCAGGGCGATCTCGGGCAGGTCGTAGAGCGTCGTCACGGTCTTCTCGGAGGTCGAGCCGGTGCAGCCCGCCACGTGGGTGAGGCCCGCCGCGCGGGCCACGTCCACACCGCGGCGGATGGAGTCGATCCAGGCCGAGCAGGAGTACGGGACGACGACGCCGGTCGTCCCCAGGACGGACAGGCCGCCGAGGATGCCGATCCGCGGGTTCCACGTGGAGCGGGCGATCTCCTCGCCGTCATCGATGGAGACCGTGATCTCGACGTCCCCCGTGCCGCCGTGCAGGCCCGCCACGAGCGCGACGTGCTCGCGCATCATCCGGCGCGGGACCGGGTTGATCGCCGGTTCACCGACGTCCAGGGGCAGGCCGGGCAACGTGACCGTGCCGACGCCGGGCCCGGCCCGGAAGACGACGCCGGAGCCGGCCGGGAGGATCCGTACCGTCGAGCGGACCAGCGCGCCGTGCGTGACGTCCGGATCGTCGCCCGCGTCCTTGACGATCCCGGCCATGGCCGCGCCGGCCGACAGGGACTCGGCCGCCAGCGCGAACGCCGGCGTCTGCCCCTTCGGCAGCGTGATCGTCACCGGGTCCGGGAACTCCCCGGTCAGCAGCGCCGTGTACGCGGCCGTCGTCGCCGCCGTCGCACAGGCCCCCGTGGTCCAGCCCGGGCGCAGCCCCGTGTGCTTGAGTTGGGCGTCGCGCCCGCCGCCTGGACTCATGAAAGGACTCCCGTGCACATACTCGTTCTCGGCGGGACCGCCGAGGCCCGCGCCCTCGCCGCGGCCCTGCACCCCGAGGTCCGCGTCACCAGCTCCCTGGCCGGGCGCGTCGCGAGCCCCCGGCTGCCGGTCGGCACCGTACGGATCGGCGGGTTCGGCGGCGTGCAGGGGCTCGTGGACTGGGTTCGCGCGCACCACGTGGACGCGGTCATCGACGCCACCCATCCCTTCGCCGAGCGGATCAGCTTCAACGCGGCCAGGGCGGCCGCCACCGCCCATGTTCCCCTGCTGGCACTGCGCCGCCCCGGCTGGGTCCCGGTCGAGGGCGACGACTGGCACTCGGTCGGCTCCCTGGCGGAGGCGGCCCGCGCACTGGACGGCCTGGGAGAGCGGGTGTTCCTGACGACCGGACGGATGGGGCTCGCCGCCTTCGCGGACTGCCCGCAGTGGTTCCTCCTGCGGTCGGTGGACGCGCCCGAGGCCCCGATGCCGGCCCGCACCGAAGTCCTCCTGGACCGGGGCCCCTTCACCCTCGACGGCGAGCGCGGGCTGTTGCGCGCCCACCGCGTCGACCTCCTGGTGACGAAGGACAGCGGCGGCGCGGCAACCGCCCCGAAGCTCCGCGCGGCCCGCGAGGCCGGCATCCCGGTGGTGGTCGTGCGCAGGCCGCCGGTGCCGGCGGGCGTGCGGGTGGCGGCGACGGTCGAGGAAGCGGCGGCCTGGGTGCACGGCTGAGGCCGCCGCTCCCCGTCGGTGTGCGGGCGGCCTCGGTCGCGTGCGACTCGGCCTCGTGCGCGACTCGGCCTCGTGCGCGCCTCAGCCTCGTGCGCCTCAGCCCATAGACATGAGCCACGTGCGGCCTCGGTCGTGGGTGCTCCAGCTCTCGGGTGCTTCAGCTGGCGGCGGGAGCGCCGAGTTCGGTGACCTCGACCCCCAGTTCACACTCTCGTCGTCCGCGCGCAAGGAGTTGCCCCAGTCGTCCACGGCCACCACGGCGTACATCACGGTCTCGCCGCACGCCGCACCGTACAGCCTTGTTCCGCTCGCACGGCACACGGCCGGTCCGGGCGTCGAACCGACAGGCGCCGAATCGATCCGTCAGGAACCGAATCATCACAGGGAGGCCGTCCGCGTCGCACGACTGGACGCGACGCGAACGGCCTCGGCGCCTTCACTCGTAGCGGCGCGGCGTCCAGGTGATCGTCCGGCCGTCGCCGCGCTCGACCGCACGTGTCCGGGACGAGCCGATCAGCAGCAGCGTGCGCATGTCGACCTCGGCGGGCTCCAGCGTCTTCAGGGTCACCACCCGCACCGACTGCTCCGGGCCGCCCACGTCCCGCGCCACGACCACCGGGGTCTCGGGCGAGCGGAGTTCGAGCAGCAGGTCGCGGGCCGCGGCCACCTGGTGTGTACGAGAGTGGGAGCCCGGGTTGTAGATCGCCAGGACCAGGTCCGCCTCCGCCGCCGCCCGCAGCCTGGTCTCGATGACCTCCCATGGCTTGAGCCGGTCGGACAGGGAGATCGTGGCGTAGTCGTGGCCGAGCGGGGCGCCCGCCGCGGCCGCCGCCGCGTTCGCCGCGGTCACACCGGGCAGGACGCGCACGGGCACGTGCGCGTACCGCGGCTCGGAAGCCACTTCCAGTACCGCCGTCGCCATGGCGAAGACGCCCGGGTCGCCGCCGGAGACGACCGCCACGCGCCGCCCGCGCCGCGCGAGATCGAGGGCGAACTCGGCGCGTTCGGACTCCACCTTGTTGTCGGAGCCGTGCCGGATCTGGCCGGGCCGGTGCGGGACGCGGTCCACGTACGTGGTGTAGCCGACGATCTCGTCGGCGTCGGCGAGCGCGCGGCGCGTCTCGGGGGTCAGCCACAGGGGCCCGGCGGGCCCGGTGCCGACGACCACGACCTCGCCGCTCTGCGGCTCCGGCCGCGGATTGGCGATACGGCTCGGCACGACGGCGACGGAGAAGTACGGCACCGATTCGGGGTCGATGTCGGCCAGTTGACCGGTCCGCTCGCCGCTCATGGTGGCGCGTTCGACGTACCGGGCCTCGTCCAGCCGGCCTGAGGTCTCCATGGCGCGGCGCACCGCGGGGAAGGTGCGGCCGAGCTTCATCACCACGGCGGAGTCGGTCGCGGCGAGACGTGCGGTCAGCTCATCCTCCGGCAGCGTGCCGGGAATGACGGTGAGGACCTCCTCCGCCTCGCACAGCGGTGTCCCGAGGCGGGCCGCGGCGGCGCTGATGGAGGTGACGCCGGGGACGACCTCGGTCGGGTAGCGGTGCGCGAGCCGCTTGTGCATGTGCTGGTAGGAGCCGTAGAAGAACGGGTCGCCCTCGGCGAGGACGGCCACCGTCCGCCCGGCGTCGAGGTGTTCGGCGAGGCGGGCGGCCGCCTCCTCGTAGAAGTCGTCGAGCGCACCGCGGTAGCCGCCGGGGTGGTCGGTGGTCTCCACGGTGATCGGGTACATCAGGCGCTCCTCGATGTGGTCGGGGCGCAGATGCGGTGCGGCGATCGAGCGGGCGATGGAACGGCCGTGGCGGGCGCAGTGGTACGCGATCACATCCGCCGCGGCGATGATGCGCGCGGCGCGCAGGGTCATCAGTTCCGGGTCGCCGGGGCCGAGCCCGACGCCGTACAGACGCCCTGTCGTCTTCTGGTCGGCGCTCACTACTCCACCTCGCTCGCGATGGCGTTGACGGCGGCGGCGGCCATGGCGCTGCCGCCGCGGCGGCCGCGCACCACGAGGTGTTCGAGGCCAAGGGGGTGGGCGGCCAGCACGTCCTTCGACTCGGCGGCGCCGATGAAGCCGACGGGCACGCCGATGACGGCGGCGGGGCGGGGCGCGCCCTGCTCGATCATCTCCAGGAGCCGGAAGAGCGCGGTGGGGGCGTTGCCGACGGCGACGACGGAGCCCTCGAGACGGTCGCGCCACAGTTCGAGGGCGGCGGCGCTGCGGGTGGTGCCCAGCTCGGCGGCGAGCGCGGGCACGGAGGGGTCGGAGAGGGTGCAGATCACCTCGTTGTCGGCGGGCAGCCGCTTGCGGGTGACACCGCTCGCCACCATCTGCGCGTCGCACAGGATCGGCGCACCGGCACGCAGGGCGGCGCGGGCGTGCAGGACGACGTCCGGGGAGTAGGCGAGGTCGCGGACGAGGTCGACCATCCCGCAGGCGTGAATCATGCGGACCGCGACCTGGGAGACCTCGGCGGGCAGCCCGGCGAGGTCCGCCTCGGCGCGGATCGTGGCAAAGGACTGGCGGTAGATCTCCGCGCCGTCCTTCTCGTACTCGAACACTGTGCTCTCGCTCACTTCGTCGGTCGGTCGGTGGGGTGGTCAGGCGTACGCGCCGCCGCGAGGGCGTCGGCGAGGTCGGGAACGGGCACGGTGTGCCGCGGGGTGCCGGGGGTGGTCAGGGCGTAGTGCCCCTCGCCGGTCGCCACGACGTCCACCCAGGTGCCCCTGGGGTGCCCGCAACGGCGTTCGCAGCCGGACCAGTACACGGGCAGCCCGCCCGCTCCGGCGGCGATGCGGGCGGTGGCGTCGGCCCGTACGTCGGCGAGGGACTTGGCGCACCCGGGCCGCCCGGTGCAGGCGCCGACGCCGAGCCAGGGCGAGTCGGGCGAGGTGACGAGTCCGGCGGCGGCGAGGGCGGGCAGAAGGACGCTGGGAACACCGGGCAGGACGACGCCGCGCCACGGCGTGACGCGCAACTCACCGGTGCCGTACGCCTCGGCTGTCCGGGCGAGCAGCCGCCACTGGCCGACCCGCACCCGCCCGAGCGCGACGACGACGTACACGCCGGCGCCGTCGCCTCCCGGCAAGGGGCCGGGCACGGGCGGCGCTGCCGTGCGGTCGTCGTGAGCGGCGCCGGCCGCGGCCCCACTCGTATTACCGGCACGCCCGGCACCCGGCCGGGCGGATGTGCCGCCGTCAACGTCACCGTCACTGCCGCCGTCTCCGGGAGCCACCGGCCCGGCCGTGGCTCCACCGGCCGACCCGTTACCGGCCGCCGGCCCCGCCGAATCCGTGGCGGCGTCTGCCGAGTCCGCCGTCCCGGCCGGGACGGCCAGGTTCCCCGCGCGGCCCGGGTCCGTCGCGTAAGCCGGTCCCGCCGCGCGGCCCGGGTCCGCCGAGAGGGCCGGGTCCGCCGAGAGGGCCGGGTCCGCCGAGTCCGCCGGGTCCGCCGAGAGGGCCGGGTCCGCCGAGTCCGCCGGGTCCGCCGAGTCCGCCGAGAGGGCCAGGTCCGCCGCCGAGCCCGCCGCGTGGCCCAGGTCCGCCGGGTGGGCCAGGTCCGCCGTGTGAGCCGGGTCCGCCGAGTCCGCCGAGAGGGCCAGGTCCGCCGCCGAGCCCGCCGCGCGGCCCAGGTCCCCCGAGAGGGCCAGGTCCGCCGAGTCCGCCGAGAGGGCCGGGTCCGCCGCATGTGCCGGCCCCACCGAACCGGACGGATCCACCGTGTGGGCCGGGTCCCCAGACATCGCGGTCGGCCTCGCCGACACCCCCGCCGCCGCCAACCGCCCCGCCAGGTCCGCGGCCGACACCTCGTAACCATGCGGCAGTTCACGTACCCGCCACGCCTTCGTGCCGCCGGCCGACGCCGCGTCCAGGAACGCCTCCGCCGCGACTAGCAGCGCACGGGCGCCCTCCGCCGCGCGGACCGACACCGCCTGCTCGCCGAGCGCGATCCGTACCCGCTCCCCGCCCGGCTCTGCGAGCAACATCACATCCGCGCCCAGCCCCGCCATGTCCCCGCGCCCGTCGTCCAGGGCGAACAGGAACCGCCCCGACAACGCCGTCGCCCGCCGGCTCCCGCACAGCAGCGCGTCCAGGTCGCGTACGAGAGGCTGCACGTCCAGGTGCCCGCGGCCGTCCAGGCCGGACAGCGGCGAGGCGACGACGTTGCGGACGCGCTCGTGGGCAGGCGCGGGCAGCAGACCGGCCGTGTCCAGCAGCGACGCCAACTCCCCGCCGCAGCCGCCGTCGAGGCCCCTGAGCTGAAGGTTGCCGCGGGAGGTGATGTCGAGCGCGCCGTCGCCGAGCCGCTCGGCCGCGTCGGCCAGCGCGTACGCCTGCCGCGCGCTCAGCACACCCGCGGGCACACGGACGCGCGCCAGCGCACCGTCGTCCGCGGTGTGCAGTCGCAGTGCGCCGGGGCAGGCATCACCGCGGTCCCGTACGGGAGTTTCGTCCCGGTCCGGGCGGTTCGAGGGGGCCGAAGGCATGGCGGCGAGCATACCGACCATCACACAGGCCACCTGATGCCGGAGACGTGACGGCCCTTACTATGCTGATCGGCGGACCGCACGGTCCGTCACCGCCGAAGACGGCGCCAGGGGAGGAAGCCCGGTGAGATTCCGGCGCGGTCCCGCCACTGTGAGCCCGGCAGCAGCTCAGCACACGCACGCTGCCGGGTGAGCCAGGAACTCCCGCCGTCCTCACACCGCCCGGGGCGCGGAAACCCCGAGGAAGGCCAGACGCCGCATGCAGCACACATCGGGGGCGCACTCCCCGCAGGCCCGCATCCTGCTCCTGTCGACGTCCGACACCGACCTGCTCAGCGCACGGGCGGCAGCCGGACCGGTCGCGTACCGCTTCGCGAACCCCTCACGCCTCCCGATCGACGACCTCCCCGCCCTCCTGGAGGGCACTGACCTGGTCGTCGTGCGCCTCCTCGGCGGGTTGCGCGCCTGGCAGGAGGGCATCGACCTGCTGCTCGCCCAGGACCGCCCCGTCGTCGTCCTGACCGGCGAACAGGCCCCCGACGCCCAGCTGATGGAGACCTCCACGGTCCCGATCGGCATCGCGGCCGAGGCCCACGCCTACCTCGCGCACGGCGGCCCGGCCAACCTGGAGCAGCTCGCCCGCTTCCTGTCCGACACCGTGCTGCTCACGGGCCACGGCTTCGAGCCCCCGTCGGCGGCGCCCAGCTGGGGCCGTCTGGCGCGCACACCCCGCCGGGAGAGCGACGGCCCGCTGATCGCCGTGCTCTACTACCGCGCGCACCACATGAGCGGCAACACCGCGTTCGTGGACACCCTGTGCGGCGCGATCGAGGACGCCGGCGGCCGGGCGCTTCCGTTGTACGTCGCCTCCCTGCGCGCCCCCGAGCCCGACCTGCTGGAGCAACTGCGCGGCGCGGACGCCCTGGTGACCACGGTGCTCGCGGCGGGCGGCACACGCCCGCCCGACGCGTCGGCGGGCGGCGACGACGAGTCGTGGGACGCGGGCGCGCTCGCGGCCCTGGACGTACCCATCCTCCAGGCGCTGTGCCTGACCGGGCCGCGCTCGGTGTGGGAGGAGAACGACGAGGGCCTGTCCCCGCTCGACGCGGCGAGCCAGGTCGCGGTGCCGGAGTTCGACGGCCGGCTGATCACCGTCCCGTTCTCCTTCAAGGAGATCGACGAGGACGGGCTCCCGGCCTACGTCGCCGACCCCGAGCGCGCCGCCCGCGTCGCCGGGACCGCCGTGCGCCACGCCCGCCTGCGCCACATCCCCAACGCGCGCAAGCGGATCGCACTGGTCCTGTCCGCCTACCCGACCAAGCACTCCCGTATCGGCAACGCGGTCGGCCTGGACACCCCCGCATCCGCCGTCGCGCTGCTGCGCCGACTTCGCGCGGAGGGCTACGACTTCGGTCCCGAAGGCGACATCCCCGGCCTGGTGTCCGGCGACGGCGACGAGCTGATCCACGCGCTGATCGAGGCCGGCGGCCACGACCGGGACTGGCTGACCGAGGAACAGCTCGCCCGCAACCCGGTGCGTATCCCGGCGGCGGACTACAAGCGCTGGTACGCGCAGCTGCCGGCGGAACTGCGCGAGTCGGTGGAGGAGCACTGGGGGCCTGCGCCCGGCGAGATGTTCCTGGACCGCTCCCGCAACCCCGAGGGCGACATCGTGCTGGCGGCCCTGCGCCGCGGCAATCTGCTCGTGCTCATCCAGCCGCCGCGCGGCTTCGGCGAGAACCCGATCGCGATCTACCACGACCCCGATCTGCCGCCCTCGCACCACTACTTGGCGGCCTACCGCTGGATCTCCGCCTCGGCGGACGACGGCGGTTTCGGCGCGGACGCGATGATCCACCTCGGCAAGCACGGCAACCTGGAGTGGCTGCCGGGCAAGAACGCCGGCCTGTCGGCGTCCTGCGCGCCGGACGCCGCCCTCGGTGACCTGCCGCTGGTCTACCCCTTCCTGGTCAACGACCCGGGCGAGGGCACCCAGGCCAAGCGCCGCGTGCACGCCACGCTCGTCGACCACCTGGTGCCGCCGATGGCGCGGGCGGAGTCGTACGGCGACATCGCGCGCCTGGAACAACTCCTGGACGAGTACGCCCAGATCTCGTCCATGGACCCGTCCAAGCTGCCCGCGATCCGCGCCCAGATCTGGACGCTGATCCAGGCGGCGAAGCTGGACCACGACCTGGGCCTGGACGACCGGCCGGACGACGACGGCTTCGACGACTTCCTGCTGCATGTCGACGGCTGGCTGTGCGAGGTGAAGGACGCGCAGATCCGCGACGGTCTGCATGTGCTGGGCGGCGCGCCGACCGGCCCCGAGCGGGTCAACCTGGTGCTGTCGATCCTGCGCGCCCGCCAGATCTGGGGCGGCACGACGTCGCTGCCGGGCCTGCGGGAGGCGCTGGGCCTGGACGAGTCCGCGGCGACCCGTTCGACGGCCGACGAGGCGGAGGCCACGGCCCGCGAGCTGGTCGAGGCGATGGAGGCGGCGGACTGGGACCCGGCCGCGGTCCCCGCCTCCCACGGCGAGGAGGTGGCGGCGATCCTGCGCTTCGCCGCCCTCGAAGTGGTCCCGCGCCTGTCCCGCACGACGGACGAGATCACCCACGCGGTCCACGCGCTGAACGGCGGCTTCGTCCCGGCGGGCCCGTCCGGCTCGCCGCTGCGCGGCCTGGTCAACGTGCTGCCGACGGGCCGGAACTTCTATTCGGTCGACCCCAAGGCCGTCCCGTCGCGCCTGGCATGGGAGACCGGCCAGGCGCTCGCCGACTCCCTCCTGGAGCGCTACCGCGCGGACAACGGCGCATGGCCCACGTCCGTCGGCCTGTCCCTGTGGGGTACGAGCGCGATGCGCACGGCGGGCGACGACATCGCCGAAGCCCTCGCCCTGCTGGGCATCCGCCCGGTCTGGGACGACGCGTCGCGCCGTGTGACGGGCCTGGAGCCGATCCCGCTCGCCGAGCTGGGCCGCCCGCGCGTGGACGTCACGCTGCGCATCTCGGGGTTCTTCCGGGACGCGTTCCCGCACACGATCGGCCTGCTGGACGACGCGGTCCGCCTGGCCGCCTCCCTGGACGAGCCGGCCGCCGAGAACCACGTCCGCGCCCACGCCCAGGCCGACCTGGCCGAGCACGGCGACGAACGCCGTGCCACGACCCGTATCTTCGGCTCGCGCCCCGGCACGTACGGCGCGGGCATCCTCCAGCTGATCGACTCCCGCGACTGGCGCACGGACGCGGACCTGGCCGAGGTCTACACGGTGTGGGGCGGTTACGCCTACGGCCGCGGCCTGGAGGGCCGCCCGGCGCGGGACGAGATGGAGACGGCGTACAAGCGGATCGCGGTCGCGGCGAAGAACACGGACACGCGCGAGCACGACATCGCGGACTCCGACGACTACTTCCAGTACCACGGCGGCATGGTGGCCACGGTCCGCGCCCTGCGCGGCACGGCCCCCGAGGCGTACATCGGCGACTCCACCCGCCCGGAGACGATCCGCACCCGCACCCTGGTCGAGGAGACGTCCCGCGTCTTCCGCGCCCGCGTGGTCAACCCCCGCTGGATCGAGGCGATGCGCCGCCACGGCTACAAGGGCGCGTTCGAACTGGCGGCGACGGTCGACTACCTCTTCGGCTACGACGCGACGACGGGCGTGGTCGCGGACTGGATGTACGACAAGCTCACGGAGACGTACGTCCTGGACCCGGTGAACCGCGCCTTCCTCCAGGAGGCCAACCCATGGGCCCTCCACGGCATCGCGGAACGCCTCCTGGAGGCGGAGTCCCGCGGCATGTGGGAGAAGCCGGACCCGGCGGTGCTGGAGGGTCTGCGGCAGGTGTTCCTCGAGACGGAGGGCGACCTGGAGGACGAGGCGGACGAGTAGGACCGGTCCGGTAGGGGCGGTCAGTGCCCGCCGGTACGGTCCTGCCGTGACAGCCAGAATCGACCTGACCCTCGACTGCGCGGACGCGCAACTCCTCGCCGAGTTCTGGAAGACGGCGCTGGGCTACATCGACGAGCCCCCGCCGCCCCCGTTCACGACCCTCCCCCTGGGCCCTGCGGCCCGGGAGGTGCCCCCGGAGTGGCTCGCCCAGTTCGACGTGCCGGAGGACGACGGTGAGGACGACGGCGCCTGGCTCTGCGACCCGGACGGCGTCGGCCCGCGGCTGTCCATCCTCAAGGTCCCCGAGCCCACGACGGCGAAGAACCGGCTGCACATGGACATCCGCGTGCCGGAGCACGGCACGCCGGACGAGCGGTGGGCGCGGATCAGGGCGGAGTCCGAGCGGCTGGTGGCGGCGGGTGGCAGTGTCCTGGAGGTCTTCGACGGGCACCACATCGTGATGGCCGACCCGGAGGGGCAACGAGTTCTGCGTCGCCGCGACGTCGGCGTCGGCCGCCTGAGCACGGATCCCTTACGTTGACGGGGTCACGTAATGCCGCAGCTCCCAAGCTCAGTGCTCTCCGCTGTCGGCACTACCGAGGGTTCCGGATCGTGCTCGCCGTCGTCACCGACCAGGCTCGCCGACAGCCAGAGGCGAGGTCGGCCAAGGCACGCCTGCGCGGTATGCCGGCACCACTCACGATCGCGTGAGCGAATCACTTTCGGCTGCCAGGCAGGCCCAGGCCAGCCGATAGGCGGTTTGCGCGGTGGTGGCGTCGAGGAATCCCTTGACCTCAAGACAGCGTCGGGCCAAGGGCACAAGGCCACCACCATCAGGATTCCGAACGTCGACCTGCGCGGTTCGGCCGCGCCAGCGGGGATCCAGTGCGCTCCGATCAGCCTCACGTCCGCGATCATCAGCCGCAACCTCCTGCTCCGTGCGAGACGCCCGGGTAGGCAGCCGGCCGGACCGCACCGCGACGTACGTCCGAGCGCTCGGCCGTCGCTCCCCAGCGGTCGGTGCGTCACTGATCTGCACGACCAGAGGGCCATGAGGCACGAAGGGCTCTTCTGGGCTGTTGACCTGCGGCTCTCTCAGGACGAGGCCCCAACGGGGAGCGATACGGATGGTAGTCGCGGTTGCACGAAGAGTCAGAGTGGGGTCTTTGGAACTCGAGCGCCCCATCCGGAGCGGCTCGTCTCATCTCGCATCAGAGTGCATTGAGGAGAAGCACGAGATGATATCTGTCAAGATCCGCGGCTCCATCATGGCCGTCACGGCGGCGGTCGCCGCCGCCACCGTGTTCATGGCCCCCACAGTCTCGGCCGACACGAAGCCCACCCAGTCCGCCGCGGTCGTCACGGACAAGGACAAGGGCGACAAGGACAAAAAGGGCGACGAGAAGAAGAACTGCGAGCCGATTTTCACGCAGCTGGGCGGCCGGCTGCAGCTGGCGGAGGATTCGCTCGGCGGCACGACTCCGGACATCGACACCGCGCGCACCGCTCTGGCGCAGGCGGACCGGAGGCTGTCGGCACTGGAGGACAACAAGTGCGCGTGCGTGGCGCAACTCGACCTGCTGAGGGACCTGCTGGACTCCGTGTTCGCCGTCCTCAACGGCACCACGCCGGACGTGCCCGAGGCGCGGGAACGCCTGTTCCACCTGATCGTGGCGTTCGACGTCCTCCAGGCGGGCACTACGTGCGACAAGGGGAAGTGCGGCGGCGACGACATGATCAACGGCTGAGCCCGCGGTAAGGCTGACGGACGACTCCTGCGGCATCGTCAGCCGAACGAAGAGCAGCGCCCTCCGGCCGAAGTCATGGTGCCGAAGGGCGCTGCTGGCGTACGCACGCGCTTTCGCCCTTCTTGACTGCCCCCTCAGTGCTGTGCCCCGGCAGGATTCAAACAGGGCGAAGCCGTTGGTCTCGTTCGTACGCACTGATTCGACGACCAGCGTTGAGCCTCCGGGCCATTGACGGTGAGACGGCCGCCGCCGTCCAAACGGGCAAACCGCTGAGCGCCGCATGCACTGCTGTCCTGCTCGCGTACGGTGCTGACCCGCTACGCGCGTCAAGGGACGGACTAACCCTGTATCACCTGGCGTTCACGCGCGCCGCGAGATGGCTGTGCGACTGCTCCGGGCTCACGGCGGCGAGCCGCAGCTGAACAGCGCAGGTAGGTGACCGGCTCTGGGCGGGACGGATGTGGGCCTCGGTCAGTGGATGCGGCTCAGATGCTCTGCGACCCCGTCGCGATCGGCACCGTGCATCAACAGGAGCTGGAGAAGGACACGGGCCTTGATCGGCCCGAGAGTGTGTGCTGCGAGGAGCCCACGGGACAGCAGATCGGCTTCCGATCCGGGGAATCCGTAAGTGTGGGTCAGGACGGGTCCGGCCCCGGTACGCGTCGCCAGGATCACCGGCATCTCTTCGGCAAGGTCAGTCAGCGCATCGACGCACCCCATGGGCACGTGCCCGGCGCCGAACGCGGCGACAACCAAGCCGTCGACCTGCCCTCCGATGGCACGCAGCACGACCCCGTCGTCGCCAAGTCCGATCTGCGCCACCGCGGTCCGGGCGTCGTTGCCGAGATGCCGGCGCGCGATCTTCGGCTCTTCGGTCGGCCGGCTCCAGATCCGTACTCGGTCCTCGGCGATGTAGCCAATCGGTCCCGGATAGGACGTGAACGCCGCAGGGCTGGTGGCATGGGCCTTGCGCACCCAACGGGCGGCGTGAATCTCTTCGCCGAACACGACCACCGCCCCGATCCCCCGGGTCTCGTTGCCGGCAGCGACACGGACGGCAGCAAGCACGTTGGCCGGCCCGTCGGCGCCCGCCGTGCTCGCGTTGCGCATCGCTCCGGTGACCACGATCGGCGTCTCGGCCGAGTACACGAGATCGATCAGATACGAGGTCTCTTCGATGGTGTCCGTGCCCTGCGTGATCACCACGCCGTCCACATCGAGCGCTTCGATTTCCGCGACGAGATCGAGGAGGTCGCGGTAGGCCAGCGATGCACCGGGCACTCGTCGGAAGTCGTGAACCTCGATCGCGACACCGGTCTCGGCGAGGCCTGGTACAGCTGCCACGAGTTCAGCGGCTGAGAGCGTCGGGGTCGCACCACCCTCATCCTGCGAGGTCATCGCAATCGTGCCACCGAGTGAGAACACTGCAACGCGTCGACGCGTGTCCGTCATCTGAGTCTTCCTTCTCCTGCTGTGCGGCTTGCAGGTTAGCTGTCGATCGGCGTGGCGCCGACGTACGAACGGGCCGCAATCGAGGTCGGCTGCACATGCCCCGTGCCCATCCCGTTCGACGAATTCACCGGCATGTTCCCCACTCCGAGCACAGCGCCTGGCGGCTGGAGACAGGACGCCGCTACGCATCCGGCGAGCAGACCGACATCTACGTCCAGTTCCTGCGCGACGGCCGCGTCGAACAGGACCTGGACGACCCGTGGTGCCGGGTCCGCCGGGAACAGGCCGCGCACGGGAAGTGGTTCGAGCGGGTCCGGGACCTCGACGAGCCGCCGCCCCGGGGCAGCGGTACCTGTTCGACAACCCGCGCTGCCAATGCGGCCGTACTCCTGCCCCCGAGTGACCGCGGTTCACCGGTCGATCGGCACGGATCTGGCACAACCCCTCGCGCCAGCCGGCACATTCGGGCGTGCTCCGCCATCCACTCCGCTGGAAATGGCTTGTCCGGCGCAGCCAAAACCCCACTTCAGGGTCGGCCTGAGCGAGCTGACGGCGCGAACCGCGACCGTAGACCTCCCGGCCGTCCATGGCGTGCACGCCGTAGCCGCACGGACCGGACCGGCTGCACGGTTTCGCGAGATCTGCAACCCGGCGCCGCCATGCGGGGGCACCCCAGCGGCCCTAGCGTAAAGGGAGAGTGACCCTGTCCGGACGTCCCCGGACGTCCTCGTCTGGCAGGAGGTCTGACCGTGAGGTACTCGCAGATTCGTTGGCGCAGGGCACGTGTGGGACTGGCTGTGGCCGCAATGCTGGCCGTACCGGTATCGACGGGAAGCGCGTACGGCGTCACACCGGCCACGGGGCCGGCCATCTCCGCGTCGACCCAGAGCGACAACGACTTCCCCGAGCTCAGCCCGGCCGTCGCCGAACGTCTGGACACCGCCGTCCGGCAGGTCATGCGCGAGGCGGACGTGCCCGGCGTCATGGTCAGTCTCTCGGCGCCCGGCAAGGGGAGCTACATCCGGACCTTCGGCGTCGCCGACAAGGCCACCGGCGCCCCCATGGAGCCGAACCTGTACATGCGGATCGGCAGCGAGACCAAGACCTTCACCGTGACCGCGCTGCTCGAACTGGTCGACGAGGGCAAGGTGGGTCTGGACGATCCGATCGAGAAGTACATCGAGGGAGTCCCCAACGGAGACAAGATCACCCTGCGCAACCTGGCGGGCATGCGCAGCGGGCTGTTCAACTACTCCATGGACGAGGACTTCGTCAAAGCACTGGTCTCCGACCCGCAGAAGCCCATGACTCCCCAGCAGTTGCTGGACTACGCCTTCAAACACCCGGTGCAGTTCCAGCCCGGTGAGGAATTCGAGTACTCCAACACCAACCTGATCCTGCTGGGCCTGGTCGTGGAGAAGGCTGGCGGTGTGCCGCTGCACCAGTTCATCGACCAGAGGGTCGTGAAGCCGGCGGGGCTGCGCCACACCATCTTCCCGACCGGCGCCGAGTTCCCGAGCCCACATGCCCACGGATACTCCAACCAGACCGCCTCCGGAAAAATCGAGGACACCACGGACTGGAATCCGTCCTGGGCCTGGGCGGCCGGCGCGATGATCTCCGACCTGCGGGACCTGCACAGTTGGGCCCGTACTGTCGCCACCGGCACCCTGCTGTCTCCCGAGACGCAGGCCCAGCGGCTCAAGATGGAGCCGACGACGATTCCGGGCGCCGGCTACGGACTGGGCATCTTCAACATCCAGGGCTGGATCGGACACAACGGCTCGCTGCCCGGCTACGAGTCCCTCACCATGTATCTTCCCGAGTCGCAGGCCACGCTGGTCGTGCTCCTCAACACGGACGTCCTCCACGACCAGACGGAGCCCAGCACCCTGTTCGGCCAGGCGATCACCCGCATCGTGACCCCGGCGCACGTCTTCAACATCCCGGTCACGGGCGCCCGGCCCTCGCCTCAGCCGACGTCATAGCGACGGCGTACGGGCTTGGTCGCCCAACGGTTCTCTCCTTCGTCGCCGACGAGAAGGCCGCCGTACAGATCGCAGAAGATCTGCGCTCGGAGACGCCCCTGCGCACCAGGAAGCACGACCTTCCGCCAACGACCGAATACTTCGGGCACCTCGGGCTTTCCGAGCCGCAGACTCAAAAGGGCGCAGGCGTACTGTCCTCGCCCGGAGACCGGAGCCCGCCAGCCGAACGCCTGATCACTTGCAGTTCGGCTCACCTGGTACGCCTCGATTCACGATCCGTACCGGCCCTGACGAATTTGCTTAACCAGTGCAGCGAACGAGTCCGGGGCGATGAGGACACCGCCGCGATCCTGCGGCTGCGATCTCCGGGCTTCTCCTGGGGTGGGCCGCCGTGATGAAGGCCGCGAAGCCGCTGGCTCGGCTCTGGAGCTCTGTAGCGATGCGTGAGGCATCTCGGTTCTGCACGGTACGGATCTGGCGATCGAACTCGTGGAAGCCGTGGATGCAGCCGCGGATCCATTCCTCGTTCCTGAACTTCAACACAGAGCTACAGGGACACAGTTGATCATTTTCGGCCAGAGTGATCGACTCGTTCGACGCGGTTCGATCGAACTTCGGTGCCCACGCCGCCATGTTGTGCCCGTACTGGCCGTTGCCCAGCGGTTTTTTCGAGCCATGGGATGACCCCGATCGAAGCGGAATGATCAAGCCGACCTGGGCCGACTGCGTCACGGGGCAAGATCGGGACTACTTAAGGTTGCGCCGACCGCTTGATCAGTCCAAAGGGGAACGCTCTTGAAGAAACTCCTGGCAACAGTTGCGGTTTCAGCCGCTGTCGTCCTGATGGCGCCAGCTTACGCCGCCGCGGACGCTGCCGACACCACCCAAGTTCAGGCCGCGAACTGTGTGAATCATCCTTGGGGGCACCTTAACCTCGATCTTGCATGAGGGTCCGTCAGCTTGTTGACGGACCCTCATGCAAGATCGAGGCTAGCGGCATTTGGCCGCATCCCGGGCTAAGTGAGGGCATGTGGAGACTGTAGTCAGTCCGTTGGTTCCGTTGGTCGTGGCCGTGGTTGGCATCATTGGAACTTTGCTTTCGCCGATCGTCAGCGGTCGGCTAACTGCTCGCATGCAACGCGAACTTGCTGCCCAGCAGCTGCAACACGCAAGGCAGGCGAGAGACGATGACGAGCGCCGTGCCCTCGCAGCAGAGAAACGGGCATGCTATGTGACCGTAAATGCAACTGCACGCTGGTATCGGATAGTTCAGATGAACTATCTGCACGCTGTTCATGAGGGGCGGCTGAGGGAAGAGGATCGCGGAGAATTTGAGGCGGCTCGTCGGGCTTATGCCGCTGCCGTTGCAGAAGCTCAAATGCTGGGATCTCCAGGGGTGCTTGATGAAATGGAGATTATCTTCTCTGGGCTGTCGCGAACGTTCCAGCGGATCAAGCGATTGGAACTCGGGGACCCTGAACCCGATGGGTCGTTCGATGACATACGCGCTGACTTGTTACGCCTCTGGGAACAGTGGACTAGTATGAGAACCGCCATGCGTCAGGACCTCGGGATCCATAACCCATAGTGAGCACACAACTCCGGAGGCCGCGTGCACCAAGCACGTCTCCGCTGGTCAGGGGTTTGTCAGTCGTCCGATAATGCGACGCCGTCCATGAATAGGCCACGTGTCCGCCACCGACGTTGAGCACCGAGGTCACTCGGTACCCCGTTGTTCCGGTGCCCTCTTGTGGCACTCGCCGGTCAGTCTCAGTCGGTAGGGAACTTCCGAACGGTGATGCCAAGTGTGGTTGCGCCCAGGGACACGGCGCCCCTGGGCCGAGAGCCCCGGAGACCTGTGTGCCGGTGCTCCAGAAGAGACCGGTTACGGCGAAGCCGATCGCCAGGGCGCCGACGATGATGATCGCTGCCCACAGACCACGCTGAGACGTGTCGTCGGCTCCCTCTTGATGTTCGACTCGGCGTTCTCCGGCGATGACGCCGGGCAGCACATGACCGTGGTCGCCGTCGACCTGCCGCCCGGCGTCTACGAGACTGCCACCGCCGACGTGGAGCCTGACGAGTCCACGTGCTTCCGGCTGCACCGATTCACCTCCGCCGAGCCGATCGAACCGGGGCCCTGACCATCGGGGTTATCGCTTGGGACGTACGGTCAGCGAGAACCCGTTCTTCAGCAGATCGGCTGCGAACGCGGCGACGTCCTCCGCGGAATGCTCTGTCGGCCGGAACGTCCGCGCCTCCGGCAGTGGTAGGGGTTCCGGCTTGGGCTCGGCCGAGGGCTTGCGGCCGCGGGGCTTGATCTGCTCGCGCTCCCGGCCCGGATCCGGTCGATGCCTTCCTGCACAGTGACCCGCCCGCGCTGCTCGGCGTCCTCGAGCACGGTGTCCAGCAGCCACAGCGGTGAGCCGGAGATCATCGCGTCCTCCGTCACGAAGCTCCTGCGGACCCGCCACTGGTAGACGTCCATGTACTTCTTGCCGGAGACCACGACATCCGGTTCCCCCAGCACGCCACGCGTCTTCCACAGCTGGGAGGTCTGACGCTCAACTCCGAAGAGGAACGCGATCTCCCCGTGCCCCAGAAGACAGGGGAACTGCTTCTTCGCCACGACGCCTCCGTGCCTGCATAACCCATTAGAACGAACTTGACACATCACGCATAGTTGATGCCTGTCGGGCGGCGACTGTCAGTGGGTCGGCACGAATGTGGGCCGTTCCCGAATGTCTCGGGAAGGGCCCACAGCTGGTCGTGGAGCGTGTCCGCTCCACGACCGGCGCGATGACAAGGTCGTCAGCTTCGGCTGCTGCTGTTCTTCACGGGCCAGCGCAGAATGTCCCTGATCCGCCACCACAGCTTCCGGGCGCGCGGTGTCTCGGTGGAGTAGCTGTGGCCGAACCAGATGCTGTCCGCGCTGCGCCCGAGCGGGGTCCCTTCGCGTGGATACCGCTCTGGGGGGTTGTCGACCATACGGCCTCCTACGGCTCCCTGGTCCCGCATCCCTTGCGCAGTTCATTGTCGGAGCGGGTCGTCGAGCCCCAGCCGATACCGCTGGCATAGCCCTTCATCACAGGGTAGTAGGTGTAGGTGCCGCCGCCGTCGTTGCAGTCCGACGACCAGCCGTAGTCGATGAAGATGTTCGTGGTCGAGCGTGTGCCGCGCCAGTCGTGGTAGCCGCGCGGGCCGCTCCAGGAACTGCGCCACATCTGCGTCTGCAGCTTCTGCGAGCCAAAGGAGCCACTGCAAACCTGCGACGTCTCCCACGGAGATAGCCGCACTCCAGCGCCATGACGTCGACCTCGAACGGCGAACCGTCGCCGTGCGGCGTGCGCTGGCGGAGACCCGCACGGACGGCATCCTGCTGAAGACGCCCAAGAGCGCGGCCGGTGTGCGCACCGTGGCCTTCCCTGCCTCGCTGACGGCGGACCTGGCCGCTCATCTCGACGCGTACGCCGAGCCGGGCCGTACCGGGCTGGTGTTCACCGGGGCACGGGGTGGGCAGCTTCGTCGGAACAACTTCCGCCGCCTGTGGCTGCGGGCCCTGGAGACGACCGGCCTCGGAGACGTGCACTTCCACGATCTGCGCCACACCGGGAACACCCTCGCCGCGACCGGCGGTGCCACCACGCGTGAGCTGATGCAGCGGATGGGGCACTCGTCGGTGCGTGCCGCGCTGATCACGACGCCTCTCCCTCGCCTCCGCGACTGAGGAACGAACAAGGCCCAGGCTCCCGGTTCAGTACCGGTGACCTGGGCCTTTGTCGTGCTACCTACTGGGTGGGCGCGGACGGTTTCGAACCGCCGACATCTGCTTTGTAAGTTCGATCTTGGGTCGCCTGGAGGTGCTTCACCCCAGGACGGCATGGTCACGTCTGGCTGCCCTGGACTGCTGCCGTTCATCGACGTTGATGTCAGCCGTGGATGTCACCACACCGGCGCCTGCGTCACTTTCGACGCTTACGCGTCTTCGCCTTCTTCGCTGCTTCCGTGCGCTTCTTGATGGTGTACGTAGACCAGTCGCCGCGGTGAAGATCGCACCTTGATGCGTTCTCCATGGCCAGTCGTCGGCACCTGGTGCCTTGCTGCGTCAGCGCTCCACACCTGGACTGCGTTCGAGCCACGATCCCCACCCCTGGTCTCGGCTGTCGTGCGGACAGGTCCAGGGTCGCCGGGTGTAAGCCGTGGCGGAAGGCGCACTGCTGCACGAACCGGAGCACGCCGGGTCAAGCCAGTTGCTCGGGGCGCACTCTTTCCAACTGTGCTGATGGGGTGGCGGACGTCGTTAGGGGGCGTTCACCTGGGTTCATGGGCGGCTGGCCGTCGGCACTGGGACGGTTTCGGGTCTCGTCTGAACGGTCCTGAACGCAGGTGAATGAGACGGAAAGTGAGACGGCGGGGCTGCGTCGGCAGGTTCCTGAGCGGTGCTCCTTGATCCGCGTCCGAGGTGTGTTCCCTCGATCGGAGCTAACGGAGCTTGTGGAGCTGCCCTGTTGCCCCGGGGTTCTCGCTGCTTGTTATTTCCGGACGCCCCCACGGTCTCGTTATCGGGCACTACAGTCTTTCGTTGTGCCGTACGTCACATGACGGCGGCGTGGAGTGGGTGGCTTGGGTGGGGCAGCCACGTGCCCGAGTTGCGAGATTTGGGGGGCTTCATGCATGAGATGGTCAAGGGTTCGAACGTGGCGCTGGCGGCGCTGAGCGAGAACGCCGGTTCGGTGATTGTGGGTTTGCGTTGGGTCAGCCCGACCGGTGAGGGCGATGCGGACGTGTCCGTCCTGCTGCTGGATGCCAACGGCAAGGTGCGCAGTGACAGTGACTTCTACTTCTACAACAACCCGGTTGCCGCTGACGGGAGTGTGCAACTGCTGGGGAAGACGCCGACGGAGAGCGGCGACGAGGACCGGATCAGCTTCGACCTGACCGTGGTCCCGTCCGGCATCGACCGGATCGTCGTGGCGGCGAGCCGCTACGAGGGCGCTGGCTTTGGGGAGCTGGAAGACCTGAAGATGACACTGGCCGATGGGGGCGGGGAGAGCCTTCTCGGGTTCGCCATCGATGACGCCGGCACGGTGAGCGCGATCATCTTCGGCGAGTTGTACCGGCGTGGGGAAGAGTGGAAGTTCCGTGCTGTGGGACAGGGCTACGACACCGGCCTGGCCGGTCTGGCGGCGGACTTCGGTGTCGACATCGATGATGACGCGGGCGCAGAGGAAGCGCTGAGCAGTACAGAGAGCAGCGAGCAGGCTGATACGGCTGTTCGGGCTCCGGCCGTTGAGCAGGAACAGCAGGTGACGCCAGGCTTGGTTCCGGCTCCCCGCCCGCCTGGCGACGAGGCGGGGCCAAAGAAGGCGGCACGGCCTCGCACTGCGAAGAAGAAGGTCACTGTGCCCAGGGTGGCCAGGAAGTCGCTGGCGGACAATGAGTCCTGGAAGCAGGCCAGACTCTTTCCGGTGTCGGTACTCAAGAGCGACCGGGACCGGGAAATGCGCGCTACGTCGGTACTGCTGTCGGTGATGGCGCAGGTGCCGGAGTTCGGCCGGAGACTCACGGCGGCGTTCGGAGCACCGTCGGGCCGTATGGAAACGTTCACCGAGGTCTCCCTGCCGCACGGTGATACACCGCGACGTCCCGACGGGGTGGTCCGTGTCGAGCGGGCCGGCAAACTGTGGACCGCGCTGGTGGAGACCAAGACCAACGGCAACGCCCTTAAGCCTGAGCAGGTGCAGGCATACGCGGACATCGCCGCACGCCGTGGCTACGAGGCCGTGATCACATTATCGAACGACGTCGCGCTGGAAGGCAGCCCGCTCGTCGACGTCAAGATCGACGGACGGCGCAAGCACAAGGTGGCTCTCTGGCACCTGTCCTGGGCCGAAGTCACCCACCAGGCACAGATGCTGATCCGGCACGAGGGCGTGGGAGACAAGGCACATGCCTGGCTGCTCCAGGAACTGCTGTACTACCTGAGGCATGAGAACTCCGGCTGCCACGGCTTCCAGAACATGGGGGCGGCCTGGGTCCCCGTACGCAACGGAATCGATGACGAGACCCTGTGTCAGGGCGATCCGCGTGCCCTGGACGTGGTCGAGAGCTGGGAACGGCTCATCCGTCAGATGTGCCTCAGCCTCGGTGGCGAACTCGGACAGAAGGTACTGCCCGTTCAGCGCGCCAAGCGTGGAGCTGATCCGAAATCTCGCCGCAGCCTACTGGCCGATCAGCTTTGCGTCGACGGCAGGCTTCAGGCAGAGCTCCGGATCGAGGGCGCACCCGGAATTCTGGCGATCAGCGCCGACCTGCGCACCGGCAAGCTCCGCAACTCCATCGAGATCCCCGCACCCGAGCAGGGTTACCCGTTGACCTGGGCCAAGCGCCTCATCCGCCGCCTGGCCGAGGCACCGGCAGACCTCCACATCGAGACTCTGATCGAAGGAGAGACCGGGGGGCCGCGGGGCACGCTGGAACGGCTCCGTCCGGAGCCGGCGGACATGCTCCCGAAGAGCAACGACACCCAGATCACCGGCTTCCGCCTGTCCTTGTTCAAAAGCATGGGAAGCAGTCGTGGGAACGCCGAATCCGGCTTTATCCGCAGCGTCGACGACGCCGTGCACCGCTTCTACACCACCGTGGTAGTCCACCTGGACCGCCCGACGCCCCGGCAAGCATCAGCGAAGGAACGTGCCGGAACGGGGTGACGCCCGACCGTGGACGAGGCCACGTGCTTGCAAACGGGATGAGCGCCCTGAGCTTGGGAATCACCGCGCTTCTGGGTGTAGTTGGCGGTCTGACCAGCGGCAACGGGCGCCAGGGAGAAGCCTCGGGCTCTCCCTGGCACCCGCTGTTGACCGTGGTTTACCGAGCTGTCGGGCACGGATCGGGCACGGTCATGTGTGCCGTTAGCGCTTCTCGATCCTGATGTCAGCCAAGTCCCAACGGCACTCAAGCACGTTCTTCCGCACGGTGCCGCCGCTCTGCGAGTACCACACGCTGGTACGGTCGCGCTCGAAGTCGCAGATCGAGACTGTGCGCCATTCGCCGCTGCCTGTGCACGTGACCGAGCCGCCAGTGCCGCCCACATTCTTCGTGCAAGACAATGCTTGAGCGCCTGCCTCGCCAGCAACAGCCTGAGGTGCAGCGAGACCCATGGTGGCCACAATCCCGAGTCCGGCCATAACGAAATTCCTCTTCAGCTTCCCCATAGTTAAGCCCTCCCGTTTGTTTTCTGGATTCGCGTTCCCGCAATTCCGCCTAAGAGCTTTTGTGGGTCCGAGGCGGATGTGTCATTCATTTCATGGTGATCGCGTGATCCGCAATGGATTTTCCGCCAAGTGGCCTCTACGCTACGCGCGAGAAAAGGGAGGTATCGTTACACCTTGGCTGATTCCGATGGATGGTCGACGGCCTGGCCGCCGTCTTGAGCTGCTATTTTGGGGCTGACCTCCTGTTATTCGGTCACTCTCTCTCTGCTATTCGGTCAAGTTGGCTAGAAGGTAGCGGTGAGGTCATTTTGCTTCGGGTTCTTACACCTCTGTAGGCTTGAATGGATGATGTCATTCCGGATCGCGCTTCCGTGCAGGGAGTATCGTGAATCGCGTCGTCGGCGTGGCGCTTTGACTTTCGGGGCGCAAGAGGCTGCGACGCGTCGGACAAAACGAGGTCGGTGTAGCGGCTTTGGGCGGGAGCTGCCATGGGGCGAGAGGTCATGGCCCCGTAAGCTTCCGGCGAGTCGGGCAGTCTGTGGACCTGCCCGGTAAAGCACGACGTTGGGGCCATGATCTTCGAGGCTCGCCCCATGGTGGCTGCCTAAAGCCGCGGAGCTGACCGCCCCAGCCGCATCGGGGTTCACCCCCCATCAACCCTTCGCCGTTGGCGTGCGGCCGGCGGCCGGGCCAGAGCGGGGCGAAGACAGGAGCGCGGCCCGAGTCGCCGGGCCGCGCGCCGCCGCGCTGTGCGCGGCGGATGCGCCTTGATCGAGTAGAGAAACTCCTACCGCGCTGATCCCATGGCCTGCGGTCGATCTGTCGGCCTGTCCGTCTGCTGCGTTACGGTGCTGGTCATGCCTTCTGCGCTGGATACGCCCCAGGGAGCGGCCGAGCTGGCCGAGTCGTTGTTGCCACCGCTCGGGAACCGTTGGCTGCACACTCAGGCTGTCGCAGCTCGGGCTGTCGAAGCCTCGGAGGCTCTGCCCGAGAACGAACGGGACCTCCTCGTCGCTGCGGCCTGGCTCCATGACATCGGGTATGCACCCGAGCTGCGTGACACAGGGTTCCACCCGCTCGACGGTGCCCGGCATCTGGCCTCGCTCGGTGCGCCTGATCGTCTAGTGCGGCTCGTCGCCCATCACTCCGGCGCGGTGTACGAAGCAGAGCAACGCGGGCTCTCGGCTGAGCTGGCCGTGTACAAGCGGGAAGACTCCCCGGTCCTGGACGCGCTGATCTTCGCCGACATGACCACCGGCCCCGCCGGGCAGCGCTTCGACTTCGATAGGCGCATCGACGAGATCCTGGTCCGCTACGAGCCCGGCAGCGAAGTGCACAACGCGATCAGCAAAGCCCGGCCGTACCTCGGGGCCGCTGTCGAGCGGACTCTCGCGCGGCTCGGTGATCAGCCGATGTAGGGCGTCGTTTCGCCGGAGAGGCCATGATCGATCCGCATCCGCATCGACGGATGGATGTTCAGCTCATTGAGCCGGTCCGGCCGGACGAAGGCGACTTCCTTGCTCTCGCTGCTGGTGCGCAATTCTCCGCCCGTGATCTTCGCTGTGAAGCAGATGGAGAACTGTTGCCGTACCTCGCCGTCGTCGTACGCCATGACGTGCGCCGGGTTGGTGTACAAGCCGACCAGACCGGTCACCTCGACCTCGAACCCGGTCTCTTCCTTCGTCTCGCGTACCGCGGCGTCTGCGGCAGACTCGCCGACGTCGACGCCGCCGCCGGGCAGGGCCCACAGATTGTTGTCGGTCTTGTGGATCAGTAGCACTTCGCCAGCCTCATTGAGGGCAACGGCGGTGACGGACGGGACGATGCTGTTCGCCTTCGGAGCGTTCGGATCGTTGAAGTAGTCGATGCGGGCCATGACACCAGCGTCGCATGCTCGTCGCGGACTGCGGTTACGACGGGGTGCCCTGCTCCCACGCGTAGTCGAAGCTCTTCATGTAGTGGCGGAACGTCCGGGCCCCGGGGATGTACCGGAAGTGCAGGACCGGGTTCTGTCCGGCCGGTGCGCCGAGAACGTGTGGGTTCACCAGGACGTCGTCGTCGAACCGGTAGATGGAGTTGTAGAGGATCGTGTCGTGGAGCCGGACCTCGACGCCCGGTGTCCTGGTTGCTGGTTCGAGGTAGCGGCGGGTGATCCGTGCTCGGGCGGCAAGGTCGCTGCCGATGCCCTCTTCCTCGCCACGCTGGCGGACCATGTCCGACTCGGGGTCACCAAGGAGTACCCGGACCTGGGCCCCTGCCTTGGCCTTGTCGGCGAGCTGGTCCGGCAGGTCAGGGTGGCTGTCGAAGAGGAACAGGCCCGCGTACACGAGGATCTCGACATGGCTGGACGCCTGCTCGATCAGCGATGACCAGAGGGTGGCCGGCACTGCTCCGCGATGCGGGTAGTACGTCACCAGTTCTGAAGTGCTGGCCGTCTCCGCCTGCTTCGTCACCGCAGGCCAGAGGTAGACCTCGTCCACGCCGAGGAAGCTGGACGCCTTCCACCGGTGACCTCGGTGGGGCGTGCGGTCCGTCGTGATCCAACGCTCAACGCTCTTGGGGTCCACTCCGACGTGCTGCGCGACCGACTGAACGGTCTCACCCTTTGCCGAAATCGTCGCGCGCAGACGCTCGTTCGCCATCTCGTACCGCCCTCACCTCGGGGACGCTGGGGACGTTTTGACGATAGCTCAGACGTCCCCAAACGTCCATACGGGCCGTGATACGTCCGTCACTTCCTGCGGTCTCCTGATCTCACCGCCGATTGCGGCGGGTCGAATCACCCTCAAACACAGGAGACAAGACGATGCGTCAGATTCCCGTCGACATCACCGGCGCCGTCGTGATGGTGGCCCAGCCCCCGCAGCCGAAGATTGCCAACCGCCAGACCGGAGAGGTGGCCACCGACCGGGACACCGGCGCGCCGCTGATGACGATCGACGTCATGTTCGTCATGAACGGCAACGCCGAGATCCTGAGCCTGACCGTTCCGGAGACCGGGTTCACCGGCGACCTGGCCACAGGCACCCCGGTCGGTCTGACCGGAGTGGTGGCCAGGCCGTGGGAGAACGAGTTCAACGGTCAGAAGCGCCACGGCATCAGCTTCCGCGCGATCGCCGTCACCTCCCTGGCCGCGGACGCCGGTAAGCCGAAGGCGGCCTGATCGTGACCGGGACAGCGATCGGCCTGCTGGCCGTGGTCGGGCTGGCGCTGCTGCTCAAGCGGCGCCGCCCCGCCTGGTACTGGCTCGCCTTCGGCATCGCCCTCGCTGCCGTTCGAGTCCTGGTCCGGTACTCCTCGGTCATGGACGCCTGTGGGCTTACGGTCCCGCCGTCCCGGCTGCGGCTGGCCTGGGCCCGCATCGCCCACCGGCCCATCCCGGGCCCCCGGCCACCGCGCATCCTGAGCCTGCGCCCGACCCGTACCGGACTCGTGCTGCGGGTGGGTCTTCGGCCCGGTCAGGACGCCTTCGACTTCGCAGCCTCCACCGACCGGCTGCGGCACTCGTTCACCATGCAGGGCGTCACCTCCCGCGAAATCAAGTCGGGTGTCGTCGAACTGCGAATGACCGGGTACGACGTGCTCAAGCGGGTGCAGATGCCCGCGAGGATCGAGCGTGAGGGCCTGCGCATCCCGGTCGCCCTGCGGGAGGACGGAGAGGTCCACTACCGCGACTACCGCCAGGTCCCGCACGCCCTCAACCTCGGCGCGACCGAGTCCGGGAAGTCCGTCTACCAGCGGCAGTTGGTCAAGGAACTCGCCAGTCTCGACGTCGCCCTGGTCGGCATCGACTGCAAGGAAGGAGTAGAGCTCTACCCGCTCGCCCGACGCTTCTCCGCGCTCGCCGACAACGCCGACGACGCCGCGGACCTTCTCGACGTCCTCGTCGACCGCATGGCCGCGACGTACCGGATCGTCCGTCGCGAACAGCGCATCAGCTCGGACGTCCCGGACGCAGAGATCACCGCCGACATCTGGGGCCTGCCGGATCACCTGCGCCCGACTCCGATCGTGCTCCTGGTCGACGAGGTGGCCGAACTGTCGCTGCTCGCCAACGCGGCAGAGAAGAAGCGGCGCGAGCGGATCGTCACCGCACTGGTCCGGCTCGTCCAGCTCGGCCGGGCTGCCGGCATCTACGTCGAAATCTGCGGGCAGCGCTTCGGCTCCGAACTCGGCGACGGAATCACCATGCTCCGCGCCCAGCTCACCGGCCGTACGGCACACCGGGTCAACGATGAAGCCTCCGCCAAGATGGCGTTCGGCGACATCTCCCCGGACGCCGTGGTTGCCGCCACCCAGATTCCCGCGAACCGCCCCGGCACCGCCGTCGCCGGTGACTCGACCGGCGGATGGGTCCGCATCCGCACCCCGTTCACCTCGCTGCGCCAGGCCGTGAACGTCTGCAACGCCAACGCACACCGCACGCCGGACCTGCCGGAGCTGGCTCCGTTCCGGCCGCTGCCGCCCACAGTCTCGCTGGTGAAGATCCCGGCCCCGACCAAGGCACCCGCCTCCGCCTGAGCCGCCCCCGCACGCCGGTCGGCGCGACCGTCTCGCGCCAGCTCCCTACCCCCGCCATGCCCAAAACGCCCTGCAAAGGAGGTGAAGACATGACCCGCTCGCTCCGCGTCGACGCCGTCCTGGTGCAAGCCGTGATCGCCGGGGCCCTGTCCTTCGCCCACCTGCACGACCTCGCCGCCGCTGCCGGACAGACCGGCTGGAAGGCATGGGCCTACCCCGTCTCCGTCGACCTGCTCCTGGTCGCCGCCTGGCGACGGCTGCGCAACGACGGCCCGTCCCGGCTCGCCTGGTGCTGGTTCCTGATCGCCCTGGTCGCCTCTCTCGGCGCGAACGTCGCCACCGCCGGATTCCTCGACCTGGCCCACCCGCCCGCCTGGCTCCGCTTCGGCATCGCCGGATGGCCCGCCCTCGCCTTCCTCGGCGGCACCCTCCTCGCCCACTCACCCACCGCGACCCACCCCGCCCCCGAACCGGAGCCGACGCCCGAGCCGGTCGAGGTTGGGCCGGCCGAACCCGCCTCCGCCTCTGAGCCCGAGCCGGTCGAACCTTCGGATCCTGCTCCGGCCCTGACCGCCGCTGAGCCCGCTCCCGCCCCGGCTCCGCCGGTCCCGGCCGCGCTCGTCGACCACGCCCGCAAGGTCGCCGACGACCACCACGCCCGTACCGGCACACCGATCGACACCGACACCCTGCGCGCCCGCCTCGGCGTCCCGGCCCCGCCGCTGTCTCTGGCGCTGGACCCGGCACGCCGCCAGTACCCGTAAGAGTCACTGTTCCGTCACGCGGCTACCACGCTGCGCTCACAGGCCAGATGATGCGTGCATCAACCGCACGTCCTTGGGGGGACCATGCGCACCCGCACCACCGCTGCCGCTCTACTCCTCGCCGCTGCTCTCGTCGGCTGCTCAAACAGCAGCGACGACAAGCCGGCCGCCGCGGACAGCCCGAGCCCGGAACCTGCCACATCAAGCAGCGAGCCAGCACCCGAGCCGACGCCCACCCGGCAGCCGATCCTCAAGATGGGAACGGAGTGGGGCTTCACTGGCAGCGACGGCATCGAAGGCGCGGTCACCGTCATCGACTACAGGCAGGGCTTCAAGTCCGTCGGCGATGCCGCTGAGGAGGGCGCAGCCGGATACCAGTGGGCCTACGTCGAGCTGAAGACCTGCAGTATCAGCGGTACGTTCCCCGCCACGACAGAGCCGTGGACGCTGTCTTACGAGGACGGCTCCCGAGTGGAGCCATCGAGCACCACCTACGGCGACTTCCCGAAGCCGGAGTTCCCGTTCGAGACGACGCTCACCGACGGCAAGTGCGTCCGGGGAAAGCTCGTCTTCTCTGTCCCGGGCGATTCGTGGCCGCACACGGTTGTGTATGCGCCGGCCGGGCTTGATGTGCCGCAGGAGTGGGCGGTGCCGACGAAGGGCTGACCGCAGCGAGCCCCGCCCAGTCACGTCTTGGTGCGGGGCTCTTGCCTGGGCTTCCGCGCCCAGTCACACGTCCAATGACACCGCACCATGCGCGGCCGCGATCGCGTCGATCCTCTTCGCCAGGTCGAAGTCCGCCGCTGTCAGCTTGTGCCCCGCGTCGTGCGTCGTGATGCCGAACCGCAGCTCACCCCACCGCAGATGGATGTCCGCATGGTGGCCGATCAGCCGCTCAACATCGGCAACGTGCACGATCATCGCCACACCACCGTGATACCGGATCTTGAAGATGCGGCTGATCTCATCACCCGCACGCTCCCACCCCGGCACCTCCCGCAAGGCGTCAGCTATCTCCTGCTCCGTCAGCGGCACCATCTCAGTCCCTCTCCGTCACGGGCGCCAGAACCTCAGCAAGATCCCGGCCGACCGGGGCATCCTGCCACGGCCGCATCGCCCGCTCCAGACCCACCAACTCCCGCACCATCCGCGCCGACCGAGTCTCCACCGCGATCTGCGCCGCAACCCGCGCGATCTCCACAGCCTGATCAGGCTCCCGCGCCGCGGCCGCCGCCGTCGCATGCCGCGCCATATACACCCCACGGTCCCTGCGCGCAGTCTCCGGCACCACCTCAAGAACCTGCGACCACAGAGCGCCCGCCTCCTCGCCGAGACCGAGCCGCCCGTAGCAGGTGGCCCGCTGCACCTCCAGGTAACCGGGGGTGCGACGGCAGGCGTTGCCCCATGGCAGCTCGTCGTCAACGCGGTGGAGCAGCCCGTCGGCCTGGTCGATCAGCCGGTCCACCGCCTCCCGGTTGCCGGTCAAGCTCGCCCCGTGGGCCTGCTGCTGCATGGCCATGATGCGCACCTTCGGCACCAAGTGCCCGGCGTCGTCGAGCGCGGCCTCGCACAAGTCGATGACGGCGTGCCCGTCACCCAAGTCAGTGCGCACCTGCGCCTGGTTGACCAGGCTGTACCCGATGAGGTGCGGGTCGCGCGACCGCATCGCAATCTCCTGCGTCACCCCGCGCCAGAAAGCGGCGCCGTCCATGTCGCCGGCGTCCTGGTACAGCCAGCCCACGAGCGCGGCGTACGCGGCTCCGACGCGAAGCAGGCCGCGGCGGGTCTCGCCCTTGGCTGAGCGGATCAGCTTGTCGATGAGCTGATACTGCGTAGACACCGTGCCGATGAGGTCGTGCGGACCGAGGAACATGTCGGCCCGGTAGTGCCCTTCGAGCTGCTGCTGGAAGTAGTCGATCAGGGCGGGGTCGACGTGCTGCGGCGCAACGGGCCCAGCGACGAGGGCGGCAGCTGTGACGTAAACGAAGGCGCGGCGTTTCACATCGTCCTCGCGGTGGTGCTCGGGCCGGATCCATCCCGGCGGGGTGGTGAAGCCAAGGTCTTCGGGCCAGCGTCCGAGCGCATCGTGCAGCACGATCGCTGTCTCCTCTGACGGCCAGCCCGGTCGTTCCCCTTCCCAGCGGCGCCATGTGCGTGCGGAGACGGTGAACTGCCGGTCGTCGAGGAGCTGCTGCCCGTGCTCCTGGAGGCCCGCGGCGGCGGCCTCGATCGTCCGCCAGCCTTTCCGTAACCGGGCTGCGCGCAGCGCATCGTTCCGGCCTGTACGCCCAGTCTGAGGTGTCATCGCTACTGCCTTCGGCCGTGGCCGCAACGTGGCCGCACGTGGCCACCGCGCGGCCTATTTCCGTCCCGCCGTGCCGGACCATCATCCACCTGTGACTACGGAACGTGCACGCATCACAGCAGGATCCGCACCTTCGGCTGACGGCGGGGAGGCCACAGCCGCAGGACGGCCGCGTGATGCCGTGCACGACCGGACCACACTCCCGCCGATCGGGACGCTGTCGCAGCGTCAACGGCGCGGCGTCGACTGCGTGTTCTGCGGTGTCGTCCTCACCACGGAGACCGCCGCCGACCTGGGGCCGCAGCGCCTGTGGATCGCCGGCCACGTGACCCGCTGGTTCCCCCGCGCCTGCAAGCGCCATCCCGAAGGAGTCGGCTCGTGATCTGTGCCCGCTGCCACCACGCGATCCTGCCCGGCGAGGACTACGACGTCATCGACAAGCTGTCCGGCTCCGGCGGCGGCACCACGCTCCACGTCCACAAGCAGCCCTGCCCGCGCCCCGAAGTCGGTGCCGGATGATTTCCGCGCCGACCGCCGCGGTCCGCTGCCGCGGCGTACCGATTCCGCCCGCCGCTTCCCTGTCGAACGAGGCATACGCCGGGCGGGCATGCTTCGCCTGCGGCCAGGCACTTACCCGCGGTGCCGTCCACGTGGGGCGCGCCACCGGCACTCAGGGCGTCCACGTCCTCGACACCGACGTATACGCCTGCCCATGAACTTCCGTCCGGGCTCTACCCCCAGGCCGACCCGGACGGAACGCCCCGGTCGGACATCCCTCGGACCGGCCGGGGCACCCCACCCAGCGAGTGAAGGGCACTGACCATGTCCCAAGTGAAAGGACACACCACCATGGGCACCATCAGCAACGGCCTCGCCTCGAAGCCGTACGAGAACACGAACGCCCCCGGCCTGGACTGGCGCAAGTCCAGCCGGACGGACCTGCACCCGATCCTCAAGGACTGCGTGATCGTGGCCGCGGCCGACGACGCACAGGGGCACCCGCACTTCAGCATCCCGGACGGCACCCGCATGGTCGCCCTCTCGGACGACAAGGACCCCTCCAGCCCGGTCCTGTACTTCAGCCGCGCGGAGATCCGGAAGTTCTTCGAGGGTGTGAAGGCCGGCGAGTTCGACGACCTCATGGCCACCGACGAAGAGATGGAGCAGGCCGCCATCGTCGTAGCCGCCTGACGTGGATGCCACTCAGGTCAACCGCGTGTTCGCGTGGGCTGAACAGAGGTACTCGCGCACCCCGTGCCGCTGCGGGCGCCGGAAGACCTTCGCCCTGGTCTACGACTACGTCGTCAGCATCGTGTGCGAGGACTGCGACACAGTGACCCCCAAGGGCAAGCTCACCCGTCGCTCACCGACCAGCGCATAGATACCACGGCCGCCCCGGTCGGTCTGCATCCCCCGTCGCAGGCCGGCCGGGGCTTATTCGCGTACGAGGTCGGAGAGCGGGACGCCGATGACGTCGGCGATGCGGATCAGGGTGTCGATGAGTGCTGCGGAGTGCCCCTGTTCGATCCGGTTGTAGGTGGCCCGGTCCATCTCGGCGCGCAGTGCGACGGTCTCCTGGGTGAGGCTCGCGTGGAGGCGGGCCGCTCGGATGTGGTCCCCGATGGCTCGTCGTCTGGCGAGAACCCAGTCGGGTGGTGGGGTGGAGCGCGGCACTGGTCCACGCTCACGGGTCCATGATCGAATAGCTGTAGGTCAGAACCTACAGTGCGTGATCTTCACGATGGCGGGTACCTGTACAGGCCCAAAACCCATGAACGCCCACCCGGCGGCCCCGGTCGCCAGGCCGGGCACGGGGACGGCCCCGGCGTCCGTACATCCGCCGGGCCCGAACCGTCCCCGCTCTGATTCAGTCAGAGCAAGCCGCCCCACCCCGCAACGGGGTGGGGCGGTCTAATGTGACAAGAAGACCCCCCGCCGATTTTCGCGGCGGGGGGTCCCTCCCTGTGCGGCGAACCTCCCCGTCCACACACACAGGCCACGGACGGCGTACATCTGGCGCGCGCGGGGAGACGCGCCGGCCCCGTCCAATCAGCACTCTAACTCTCTGATGGTCCTGGGCAACCCCCCGTATGGGTGAGCAGGGAATGCGGTTTCCGTGGGGATGTGGCCTCGATGTGGCCTCGATCATGGAAACGGCCCCCCGGTCGATCATGACCGGAGGGCCGAACCCTGCTGCTACCAGCAGCTATTCACCGTGGGCGCGGACGGTTTCGAACCGCCGACATCTGCTTTGTAAGAGCAGCGCTCTACCCCTGAGCTACGCACCCGTGGATGAGGCCACAGCCTACATTGCGCACACCCCCCACCTCCAAACCGTTCCCCAGCCGGAGGCCGAGGACGTCCGCTGACCGGGGCCGGCCCCACCGTCAAGGCGGTGGGCTGCCGTATCGAAGCCCGTGGCCGGCGCTCGTAGCGTGGCGGGGATCAGCCGGAGCCACCTGGGGGAACGATTGCCACGGCCGTCAGCCGTCACCGCGCTCAGCGCCTCGTGCCCGCCGCCGCAGTCGTCGTCGCCGGTCTCGGGGCCGGCGGGTGCGGGGGCGCCGAGGTGCGGAAGGCTCCCGTGGAGCGGAAGGCGTTCGCGTTCAGCGGCACGGCGATGACCCTCGACGCCGACGGCTCCCCCTGGAGATCGTGCCCGCCGATATCGAGGACGTGCAGGTCACCCGGCAGGTCGACGGGTGGGTGGTGCTCGGCAGCGGGCCCGAGGCGTCGTGGGGGATGCGGGACGGGACCCTGACCCCCGAGGTGACGTGCGAGGCCGTCGCCTCCGACTGCGCGGCGCGGCACACCGTCAAGGTGCCCCGCGACGTCGCCGTCACCGTCGTCGACGACAACGGGAGCGTCACCGCCGAGGGCTTCACGGCCCCCTGGAGATCACCTCGGACAACGGCAGCGTGACCGTACGCGACTCCAGCGGGCCGCTCCGCCGCCGGCGACAGCGGCAGGACCGTCGCCGAAGGCATCACCTCCAGGACCGTCACCACCACCTCCGACAACGGGTCCGTACGGATCGGCCTCGCCGCCGTGCCCGACCGGGTCGAGACCGTGAGCGACAACGGGCGGATCGACATCGAGCTCCCCGCCTCCGGCCCGCCGTACGCCGTCAGTGCCGAGAGCGGCAACGGCGACGTCGGCATCGCCGTGCCGACGGACGACGACGGTGCACACGTCGTCACGGCGCGCAGTGACAACGGCGAAGTCGTGGTGCGCAGCGCGAACTAACAGGCCCGTGCGTTCGTCCTTCTGGTGGGAGTATTGACCGGAACGGGCACGGCGGACACGGCACGGGAGAGGCATGTGACGGCGAGACACACGCGGCCGCACCGCAAGGCGCGAGCGAACGCCGTCCGGGGCGTGCGGGACACGCTCACGCTGATGCTCCTTCCGCTGCCGCTCCTCGCCGCCGCCCTGCCGGCTGCCGTCGCCGGGGGCGGGACACGGCGCTGGTTCGGCGGGCGCGGCGAGAGCCAGCGGGCCGACGCGCAGGCCGCGAAGGACGCGGCCGCCGCCGCGTTCTACGAGCTGGACACGGCGCAGCGCGATCTGCGGATCTCGATCGAGACGATCAGCGCGGTGGACAGTTCGCCCGCCGCCCGCCGCGCCGTGGACGACTTCGCCGCTCTGGGCCGCCGTATCGACGAGGTGAGCCATGCGTACATCACCGCCGTCGACGCGCATGATCTCGACCGGGACGATCTGGAGGCGTCGGTCGCCGCCGAGGCGCGTACGCAGCTCCACCGGGCCAAGGACGAGCTCGTACGGGTCAGGGGCGAACTGGACCGGTTCGCGCAGGGGCTCGGGCCGCTTCTCGACAGGGCGGAGACGCAGCTCGCCCGGCTCGCACCCGCCGTGGAGCGGGCGCGACAGGCGCTACTCGGCGCGAGCAATGCTCTCGATTCGGTGCGTGGTTCCGGACTGAGAGCGGATGATCTCGCCGGACGGCTCGCCGCCCTCGGCCCGGAGCTCACCAGACTCAACGAGGGCGCCGGCCGGCACGGCGTCACCGAGACGCTGCACCGCGCGGACAGGGTGCTCCGCGACGCCGAGGCCGTACGGGCGGAGGCCGAGCGGCTGCCCGAGCGGGCCGCCGAGATCGACCGGCGCCTGGTGTCCCTGCGCACTCGCGCCCAGGCCCTGAGCAATCGCGCCGGTGCTGTCGAACCCGTCCTCAGCGAGCTGCGCCGCCGTTTCACGGCGGCGTGCTGGCAGGACCTCCAGCCCGTTCCGGAGCAGGCCGCGGTCAGCGTGCGCCGGGCGGAGGAGAAGCTGACGGAGGCCGGGAAGGCGCGCGAGGAGCAGCGCTGGCCCGACGCCACCGCCCTGCTCAGCACGGTCCGGGCCCTGCTGAACGCCACGGACGAGGCCGTCTCCGCGGCCGGCGGCCGGCTCCAGCGGCTCAATGCCGTCGCCAAGGATCCGCAGCAGGAGATCGCACGGACCCGGTTCGCCATCCGTGACGCCCAGCGGCTCGCCATGGCCGGTCGCAGCACCCCCGACCCACGTCATGCCCGCCCCCTGGACGACTCCGTCGCGCGTCTGGAGCGGGCGGTCACCGGACTGGAGGGCAGACATCCCGACTACTGGCACTTCCTGCAGGAGATGGAGGCGGTGCGGCGTACGGTCGCGCGCGTGGTCGAGCAGATCCGCGAGGAGCGCGGCGGCCCCGGCCGCCGCCCCTGAACAGGCAGGCCCGTCACGCAGGCACTCAGTCACGCACGCACACGCACACGCCCCGGTGTCGAGAGCCCGGGCTTGTAGCGCCCGCGCCCGCGGCGGATCCTGAAAGCCGGAGTACGCGTACGTACGAAGGAGGCCAGTGATGGCCGGACACGTACCGCATACGAGAGCCGGAGCCCGGGCGGGCCGCCGTACCCGCATCACGCTCGACGAGCATCTGCCCGTCGACCACCGGCTGAGCCGCTTCTACCGCATCGGCGCCGGTCTCATGGGTCTGCTGCTGGTCGCCTTCGGCATCCTGGGGCTGATCGACCGGATCGGCTTCTTCGACACCCGCGGGGACACCGTCGCCGGTCTGAACACCAACGGCGCGCTGAGCGTGCTGTCCATCGGCGTCGGGCTGCTGCTCTTCGCCGGGATGGTCATCGGCGGCAATTTCGCCTCGACCCTCAACATGGTCCTCGGCGTGCTCTTCATCGCCAGCGGATTCGTGAACCTCGCCCTGCTGGACCGAAGTTTCAACCCGCTCGCCTTCCGCATCCAGAACGTGCTGTTCAGCTTCGTGGTGGGCGTGATGCTGATGTTCTTCGGGATGTACGGCAGAGTCAGCGCGACCCTGCCCCACGACAATCCGTACTGGAAGGCCCGCCACCCAGAGGAGGCCGCGCGCGAGCAGCGTGCCCGGCGACGGCGTGAATACGCCGCCCGGCAGCCGCTGCCGCCGCCCCGGTAGCCTGAGCGCATGCCTCGTTACGAATTCCGCTGCCGGTCCTGCGACGACACGTTCGAAGTGAGCCGGCCGATGGCCGAGTCGTCCGCGCCCGCGAGCTGTCCGGCCGGGCACGACGACACCGTGAAGCTGCTGTCCGCCGTCGCGGTGGGCGGCACGAGCTCCGCGGGCCCGGCGCCGAGCGCCGGTGGTGGCGGTGGTGGCGGTGGTTGCTGCGGCGGAGGCTGCTGCGGCTGACGCCCCACTGCGACCGCCCCCGCTACGAGCCGAGGTACCGCGGCACTGCCGGCACCTGACGGGAGTGCCCGGCCGCCCCGGCCAGGTCCCCTTCAAGGGTCGTGCCGGCGGTGGCGTTCCCGGAAGTTCCCGGCGGTCCGCGTGGCACCGCCGGGGGCACGGGGGCGCGCAGGAGTGATGTTCCCCTTGCCCGCCCCCGCTCCCGGTCATGCCTCCGCCGCGCCGAAGCGGCGGAGGATCTCCTCGCCCGCCGCCACGCCCACGTGGGGAAGTGTCTCCACGTGGGGGGCCGTCCAGCCCGCCTCGGCCAGTTCGCCGTGGGACGGGCGCCAGGCCCGGTCCGCGCACATCAGCAGGTCCGCGTCGAGTAGGGAGTCGCCCGCGGCCAGGGTCAGGCCGGCTCCGGTGCGGCGGGCCACCTCGCGGACCGCCGCGCTCTTGGTGAGCGGCTCGGGGACCGCGTAGATCTTGCGGCCCTGGAGGGACACGGACCAGCCCCGTTCCTCCGCCCAGCCGCTCAGGTCCTTGACCCAGCCCTCGGGCAGCAGCGCGCGCTCCACGACGAGATACGCGAACAGGTCCTCGGCGACACGTTCCTTGCGGAGCCAGGTCGGGTCGGACACGGCCGACAGGTGGGCACGGATCTCGGCCAGTGGCGCGCATGCGTCGGCGAGCCGGGCCGTGACCTGCTGGTGCCAGTCGTGGTCGGTGACGCCGTCGACGAGCAGATGCCCGCCGTTGGCGCAGATCGCGTACCGTGGCGCGGCGCCGGGGAGGCTGATGCGCTGGTACTGCCTGCGGGTGCGGGTGGTCGTGGGGACGAAGACGGCGGCCTCGGTGAGGCGGGCCAGGAGATCTGCCGCCGTTTCGGTCATGTACGACAGGGGCTTGCGCTCGTGCACCTCGACGCAGAGCAGCCGGGGCGCCTGCGCGTCGGGCATGGACAGCGCGAGGGCCGCGGTGGAGTAGATCAGCGTACGGTCGAGGTCGCTGGCGACGAGCACGGTCATGAGGACACCGCCCTGCCGTCGGCGCCGGTGGCGCCCCGCGTGTACTGGGGGTGAATCAATCCCACGCAGGTGTACGGGAGTTCGTCGACCTCCTCGACGGGTACGCCTCTCTGCTCGGCGAGCAGCCGTACGTGGTCGAGGTCGGCGCCCGCGCCGCGCTTGGCGAGGATCTTCCACGGGACACGGCGCAGCAGGACGCGCGTGGTCTCGCCGACGCCTGGCTTGACCAGGTTCACGTCGTGGATGCCGTACTCCTCGCTGATCCGCTCGACGGCGGCCCAGCCCTCCCACGTGGGGGCGCGGTCGGCGGCCAGCAGTTCCTTGACGTCGGTGTCGACCGCGTCGGCCACCTCGTCGAAACGGGCGGCGACGGTGTCGAGGAAGTGTCCGGAGACGTCGGCGGAGGCCAGTTCGCGGTAGAACTTCGCGCCGTGGAAGTCGTCCGGTCCCACCAGGTCCGTGCGGAGCACCGTGCGGGATATGAGGCCGGAGACGGTGGAGTTGAGGCAGGCGGAGGGAATGAGGAAGTCCTCGCGGGTGCCGTAGGTGCGCACACAGCCGCCGGGGTCGGCGAGCACCGCGATCTCGGGGTCGAAGCCGTCGAACGCGCGCAGTGCCTCGCCCAGTTCCCGGCTGATGGCGCCCTTGCCGGTCCAGCCGTCGACGAAGACGACGTCGGCGGGGTCGTGGTGGGCGGCGAGCCAGCGCAGCGCGTTGGCGTCGATGCCGCGGCCGCGCACGATGGACACGGCGTAGTGCGGGAGGTCGAGGCCGTGCCGGTGCCGGGCCCAGCGGCGCATCAGTACGCCGACGGGTGTGCCGGCGCGGGCGAGGGAGACCAGGACCGGGCGCGGCGACCGCTCGGCGAGGACGATCTCGGTGACGGCGCCGACGGCCCGCGCGATCCGGGCGGCGGACGTCTCGAGCGCGGCCTTGAACAGCGCCTGGTACTGCTCGCTCGGCTGGTACTCCACCGGCAGCGACTCCGCGTAGTGCGCGCCGCCGCTCTGGATGGCCTCCTCACGCTCCTCGGTGGGCGCTTCCAGTTCGACGTCCGACAGGTCCTGGAGCAGCCAGCCGACCTCCTCGGGTGCGTAGGAGGAGAAGTCGGGTCCGCGGAGCGGCTCGGGCAGCATGGAGGCCCTTTCGGGTGCCGGAGGTGCCGGGAGTTTCGGGGTTGCCGGGGGTGCCGGGGGGATGTAGGAGGGGACCACGGCGAGCAGTACGTGCGGTGTGTGGGCCGCGAGCCGGGCGAGCAGGCCGTCGGGGCCGTGCAGTTCGGCGGTGTCGGCGGTGGAGTCGACCACCGCGACGACGGCGTCGAATCCGCCGCCCGCCACGTTGTAGGCGTATCGCTCGCCGGGGCCGTCGGCGGGGTCGTCATGGGCGGGGAAGACGAGCCGGGTGCGTATCGCGTAGCCGGGGTCGTCGACGGCGAGGACGGGTGAGCGGGTGGTGGTGGAGTAGTAGACCTCCGCGTCGGTCCGCCGGTCCAGTGCGACGCCGATCCGCAGTGGCGCGTACATCAGCTCCTCGAAGCCGAGGACGAGTACGCGGCGGCCCCGCGCGGTCGCTTCGCCGAGCGTGTCGGCGATCCGTTCCGCCATGGCGGGGAGCGCGGCCTCCAGGGCGCGGCGGTGCTCGGGCGTGAAGCCGTGGCGCCCGCCGTCGGGCACGCCCGCCGGCCAGTCGAGGTCGATCCGGGTGCGGTGGCCGGCGGGTGTCGGGGCCGGGGCGTGCGCCGTGGGCTCGTGCTCGGCGACGAGCGCCTGTCCCTTCTCCAGGACGCCCTCCGGCAGGCGTACGGTGCCCGAGGCGAGGGACACGAGGTCGACGCGCGCGCCGATCTCGTCGGCGAAGGCGGTGAACCGCTGCCGGTCCTGCTCGGCGCGCATGTCGACGAGCGCGACGATCACATACCGCTTGCGCGGGAAGCGCTCGTGCAGGTCGCGGATGGTGTTGAGCACGGTGTTGCCGGTGGAGAACTCGTCGTCGACGAGGATCAGCGGTCCCTCGCCCGCCAGCAGCCGGGGGTCCTCGGGGAGCAGCAGGTGCGTCGTGGCGTGCGAGTGGGACTCCTCGAAGCCTCCGGCGCGGGCGACGCCGTCGACCGGGCGGCGGGTGGAGTGCAGGTAGGGGGCGAGGGCCACGCCGTCGGCGACGGAGTGGCCGAGACCGGTCGCGGTCTCCGCGTAGCCGAGGACGACCGCGCTGCGCGCCGCGGCGTCGCCGAGCAGTTCGCGCACGCGGCGGCCGAGGTCGTAGCCGCACTGCCAGACCACCCAGGGGCGCTGCGGCACATGCTTGCCGAGCACGTTGGACACCAGCAGGTGGGATCGCTTGGGGTTGCGGCGCAGGGCGAGGCCCAGCAGCTCGGGAAGCCGTTCGTCACCGTCGAGTCCGACTCCGAGCCGTTTCGCGACCCAGCTTCCCGACCACTCCACGCTGTCCGTCTCCTTTTTCATCAGTCGGCGATGCCCGCCCGCAGCAGATCCACGAAGCCGACGTCCTCTTTGGCGACGCCGAAGACCTCAGCGCGCTGGAGGGTCCGCTCCGCCCAGGCGCGGTGCGGCTTCACCTCGTTCATCTTGTTCGTGTACGCGGAGCGCAGCACCCCGCCGCCACCGCGCTCGGGCCGCAGGATGTCCTGCGCGTCGCTGTACTCCTCGTGGCTGACCACCGACAGGGCGTGGACGGGCAGCACATGGGAGGGGTGGATGCAGGTCTTGCCGAGCAGCCCGTTGGCGCGGTCGAGCTCGATCTCGCGCAGCAGGCCGTCCATGTCGTGCTCGATGAGCGCGGTGCGCAGCTCCTCGGCGCGCCCTTCGAGGAAGGGGCTGTGGCGCAGCTGGGGCTTGAACATGCGCTCCTGGGTGGGGAAGTACTCCCACACCGGGCCGGTGATCGTGAAGCCGGTGCCGTCGGAGCGGCCGAGGACATTGACCACGTCGGCGATGACGGAGGTGACGATCCGGACGTCGTACGCCGTCATGTCGGGCGAGCGGCGCAGCCCGTACGCGGAGCAGAAGTCGGTGACGCCGAGGCGCAGGGCGAGCACGCGCTCGCGGTACTTGTCGACGGTGCGGGCGATGCCGGCGAGCGTGTCGGTCCTGGACTCCAGGTACAGCAGCTCGGGCGACTCCAGGACGGGCATGGCGAACAGCCGCCGGCCGTCGGCGGCCTCGGCGGTGGTGAGCGCCTCCAGGAAGGGCACGCCGCGTTCCTCGGTGAACTTGGGCAGTACGAATCCGGACAGCAGCCGTCCCGCGGGCCCCAGACGCTTCACGAGGTCGGGAATCTGTTCCGGGTGGCGGACCCGGATGAACAGCAGGGGGAGTTCGCCGCCGCGTGCGTCGAGGTCGGCGAACTGGCGGACGAGGTTGTCCTCGGCGGGCTCCACATCGGCATCGGCGATGGAGTCCTCCAGGCACAGCACCATCGACACGACGCCGCGTCCGGCCTGCTTGACCACGTCGTCGGCGAGCCGGGGACGGGTGGCCGGGCTGTAGAGCGTGGCCCCGAGGGCGGCGGCGAGCATCCTGGCCGGGGAGCCGGCGTCGAACTCGCTCGGCTGCCGGTGGAACAGCCTGTCCTGGGTCGCGGGCGGGACATGCCCGAAGTGACGCATTCAAATCCCCCGTACTGCCTCGACGGCCCCGAAAACACGTGGCCGGTAATAGTACGTAGGCGCGGGTGTCAAGAGTTCCCCATGTGCATGAAATCCAGGTAACTCGTCCGCTTCGCACCCGTGCCGCCCGACCTGCCGGACACGCGCGCGCCAGGGCCCGGACCGGGCCCCGCGTTGTCCCCGGCCCCCTCGGCCAGGCAGGATGACGGGCATGACGCACGCGATGCTGAAGGGCTCGAACGTCCCTCTCGATGCCACGGCCGTACGGGCCGTGCTGCGCTGGACCCCGGGCAGCCAGGTCCCCGATGTGGACGCATCGGCACTGCTGCTCGGCCCGAGCGGCCGTGTGCGCTCCGACGAGGACTTCGTCTTCTACAACCAGCCGCGCCACCCTTCGGGCCTGGTGCGGCGGCTGCCGAAGCAGCGGATCGCCGAGCACCTGACGGACACCGTCGAGGCGGATCTGGGGGCATTGGACTCCTCCGTCGATCAGGTCGTGATCGCCGCCTCCTCGGACGGCGGCACCTTCGAGCATGTACGGGATCTGCGCATATTGCTCCACGACGCGGCCGTGCCCGGGGACGAGCCGCTGGCCGTGTTCGACGTGAAGCCGGAAACCGGCGAGGAGACCGCGATCATCTGCGGCGAGCTGTACCGGCGCGGGGACGGCTGGAAGTTCCGCGCGGTGGCGCAGGGCTACCCGACCGGGCTCGTGGGGCTCGCGACCGCGTTCGGCATCTCGGTGGACGAGGCGGAGGCCGCCGCCGAGCCGTCCGGGGAGCCCGAGCCGCAGCCTCAGGCGGCCCCGCCCCTGCCCGCGCAGCCGGCTCCCGCACCCGCGTACGGCTATCCGCAGTCGGACGCGACCCGGCCCGCGTACGGCTACCCGCACACGGCGCCGCCCGCCCCGCCCGCCCCGGGGTACGGCTATCCGCAGCCTGTGGCCGCGCACATGCCCGACCCGGCGTTCCGGCTGCCTCCGATGGGCCCGCAGTTCCTGCGGCCCTGACCACTCCCCGTCCCCGGCCCTGTCCCCAGCCCTGGCACGACGCGCCCACGGGGTGCCCGCGCTCAGACCCGGCTCTTGTAGCCCCGGCCCCATTGCAGCCCCCATCCGTAGAGCCGGTCGAGCTCTGCCTGGAAGCCGTACACGAACTTCACCTCGCGGCGCACGGTCAGCTCTCCCTTGACGTTCTCCACGGAGAACACCGCGCAGGAGCGGGCCTGGGGGGCGCGCTCGTCGAGCTCTATCTCCACGCGCGGGCCGTTGCTCGGGTAGAGCGTGCAGTGTGCGTGGGTGCGGTCGAAGGCGGGCGTCTGGTCGTAGATGTAGACGAAGAAGAGCAGGCGCTTGATCTTGTCGCGGTGGTCGAGGTTGACGAAGATCGTCTCGCCGGAGGGTGCGCCGAACCTGTCGTCGCCGCTGAGGCGTACGTACGGCGCCTCGTTCAGACTGCCGAAGAAGTTGCCCAGCGGCTGCACCACGCCCTTGCTGCCGTCCGTCAGCTCGTACAGACAGCCGAGGTCCAGGTCCACATTGACCACGCCCTGGGTGTGAGCCTGGACCACATCGGGCTGGAAGAGCTTGAAGGGGTGGCGCAGCAGCCGGCCGCTCTGGCGTGAACGCCCCTCGATGTCGGAGGTGCGCATGCGCCAGGAGAGGTTGACCCGGAGATTGCCGGTGGCCGCGCCCTGTTTGGTGAGCGAGACCGTCGGACGCCGTTTGGTCAGCTCTATGGAGTTGGTGGCGGCGCTGCCGGAATCGAACTGTGCCGCGCTCCCCCGAAACAGGTTGTCCCAGAAAGCCATGCCCCACCCCACACAATCGGTCCGTCGTCCCCGCCATGCCGCGGGGCGGTCACGAGGCTCGAGAACCTCGTGACCGCCCCGTTCAGAGCGTTCCCTCCTCGCGGAGGGTGTCACACCCCGGACGACACTCCGGCTTTGTCGTCCGAGGCGTCAGCTTTTCCCTCGGCCACCGCCTCGAGCGCCTTGTTGCGCCGGATCGAGGACCAGAAGGAGGCGGCGATCAGGACCACGCCGATGAGGCCGGTGATGATCTCGCTGATCTCGTGCTGGATGGTGATGAGCAGGATGACGGCGAGGGCGCCGATCGCGTAGTGCGCGCCGTGCTCCAGGTAGACGTAGTCGTCCAGGGTGCCCTGGCGGACCAGGTAGACCGTGAGCGACCGGACGTACATGGCGCCGATGCCGAGGCCGAGCGCCATCCAGAAGATGTGGTTGGTGATGGCGAACGCGCCGATGACCCCGTCGAAGGAGAAGGACGCGTCCAGGACCTCGAGGTACAGGAAGAGGAAGAACGCGGCCTTGCCCGCCAGGCCGACGGCGGAGACCTGCTTGCCCTGGCGCTTGGCCTGTTCCTCCTCCTCGTGCTCGCGCTCTTCCTCTTCTTCGAGCTTGTCCTCGAAGTAGCCGGAGAGGCCGCCGACGACCAGGTACGTGATCAGGCCGGCGACGCCGGAGAGGAGCACCGTGGCCGACTTGTCGGCATGCCCTGTGCTGGTGTGCGCCTGGGTGGCGAAGGTGACCGCGGAGATCAGCAGGACGATGAGCGCGATGCAGACCGACAGCATGTCGACCTTGCCGAGCTTGGCCAGCGGTCGCTCCAGCCACGCGAGCCACTTGTGCTCACGCTCCTCGAACATGAAGTCAAGGAAGATCATCAGCAGGAACATACCGCCGAACGCGGCGATGGCGGCGTGCGCGTCCGTGACCAGGTCCTCGTACTGACCCGGCTGGTCCAGGGCGAGCTGGACCGCTTCGATCGGCCCGACCTTGGCACTGATGGCGACGATCACGACGGGGAAGACCAGTCGCATACCGAAGACGGCGATCAGAATGCCGATCGTCAGGAAGATCTTCTGCCAGAAGGCGTTCATCTTCTTGAGGATTCCGGCATTGACGACCGCGTTGTCGAACGACAGCGAGATCTCGAGGATCGACAGGATCAGTACGATCCCGAACGCCTCCCAGCCCCACTGCCAGGCGGCGAATGCGAGGCCGAGCGCCGTGACGGCGAACGACCAGCCGAAGGTTTTCAGAACCACTGGCTACCCAATCGTGTAATTGTCCCCCGGGCGATGCCTGAGGGAGGTCTCCCCCGAGCCGCACGCGGCTTTACGAAACGTTGACCCCGAAGTCTAGAGCGATGCCCCTCAGCCCCGACGCGTACCCCTGGCCTACGGCCCGGAACTTCCACTCGCCCCCGTACCGGTAGAGCTCGCCGAAGATCATCGCGGTCTCCGTCGAGGCGTCCTCGCTGAGGTCGTAGCGCGCGAGTTCCTGACCGTCGGCCTGGTTGACCACGCGGATGAAGGCGTTGCTGACCTGGCCGAAGGTCTGACCGCGGTTGTCCGCGTCGTGGATGGAGACCGGGAAGACGATCTTGTCCACCGTGGCCGGCACCTTGGAGAGGTCCACCAGGAGCGACTCGTCGTCGCCGTCACCCTCGCCGGTGAGGTTGTCACCGGTGTGCTCGACGGAGCCGTCGGGGCTCGTGAGCTGGTTGTAGAAGATGAACCACTCGTCGCCGAGGACGCGTCCGTTCTGGCAGAGCAGGGCGCTGGCGTCGAGGTCGAAGGGCGCTCCGGTGGTGGAGCGTGCGTCCCAGCCGAGACCGACGAGGACCTGGGTGAGATTGGGTGCGGCCTTGGAGAGGGAGACATTGCCTCCCTTGGCGAGCGTGACGCCCATGATGGTGAGTCCTCCCCTGGGTGTGCATGGTTGTGAGGCACGTCCGGCGCCGCACCAGAAGGAGTGCGGCGCCGGACATGGGACGTGCGGTGGCTCAGACGTTCACACCGAAGTCCTGCGCGATGCCGCGCAGGCCCGAGGCGTAACCCTGGCCGATGGCACGGAACTTCCACTCCGGGCCGTTGCGGTAGAGCTCGCCGAAGACCATCGCGGTCTCCGTCGAGGCGTCCTCGCTGAGGTCGTAGCGGGCGAGCTCGTTGCCGTCGGCCTGGTTGACCACGCGGATGAACGCGTTGCGCACCTGACCGAAGGACTGCTGGCGGCTCTCGGCCTCGTAGATCGAGACCGGGAAGACGATCTTCTGGACGTCGGCGGGGACCCCGGCCAGGTTGACCTTGATCTGCTCGTCGTCGCCCTCGCCCTCGCCGGTGAGGTTGTCACCGGTGTGCTCGACGGAGCCGTCCGGGCTCTTGAGGTTGTTGAAGAAGACGAAGTTGCCGTCGGCGGCGACCTTGCCCTCGGCGTTGGTCAGCAGGGCGCTGGCGTCGAGGTCGAAGTCGGTGCCGGTGGTGGTCCGGACGTCCCAGCCCAGACCCACGGTGACCGCGGTCAGATTCGGCGCGGCCTTGGTCAGCGAGACGTTGCCGCCCTTGCTGAGGCTGACTCCCACGAGTCCCTCCATTGGTGTTCAGGGGCAGCGCCCCCGTCGTGCGTTGCTGTTGGGATCAACGAAAGGATCCTAGTGACCGGTTCCCGGCCGCTGTGCTATTTCCGGGCGATCCCAGGGAAACCCCTAAGGGCCGCGGCACGGCGCACCGAGCGGTCCGGCTCAGAGCGCGTCGAGAGCCTTGACGTAGTCGTTCAGGTCACGGGCGTCGGGCAGGGCGTTGGCCACGGTCCAGCGCACGATGCCCTCCTTGTCGATGATGAAGGTGCCGCGCACGGCGCAGCCCTTCTCCTCGTCGAAGACGCCGTAGGCGCGCGAGGTGTCGCCGTGCGGCCAGAAGTCGGACAGCAGCGGGTACTCCAGGCCCTCCTGCTCGGCGAAGACGCGCAGGGTGTGGATGGAGTCGTTGGAGACCGCGAGCAGCTGGGTGTCGTCGTTGACGAACGCCGGCAGCTCGTCGCGCAGGGCGCACAGCTCGCCCGTGCACACGCCGGTGAAGGCGAAGGGGTAGAAGAGGAGCACCACGTTCTTCTCGCCGCGGAACTCCGAGAGCGTGACGGTGCGCCCGTGGTTGTCCTTGAGCGCGAACTCCGGAGCCTTGTCACCGACCTCGATGGCCATGGAAAACGTATCCCTTCTGTGAGCCGGTCAGGTGAACGCCCACCCTACGCAGAAGGCGTCCGCCGCAGACAGACGCCCCATGCGGAAGGCCCCCGCCGACGTACTGTCGGCGGGGGCCCCACGGCGGTTCGGCGGCTCAGCGCTTACCCGACTTGGCCCCCTTGGGGGTGACCAGCCGGCTGCCGCTCCAGTCCTTGCCGGCGTTGATGCTCTTGGTCTGCGACAGGCCCGCCGTCTGGGCGGCCTCGTTGATGTCGCTGGGCTCGACATAGCCTTCACGGCCGGTCTTGGGAGTCATCAGCCAGACGACCCCGCCCTCGTCGATCAGACCGATGGCGTCCACCAGTGCGTCCGTGAGGTCGCCGTCCTCGTCCCGGAACCACAGGACGACGACGTCGGCCACGTCGTCGTACTCCTCGTCGACGAGTTCCTGGCCGGTGACGGCCTCGATCCCTTCACGGAGCTCCTGCTCGACGTCGTCGTCGTAGCCGATCTCCTGGACCACCTGTCCGGGCTCGAACCCCAGCCTTGCCGCCGGGTTGGTCCGCTCCTCCGCGTGGTCCGCGGTCGCGCTCACGGCTTGCCTCCTGATCGTTTTCGGAAAATGCTTCGGCCGCGCGCGTACGCGTGGCATTGGCCGTAGTCCACACGGGCGGGACGGATCGCGCAAGTACCCGGCCGTACGGACCGCCGAAACGGTGACGTTTGCGGCCGTCTCGGCGCAACTCCAGGCAGTGTCCGATGACCTCTGCGTTAAGGAGGCCACACCTTTCGGCCACACTTGCGGCATATCTACCCTCGATCCCTCAATCGGAACCGAACGACCGAACGAAACACATGGTCGGGTTGGGCGTATGGTTGCGATTTGACCATGGTGCTGCCCGCAGTTCCGGCCCGATGTCACGAAGTCCGGGGGTTACCCCCCGGTAGAGGTGACGTACGCCTTCCTGCGGTACACGATGGAGGCGGTGCGACAGCCTCCCCGACATCACGTCAGCGCGTCTTCCCGTCATCACGCGGCAGACCCCCGAACAGCGAAGGAACAGCGTGGCTTCCGGATCCGATCGCAACCCGATCATCATTGGCGGCCTTCCCAGCCAGGTCCCGGACTTCGATCCTGAAGAGACCGAGGAGTGGCTGGACTCCCTCGACGCAGCCGTCGACGAGCGGGGCCGCGAGCGCGCCCGCTATCTCATGCTCCGTCTCATCGAGCGGGCCCGCGAGAAGCGCGTCGCCGTGCCCGAGATGCGCAGCACGGACTACGTCAACACCATCGCCACCAAGGACGAGCCGTTCTTCCCCGGCAACGAGGAGATCGAGCGCAAGGTCCTCAACGCCACCCGGTGGAACGCCGCGGTGATGGTCTCCCGTGCGCAGCGTCCCGGCATCGGCGTCGGCGGCCACATCGCCACGTTCGCCTCCTCCGCCTCGCTGTACGACGTGGGCTTCAACCACTTCTTCCGCGGCAAGGACGACGGCAAGGGCGGCGACCAGATCTTCTTCCAGGGGCACGCCTCCCCGGGGATCTACGCCCGCGCGTTCCTGCTGGACCGCCTCTCCGAGCAGCAGCTCGACGGCTTCCGCCAGGAGAAGTCGAAGGCGCCGTACGGCCTGTCCAGCTACCCGCACCCGCGGCTGATGCCGGACTTCTGGGAGTTCCCCACCGTCTCGATGGGCCTCGGCCCGCTCGGCGCGATCTTCCAGGCGCGGATGAACCGCTACATGCAGGCCCGCGGCATCGCGGACACCTCCGACTCGCATGTGTGGGCCTACCTCGGCGACGGCGAGATGGACGAGCCCGAGTCGCTGGGCCAGCTGTCCATCGCCGCCCGTGAGGGCCTGGACAACCTCACCTTCGTCGTCAACTGCAACCTTCAGCGCCTCGACGGCCCGGTCCGCGGCAACGGCAAGATCATCCAGGAGCTGGAGTCGCAGTTCCGCGGCGCCGGCTGGAATGTGATCAAGCTGGTCTGGGACCGCACCTGGGACCCGCTGCTCGCGCAGGACCGCGACGGCGTGCTGGTCAACAAGCTGAACACCACGCCGGACGGCCAGTTCCAGACGTACGCCACCGAGACCGGCGCGTACATCCGCAAGCACTTCTTCGGCGACGACCACCGGCTGCGCGCCATGGTCGAGAACATGACCGACGAGCAGATCCTGCACCTGGGCCGCGGCGGTCACGACCACAAGAAGATCTTCGCGGCGTACTCGGCGGCCCGCGCCCACAAGGGCCAGCCGACCGTGATCCTCGCGCAGACGGTCAAGGGCTGGACGCTCGGCCCGAACTTCGAGGGCCGCAACGCCACGCACCAGATGAAGAAGCTCACGGTCGACGACCTCAAGCGCTTCCGCGACCGCCTGCACATCCCGATCTCCGACGCCCAGCTGGAGTCCGGGCCGCCGCCGTACTACCACCCGGGCCGTGACTCGGAGGAGATCCAGTACATGCACGACCGCCGCAAGGGGCTCGGCGGTTATGTGCCCACCCGCGTCGTGCGGTCCCAGCCGCTTGTCCTGCCGGACGAGAAGACGTACGCGTCCGTGAAGAAGGGCTCCGGTCAGCAGTCGATCGCCACCACCATGGCATTCGTCCGGCTGCTGAAGGACCTCATGCGGGACAAGGAGATCGGCAAGCGGTTCGTGCTGATCGCGCCCGACGAGTACCGCACCTTCGGCATGGACTCGTTCTTCCCGAGTGCGAAGATCTACAACCCGCTGGGCCAGCAGTACGAGGCCGTCGACCGCGAGCTGCTGCTCGCGTACAAGGAGTCGCCGACCGGGCAGATGCTGCACGACGGCATCTCGGAGGCGGGCTGCACGGCCTCGCTGATCGCGGCCGGTTCGGCGTACGCGACGCACGGCGAGCCGCTGATCCCGGTCTACGTCTTCTACTCGATGTTCGGCTTCCAGCGCACCGGTGACCAGTTCTGGCAGATGGCCGACCAGCTGGCGCGCGGCTTCGTGCTCGGCGCGACGGCCGGCCGCACCACACTGACCGGTGAGGGCCTGCAGCACGCGGACGGCCACTCGCAGCTGCTCGCCTCGACCAACCCGGGCTGCGTCGCCTACGACCCGGCGTTCGGCTTCGAGATCGCACACATCGTCAAGGACGGTCTGCGCCGGATGTACGGCGGCGACGCCGAGCACCCGCATGGCGAGGACGTCTTCTACTACCTCACCGTCTACAACGAGCCCATCCAGCACCCGGCCGAGCCGGCCGACGTGGACGTGGACGGCATCCTCAAGGGCATCCACCGCTTCCGGCGGGGCGAGCAGGGCTCGATCCCGGCGCAGATCATGGCCTCGGGCGTGGCCGTGCCGTGGGCCGTCGAGGCGCAGAGGATCCTCGCCGAGGAGTGGAACGTACGCGCCGACGTGTGGTCGGCGACCTCGTGGAACGAGCTGCGGCGCGACGCCGTCGCGGCCGAGGAGCACAATCTGCTCCACCCCGAGGAGGAGCAGCGGGTTCCGTACGTGACGCAGAAGCTGTCGGGGGCCGAGGGCCCGTTCGTCGCGGTGTCCGACTGGATGCGTTCGGTGCCCGACCAGATCTCCCGCTGGGTGCCGGGTACCTACTCCTCGCTGGGTGCCGACGGCTTCGGCTTCGCGGACACGCGCGGTGCCGCCCGCCGCTACTTCCACATCGACGCGCAGTCGATCGTGCTGGCGGTGCTCACCGAGCTGGCGCGTGAGGGCAAGGTGGACCGCAGCGTGCTGAAGCAGGCGGTGGACCGCTACCAGCTGCTCGACGTGACGGCGGCGGAACCGGGCGCTGCCGGCGGCGACGCATAGCCGCTCCGATACACAGGGGGGTGTGCGGGGTTCGTCCCCGCACACCCCCCTTTACGATGCGCCCATGAAGGAACGAACGGCGCAGATGCGCTGGGAGGCGCACACCCAGGGGCCGTTGCTGGGACTCGCCGTGGCGTTCGCCGTCGCGTACGCGGTGCCGATCGTGGCGCCCGGCGCGCAGGCATGGGTGATCGACGCGTGCACGGTGACCGAATGGGCGGTGTGGGCGGCGTTCGCCGTGGACTATCTCGTCCGGCTGGCCCTGGCGCCGGGCAAGTGGCTGTTCGTGCGCAGTCATCCGCTGGATCTGTGCGCCGTCCTCCTGCCCCTGGTGCAGCCGCTTCGGCTGCTGCGGCTCGTGTCGACCCTGCTGCTGGTGGGGCGGCGGGCCCGATTGGCCACGCAGATCACGCTGACGACGTACGTCGGCGGCGCGGTGGTGGGGCTGATGATGTTCGGTTCGCTGGCGGTGCTGCAGGTGGAGCGCGACGCGCCCGGCGGGAACATCAGGACGCTGGGCGACGCGGTGTGGTGGTCGTTCACGACGATGACGACGGTCGGCTACGGCGACCACTCGCCGACGACTGGCCTCGGCCGACTGCTGGCGGTCGGGCTGATGATCTCGGGCATCGCGCTGCTCGGTGTGGTGACCGCGAACATCGCCGCCTGGTTCATCTCCCGCTTCGAGCGGGAGGACGCAGTTGAGCGCCGTCAGACCGCGCTGCTGGAGGCGCTGACCGCCGAGGTGAAGCAGCTGCGGCGGGAGGTGGCGCGGCTTTCGGGTACAGCGCTCGCGGCACGGGGTGGGCCGGGAACGGTGCCACATCAGGGGGCCGGGGTGGCGAGCCGGGCATCGGAAGGGCCGGTGGGACCGGTCGCGGTCGGCGAGGTCGCCGGCGGGCCGGTCGGACCGGTCGCGGTCGCCGAGGTCGCCGGCGGGCCGGGCGACGACGCCGCGTAGAGCCACGGGCTACGGCTGTGCAGGGGAGCACGGTCGGCGCGGTCCGCGGGTCGGCGCGGTGGCCCGGCGGGCCGGGCGACGACACCCGCTCGGTCGGCGCCGGTCCATGCGCTCAAGGGGCGCACGGACCGGCATGGCGCGTCACATCCGCCAGGCCCCCGGGTTGCACTCGGAAGAGCCCGGCCGCGGCCTCAGTTCTCCCAGATCTTGAACGCCCGCACCCGGTAGGGCGATTCGGGCACCCAGGTGCCGCCGCCCGGATAGGTCTCGAACTCGCCCGTCTCCGCGCACTCCGCGGACTGGTACGTCGTCACGGGCCGTCCCGTCCGGTTGGCGAGCGATGCCGCGCTCGCGCCGCCGGGCAGCGGGAGGCAGCTGTCGATGTCGGTGCCCGAGATCTCATGCACCTGGCGGATGCCCTGGAAGTCCGGCTTCTGCCACAGGCACAGCTCCCCCGGCGAGCAGGCCCCAAGGCGCGGCTGCGGGGCGGCCGCGGACGCGGCTGCGGGTGCGAGCAGGGCGGTGGCGGCCAGCGCGGCCGCCGCGAGCACAGTCGTACGCATGACGGATCGTCCCCCGATGTCGTGTGGATCACTTGATCGCAGCCTGACCCGCGGTGACGCGCTCCCGTAAGGGGGCGATGGGTGGATCACCCGGATAGGTGAGAGCCCCGCCGGGAGTCCCGGCGGGGCTCTGCCGCGCAGGCGGTTGACGTCAGATGTGGGCGCCGCCCGCTCCGGCCTCCGCGTTCTCTCCGCGCTTGGTGAGCGTGGCGACCAGGGCGGCGACGACCGCGACGACACCGGCGACGGTGAACGCCAGGCCCATGCCGGACATGAACGTGTCATGAATGACGTCACCGATCCTGGTGACGAGATCCGGCGTCATGCCCGGTGCCCCGGCCAGTTCCTCGGGCACCGCGCCGAACTCGGCGGCCTCCTCCAGCCGCGGGTCCGGTGGGACCGGGATGCCCGCGTCCTGCCAGTTGTCCGCGAATTCGCCGCTCACCTTGGAGGACATCACGGCGCCCAGCACGGCCGTGCCGAGTGCGCCGCCGACCTGCATCGCGGCCTGCTGGAGGCCGCCGGCGACGCCGGAGAGCTCCAGCGGGGCGTTGCCGACGATAACCTCGGTGGCGCCCACCATGACCGGCGCGAGACCGAGGCCGAGCAGGGCGAACCACAGGGACACCACCAGGGTGTCCGTGCCCTCGGTCAGGGCCGTCATCCCGAACATGGCGACCGCCGTGCAGACCATGCCGCCGACGAGGGGGACACGCGGTCCGAACGTGGTGATCAGGGCGCCCGCCAGCAGACCCCCCGAGCTGGGCCGCGAGGCCGCCGCGCGCTGTCAGCGGACGGGTGGGCAAGTACGCGCGACCGCCGAGAAACCCCCGGCCCCGGCTGGCGCGCGGACAACCACGACGACCGCCGAGGAACCCCCGGCCCCGAACCGGGGAAGTCCGCAAGGCCACACGCGCCGTCAACGGAAAGGGGGCTGCGGGCAACACGACCGCCGAGAGGGCCTCGGGCAGCGCCCGATCGGCGGGGAGGGCCAGGAAGGCGGGTGGTTGGACCCGCCGAGCGTGCGGGTGGTCCACGCAGATGAGGGCCGGCGTCACGGGCAGTCGAGGCCGACGCGCCGCAGGGCGCGCGGCGGCAGGCCCGCGCCGCGGGCTTGCGGCGGGCGCAGAGATCGTCAACGTCGCGCGCGGGCGCGGAGGTTACGCCGATACGTACGCCGCGCGCACGGAACGTCACCCTCGTGCCCCTTCATTCCCCCCTTCACACGTGATCTGCCTCACCCTCTGCGCGTGCGCGCCCGGCCGTCTCCTAGGGTGTCCCGCAGTGACTTCTTTCGACTCATCCCCCGCCCCGGCCGTCTGGCGTGCCCTGCTCGCCCTCGCGGTGGTCTTCACGATGCTGGCCACCACCGGCTGGACCGCCATACGAGATCAGGGCGGCCCGCGCACCGCGCTTGCCGCGGAACTGGCGGGGTGGCGCAAGGCCCGGATCGACGCCGAGGCGCTGCCCGCGCCCGACGCGGCGCCCACCCGGCTCGCCGCGTTCTTCGCAGCGATCGGCAGCGCCCGGGGTGAGCGACTGGCCACCGACTTTCCCCACGTCGTGGGCAACCTCAACGGCGCGCCCGTCACCCTGCGCTACCAGGCCAACCGGCACGCCCTCGCGGAATCGCTGGCGGCCGAGCGGCGACGGGTCGCCGACGCGGACCTCACCGCGGACGGCCATCACGAGGCGGTCCGGCGGATGCACCGCTTCCAGGCGCTGATGGACCCGGACCGGCAGATCCTCTCCTTCGACCCGACGGGCCCCGGCCGCGTCGCCGAGGTGTTCGGCGACCTCGACCGCGCCGAGCGGGTGTCGGTGATCGTCCCCGGCGTCGACACCAACCTGCTCACGTTCCAGCGGACGGCCCGCAAGTACACCGCGCCGGTCGGCATGGCGCAGTCCCTGTACGCCTCCCAACGGATCGCCGCGCCCCGGACCCGTACCGCCGTCATCGCCTGGGCCGACTACACCTCGCCGGTCGGTGTCGGCATGGACTCGGCGATCGGCCGGCTCGCCGAGGACGGCGCGGTGCGGCTGGGCGCACTCACCGAGGCGCTGCCCGGGAACTCCAAGATCGCACTGTTCTGCCACAGTTACGGTTCCGTGGTCTGCGGCGTCGCCGCCCGGCGGCTGCCCGCCCGGGTCGAGGACATCGCGGTCGCCGGCAGCCCCGGGATGCGCGCGGAGAGCGTCACCGAGCTCGGCACCGCCGCCCACGTCTGGGCCACGCGCGACGGTGACGACTGGATCCAGGACGTGCCGCACCTGGCGGTCGGCGGGCTGGGACACGGCGAGGACCCGGTGACACCGGAGTTCGGTGCGCGGATCGTCTCCGCGGAGCGCGCGATCGGCCATGCCGGCTATTTCGAGCCGGGTACCGAAAGCGTCCGCAACTTCGCCCAGATCGGCGTCGGCTCGTACGAGGACATCAGCTGTGCGGGCGACACCGACACGTGTCGCAGCGGTATTTACGGCGAGGACGCGGGCCAACGCGCGTAGAGCATCGGGGAACGGGCTTGCCAACGAGGGGCGACGGACCGGCGTCGGCCGCATACGATGAGGCACATGGGTGATGTGCTGGCCGGAATTCAAGCCACCTGGGAGTTCGAGACCGACTCCGTGCTCATCCGCTTCGATCGGGGGGTCCGCAGGCCGAAGCTCTTCTCGACCCTGCGTGAACGGCGCGTCCCCCACGAGGCGTTGGCCGCGGTGACGCTCTCCCCGGGCAAGCCCGGGACCGTCGTGCTGCACGCCGTGCCGAGAGCGGGAGCCGACCCGCTGATGGACGCGGCGGCGGGACAGCTCAAGGAGGCCTGCGACCCGTACCGGCTGGTGCTGCCCGTGGATCGCGAGACGCTCGCCGAGTACTACGCGGACGCGCTGCGCGACATGCTCGGCCCGGACGCCGACCGGCCGGCCGAACGGTACGCGGTCGCCGCGCCCCCCGCGCCGCTCGGCTTCAAGGCGTACGACGGGAAGGCGTCCTTCGACGGCTCACGCGTGCGGTTCCGCTGGTCCCGCACGGCGGCGTCGACCGCCAAGTGGAACGCGGGGGACCAGAGTTGGCCGGTGTCCGAACTGACCGGGGTCGAATGGCGCTCCCCGGAGGCGTTCGACGGCTATCTGCGCCTGCTGCCGCGCCCCGGCGCGTGCGCGCCCGCGCCCGCGCCGCAGGCGGACCAGGATCCGGCGGCGGTGGTGTTCGGCCTGGGCTACGGCCCGGTGCACGAGTCGCTGCCGTTCGCGGCGGCGGTCCTTGCGTCCGTACGCGCCCAGTCACCAGCCCCCGCCCTGACGGCACCCCCTGCCCGCCGCGACCCCGCGGACATCGCGGACCGGATACGGCACCTGGGGGATCTGCATCTGGCGGGGCTGGTGACGGACGAGGAGTTCACGAAGAAGAAGGCGGAGCTGCTGGCGGAGCTGTGAGCGCGCCGCCCTCGGGCGTGGCCGCGGTTCTGGTGCTGGGCCCGCTCCGTGACCGCAGCGTCGGGTCGCTCCGGGGCTCAAGTCCGGGTTCGACGTCACCAGGGCCCTCGACGCGGCGGTGGCCGGGCGACGTACGGTTTGCCATATGCCGATCCGCGCCGTGATCTGGGACATCGACGACACCCTCTTCGACTACGACAGCGCAGACCGCGAGGCGGCCCTCGGCCATCTGGAGGCCGAGGGCTGCCTCGTCGCGTATGCCTCGCCCGAGTCGGCCTTCGCGCACTGGCGGGCCGTCATGGAGCGGGTATTCGGCCGTTTCCTCGCCCACGAGATCACGTTCGCGGAGCACCGCCGCGAACGTGTCCGCACAGTTCTCGCCGTGGCCCGGCCCGGCCTGCGGCTGACCAGCGAGGAAGCAGACGAGTGGTACGCCCGCTACGAACTGCGCTACGAGGCGGCCTGGCGGCTCTTCCCCGACGTCCTCCCCGCCCTCGACGCCCTCACCCCTGGCTACCGGCACGGCATCCTCTCCAACTCGGGCCTGCGTGACCAGGAACGCAAGCTCCGCGCCTTCGGCATCCACGACCGCTTCGAGGTCGTGCTGTGCGCCGATGAACTGGGACTCTCCAAACCCGCCCCGGAAGCCTTCCACGCCGCATGTGAGGCGCTGGGCGTACGGCCGGACGAAGCCGCGTACGTCGGTGACCGTCCGGACACCGATGCCCTGGCCGCCACCACCGCAGGGCTCACCGGCATCTGGCTCGACCGCTACGGAACCGTCCCGGCACCCACCGGGATACCGCGCATCAGCACCCTGGCACAGCTGCCCCGCACGCTCCTCGGCGAGCCGGTGTAACCAACGATCGCTGCATGCACAGTTGGCACCGCCGGGTCGACAACATCACGACAGATGGCGGAAGTCGAGACGGCTGTCTCAGGTAAACGCCTTCGCCACAGGGGCGTTCACGTATGATCCTGCTACCTGGCCAGGACACGGAGGACGGATCCCCCCGCGGTGACCTCGACACAGCGCTTCCGTTACACCATCCCGACAGTCGCCTTCTGCGTCACCGCTGCGGCGATCTTCTTCGGCATCATCGCGGGAAGGGGGCCGGGTGAGGAGCTCACCACGATGCAGCTCTCACTCGCCACACTGGCCGGTGTCCTGTCGGGCGGACTCGCCTACTGGCAGGTCAAAGCGCAGATCGACCCGCGGCAGGTGGCGGGCATCCGAGACAGCAACGCGCGCAACCTCCCCGGAACCAGCAACCTCTTCCAGCTCCCGCCGGACATCGAGGACTTCACCGGCCACTCCGAGCAGGCCGCCGAACTCGCCGCGACACTGCTGAACAGGCTCACCGACACGGCCGTACCGATCGCCGCCCTGTACGGCAAGGGCGGGGTGGGCAAGACGACGCTGGCTGTGCACGTCGCCCACCGCGTGCGCTCGCACTTTGCCGACGGGCAGATCTACGTCAACCTCCGCGGAGCCGAGTCGCGCCCGCTGGATCCTGCTGTGGCTCTGACCCGCTTCCTCAACGAACTCGGCGTCGATTCCGACAGCATCCCCGAGTCGGTGGACGACCGGGCCAGGATCTATCGGGCACAGCTCGCCGAGCGTCGGGTGCTCGTGGTGCTGGACAATGCCGGCAGCGAGGCCCAGATCCGGCCGCTGCTGCCCGGCAGTGTCGAGTGCGCGGTGCTGATCACCAGCCGTGCACGGCTGACCGGGCTGTCCGGAGCACATATGCATCAGGTCGACGTGATGACCCGCGAGGACGGCGTCGCGCTGCTGAGGACCCTCGTCGGCGCGGAACGGGCGCGGGCCGAGCCACGGGACGTCGAAGAGGTCGCCGAACTGTGCGGGATGCTGCCACTCGCCTTGCGGATAGCCGGTGCGCGCCTCTCCTCTCGTCCCATGGAACGTATCGAGACCTTCGCCACCCGGCTGCGGGACGAGCGGCGGAGACTGGACCTGCTCGAGGTGGGCGACCTCGCCGTCCGCGCCAACTTCTCACTCAGCTACGAAGCCTGCGGCGACGAGTTGAAACGCTGCTTCCGGCTGCTCGGCACCGTCAAGACCCAGGACTTCTCAGCCGTCACCCTCGGCGCCCTCGCCGATCTGCCCACCGAGAGCGCGGAGCGGTACCTGGAAGGCCTGCTGGACCTGGAACTGCTGGAGACCGCGGGCGTCGACCCGCTGGGCAACTACCGCTACCGCTTCCACGACCTGCTGCGGGTCTTCGCGCGCGAGCGCCTCCAGACGGACGAATCAGCTGCCGCCCGCAAGGAGGCGGCTGCCCGCGTGGTCTCCCTGTACACGGCCCTGACGGTGAACGCAGCCGCTCTGCTGACGAAGGGCGGCGTGGATCGTCAGGTACCGGCTGAGCCCCGCGCCCTGGAGGTGCTGACCGCCGATCCGCTCGGTTGGGTTCGGAGGGAACGCTTCACTTTTCTGTCCACCGTAGAACTCGCCCGGGAACACGGCCTCGACGCCGAAGCCTGGCGGCTCGCCGACGTGATCGCGCGTCTTCCGCACTGGCCCACCGACTGGGCCGACTGGACGCGTGTGCAACAACTGGGGCTCGAGGCCGCCCTCGCGGAGGGCAGTCGCGTGGGCGAGGCCACGCTGCGGCGGAACCTCGGCACGCTCCACCGCGACCGTGGCGAGTACGACGACGCCGAGCGCGAGCTGAGTGCGGCAGCCGCCATGTTCGCGGAGGAGGGCGACGGCCTGGGGGTCGCCGTCACCGCGGCGATGCTCGGCGACACCTGCCGCTACACCGGCAAACTGGAGGAAGGCATCGCCCATTTCCTGCGCGCACTGGAGGAGTTCCGGTCACGGGACCTGCCTTCGTACCTCGCCTGGGTGCTCAACGGGTTGTCCGACCTCTACCGTGGCTGCAGCCGCTGGCAGGAGGCCATCGACGGATTCACCGAGTGCGTCCGCATCTACGACGAGCTCGGCAACCGGCACGCCGCAGCCTGCGCCCGCATCCGCTTCGGCATCGTCCACCGCGACCAGTGCCACTACGCTCTGGCCGAACCGCTCTACCAGCAGGGGCTGAGGGTTCTGCGCGAGGAGGGCGACCGGCGCTGGGAAGCCCGCGCTCTGCGTCATCTCGGCGTCCTGTGGCGGAACATGGGCCGCACGCGCGAGGCGGTGAGCACCCTCAGGGAGGCGCTGGCCATCTTCGAGGAACTCGCCGACCGGCGGGGCATCGCCGTCGTACAGCGCAACCTCGGAGACGCCTACCGACGCCATGGCGATCGGGACAAGGCGCTCGACCGTCTCCGGGACGCGCTGATGGGCTTCCAGGAGCTGCACGACAGGCGCTGGGAGGCCCGCACGCGTATCAGTCTGGCGGAGACCTTACGCGCCAAGGGATGCTGGGACGAGGCAGCGCAGCACTTGGACGGCGCGGCGGAGATCTACGAGGCGATGGAGTATCCACCGGGCAGGACCCGGGTCACCTACTGCCGGGGGCTGCTCTACCAGGACCAGCGCGATTGGCAGCGGGCCGAGGAGGCGTTCGCCGACTCCCGCGCCGCTTTCGACGACCAGATCTGGGCCCTGCGCGCGCTCGCCCGGACCGCCGAGGTCAGAAAGGCGCGAGGCGACAGGTCATGGCGGGAGACACAGCTCGCGGCGACGGCCGGATGCCTCAGCCACGGCGCGCGCGACGATGCGGAGGCGGCACTGTGGCTGGCCGCCTGGTGACTGGCACAGAAGCACGGGGTCGCGGGAGGGAACCGCAGTGAAGGACACACGTTACGAGGTGGCGTTGACGAACGGCGGTGGGCTGGCCGCCGCCATGGGCCGCGCGTCCCGCGCGGCACGGGAAGCCGTGCCGGTCGCCGACGAGCACGAGACGGCCATCCGCGACGTGGCTGCCGGGGTCGCGGCGCCCGTGCTCACCGGCTACGTGCTGTGGCTGCTCGAGGCGGCGCGCGAGCGTGACCTCGACCGGCTCTGCTTCCTCTCCCGGGACGCCCAGGTGATCCACGAGATCGCCCGCACACTGGCACCCCGGCTGGGTACGGACATTGAGTTGCGTTACGTCTACAGCAGCCGCCGCACCTGGAGCCTTTCCGCCTCCGACCCGTACCGCCTGGACGAGGCCGACTGGCTCTTCAACAGTTTCATCCGCTCCAACGCGGCCGACGTATGCGCCCGGCTGGGCCTCGATCCCGACATGGCGCCCCCGCTCCTCGCCCGCGTCGGCGCCTCCTCCCACCCCGCCGATCGGGCGGACTCGCCCGCCCAGAACGCCGCGCTGCGCCGCTTCGTCGCCCTCCCCGAGGTCGCCCGTACCATCGCCCCGCGCATCGGCCGGATGCGCGAGCTGGTGCTGGCCTACGCCCGCCAGGAAGGCATGGCCTCCGCCACGACCGGGCTGGTGGACGCGGGCTGGACAGGACGTATGGTCGCGGCCCTGCACTCGGTGCTCGACAGTGCGGGACTTCCCCTTCCGCACGCCTACTTCTGGGGCCATGAGCGGCGCAAAGCAGGGGGCGTGGCCCCGGAGCATGTCAGCCCCTACATGTACAACACCGCAGGCGAGCCAGGCATCCAGTGGCGCGTTCCGGACAGTCCGTACATCATCGAGACCTTCTGCATGTCCGACCACAGCATCGTGTCCGGCTACCGAGAGACCGCGGACGGGACGCTCACCGCGGAGCTGAAGGAAAGCAACACGGCGGTGACGAAGTGGGGTTTCGACGTCTACCGGGCCACGGTCCGGGCCTTCACCGAGGCCCTGGAGACCGAGTCGGCGACTGAGGACATCCGCCCCATCCTCTCGTCCGTGCTCCGGGGGTTCTGGACCCGCCCGACCCACGCCGAGGCCGCTGCCTGGGGAGCCTACCCGTACGACTCCGACCCGCTGGGCCGCTCCACCCTGCCGCTGGCCCGCCCCTTCACCCCGGAGGAGCTGGCCGGCGCGGGCGACCCCGACTTCCGGTGGGGCGACCGCGCGTGGCTGCCCGGTTCGCTGGCTCTCAACGGGGAACACGGCCGCAGGGCAGCGGAGTTGCTTGCCCCCCGGCTGGAGTGGCTGGGGGCACCGGCGGCCGATTGAGCCGCGGCCTCCGGTTCCCAGGGCATCGTGCTTGCAACGTGAGCACCATGAGTCCCGCACGGGACCGGCAGGGCGTGGGGGTGCGGGGGTGGTCCCACTCAAAGGGGGTCTGGGGCTTGCCCGAGGGAAAACGCCCCCGCCACCCCTTACTCCCGCGCCGCCGACGTCGACGACATGTCCGGGTAGCGGTCGCCCGCCACCCGGGCCGCGATCGGCTCCAGTTCCGCCAGGTCCTCGGCGCTCAGCGTCACTCGCGTCGCCGCCACGTTCTCCAGCAGACGGGTGGCCTTGCGGGTGCCGGGGATCGGGATCACCGTCAGGCCGTGGACCTCGGCGCGCCGGTGGACCCAGGCCAGGGCGACCTGCCCCGCCGTCACCCCGTGCGTGGCGGCGATTTTGTGGACGGGCTCCAGCAGCGCCGCGTTCGCCCGCGCGTTCTCGCCGGTGAAGCGCGGCTGGTGGCGGCGGAAGTCGCCCTCCGACAGGTCCTTGCCCGCGTCCGTGAACGCCCCCGTGAGGAAGCCCCGTCCGAGCGGGGAGTACGGCACGAACGCCACGCCCAGTTCGGCGGCCGCCCCGACCGCGCTGCGTTCGACGTCCCGGCTGAACAGCGACCACTCGGACTGGAGGGCGGCGATGGGGTGCACCGCGTGCGCCTCGCGCAGCTCGGCGCCGGTGACCTCGCTCAGGCCGAGGTGCCTGACGAGGCCCCGCTCGACCAGTTCGGCCATCGCGCCGACCGATTCGGCGAGCGGCACGGCGGGGTCGCGGCGGTGCATGTAGTACAGGTCGATGACGTCGGTGCCCAGCCGCCGCAGGCTGCCCTCGACGGCCAGCCGGATGTACGCGGGGTCGTTGCGCAGGCCCCGGTAGTGCGGATCGTCGGTGCGCTCGATGGCGAACTTCGTGGCCAGCGTGATCTCGTCGCGGTGCGCGGCGACGAACGGCGCGAGGAACTCCTCATTGGCGCCCCGCCCGTACACGTCCGCCGTGTCGAAGAGCGTGACGCCCTCGGCCAGCGCCGCCCGAAGGGTGTGCCGCGCCGCGGTCTCGTCGGTGTCGCCGTAGAACTCGCTCATGCCCATGCAGCCGAGGCCCTGGACCCCGACGAGGGGTCCCTCCGTGCCGAGGCGCACCTGTGCGATCTTGCTGTCGTTCATCAGGGTCAGGACCTCTCCGACGCCCGGCGGGCGTCCGCGTAGAACTCGATCTTGTGGTCCAGCACGGCGAGCGTGTCCTGGAGTTCGGCGATCCGGTCGAGGACGTCGCGCCGGGTGCGCTGCAGCAGCTCGGCGCGGGCCTCGAAGGTGTGCTCGCCCTCGCGCACCATCTCGGCGTACGCGACCATGTCCGCGACGGACATCCCCGTCAGCCGGAGCTTGCCGACGAACGCGAGCCAGTCCAGGTCGCGGTTGGTGAACCGCCGCTGCCCGGTGTGCGAGCGGTCGACGTGCGGCATCAGCCCGATCCGCTCGTACCAGCGCAGGGTGTGCGCGCTGAGGCCGGTGCAGGCGACGACCTCGCTGATCGTGTAGCGGTCCTGGCCCGCTGGGCGCGGATGCGTGGGGGGTGCGGCCTTGCACATACCGGTCCGGGCGGTCGTGTTCTCGATCACCGTCATGCGTTCCACGCTAGAACCTTGGAGTGCACTCCAAGCAAGGGGAATCCTGTGGCGATCTCGGCCCGGCCCGATCTAGCATGCCTGGCCATGAGCACCGCCCGCCGCGCCGTCCCCGCCGACGCAGAAGAGCTGGTCCGCCTCCGCAAGGTGATGCAGGACTCCTGCCACGGCCCGAACCCCGATGTCAGCTGGCAGCCCGCCGCGGTGGCGACACTGCGGGACCGGCTGGCGGACCCGTCCGGCGACCTGGCAGCGTACGTCGCCGAGCGGCCCGGCGGCGCGCTCGCGGCCTGCGCCGTGGGCACGATCGAGTACCGGCTGGGCGGCCCGGGCAACCCGCACGGCACGACCGGCTATGTGTTCAGTGTCGCCACAGACGAGGACATGCGCCGCCGCGGCCTTTCGCGCGCCTGCATGGAGGGCCTGCTCGACTGGTTCCGCGAGCGGGACGTGCGCAGGATCGACCTGCGCGCCTCCGAGGACGGCGAGCCGCTGTACGCGTCCCTGGGCTTCGTCCGCACTCCGGACCCGGCCATGCGGCTCAGTCTGTAGGGGGTGCCCGCGGGCCTTGGCCGGGGCCCTGACCAGCCGGACACCCCCTCGCACCGTCTACGCTCGTACGCATGCAGAGCCTGGCGATGATCGAGAACTGGCCGGTACCGACCGCGGCGGCCGCCGTCGTGCGCGCGGACGGGACCGTCGCCGGTTCCCACGGCCCGACCGCCCACCGCTTCCCGCTCGCCTCCGTCACCAAGCCCCTCGCGGCCTACGCGGCGCTGGTGGCGTACGAGGAGGGCGCGATCGAGTTGGACGAGCCGGCCGGACCCGAGGGCGCGACGGTCCGCCATCTCCTCGCCCACACCTCGGGGCTCGCCTTCGACGAGGACCGGGTGATGGCCGCGCCCGGCAGGCGCCGGCTCTATTCGAACGCGGGTTTCGAAGCGCTCGGCGACCACATCGCCAAGGCGACCGAGATCCCGTTCGCCGACTATCTGCACCAGGCGGTGCTGGAGCCGCTCGGGATGACGTCGACCACGCTGGACGGCTCCCCGGCCAAGGACGGCGTCTCGACGGTCGATGACCTGGTGCGGTTCGCGGCCGAGGTGCAGGCGCCGCGGCTGCTGGATCCGCGTACGGTGCTGGAGGCCATGTCCGTCGTGCACCCGGGTCTGTCCGGCATCCTGCCCGGGTACGGCCACCAGAAGCCCAACGACTGGGGGCTCGGCTTCGAGATCAGGGACGCCAAGTCCCCGCACTGGACGGGTGCTTCGTCCTCGCCGCGCACCTTCGGCCACTTCGGCCAGTCCGGCACGTTCCTGTGGATCGACCCGGACGCGCGGGCGGCGTGCGTGGCGCTCACGGACCGGGCGTTCGGGCCGTGGGCGATCGAGGCGTGGCCGCCGTTCACGGACGCGGTGCTCGCGGAGGTGCGTCGCTAGCGGTGGCCGCGGGGGTCTCGCCGGCCTGAGTGCCCCGGTGGACCGGACCCCAGGGGTCCTTCTCCGGTTCGGGGTCCGCCCGGCGCGGCGCGTCGGTCGGCGCCGGGCCCGAGCCGGCGTCGCAGCGGGCCGGGTCGAGCGTGCCGTCCACGCCCCGCAGGGTCACCTCCGTCTGTCCCTCGGCGTCCTCGGCGTAGGCGATCGTGCAGACGAGCTGCCGCCGCGCGGGCCCGGCCAGGTCGCGGACGGGGGCGGCCATCGTGACGAGCACCGTGCCCCTACCCGGTTCGATCTTCAGTGCGGAACCGAGGCGCGGCAGAGCGGCGGCGCTGCGGAGCCCGTACCCCTCCTCCTCCGCGTTCGGGCCGTTCAGCAGCGCGAAGACGGTCTCGGCGGTCGACGGCCGGGGCCGCTCGACGGCCTCGTCGCCGAAGGCCTTGCCCGTGTAACGGCTCACCGGCATCAGCATGCCGTCCGGCGAGAAGAAGAAGAGCAGCATCCGCGCATCCCTGGCCGGAAGCACGTCGAGCGTGGCCGGACCGCCCGCTTCGATGACGTCGGACTCCTGGATGCCGCAGGCCGTGAGCGACATCGCGGCCGCCAGGCCCGCCAGGGCGGCGGCTGCGCGCTGGGTCCTGCTCATGCGGTCACGCTCGCCTTCCGTGGTCCGCGGGGATCTCGACGGTGAAGAGCGCACCGCCCCCGGGTGCGTTGGCGGCGCGGATCGTGCCGCCGTGCAGGTGGACGTTCTCCTGGGTGATGGCGAGCCCCAGTCCGCTGCCCGCCGACCGGGTACGGGCCGCCTCCGCCTTGTAGAAGCGGTCGAAGATGTGTGGCAGCACGTCGGAGCGGATGCCGGGTCCGCCGTCACTGACCTCGGTGACCAGCAGCGGCGTGCCGTCCGGGCCCGTCCCCGTGCCCAGCCGTACGGTGACGGGCGCACCGCCGTGGCGCAGCGCGTTGCCGACGAGGTTGGCGACGACGACGTCAAAACGGCGGGGGTCGAGGCGGAAGCGGATGCCGTCGGGCAGGTCGGTGCGCACCAGGTCGGTCCAGTGCCGGTTCTGCAGGGTCTTGCGTATGGTCTCCGCGGCGTCGACCTCGTCGGTGTTGAGCTCGGCGGCGCGGGCGTCGAAGCGGGAGATCTCCATCAGGTCCTCGACGAGGACCGCGAGCTTGCCCGTCTCCGCGCTGATCAGCCGCACGGCCCGCGCCGTGTCCGGATCGAGGGCGTCGGCGTCCTCGTCGAGGACCTCGGTGACGGCGAGCATGCCGGCGAGCGGGGTGCGCAGTTCGTGCGAGACGTCGGAGGCGAAGCGGCGGGCGCGCGCCTCGGCCTCCTGCAGTTCGTCGACGGATCTCTCCAGTTGGGCCGCCGACTCGTTGAACGTGCTCGCCAGGTCGGCGAGTTCGTCGCGGCCCCGGGCGCGGATCCGGGTGTCCAGCCGGCCGCTGCCCATGGAGCGGGCGGCCTCCCGCAGTTCGCGGACGGGCCGCAGGACGCTGCGCGCGGCGATCAGCGCGGGGGCGAGCGCGATGGCGAGCCCGGGCAGTGCGCCGTCGCGGGCCGCGGCGACCAGGGCGTCGATGTTCGCCTGTTCGTCCGACATCGGCATCACGGCGTACAGCACGAGCCCCGTGGGCAGCGTTCCGCCCACGCCGACCTTCACCACCACGGGCATGGCGATGGTCAGGTATGGCACGCCGTCCTTGACGACGCGTTCGAAGCTGCCGTGCGGGGAGCCGGCGCGGGCGGTGCGGCGCAGTTCCTCGGTGATCACGGTCGAGGTGGGGCTCGTGCCGGAGGAGGCCCGCAGCGAGCCGTACTCGGCGAAGACGAACCAGGGGTGCGGTTTGGCCTTGCGCGCGATGCCGCGCAGCAGCTCCTGCATCACGGTGCGGTCCACGGGCAGCCCGACCCCGAGCGTCTGGACCTGCTCGCGGAAGGACTCCACCGCCGTGTCCTGGGCGCTCGCGAGGACCGCGTTGCGCGCCTCGCGGTATGTGAGCGCGGCGGTCGTCCCGGCGCTGACGACGGCCACCAGCAGGAAGGCGATGACCAGTCGGGTGCGCAGCCCGAACGCGGCGATGCGACCCCGGCCGCCGCTCCCGGCGCCGCGCCTGCCCGGCCCCCGGCCCGCGCCGCTCCGCCGGCGTCTCACTGGGGGCTTCACAGCGGGTCTCACAGCGGCCCGAAGCGGTAGCCGAAGCCCCGCAGGGTCTGGATGAACCGCGGGGCGCCCGAGCCGTCCTCGATCTTGGTCCGCAGCCGCCGCACACACGCGTCGACGAGCCGTGCGTCGCCGTGGTAGCTGTGCTCCCACACGTGCTCCAGCAGTTGCTGACGGCTGAACACCTGCTCCGGGGCCGCGGACAGGTGGAGCAGCAGCTTCAGCTCAGAGGGGGCGAGGGCGAGCGGCCGGCCGGCCTTGGTGACGGTGAGACCGGCACGGTCGATGGCGAGTTCGCCGTGGGTCTCGACGGCGGGCTTGCCGGCCCCCGGCCCCTCGATGCGGCGCAGCACGGCCCGGATGCGGGCCTCGATCACCTCGGTCCTGGCCGGTTTGACGATGTAGTCGTCCGCGCCCGCCTCCAGGCCGACGACGACGTCGAAGTCGTCGCCGCGGGCGGTGAGCATGATGATGGGCAGCTGGCTGTTCTCCCGTACCCGGCGGCAGACCTGGACGCCGTTCATGCCCGGCAGCATCAGGTCGAGCAGCAGCAGGTCGGGCCGGAAGGCGTGCAGGGCGTCGAGTCCGGCCTCGCCGGTGGCGGCGGTGCGGACCTCGTGGCCCCGGCGGCGCAGCCCGAGTTCGACCCCTTCGCGTACCGAGGGATCGTCTTCGATGAGGAGGACGCGTGGCATGGGCGGGTGTCTCCAGGTCGTGGTCAGCGTCGGACGGTGCGGCGGCGGAGCCGGGCCGTGGCCCCGGCCAGCAGCGCGCTGGTCCCGTCCAGCCGCAGGGGCCGGGCGAGCAGGACGAGGACGGCCGCGATCGCGAGGACGCCCGCGGCGGTGGCGGCGAGCGCGCCGGCGGGCTCGGCCGACCGGGCGGCGAGACGGGCCACGGCCGTGGCGAGCGCGGCGGCGGCGAGCAGCCGCAGCTGCCCGCGCAGGGTCGCCGAACGCCACAGGGCGCCGCCGCCACCCGCGAGCCTGCGGTGCAGGACGTACGCCGTGACGGCCCAGCCCGTGAACAGGGCCAGCGAGTACGCCCCGGCCATACCGGTGACGGCCCAGCGCGCGGGCAGCAGGGCGTATGCGGTCGCCGACAGGGCCGCGTTGAGACCGGCGATCACCAGGTTGAGGAAGAAGGGGGTGCGGGTGTCGGACAGGGCGTAGAAGGCGCGCGAAAGGACGTACTGGCCGGAGAACGCGACGAGTCCGGGGGCGAACGCCATGAGGATGCCCGCCATGACGGCGGTGTCGTCCGCGTCGACGGCGCCGTACTGGAAGACGAGCGTCATCACGGGCCCCGCGAGGGCGAGCAGCGCGCAGGCGGCAGGGACGATCAGGGCGGCGCTGGTGCGCAGCGCGTACGCGACGTCCCGGCGCACCGCGGCGGTGTCACCGTCGGCGGCGGAGCCACTCATCCGGGGCATGAGCGCGGTCACGAGGGACACGGTGACGATGCCGTGCGGCACGGCCCACAGCATGTAGGCGTTGTTGTACGCGCTGAATCCGGCGCCGTCGACGTGCGCGGCGGCGGCCCGTGCGCCGGCGGCGGTGGCCAGCTTGGTGGTGACCAAGTAGGCGGCCTGGTTGGTCAGCACGAGCAGGACGAGCCAGCCTGCGGAGCGCAGGGGGCGGGTGAGTCCGCTGCCGCGCCAGTCGAAGCGGGGGCGGAACCGGAACCGGGCGGCGCGCAGGAACGGCAGCAGGGCGAGCGCCTGAACTGCGATGCCCGCGGTGGTGCCCCAGCCGAGGAGGGCGGTCTCGGCGGGGGTCAGCGTGCCGCTGTCGCCGGCCGCGAGGTACAGGCCGAAGACGGTGATGACGACGAGGTTGTTGAGGACGGGCGTCCACATCATGGCGCCGAAACGGCCGCGGGCGCCCAGCACCTGTCCGAGCAGGGTGAACACGCCGAGGAAGAAGATCTGCGGCAGGCAGTACCGGGCGAACGCGACGGTCATGGCCGCCTGTTCGCCGCGGTAGTCCGTGTACACGTCGACGATGGCGGGTGCGGCCCAGACGGCGGCGGCGGTGAGGACGAGCAGGGCGAGCACGCAGACGGTGAGCAGCCGGTCGGTATAGGCGGCGCCGCCGTCGGGATGCTCCTTGGCGGCCTTGACGAGTTCGGGCACGAAGACGGCGTTGAGGGCGCCGCCGAGGAGCAGCATGTAGACGATGGTGGGGACGGAGTTGCCGACGGCGTACCCGTCGGCGGCGGCCCCGACCCCGAGCCCGGCGGCGACGACGGCGGACCGCACGAACCCGGTGGCCCGCGACACGACGGACCCGGCGGCCATGACGGCACCGCTGCGCGCGGCGGACGCGGTCGCGTCGGCGGGGGGCGCGGTTTCGGAGCCCGCGGAGCCCGCCGGACCGGCCGGGTCGCGGGCTTCAAGACCGACGGCCCCCGAGGCGGCCGGACCCGCCGCCACGGCGGGCACACGCCCGGCGCCAACACCCGCCCCGGCCGAAGAGAACGTGTCCCGCAACGGCTCCGGGACGGCGGCGGCCGCAGCGCGGCCCGGCACGGCCGGAGCCCCCGCCCCGGCGGAGCCGGCCGAGCCGTCCGGAACGGCCGGGCCGCCGAGCGGCGCGGCGCGGCCCGGCGCAGTCGGAACTCCCGTCTCCGCGACCCGGTCTCCGGCCTCAAGACCGACGTCCCCCGAGGCGGCCGGACCCGCCGCCACGGCGGGCACACGCCCGGCGCCAACACCCGCCCCGGCGGCAGCCGCTCCCGGCGGCACGGCTCGCGTCCCCCCGGCCCCGGGAGCCGCGGCCGGGCCCCGGGTCACCGGGGCCGAGGGTGCGGCGTGGCCCGGCGCGGGCGCGGGCACGTGGGCGGCGGACATGCGCGCGTCGCGCGTCATCGGCGGGCGAGGTACGTCTGGAACGCCCTGTACAGCGCATGGTTGGCGGTGCCGTCCAACGGTCTCTCCCATTCCCCCAGGGTCTCGACGACCTCTCCCCCGGTGCCGAGCTTCCAGCGCAGCAGTCCGAACCCGCGGTCGTCGGGGTCGAGGGTGGAGGGTACCCCGCGCATGTCGTAGACGTCGGCGCCGAGGGCGTGGGCGTCCTGGAGCATCCGCCACTGCAACAGGTTGGACGGCCGCACCTCACGGCGGTGGTCGGCCGACGCACCGGTCTGGTACCAGACGCGGCGGCCCACCCGGATCATGGTGTGCGCGGCGAGGATCTCCCCCTGGTGCCGGGCCAGGTACAGCGTCATCCGGCCCGGCTCCTCGGCGTTGAGCGCCGCGTACTGGCGCTCGTAGTACGCGAGCGAGCGGCCGAGCCGGAAACCGTCGCGCTCCTCGGTGATCCGCAGCAGCCGGTAGAACTCGGGCAGGTCCGCCGCGCTGCCCACCACCGTCTCCACCCCCTCCTTCCGCGCCCGCCGCACATTGCGCCGCCACTCCTGGTTCAGGCCGGACCACAGGTCCTCGACGGTCCGCCCGACGAGCGGAACGCGGAACACGTACCGGGGCTGCGCGTCCCCGTCCTCCTCGCCCCCGCACCGGTGCCAGCCGCGGGCGCGCAGCCGTTCGGCGACGGCCGTCCCCAGCGGGTCGACCTCGCGGGCGAGCACGTCGGCGAGCCGCCGGTCCGCCCCGGCGGCCGCCTTGAGCCGCGCGGCGTCCCAGCTGCGGTGGTCCGGCGACGGGCCGATCCGTACGGCGAACGCGCCCGCGGTGCGCAGTAGCCGCAGCAACGGGGTGAGCCAGGCGTCCATGCGGGGGTCGGCCCAGTCGGCGACGGGCCCCTCGGGCAGGTACGCGAAGAACTTGCGCGTGCCCGGGAGTTGGCGCAGCAGCACCAGGGCCACGCCACTGAGCTCCCCCGCTTCCGGCCGTGGCCCCCAGCCGACGAGCAGCGAACGCCATCCCTCCTTGACCTCGGCCCAGGACGGGCACTGGAGGAAGCCGGGCCCGAGGGCACTCCCGGCACGGGACGCGAGGAAGACGCGGTAGGCCTCTTCGGTGAGGGGACCGAGCGGTGTTTCCTGGCCGCGGTCGGCCGGCACGAGCAGCGCAGACACGGTGTGGGACCTCCCTGTGGTCGCGGAATGCCGTGGATGCTCACAGCCGTCCGTGACCGGTCCACGCGGCGGATGTGACCGGACGATGACCGTTCGACCCCAACCGCCGTCACACGGCCCTACAGCCCTTCACCTGCGATTTCTCCGTCCTACGCTCGTCGCATCCCACCTCATTCCGCGACGACGGAGGACCCGCCCATGCCTGCGCCCATGACAGTGAGAAGCGCACCCGCTCGCCGCATACGCGTGCGCGTCGCGGCGGCCGCCGTGCTGCTGGCCCCGCTCGCCGCCTGCTCCCCCGGCTCCACGGACGCGCAGGCCGACGACGCCAAGCCCGGTGCCCGCGCCGCCGACGACCGTCCGGCGACCGTGACGGTGTCCCCGAGCGGGCGCGCGGTCCGAGCCGGGCAGCCGGTGAAGGTGACCGCCTCGGGCGGCACGCTCGTTTCCGTCACGGTCACCGACACCGAGGGCCGCACGCTGAAGGGCTCGGGGGACACCGGCAGTTGGCAGTCCGACCGCAAGGCCGTCCCCGGCGCCACGTACACGGTGAAGGCCACGACCCGTACCGCGAGCGGCACGGAGCGCACCACGTCCACGTCGTTCACGACCGCCCCGGCCGGCAAGGTCAACAAGGTGGACTGGCGGCCCGGCGCGGGCACCACCGTCGGCGTCGCCCAGCCCCTGTCCCTGGTCTTCGACAACCCGGTGACCGAAAAGGTGGAGGTGGAGCGGCAGTTGAGGGTCACCGCCTCCGACGGCACCGAGGGCTCCTGGGGCTGGATGAAGGACTGGTCGGGCCGCGACAGGGTCGACTGGCGGCCGAAGGCGTACTGGAAGCCCGGCACGAAGGTCACTCTGGAGGCCCGGCTGAACGGCACCGACTCGGGCACGGGCGGAGGCTGGTTCGTCCACGACTACGCGACATCGTTCACGATCGGCGCCCGCCAGATCGTCGAAGTCGACCTCGACCACCACCGGTTGACGCTGGAGCGGGACGGCCGGACCGTGCGGACCATCCCCGTTTCCGGCGGAACTCCCGGCGGCGACAAGCGCTCCTGGCGCGGCACGGCGGTGCTGATGTCGAAGGAGGGAACGATCAACATGAACTCCGAGACGGTCGGCCTCGCGGACGCCTACGACAAGATGGTCGACTACTCGATGCGCCTGACCTGGTCGGGCATGTACGCGCACGCGGCGCCGTGGAACGACAAGTGGATGGGCAAGGCCAACAGGAGCTCCGGCTGCATCGGCATGAGCGACGCGAACGCCGCCTGGTTCTACGCCCAGGTCCGCCCCGGCGACCCGTTCGAGATCACGGGCAAGGACACCAAGGGCGTCCCCGCACCGGGCAACGGCTTCGGCGCGTGGAACCTCTCCTGGGAGGAGTGGAGGGCAAAGAGCGCGCTGCGCACGCCAGTTGCGTGATTTCCGTCACCACCCTGCGACGGGACGGTTACGCTCGGCTACGTACCGGAAACCGGAGGTGCCGACCGTGGCCAACGTCCAGTCACTCGACCCCAGCGCATCCCCGTAGGCCGTGCTGCACCGGCCGATCGGCGGCCGTGAGGTGATGCGCGCGCAACTGGCGCCGCTGTTGGAGTTCACGGGCCACAGGTGGATGCGCGTCCAGGTACTGCCGTTCTCGGCCGGTGAACACGCCAGTCTCGCAGGGTCATTCAACGCTCTCCGTTTCGATGACGAGCCGGACATCGTCTACACGGAGGACCTCATCTCCGGCCGTATGACCGCCAACCCCGAAACCATCAGGGAAGCCGCGCGCCGTTACGCTCACCTCCAGGAGTCGGCGGCACTGATCGCCCGCGTGCTGGAGGAACGCTATGGAGACCAGCCCGAGCAAGTGGCGTAAGTCCAGTCACAGCGGCCCCAACGGCGGCGACTGCGTCGAGTGCACCGTCACCGGCGGCGCCACGTGGCGGACGTCCTCGTACAGCGGCAGCACCGGCGGCGACTGCGTCGAGGTCGCCGACGGCTGCCCCGACGGGGCCGTCCCGGTCCGGGACAGCAAGAACCCGGACGGCCCCGTGGTCGTCGTCGGCGCAGGCGCGTGGCGGGCGTTCGTGGACGGCCTGCGGTAGCGCCGCCACGACCGCGGCCGGCCGCGCGTTCAGCCGGTCCGGTCCGGGCGGAGCGCGGCGAGCACCTCGCGGGCGCGGGCCCGGAGCCGTTCGTCGGCGCGGACGATCTCGCTCTCGACGCCCGACCGGATCACCCGCAGGTCCCGTTCCGCGAGGTCCGTCAGCCGGCGCACGTGATCGGCGGACAACGCGTCGGCGCCCAGGGCGAGCAGGGCGTCGCACGCCTCCAGCGCGCTCGCCTCCTGCTCGGCGGAGGTCAGCACGGTGTCGGCCAGGGCCGGGCGGTCGAGGGTGTCCGGACCGGCGACGGCCGCCAGGGCGAGCACGGCCGCCGGCGCCTTCGCGGGATCGTCGAGCAGCGCTGTGAGCCGGGGCACCAGGGGCCGGCCGGCCGGGCCGAGCAGCGCGGCCGCGCGGGCGGCGCGTATCGCGGTCCAGCGGAACCAGTACTCACCGGACGCGCGGGCGAACACCGAGTCCAGCACCGCGCCCACGGTCTCGGCGTCCCCGGTGATCCGCCACAGGGCGTCGGCCAGCGCCACGTCCGCGTCGAGCACGGGCGAGGTGTCCTGGGCGTCCGCGCCGCTGAGGGCGCCGCGCAGGGCCTCCGCCAACCCCGTCGCCGCCGCACCCAGCCGGCCCGCCACCTGGGCCGCCCAGGCCGCGTCGCCTGATGCTTCCGAGAGCTCCTTGGCCAACCTCGCCAGGAGAACATCTGTCTCACCGGTCAGTTCGAAGTGGGCCTCCGCCACCGGGAGCGGCCCGTCGGGGGCCTGCGCCCGCAACGCCTGGGCCGCGCGCCGACGTTCGCCGGGCGGGCACTCGGCGGCGATCGCGGCGACGGCCGGGGCCGCCGGCAGCGGGAACCGGGTGAGCAGTTCGTACAGCTCGGGCAGCGCGTCGGCGGCCCGTCCGCCCCACTGCCGCAGCAGGCGCATCAGTTGGATGGGCTCGTTCCCGGTGAGGTCGTCCTCCGCCAGCCTGGCCCGGACTGCCGTCAACAACTCGGTGTGGAACGGGAAGGGCACGTCTTGCGGTGCCCGGAACCCGGCGGCGGCGTCCAGACCCCAGGGGCGCTTCCCGAGGCCGCGGGCGAGCAGCGGGGCCGCCCGGTCCGGCGCCACCACGGCAAGCACGCCGAGCGCGCGGTCCGCGAGATCGTCGTCGTGGCCGGCTTCCGCGAGTGCGGCCAGGGCGGGCGCGGCCTCCGCCGCGATCGGTCCCAGCTTCCCGAGCAGGGACAGTACGCCCCGCGCGTCGCCCGCCGTGACCAGCGGCAGCAGTGCGGGCAGCAGCCGCTCCGGGGCGCTGCGGGACATCTGGCAGGCCCGGTCGGCGGCCCACGCGGCTTCGGCCCGCACATCGGCCCGTTCGTCCCGCAGGGCGGCGTCGAGCAGGTCCCCGGCCGCCGTGGTGTCCGCGTCGGTCCCCCGCCGCAGCAGCTCCTTGACGACGGCGCACAGCGGCTCACCCCGGTCCAGGTCGAGCCGTTCCCGGCCGAGCGGGCTCGCGGGCAGCGACAACAGCATCGCCCGGTGGTGTGCGGCGTCCCATGCCTCGCCCGCGTCCAGGCGGGCGAACACGGCGGCGAGCCGCAGGTGCGCGGGCTGTTCCGGCCCAAGGGCCGCCTGCGCGAGGGCGGCACCGGCCGCCGGGTCCAGCCCTGCGATGGCGCCGAGGAGTTCGGCCCGCACGAGCGGTTCGCGCTCCGTGTCCCACCGGCCCAGCAGCGCGGGCAGCACCGTGTCGGCAGCACGCGTCCGCGCGACGGCCCACACCGCGGCCTGACGCACCGCGGGATCGGGATCACCCAAGGATGGCGTGATCAGTGGCAGTTGCGCGGCGACGGCCCTGCGCACGGTGCCCGGCTCCACCCCGTATTCGTCGTCGCTCCCGGCCATGTCGCCGAGCAGCCTCAGCAGATCGGCGGACTTGTGGCCGGCCGCCGCGATCCGGGCGAGGAACGGCGCCGCGTCGGCAGTGGCCGCGTAGACGGTCCCCTGGTGCAGGACGCTGCCGTAGAGCTCCGACACCGCTTCGTCCGCGGCTTCCTCGTCGTCCCCGGCGAGCGCCCGCAGCAGCTCCGGCAGGTCCTCGGCACTGCCGTAGGCATGGGTGGTGTCGGCCCATGGGTGTGTGTCGAGACCGTCGAGTGCGTGTGCGAGATCCATGCGCGGATCATGGCAGGCAGGTCCGACACCCGGCGGCCCTCGCCGTGCGGGACGCGCGGGCCGGACCGGACGCGTCAGCCGGCGGCCATCTCCCACATCAGCACCTCCGCCGCCCCCTCGGCCACGATCTCCAGCCCCTCCGCGTCCGTGATCCGCGCCGCGTCCCCCGGACCCAACTCCTCGCCACCGAGCGCCACTTCGCCCCGCGCCACATGCACGTACACGAACGGCGCGTCGGGGACGGCGGTCCGCTCGCCAGGGGCGAGGCGGCGGACGTGGAGCATCGCCCCGGCCTCGGGGAGCGCGTACGGAGTGGAGTCGGCGATGCCGCGGACGATCTCGTACGACGGCTTGCCGCCCGGGTCCTTCGGCGCGAGCCACATCTGCACGAAGACCAGCGGGTCCGGGCCGTCGTTGCGTTCGACGTGCCGTACGCCGCCCGCCGAGCTGAGGCGCTGGACGTCGCCGGGGCGCACGAGCGTGGCGTGGCCCGCGGAGTCGCGGTGGGTCAGCTCGCCCTCGACGACCCAGGTGACGATCTCGGTGTGGCTGTGCGGATGCTCGTCGAACCCGGCACCGGGCGCGAGGCGCTCCTCGTTGCAGGCGAGGATCGCGCCGAAGCGCAGATTGTCGGGGTCGTAGTGGCGCCCGAAGGAGAAGGCGTGCAGGGACTCGATCCCGGCGGCCGGGTCGCCGCCCGGGTAGCGGTCGGCGGAGCGCCGGATGGAGGTCCGGATGGCAGTCACCGGACCACCGTAGCCGGGCCGCGGCGGTACACGCGGCCATGAGGGAACCCCGGCACTTAGCCTTCGCGTCCCGATAAGGCAGTCTTGTCCCGTGCCCCAACCTGCAGCGAACGCCTCCCATCCACACTCCGCGACCCTGCGTCGCCTTGAGCAGTCCTCCGGCCGGCTGGCCGCGAACGCCATCGCGCGCATGGACGAGTCGCTGCCGTGGTACCGGGCCATGCCCCCGGAGAACCGGTCGTGGATCGGACTGGTCGCGCAGGCCGGTATCGCCGCGTTCACCGAGTGGTTCCGGCATCCGGAGACGCCGCAGGCGATCTCGACGGACGTCTTCGGTACGGCTCCGCGCGAGCTGACCCGGGCGATCACCCTGCGCCAGACCGTGGAGATGGTGCGCACCACCATCGAGGTCATGGAGGCGGCGATCGAGGAGGTCGCGGCCCCGGGCGACGAGTCGGTGCTGCGCGAGGCGCTGCTGGTGTACGCGCGGGAGATCGCGTTCGCGACCGCGCAGGTGTACGCCCAGGCCGCGGAGGCCCGCGGCGCCTGGGACGCCCGCCTGGAGTCGCTGGTGGTCAACGCGGTGCTGTCCGGCGAGGCCGACGAGGGCGCCGTGTCCCGGGCCGCCGCCCTCGGCTGGAACTCCCCCGAGCATGTGTGCGTGATCCTGGGCACCGCTCCCGACGGGGACAGCGAGCTGACGGTGGAGGCGATCCGCCGGGCCGCCCGGCACGCCAAGCTCCAGGTGCTGACCGGTGTGCTCGGCGACCGGCTCGTCGTCATCGCGGGTGGCAGCGACAACCCGCTGCATGTCGCGAAGGCCCTGATCGGCCCTTACGCGGCCGGTCCCGTCGTCGCCGGACCCATCGTGCCCGACCTGCTGGCCGCGACGCGGTCCGCGCAGGCCGCCGCCGCGGGCCTCAAGGCGTGTTCCGCCTGGCAGGACGCGCCGCGGCCGGTGCTGGCGGATGATCTGCTGCCGGAGCGGGCGATCGCCTCGGACCCTGCGGCGCGCGAGCAGTTGGTGGAGGAGATCTACAGACCGCTGGAGGAGGCCGGCTCGGCGCTGCTGGAGACTCTGAGTGTGTATCTGGAGCAGGCCAGCAGCCTCGAAGGCGCCGCACGGATGCTGTTCGTCCATCCCAACACCGTGCGCTACCGGCTCCGACGTGTGACGGACGTCACCGGCTGGTCACCCTCCGATGTCCGCTCGGCGTTCACTCTGCGGATCGCCCTGATTCTCGGGCGTCTGGCCGACGGAGACAGCCAGCTCTAGACTTTTGTGGAACACCGACAATTCCCCTGACGGTTCTTCGTCCTTGTCCTCACGGGCGGGCCGAGCCGTCCACAAGAGAGAGTGTGAGGGTGCTCGTACTCGTCGCTCCCGGCCAAGGCGCTCAGACGCCCGGCTTCCTGACTCCCTGGCTCGACCTCCCCGGTGCCGCCGACCGCATCGCCGCCTGGTCGGACGCCATCGGCCTCGACCTTGCCCACTACGGCACGAAGGCCGACGCGGACGAGATCCGCGACACGGCCGTGGCCCAGCCGCTGCTGGTGGCGGCGGGCCTGCTGTCCGCTTCCGCCCTCGGTGACGTGACGCCCGGCGCGGTCGCCGGCCACAGCGTCGGCGAGATCACCGCGGCCGCGTTCGCCCGCGTCATCGACGACACCGCCGCGCTGCGACTCGTACGGGCCCGGGGCCTGGCGATGGCCGAGGCCGCCGCGGTGACCAGGACCGGAATGTCGGCGCTGCTCGGCGGCGACCCCGAGGTGACGGTCCCGCACCTGGAGAAGCTCGGCCTGACCCCGGCGAACGTCAACGGCGCCGGCCAGATCGTCGCCGCCGGCACCATGGAGCAACTGGCCGCGCTGGAGGCGGACAAGCCGGAAGGTGTCCGCAAGGTCGTGGCGCTGCAGGTGGCCGGCGCGTTCCACACGCATCACATGGCGCCCGCGGTCGCGAAGCTCCAGGAGGCCGCGCAGGGCCTCGACCCGGCCGACCCCGCCGTCCCGTACGTCTCCAACAAGGACGGGCGCACCGTCGCCACCGGTGCCGAGGTCGTCTCGCGCCTGGTCGGCCAGGTCGCCAACCCGGTGCGCTGGGACCTGTGCATGGAGACGTTCGCGGAGCTCGGTGCCACCGCCCTCATCGAGGTGTGCCCGGGCGGTACGCTCACCGGTCTCGCCAAGCGCGCCCTCAAGGGCGTCCAGACACTCGCGCTGAAGACCCCCGACGACCTCGACGCGGCCCGCACGCTCGTCGCCGAGCACCAAGCAGCCTGACAAGGAGCCGTAGCGCATGTCGAAGATCAAGCCGAGCCAGGGCGCCCCGTACGCACGCATCATGGGTGTCGGCGGCTACCGTCCGACCCGTGTCGTGCCCAACGAGGTGATCCTCGAGACGATCGACTCCTCCGACGAGTGGATCCGCTCGCGCTCGGGCATCGCCACGCGCCACTGGGCCTCGCCCGAGGAGACCGTGACCGCGATGTCGGTCGAGGCGTCGGGCAAGGCGATCGCCGATGCGGGGATCACCCCGGAGCAGATCGGCGGGGTGATCGTCTCCACCGTGTCGCACTTCAAGCAGACCCCGGCCGTCGCCACGGAGATCGCCGACCGGATCGGCGCCGTCAAGCCGGCCGCGTTCGACATCTCCGCGGGCTGCGCGGGCTTCGGCTACGGCCTGACCCTCGCCAAGGGCATGATCGTCGAGGGCTCGGCGGAGTACGTACTCGTCATCGGGGTGGAGCGCCTCAGCGACCTCACCGACCTGGAGGACCGTGCGACGGCCTTCCTGTTCGGTGACGGCGCGGGCGCCGTCGTCGTGGGCCCCGCGAAGGAGCCGGGGATCGGCCCGACCGTGTGGGGCTCGGAGGGCGACAAGTCCGAGACCATCAAGCAGACCGTGCCGTGGACGGACTACCGCGAGGGGTCCGTCGACAAGTTCCCCGCCATCACCCAAGAGGGCCAGGCGGTGTTCCGCTGGGCCGTCTTCGAGATGGCGAAGGTCGCCCAGCAGGCGCTCGACGCGGCCGGCATCTCGTCGGCCGACCTGGACGTCTTCATTCCGCACCAGGCCAATATGCGGATCATCGACTCGATGGTGAAGACGCTGAAGCTGCCGGACCATGTCACGGTCGCACGTGACGTGGAGACCACCGGCAACACCTCGGCCGCCTCGATTCCGCTCGCCATGGAGCGGCTCCTGGCGACCGGACAGGCGAAGAGCGGCGACACCGCGCTCGTCATCGGCTTCGGGGCGGGTCTCGTCTACGCCGCGACGGTCGTTACCCTCCCCTAGGCACCCGTACGGATCTTCCGGACGGCTACAGCCACACCCTCTGATACACACCGAAGGAGCGCCAACATGGCCGCCACGCAGGAAGAGATCGTTTCGGGTCTCGCCGACATCGTCAACGAGATCGCCGGTATCCCGGTCGAGGACGTCCAGCTGGACAAGTCCTTCACCGACGACCTGGACGTCGACTCGCTGTCCATGGTCGAGGTCGTCGTCGCCGCCGAAGAGCGCTTCGACGTCAAGATCCCGGACGAGGACGTCAAGAACCTGAAGACCGTCGGCGACGCCGCGGACTACATCCTCAAGCACCAGGCCTGAGACTGACGCGCTCGTCGCCGCCCAGCGGTGGCGCCGTGCACATTCCGCACCCCCTACACGTGGAGAAAGAATTCCTGTGAACTCGACCAATCGCACCGTGGTCGTCACCGGTATCGGCGCAACCACACCGTTGGGTGGCGACAGCGCATCGACCTGGGAAGGCCTGATCGCCGGGCGTTCCGGAGTGCAGCTCCTGGAGGGCGAGCGCTTCGCCGAACTCCCGGTGCGCATCGCCGCGCCGGCCGCGGTCGACCCGGGCGAGGTGCTGCCGCGCCCGCTGGCCCGCAAGCTGGACCGCTCCGCGCAGTTCGCCGTGATCGCGGCGCGCGAGGCGTGGACCGACGCCGGCTTCACCGCCCCCGCGGGCGAGGACGACGCCGTCGCACCCGCGCGGCTGGGCACGGTGATCGCCTCCGGCATCGGCGGCGTGACGACCCTGCTCGACCAGTACGACGTGCTCAAGGAGAAGGGCGTACGCCGCGTCTCCCCGCACACCGTCCCCATGCTGATGCCGAACGGCCCCTCCGCCAACGTCGGCCTGGAGGTGAACGCCCAGGCGGGCGTGCACACCCCGGTCTCGGCGTGTGCGTCGGGCGCCGAGGCGATCGGCTACGCCGTCGAGATGATCCGCACCGGCCGTGCCGATGTGGTCGTCGCGGGCGGCACCGAGGCGGCGATCCACCCGCTGCCGATCGCCGCGTTCGCCAACATGATGGCGATGTCCAAGAACAACGACGAGCCGACGAAGGCCTCACGGCCCTACGACACGGCCCGCGACGGTTTCGTCCTCGGCGAGGGCGCGGGCGTCGTGGTCCTCGAGTCGGCGGAGCACGCGGCCGCGCGCGGCGCGAAGGTCTACTGCGAGGTGCTGGGCCAGGGCCTGTCCGCGGACAGCCACCACATCGCGCAGCCGGAGCCGACGGGCCGCGGTATCGCCGCCGCGCTGCGGCACCTGCTGGAGACGACGGACCTCAAGCCGTCCGAGGTCGTGCACCTGAACGCGCACGCGACCTCGACGCCGCAGGGTGACGTCGCGGAGATCAAGGCGCTGCGCAGCGTCCTCGGCGACGATCTGGACCATGTCGCGGTGTCCGCGACCAAGTCGATGACCGGTCACCTGCTGGGTGGCGCCGGCGGTATCGAGACGGTGGCGACGGTGCTCGCGCTGCACCACCGCACGGCCCCGCCGACGATCAACATCGACGACCTCGACGAGGCGGTGGACGCCGACATCGTCCGCGGTGAACCGCGCGCGCTGCCGGAGGGTACGATCGCGGCGATCAACAACTCGTTCGGCTTCGGTGGCCACAACGTGGTGCTGGCGTTCCGGACGGTCTGATTCTTCGGGCAAGGCCCGCGCCCCCTAATGGGGGCGCGGGCCTTCCCGTTCCGCCGCCCCGTTCTACCGGGGCACTCCGCCCTCGTACCCCCGCGCTTCAAACCCCCGAACGGGCTGACAAAGTCAGCCCGTTCGGGGGAACGTCCCACGGCCGCGAGCCCGTCGGAGGAGTGTGCGGACAGCGCGCGAAGTGGGGTACGGGTGCGGGGCAGGCAGAGCCCGCCACGCGGCAGAGCCGCACATCGGTACAGCGGGATGGGCGTACGCAGCCAGGCGTAGGGGGAGGGCGGGTAGGGGAACAGCCCCGCGCAGCGGCCCACCCGCCGCCACAACGGCGCCCGCACCGCACGCGCACACCGCCGGAAGCGAAGACGCCCCGCCGAGGGCCGGCAACGCCGACGTGCCCCCGGTCGAGCGGGGGTCCGGGGTCAGACGACCTGGTGCAGCCAGCGGACCGGCGCGCCCTCGCCCGCGTAGCGGAAGGGCTCCAGTTCGTCGTCCCAGGGCTTGCCGAGCAGCTTCGCGACCTCGGCCTCCAGGTCGGTCTCCCCCTGGGACGACCGTGCCAGCGCGGCGCGCAGGCGGTCCTCGGGGACCAGGATGTCGCCGTGCATGCCCGTCACCGCGTGGAAGATGCCCAGCTCGGGAGTCGCGCTGTAGCGTTCGCCCTCCGCCGTCGCGCACGGCTCCGCCGTCACCTCGAAGCGCAGCAGATGCCAGCCGCGCAGCGCCGACGCCAGCTTGGAGGCCGTCCCGGCCTCGCCGCGCCAGGAGAACTCCGCTCTCCAGGTGCCTGGCGATGCGGGCTGGCGGATCCAGTCCAGCTGGACGCGCACACCGAGCACTCCCGCGACCGCCCACTCGACGTGCGGGCACAGCGCGCGCGGTGCGGAGTGAACGTACAGAACACCACGTGTCGTCACCGGGACCTCCAGTGTGGGACGAGGATCACCTTCCCAGCGGCCTCAGTAAACAGCATCGGGAGCAGAACTCCGCAAAAGGGACAGCATCTGACGTGATGTAATTTACTGGCGCCGACGGGCGGGGGTGCCTCTGGGTCGACGGGAAAACGCTACCGTGCGGGGGCGTGCCAGGGGTGACGTACTGTCGGTCCAGGGCCCGTACGCACGAAGCATTCACTCGGCAGGAGTCGGACCGCTGGGTCAGGTGAGGAGAATCAGGGGATGCGGCAGCGCGCGAGGACGCACCGCAGGCGCGGGGCACGGGTGATCGCCGTCGCGCTCGCCGGCCTCTGCGCCGTCTCCATGACGGCATGTGACTCGTCGTCACCGAAAGGTGCCCGTCCTGATTCCACGACCTCCCGTCCGTCGCCGAGCCCCATCCCCCTCTGGGACCGCACGCCGCGCTCGCTCGCCGCGGTCGGCGACTCCATCACCCGCGGTTTCGACGCCTGCGCCGTGCTCACGGACTGCCCGGAGGTGTCCTGGGCCACGGGCACCGACGCCGCGGTGAACAGCCTCGCGCTGCGCCTGCTCGGGCCGTCCGGCATCGCGTCCCGCAGCTGGAACCACGCCCGCTCAGGGGCCGATGTCGCCGACCTGCCCGCTCAGATGGCCGCGGCGGCCGTGCACAAGCCGGATCTGGTCACCGTGATGGTCGGCGCGAACGACGCCTGCGCCGACACGGTGGAGCGGATGACGCCTGTCGACAGGTTCCGTACGTCGTTCGAGGCGTCGCTGGCACGGCTGCGCAAGGACGCGCCCAAGGCCCAGGTGTATGTGTCGAGCGTGCCGGACCTCAAGCGCCTGTGGTCGACGGGCCGCTCCGATCCGCTCGGCCGGCAGATCTGGAGGCTCGGCATCTGTTCGTCGATGCTGGGCGAGGCGGAGGACGACAGTCCGGCGGCAGAGCAGCGCCGGGACGCGGTCCGGCAGCGGATCGTCGCTTACAACACGGTCATGAAGGACGTCTGCGCCGAGGACGAACGCTGTCGTCACGACGGCGGCGCCGTGTTCGACTACCGGTTCAGCGGTGCGCAGTTGAGCCGATGGGACTGGTTCCATCCCAGCCGCGACGGGCAGGGGCGGCTCGCCGAGATCGCGTACCGCAACGTCACGGCGGCCGAGCCACCGGCCTGACGCGGCGGGCGGCACAGCCTCCGGCTCCGTCCCACTCCGGCACGTCGCTCTGGAACGATCGGACCGATCGGACCGATCGCGCTGGACGTGGCGCGGGGCTTCGGCGGCGACCCGGAGCATCGACACGCCGGACGGCCCGGTCAGGTGCCGCGCAAACGGTGGACGAGGCGATCAGCAGTCCGACGCCGAGCATTGTGTACGTGACGTGCACGAGCACGCCCGCCGCGACCCCGGCGGCGGCGAACATGCCCGTCGTGCGGCCGTACAGGCAACTGTCGCGCACCACCATGGCGAAGTCGGCGCCGGGGCTGATGACGGCGAGAACGGTGATGACGGCTACTGCGATCACCTCGGTCATACGGTGATGCTGGCGGGGAGTCGCTCCACGTTCAACCGGTCCGGGGTTTCTCCCGGCTGCCGAGACGCGATGATGGGCGGCATGAGGATCGCAGCAGCGCAGTTCCCGTCCGTTCCCGGCGACATCGAGGCCAATGTCGGCAGCATGGCAGCCCTGGTCCACGAAGCGGCCGCGCAGGGCGCGCGGTTCGTGGCGTTCTGCGAGCTCGCCGCCCAGGGTTACGCCCTGGCTCCGATCGCCGCGGACCCCGGCATGTGGCTGGCCGAGGACGATCCCCGGCTGGAGCCGGTGCGGGAGGCGTGCCGTTCGACCGCGACCGCGGCACTGGTCGGCTGCGCGGCCCGCGCGGACGGCGACCGGCCGACGATCTCGGCGCTGGTGATCGGTCCGGACGGCGGACTGCTCGCCCGGTACGACAAGACGCATCTGTACGGAGGGGAATGGGAGCTGTTCACCGCGGGCGCCGAGGAGGGCCGTTTCGAGCTCGACGGGGTCCGCTTCTCGGTCGCGATCTGCTACGACAACCGGTTCCCCGAGCTCGCCGAGGGTGCGAAGGCGGACGACTGCCGTGTGTACGTGGCGAGTTCGGTCCTGGACGTGGACAACGACTCGTTCGAGAAGGTGTATCCGGTGCGCGCCCGGGACAACGGCCTGTACGTCCTCCTCGCCAACCAGGTAGGCAACGGCGACGAGGGCGAGTGCCGGGGTGGCAGCGCGGTCTGGGGCCCGGACGGCACACTGCTCGCGGACGCGGGGCAGGGAGCGGCGGGCCTCGCGCTCGTGGAGCTGCCCGCGGGCTGACGTACCGCCTGGGGGTGTCCGGCGGATCCCGGCCCGGGCCCTGACGCCCGGCACCCCTGGCGCGGCTCAGTCCTTGCGGAATCCGTACGGGGCCTGGCCGGGGTGGGCCGCCTGGCGGGCCGGGGCAGGGGCGTCCTCGTCCGGCGGGGACACCAGGTCGCGTGCCATCAGCGTCGCGCCCGCGACCGCGCCCGGCATCAGGAACACCGCCAGGAACGGGACGAGGAACGCCAGCGTGAGCGGCACCCCGAAGCCGAGGACGAGCAGCCGCCGGCCGCGCAACAGTCGCAGCCGCTCCTTCAGTTCGACGCCGCGCCGCTGGAGCGCGACCGCGGTCAGCTCCTCGGTGAGGAAGAAGCCGGAGACGCAGAAGCCGACCACAGGCACGACGGTCTGGCCGACGACCGGGATGAAGCCGCAGGCGAAGAGCAGCACGCCGTAGCAGGCGACGCGCAGGAGGATGCGCACCGAGTCGCGTGCGGAGATCCACAGTTCACACCACAGCGGCAGACCGGAGCCGGGGACGTCGCCACCCTCGGTGCGGTCGACGTGTTCGGACAGGGACTCGTAGAAGGGCTGGCCGACCAGCAGAGTCACCGCCGTGAAGGTGATCACCGCGAGGAACAGGCCGAAGACGAAGGCGAACGCCGTCAGCGTGCCCCGCAGGACGCCCTGCCACGGGGAGGACCAGTCGTCGGCGAACGGCGTCGCCCATGCGACGAGGTCACCCGCCCCCCAGGCGAGAGCGGCGAGCGCCGCCGCGTACAGCACGAGGGTGACCAGGCCGGGCAGCAGTCCGAAGCCGAACCAGCGACCGTGCCGGCCGACCCACCGCTGGCCCTTCATCAGATAACCGAAACCCGCCCCGAGATCACGCATGCGCACAGCTTATCGGTGGTGCTCTTGTTGTTCGGGAGCCGAACCGGTAGACCTCGCCTAACTGATCGTCAACCGATTCCTTCCGGCGTTCGAAAGGTCCGTACCGCATGGGATCATCCCGACCCGTCCTGATCACCTCCACTCTCGCGGCCGCACTCGCGGGCGCCCTGCTCTTAACCCCGTCCGCGACCGCGGCCCCGGGCCCTGACGAGCCCCGGCCGCACCCCGTGCGGGAGGGCGGCGGACGGGACACCGGGCCGGCCGGGGCTCCCGCGTCGACCGCCGCCGACGCGCTCGACACGGCGTCCGACCGGCAGGCGAGGACCGGCGGCTATCCGCGCGAGACGACGCTCGACGCCCCGCCGGTGAATCCGGACGACAAGTCCATCAAGCTGGGCCTGGCCCCGTACCACTCGCTCGCGCCGCGGCTCAACGCCCTGCAGCGGCTGGGCGACCGGGTCAGCGTCGAGGTCGCAGGCCACTCGGCGGGCGGGCACGAGCTGTATCTCGTCACCGTGACCGCCCCGGAGAGCGCCGCCCAGGCCCGCGAGCAGGAGCGGATGCGGGAGCGGATCGAGAACGCGCCGGCGGCCGCGGCCGGGGACGCGCGCATCGCCGCCGCGTACAAGACTCCCGTGTTCATCAACAACAACATCCACGGCAACGAGTGGGAGGGCACGGACGCTGCGCTGAAGCTCATCGAGGAGCTGGCGAAGGCGAACGACGCCCGGACCGCCGACCTGCTCGCGAAGAACCGCATCTACCTGAACGTGACCGCCAATCCGGACGGCCGGATCGCGGGCACCCGCGCCAACGCGGGCGGCTTCGATCTGAACCGGGACTTCATCACCGCGACCCAGCCCGAGACCCGTGCCATCCGGCGGATCGCGATCGAGAAGCAGCCGGCGGTGATGCTGGATCTGCACGGCTATGTCAACGGCACGCTGATCGAGCCGACGACCCCGCCGCACGGCGAGAACTACGAGTACGACCTCTTCCTGAAGAACGCCTACGCCAACGCCCTCGGCATGGAGAAGGCCGTCAACGGCCTCGGCTACACCCTCGACAAGGACGGGGTGCGGCCGGCTGTCATCCCGTTCCGGGACGAGAAGGAGGGCTGGGACGACTGGCCGCCCATCTTCACCCCGCAGTACATGCCGTTCCACGGCGCGGTGGCCTCCCACACGATCGAGTTCCCGATGCGGGTCAACAACCGTGACTACGACGCGCTGCCGGCCGCGGAGCTGCGCCGGCGGGCCGCCGTCAACACGGACATCGCGGGTGCCGCGATGCGGGCGACGCTCGACTACACGCACACGCACCGCACGTCGGTGATCGCCGATCAGATCGAGACGTTCCGGCGGGGCGCCGCGGGCGAGGCGCAGCGGCCGGTGTCGGAGGAGACCGTGCCGGGCGTGCCGGGCATCGGACCCGAGGACGTGTACACGGCGACGTTCCCGCGTGCCTATGTGATCCCGGCCGGACGCTTCCAGAGGTCGGCGGTGGCGGCGGCCCGCCTGGTGGACCATCTTGTCGCCAACGACGTCCGCGTGGAGCGGGCCCGCACGCCGTTCCGGCTTCAGGGGCGCGCCTACCCGGCCGGTTCGTACGTGGTCGACATGCACCAGCCCAAGCGCGGTCTGGCCAATGTGATCCTCGCCGACGGTCGTGACATCAGCGCGGACGTCTCGGTCATGTACGACATCTCGGGCTGGAGCATCGGCCGGCTGTGGGGCGCGACCGTGGACAGGTCCGTATCCGCCGCACCGCGGGTGCCGACCCGCACGGTGCACGCCGCTTCGCCGACCGGCCGGGTCGCCCCGTACGGCGACCTGCGGCTGCGCCTCGACGATCCGAAGGAGATCGCGGCCCTCAACTCCCTGCTGGCGCAGGGCGTCCGGGTGCGGCGGGCGAACGACGGTTCGGCGGTCGTGCCTGGCTCGGCGCGGGGTGCGGCACGGGTACTGGCGGACCGGCTCGGGGTCGCGTTCGACCGGGCGGACGTCCACGGCACGACGGAGCTGCACCACACCAGGGTCGCCGTGGCCGCCTCTCCCGGAGAGCTGTTCGCGCTGCGGGAGATGGGCTTCGCGGTGGTGCCCGTCTCGACGGACGTGCTCAACGCGGGCTTCGACTGGTCCTCGGTGGACACTTTGTTCGTCTCCTCCGGCCTGGACCACGCGAAGCTGACGCCAGCGGCCCGGGCGGCGTTCGACGCGAGTGGTGTCACGGTGGTCGGACTCGGCGGGCAGGGTGCGGCGTTCAACGCGGCCGCGTCGCTGCTGGAGGTGACCGCGGTGTCGGGCAACGTCGACGCCAACGGCGTGGTGCGGGTGACCAACTCGCGCGGGCCGATCACGGGCGGCGCCCCGGCGCACACGTTCGTCTACTCGCCGGGCTGGTTCACCGGCCTGGGCAGCGGTGTGCGGGTGGAGCAGTCGTACGGCTCCGGGAACCCGCTGGTGTCCGGGCACTGGCGCGCGGCGGATGACGGCAAGGGCGGCCCGACGGACGCGGCGGGCCGGGCGTCGATCGTCTCGGGTACGACGAAAGCCGGGGCGCCGGTGGTGCTGTTCGGCACGGAGCCGCTGTTCCGGGCGCACCCGAAGGGTGTGTTCGCGCAGATCGGCCGGGCGCTGCTGACCCGCTGACCAGCTGCTGACCCGCCGAACGTGCGACGAGGACCGTACCCCCGCTCGGGGTACGGCCCTTTGTCGTCGGTCGCGTCAGACGGCGAGGTCGACCGTGATGTTGCCGCGGGTCGCCTTGGAGTACGGGCAGACCTGGTGGGCCTTTTCGATGAGGTCCTGGGCCGTGGCGGCGTCCACGTTCGGGATGCTCGCGGACAGCTTGACGATCAGGCCGAAGCAGTCGTCGTTCTTGCCCAGGCCGACCTCGGCGGTGACCGTCGATCCGGAGATGTCCGCCTTCTCCTGGCGGGCGACGACGACGAGGGCCTGCTGGAAGCAGGCGCTGTAACCGGCGGCGAACAGCTGCTCCGGGTTGGTCCCGGTGCCGCTGCCGCCCAGCTCCTTGGGCGGGGTCACGACGAAGTCGAGGATGCCGTCGTGAGTGGCGACGCGGCCGTCACGGCCGTTCTCCGCGGTGGCGACAGCGGTGTAGAGCACCTCGGACTGCGAGATGGACATGGAGTCTTCCTCCTGCTGGTTCGCCGCGACTCGCGCCCACGATCGCGGCGGCTGGGGAAGAGCCTAACGGGTGGCGTGTCAGGCGAGAGAAACGATCATCTTTCCGGTGTTCTCGCCGCGCAGCAGACCGGTGAAGGCGTCGTAGCCGTTCTCGATACCCTCGACGACGGTCTCGTCGTACTTCAGCTCGCCGGAGGCGATCCAGCCCGCGACGTCCTGGACGAACTGCGGCTGGAGCGCGGAGTGGTCGTTCACCAGCATGCCCTGCAGGCGCAGCCGCTTGCCGATGATCATGGCGAGGTTGCGCGGTCCGGGGGTCGGCTCGGTGTTGTTGTACTGGGCGATCATTCCGCAGATGGTCGCCCTGCCGCCGACGTTGAAGGAGGAGATGGCTGCCTCCAGGTGGTCCCCGCCGACGTTGTCGAAGTAGACGTCGATGCCGTCGGGGGCGGCTTGCTTCAGCTGCTCGGCCACCGGGCCGTCCTTGTAGTTGAACGCGGCGTCGAACCCGTACTCCTCGACCAGGCGCTTGACCTTCTCGTCGGAGCCGGCCGAGCCGATGACGCGCGCGGCGCCCTTGATCCGGGCCATCTGGCCGACCTGGCTGCCCACGGCCCCGGCGGCGCCGGAGACGAAGACCGTGTCGCCCTCCTTGAAGGACGCCACCTCGAACAGGCCCGCGTAGGCGGTCAGGCCGGTCATGCCGAGCACGCCGAGGTACGCGGAGAGCGGCGCCAGCGACGCGTCGACCTTGACGGCGTGCTGCGCGGGCACGCTCGCGTACTCCCGCCACCCGAGGCCGTGCAGCACGTGGTCGCCGACCGCGAAGCCCTCGGCGTTCGACGCGACGACCTCGCCGACAGCGCCGCCGTCCATGGGGTGGTCGAGCTGGAACGGCGGGACGTAGGACTTCACGTCGTTCATCCGGCCCCGCATGTACGGGTCGACCGAGAAGTACAGATTGCGCACGAGGATCCGGCCCTCACCCGGCTCGGTGACCTCCGCCTCACGCAGGGCGAAGTCCTCGGGCTTGGGCCAGCCGTGCGGGCGGGCGACGAGGTGCCATTCACGGCCGGACGCGGGAAGAGCGGACATGCCGGTTGCCTCCTAGGAATGCTTCAGTAACTGAAACAACCATGCGCCTGGATATTTAAGACTGTCAAGTATCTGGGTATCCTGGCACCTATGGCCCCCCAAGGAACAGACCCCCTCACCCTCGAAGTCATCGAGCTCATCGGCTCCGTCGTGGCCCGTTACCACGACGAGTACGAGCAGGCGGCGGCCGAGTACTCCCTCACCGGCGCGCAGGCCCGCGTGCTGGGGCTGCTGACCCTGGAGCCGCTGCCCATGCGCCGTATCGCGCAGAAGCTGAAGTGCGAGCCGTCGAACATCACGGGCCTCGTGGACCGGCTGGAGGCCCGGGGCCTGGTGGAGCGGCGCCCCGACCCGGGCGACCGCAGGGTCAAGCTGGCCGCGGTCACCCAGGAAGGGCGCGGCACGGCACGGCAGCTGCGCTCGTCACTGGACTTCGCGCGCGAACCGCTGGCCGAGCTGTCCACCGAGGAGCGGACGGCGCTGAGGGACCTGCTCAGGCGGATGCTGGGCGAGCGCGGCGACGACCGGCCCAAGGACTGAGAAGCCCGCGGACCGGCCCCGCCGACCGGCCCCGCCGCTGAACAGTTCAAGGAACGAGGGGCCACGCCGGGCGCGCCGGCGTCAGACGCACCACCACAGGAAGCGTTCGCAGGTCTTTGAGGGCGAGGGCTCCGGTGGCGGCGGATCCTGCTGCGGCGGCTCCGGTTTCCCCGTGCCGGAGGACGGCCCATCGCTCGCCGAGGGGTCACCGTCTGGCGGACCGTCCGTCGCGGAGGGGGAGGCGTCGTCACCGGCCGACTCGGACGCGGAGGGCTCCGGACCGGCACCGCCGTCACCGTCACCGACGTCATCCGCCTGTCCGGCGGCGGGCGCGCCGGTTCCCTTGCCGGACCCGGCGGCGCTCCTGGCCGGCCGTGGGGATCCGGAGGACGTCACCGGCTGCTCGCTCACCTCGCCCGGACCGTCCGGGGTGTCCTCCAGGGCCGACGGCTCGATCGTCTCGGTCTCGACGACGTCCTGTTCCTTCACCGTGGTGGCCGCCCCGTCGTCACCGGCCCCCTCGATCGCGAGCTCCGCGAGGCTCAGCGCCCCCGCTGCCAGCACCAGCCCGAACGTTCCCATGATCACCTTGCGCCCGCGCTTCTTGCGCGCCCGGCGTCCGGCGCGCGCGGGCTTGCGGCGCGCCTGCGCCTGGCGGCGCGCGGCACGCGGCCCGGGGTGCGCCGGCTCGGGCTCCACGTCCAGCTCGTAGACGTGGCCCGGGTCGGGCGCGCTGGTGGAGTGGCGGCGGAGCTCCTCGACGGGGGTGCCGCACCCGGCACAGGCCAGCGCGCCGTTGAGGTGCCGTCCGCACGGGTGGCAGTAATCCATGGCTTCCGGAGAGTATGCGGCACCAGAGGACGGGCGGTGGGTAAGGGTGTGAGGATCTTGTGTGGAATCTCCACTTCCCCAGCGAGCCCCCTCGCACGTGCCGTCGCGTCCGGAAGGGCAGGATGTCGGGCATGAGTACAGGCGCCCCCTTCGGACCGCTCGACTTCCAGCTCGTACTGCTGCGCCGGATGGCCGACCACCAGCCGGACCTGGTCGACGACGCACGGCGCACGCTCGGCGTCCCGCAGGCGAGGATGCGGGAGGCGAACCGCCGCTGGCAGGCCATGATCCGCGTACCCCGCGGGCGCGGCGCCCTGACCCGCTACCGCTCGGTGCTCGGCGAACCCGAGTCGGTAGAGCACCGGCGGATCGGCGACCTCGAGTGCGACGCGCTGCTGTGGCCCCTCCCGCTCTGGCCCGACCTGCGCTTCGAGGTCCTGGCCACGGACAAGGGCGCGGTGTGGAACGAGTGGCTCGTACGCGCACCGGGTGCGGCCGGCCCCGAGCTGCGGAGGACGGCGGACCTGACGCCCTGGTCGTGCACGGTCGACGAGGTGGCGAGGGCGTTCACACCGGTCCGTCCGCTGGAGGGATCGGCGCCGACGCGATGGCGGCTGGCCTTCACCCCGCCCGGCGAGGGCGAGCGGATCGCCGAGTTCACCTGGGGACTGCTGCAGCGCCTCATCTGACGGAACGACAGCAACGGCCCTCAGTTCCGTAACAGGGCCGCCACCGGCCCCGGCTGCGCCGCATCTGACGGAACGACAACAGTGGGCCCCGCTCCCGTAATCGGCCCGCCCGACCCCAGGTCCTCCACAGCATCTGACGGAACGGCAACAGCGACCCCCCTCCCGTAACCGAGCCGGCGCGGACCGCCCGGTCCTGCCCTCGTCCGGCCGAGCATCGGACCGGTACGCCCCCGACCGGCGCAGCCCAGCGCGCGCACGGCCCCGTGCGATCGGACGATACGAACAAGTACCGCACTCGGGAGGATCTGCCGTGACCGTCAGCCTTGAGCAGCTGCGCCGTTGCCATGTCGCCGTCGACCTGGGGGCCGCCAGGACCCGCGTCTTCGTGAAGGGCAAGGGTCTTGTCGTCGACGAGCCCAGCGTCGCCGCCGTGAACACCCGTACCGGCGCGCTGATCGCGGTCGGTACGCTCGCCGAGAAGATGACGGGTCGCACACCCGACTACATCCGCGTCGCCCGGCCTGTCACCGGGGGAACCGTCGTCGACATCGAGATGGCCCAGCGGATGCTGCGCCATCTGCTGGGCGAGAAGCTCCGCCGCCAGCTGCGCCGCAAGCCCCGGCTGCGTGCCGCCGCGAGCACTCCGCACGACTCCGACCCGCTGGCACAGCGGGCCACCGTCGAGACGCTGGTCGGTCTCGGCGCGCGCCGGGTCGAGCTCGTGGACACGCTGATCGCCGCGGCCGTCGGCTGCGGGCTCCCGGTCGAGCAGCCCACCGCCACCATGATCATGGTGTGCGGGGCGGCGACCACCCAGATCGCGGTCCTGTCACTCGGCTCCATCGTCACGGCCGAGCGCGTCCCGGTCGGCGGCAACGCCGTCGACTACGCGGTGATCCAGCACCTGCGCCACCGGCACGAGCTGATGCTGCCCAGCCAGTCCGTACGCCCTCTTCAGCTGGCGCTGCGCGGCAACGGCCTCACCCCGCAGGGCCCGGCGTCCACCGAGATCCACGGCCGGGACGTCGCCACCGGACTCGCCCGCTCGGTGCGCGTCGACACCGCCGCTGTACGGGAGGCCATCCACACGCCCCTCACCTCGGTCCTCGACGGCATCGGCAAGGTGCTGCGCAACTGCCCGCCGGACCTGGTCGCCGACCTCGTCGACCGCGGCATCATGATGGTCGGCGGCAGTGCGCTGCTGCCGGGCCTCGACCAGATGCTGCACGAGGCGACCGGCATGTCGGTGCAGATCGCCGAGCGGCCCGACACCTGCACGATCCTCGGCCTCGGCGCGATGCTGGAGGGCAAGATCCAGCCCCTCTTTCTGGACCCCCTCACCGATTACTCCGACCGCTCCGACCACGCCACCGGTCCGGGCTCCGGTCTCGGCTCCGACGGCACGGATTCCTACGCGCACGGCCTGCCGTCCGTCGGCGCCGCGTCCCCCTCCCCTTCCTCCTCCGCCGCGGACCTCCGGGACGACGGCCTCTCTGACGAGGTCCCCGGCGCCACCGATCCGGGCCCCGGTCTCGGCTCCGACGGCACGAATTCGTACGAGAACGGCCTGCCGTCCGTCGGCGCCACGTCCCCCTCCCCTTCCTCCTCCGCCGCGGACCTCCGGGACGACGACATCGCTGACGAGGTCCCCGGCGGCGATGGCCACTGAGGAGCGGCCACATGAGCCCGCTGGCGGCGAAGTCCCGGCCCGGCCCGGGGCCGACGACGCCTGGTGCGGCGCGCCGGTGAACGAGCGGCTGCTCGCGGCGCCGCGCGGCGCGCCGGCCGCCGCGCACCGGCGACCGGACGTCTCGGGGATCGGCGTGGAGGTCGACGCGACCGGGTCGCTCGCCGAGGGTGTGCCCTGGGCGCGGCTGCGGGTGACGGACGACGGGCTGCGCGAGGACGGCGGCCGGCACACCGCTCTCACCTGGTGGTCCCCCCGGTAGTGGAGGCCCGGGCGTCCCGCAGGGCGATACGGGTGCTGGACTGGGCGACTCCGGCCTCCCGCTTGAGGGTGCGCAGCAGCGCGTCGAGCTCGGCCGCGTCGGCGGCCGTGGCCCGTACGAGATAGTCGTGCGCGCCGGTGACATGGACGACCTCGGTGATGCCCGGCAGCTTGAGCACGACCTGCTCGAACTCCTCGTTCGTCGTGTCCAGGCGCAGGGTGATGTCGATGAAGACGACGAGACCGGGCCGCGGGCCGGCCGTCGGGTCGACGATCGTGGTGAAGCCGCGGATGACCCCGTCGCGGACCATCCGGCGCACCCGGTCGGCGGCGGCGTTGGCGCTCAGCCCGACACGGACGCCGAGATCGCGGTAGGAGATCCGCGCATCCTTACGCAGCACCCCGAGGATTTCGCTGTCGAGACCGTCCATACCGCGATTGTCGCAGCCATGGCCGGTACGCGACCGCGGGAGCGTCGGCCGACGCACCACGGTGTGCCCATGACAGACATCTGGACGACGGCCGCAGCAGGTGCGGTGGCCGGACTGGGAGTGGCGGTACCGGTGGGCGCGATCGGCGTGCTGCTGGTCCAGGAGTCGATGCGCAGCCGCGGCACCGCGGTGGCCGCGGCGTCGGCGGTCGCGGTGGTCGACATGGCGTACGCGGCGCTGGCCACGGCGTTGGGCCCACTGGTGGCCTCGGCGCTGTCGGGGGTGGAGGCATGGGTACGGCTGGCGTCGGCCCTGATCCTGGCGGGCATCGCGGCGCACGGCCTGTGGTCCTCGGTGCGCGGGCCCGGTGCCCCGGCGGGGGCGGAGAGCGGGCAGCGCCTCCGGTCGGCGAACCCGGGCCGGCTCGCCGGGCGGGCCGAGCCGGTCGCGCGGCCGCGGCCCGGCCGGGTGTTCGCCCGGTTCGCCGCGCTCACGGCCGTCAATCCCACGACCGCGCTGTACTTCGCCGCCCTCACCACCGCGCAGGGGGCGGCCCTCCAAAGCGGCGCGGCCGGTGCCGTGTTCGTCGGGGGCGTCCTGATCGCCTCACTCGCCTGGCAGCAGTTCCTCGTGGCGGCCGGCGGATACGCGGGTGCCCGTATCTCCGACACCACCCGTGCGTGGACCTTCCGGATCGGTTTCGGACTCGTCGCCGTCTACGCCGTGAACATCGCGCTTCCTCTTCCCTGAGCACCGCAACCGGACCCCCGCGTGGCAGTGACCGGTTCCGGTGCCTCCCCTCGCCGGGGAGACAATGATGCGACGGGAAGCACTGCCATGAGCCTGCCGTGTGTGCGGCACGCGACACCAGGAGGTCTACGAGTGAGTTCCCTCTTCCCGGCGCTGACGCCGACGGCCGGCGGCCCCGACCACGGCGACCGGGTCGCCCTGCGGTTCGGGGACCGCTCCCTGACCTACGGACAGCTGGCCGGTGCCGCCGGGGCTCTCGCGGCCCGGATCGGCCCGGCCGCGGAAGGCGGCCGGGTCGCGCTGTGGGCCACCCCGTCGCTGGAGACCGCGGTCGGCACGGTCGCGGCGCTGGTCGCGGGCGTACCCGTCGTACCGCTGAACCCGAGGACCGGTGAGCGGGAGCTGGCGCACATCCTGTCCGACAGTGCGCCGTCACTGCTGCTCGCCGCGCCGGATGACGAACTGCCCGCCGGTGTCGGCTCGTTGGAGCGCGTCGACGTACCCGTGACGGGCGAAGGGCGGGTACCGGCCGGCGAACCAGGGCCCGGCGCGCCCGCGTTCGTCGTCTACACCTCGGGCACGACCGGCCCGCCCAAGGGGGCCGTACTGCCGCGCCGCGCGGTCGCCACGACACTGGACGCGCTCCAGGACGCCTGGCAGTGGAGCGCGGACGACGTACTGGTGCACGCGCTGCCGCTGTTCCATGTGCACGGCCTGATCCTCGGCATCGTCGGCCCGTTGCGGCGCGGCGGCGAGGTACGGCACCTGGGCAGGTTCACTCCCGAAGGCGTGGCCCGTGAGCTTCGCCGGGGCGGCACGATGCTGTTCGGCGTACCCACGATGTACCACCGGCTCGCAGAGGCGCTCGACGACGACGCGGAGCTCGCGAAGGCGCTGACCGGCGCACGACTGCTGGTGTCCGGGTCGGCCGCGCTGCCGCTGCCGGACCACGAGCGGATCGCCGCGGCGACCGGGCGGCGGGTGATCGAGCGGTACGGCATGACCGAGACGCTGATGAACACGAGCGTGCGGGTGGACGGGCGGGCACGGCCCGGCACGGTCGGCGTACCCCTGCGCGGGGTCTCACTGCGGTTGGTCGACGAGGACGGCACGCAGATCACGGCGTGGGACGGGGAGACGATCGGTGAGATCCAGGTGCGGGGCGACCATCTGTTCACCGGGTACCTGAACCGGCCCGACGCGACGGCGGCCGCCTTCGACGGGGACTGGTTCCGCACGGGGGACATGGCGGTGCGCGACGCGGACGGGTACGTGCGGATCGTGGGACGCAAGGCGACCGACCTGATCAAGAGCGGCGGTTACAAGATCGGTGCCGGGGAGATCGAGAACGTCCTCCTCGACCACCCCGCGGTGAGAGAGGCCGCGGTCACCGGTGCGCCGGACGCGGATCTGGGCGAGCGGATCGTCGCGTGGATCGTGGCGGCCGACCCCCAGGCACCCCCGTCCGCCGAGGAGGTGACCGCGCATGTGGCGGCGCAGCTGGCCCCGCACAAACGCCCGCGCGAGGTGCGGTTCCTCGACGTCCTCCCGCGCAACGACATGGGCAAGATCATGAAGCGGGCCCTCCATGGCTGAGCGGATGACCGCCCGTGCGGCGATCGCGCTGGTCTGCGACGACTTCACCGAGCACGAGATCGCCGAGCCGCCCCGCACGGGCGACGGCCCGCTGGACTGGGAGGGCTACGGCGCGGCACGCGAACGGGCGGCGCTGCGCACCGGCTCGGCCGAGTCCGTCGTCCACGGCGAGGCGACGCTCGGCGACCGCCCCTGCGTCGTCGTCTCCTTCGAATTCGGCTTCCTCGGGGGCTCGTTGAGCGAGCGCGCCGGGGACCGGCTGGAGGCCGCGTACACCCTGGCCCGGAAAAACCGGCGGCCACTGGTGTCGCTGATCGCGACGGGCGGCAGCCGGATGCAGGAGGGGATGATCGCGCTGGCCCAGCTCCAGCGGGTGGCGCGCGCGGCCGTGCTGCTGCGTGAGGCCGGTATGCCGCACATCGCCGTGCTGCGTGATCCGACGACGGGCGGCGGCTGGGCGACCCTCGGGGCGGGCGCAGACGTGATCCTCGCCCTGCCCGGCGCACAGGTCGGCTTCGCGGGCTCGCGCATACGGCCTCCGGACGCGGACCCGGAGGCGTACACGGCCGAGGGGCAGCTCGCCGCGGGTCAGATCGACGCGGTCGTACGGCCCGAGGCGCTGCGCGACACAGTCTCCTTCTGGGCAGCGGCACTGGGATCGGACGGCCCGGCGCAGGCCGCCGCCCCGCCGCGGGCCCTGGGCGACGCGGGGCAGCTGCCGCGCTCCGGCTGGGATGCGGTGCGGGCGGCCCGGGAGCCGGACCGGCCACGGGCCGGTGCGTACCTCGACGACTACTTCACCCGGCGCGAACCGCTGCGCGGCGACCGGTGCGGCGGCGACGACCCCGGGATGCTGTGCGGGGTCGGGCTGCGTGAGGGCCGGCCGGTGGCGTACGTCGCCCAGGCGGGGACAGCGACCCGCCCGGCCGGTTACCGTACGGCCGCGCGGGTGGTGCGGCTGGCGGACCGCTTCGGGCTACCCGTGCTGACGCTGGTGGACACACCCGGCGCGGCCAACGACGCCGAGGCGGAACGGGAGGGCGCGGGCGCGGCGATCGCGGACCTGTTCACGGCGATGGCGGCGGCACGCACCCCGCTGACGAGCCTGCTGATCGGCGAGGGCGGCTCGGGGGGCGCGCTGGCACTGGCGGCCCCGGGCAACACGTGGGCGACGCCGAACAGCTACTTCTCGGTGATCGCCCCGGAACTCGCCGCGGCGATCCTCAAACGCCCCCCGACCCACGTACCCCACACGGCCGCCCAACTCCGCCTCCGCCCCCAGGACCTCGCGGAACTGGGCGTGATCCGCGGCATCGTGGGCCCGTCGCCGGCGTAGGGCGTTCCGGGAGGCGGGCCTGGTCATGGGCGATGCGCAGGCCCGCGTCGCGGGACCCCCGGGGCCGCGGCCAATTGTCCGGTGGGCCCCGGGGGTCCCCGCCGGGGACGGCCATGTCGCCGCTCCTCGGCGCGGGATGCCTCCCCGCCGGGCCTGAGGTACCTGGCCACTCGTCCGGCCCGGTCACCCCGCGCGCTTTCGGCACGGGACCGGCGGGCCCGGCCGGCCGCCGTGCCTCGATGCCGGGCACCCTGCCGGCCCTGCCGCTGCCTCCGCCCCCAGCCCGGCGGCGGCGCGCAGATCGTCCGGCGACGGCAATGAGGCCGTTCCCCTTTGTGTCACTCCTCCTTGTGCCACCGCGGGGACGGCGCCCCGGGGCCGGCCCGTCGGGGATGCCGTTCCGTCTCCGACGCATTCGTGCCATGCGCCGGGCGGACACCCCTGGGTGACAGTCCTGCTGCCTCCCCCTCCACAAGCGACCGGTCCGCGCGCGACCCGCCGGGCCGCGCAGACCGTCCGGTGCGGGCAATGGGGCCGTTCCCCCTAATCCACCGCGAGTGCCGACAGTGCCGGGCGGCGGGGGATCTGAGGGGCGGGGCGCAGCAGCACAGGGGTCAGCGTCGACGGGCCGGTGAGCGGCTGGGTCTCCTGGGTGGCCGAAGGGTCGTCACTCACGCGGCGCAGGCTGCCCTCGGAGCTCCTCTCCGGCGTGGCGGACGGCCGCGAGGCCGGCGGCTGCCCGTCGGACTTCCCCGCCGGAGGGGGCGGCTCGCACGTCTCCGGGACGCACCGCTCCCTGTCCGGCGGCGGGCCACCCACGTCCTCCGTATAGGGAGCCGACTGCTGCGTCGGGCCCGAGCGGACAACGTCCGTCGCCCAGATCTGGCCCGGTGAGTCGTCGCGTACCTTCACGACCACGGGCGACCCCGGGTCGGTGGAGGCAGGCAGCACGGCGAGCCGTTCGTTCCAGCGCGGGACGATGTGGCCCTGGATGGTCAGGTCGTACCGGACGTCGCCGGCGTCGGGCGCGCTGCGCCCCGTGCAGTCGCCGGCGACAACGATGCCGTCGAGTCCGTGGGAGTTCAGGCACAGCTCGGGCGCGGCCGAGCTGCGCAGGCGGCCGTCGTTCTCGTACACCCACTGCTGGGTCGGAGCCGACGAGCACGCCGCCATCAGGACGTCCACCTCCTTCTTCGCCCTCCCGCCGGCGAAGTCGACGCAGAGGTCGGCCTCGACGTTGCGCAGTCGCGTCGTCAGCGGACCGCTCGGGTGGCCGGCCGACGTGGCCGAGGGCTGCGGCGCCTCGGCGGGCGGCAGGGACGCGGACGGCGTCGGCGCGGACGGCACTTGTCCGCTCGCGCCCGGCGCGGGCGGGGCGAGCGAGGCGGGCGGGGCCGTGCCGGTGACCGCTCCGCTGGGGACGGCCGGTCCCGCGTGGTCGCCTTCGTCGGACCACAGCGCGGCCAGGAGGGCGACGGCCAGCACCCCGGTGGCGGCAACGGCGGCGCCGATCCCGAGCGCGGCCGGTGTCGCCTTCTCCACGGCGGCACGCCTGCCCCGCAGGACCAGGACGGGCAGGGCGGCCCGGGCCCGGCCACGCCGGGAGTGCCGGCCGGTCCCCCGACCCCCGGGCGCCCCGGGCTGTCCCGGCCGGCCTTCCTTCAGGCGGGCGTGGCGACGGCGGCCCGGCCGGGAGGCGAGGTAGGACTCCGCGGCGCCGCCCAGGAGAGCCTCGGCGAGCAGGACACCGAGCCGCCCTTGCGACTGCCGCAGTTGGTCGGCGGCGTAGCGGCAGTACGCGCACTCGGACAGATGCACCTGAATGTCGGGGATCAGCGCCCCGCCCCGGCGCAGGGATATGTCGAGGAGGCGGTTGTAGTGGCGGCATTCCCCGGTGGGTGCGTACTCCCGATGCACGCGTACACACGTCTGCCGGAACTGCTCGCGCGTCTGCGCGAGTTGATCGGACGCGGCGCGCGGATCAATACCCAGCAAACCGGCCGGTACGGATATGCCCTCGGCCTCCGCCTCGGCATGCCACAGCAGTACTTGGGCCGTCATCGGCATTGCGTGGAAAGCCCGGGACACCAGCTGTCTATTCTCGGCGGGCGGTTCGGGAATCGACAGCCCCGGCAGCATGGCGGTGATCCGCTGGTCGCCCGCCCAGCTCTTGGCCATATGGCGGGTGGTCACCAGCAGATGGGGGCGCAGTGCGCCGACCGAGCCGTTGCGCGCGAGATTCTCCAGGAGCTGCGCGAATGCGGCCGTCGCCAGCATCGAGGCGATTTTCGATGAGGGCGAGCAGAGGGAGGCGTAGTCGAACACGGACTGCCAGTGCCTGGCCAGCAGCGTGCTGACGGGGTAAGCCTCCTGACTTGCTCCCCCGTCGTTCAGCGCGGCGGCGAACTCCTCGTCGGAGACCCCGGGTATGCGGCCGGACTGAGAAGAAGACACGTTTCCGGGCGTGCTGGGGTGCTGCATAGACGTCTTTCCATCCATGGCATTGCGGTGGGGGGTTGCTGTGGGGCCATCGGCTCCGGTCGAGGGAGGATGCCGACAGCCGGTCGACAAGGAGCGGGACCTGTTGGTCCATACCATCCGGTGGCGTGCCGCTTCTTTTGGGAGAGGCTCGCCCTCAGGGAATTCGAACGGTTGATCAGAATGGCGTTTGTTCGGTAGTGAGAGGGCTCACCCTTGCACAACTTCCCTGCACGGAACAAGAGTTCCCGGATCGCCCGCCATTAACGGCACCGAAGTCAAGCCATCGCCCGCTCGAGCGACACCGCTTTCTGGAACATGAGTAAGTACAACAATGACCGTCCATTGCCACGCCACTCCTTGACGCGTGCCCGAAATCGGTCCACACCGACCCCCTTACCGCGCGAAACCCGACACCGTCCGAACATCCCCGGACACGCGCGGTTCCCCACTGCCGTGCGGCCACCGCAGGGCTACTCTGCACACCTGGCAAACCGTCATGAAAGGATCATGCAGTGGCCTCTCGCCTCAATCCGTACATCAGCTTCACCGGTGACGCGAAGCAAGCAATGGAGTTCTACAAGGGCGTCTTCGGCGGCAATCTGTCGATGCACACCTACGGCGACTTCGGGTCCGAGGCGCCTCCCGGATACGCCGACAAGGTCATGCACGGCATGCTGGAGACGGACAACGGCTTCACGCTGATGTGCTCCGACAACCCGCCCGGCATGGAGTACAAGCCGGGCAACAACTTCGCCGTGAGCGTGAGCGGGGACGACGCCGACGAGCTGCGCGCCTACTGGGACAAGCTGTCCGCAGGCGGCAATGTCTCGGTCCCGCTGGAGAAGCAGATGTGGGGCGATGTCTTCGGCATGTGCACGGACAAGTACGGCGTCGCCTGGATGATCAACATCAGCCAGGCCGAGGGCTGACACCATTGTGCCCTCGACCCGCGAAGGCCCCGACCCGTCCAGGGTCCCGGTCCTCCCGGGTCCCGGTCCTCCGGGGCTTGGTCCTCCCGGGTCCCGGTCCTCCGGCGCTTGGTTCCGTGGGCGCTCGCCGTGCCGGGGCCTTCCGCGGAACGAGTCGCCCGCCTCGCAGCCGCCGGACACCCGGTCGAGGTCCTGCGTGATCGCGACGCCGGAGCAACCGCCCCGGCACGTCGCATTCGTGCTACGCGGTGACGACTCGTTCCCACTCATGACCACAGGCGGCGGGCTTCGCGGTCCCGCCGCCTCGGTGCGGATCCGCTCGCCCGCCGCGCACACGCCGGGTACTCCAAGCCCACCCAGGGCGATGAAGCCAGGACAGTCGGGTCCACCGGGCGCCCGAGCGGATCGCCTTCCGTCCGCCCGTCAGCGGCGCAACAGATGGCCTGCCGGCCCAGGACCCCGCCGCCCAGGAGCAGAGCGGCAAGCCCCCGATCGTCCCGGCGCGACGACTGGCCGACGAACTGGCCCGGGCCTTCTGCCGAGCGTTCACCAGGCATCACTCCTGACCGAGCGGGCTCCGCGTGATGCGCGCTCCGGGAAAACGGGTCCCGTGCTTCCGATGGTCTCGCGCATGAGGTGCTGGTTCGGTGAGCGCGCTTACAGTTCTCGGCTTCCCGCGCGGCTTACGTTCGGAGCATGGTGCTGCGGATCGTGCTGGGTGCGGTGTACACGGCGATGGCGGTCGGCCAGCTCGCGTCCTTCGGGCACATGCCCGGGATTCTGGCCGCGTACGGGCTGGTCGACGGCGCAGCCGCGACCGCGTCGGCCGTGGCACTGATCGTGGGCGAGCTGGTGTCCGGCGTCTGGTTCCTGGCCCGCCCGCGATCGCGGACGGTCGCGCCGGTGTGGGTGTTCACGGCCGTCTCGGTGATGTGGACGTTCCTCGCGGCGCAGGCGTACGCACGCGGCCTCACCGTGACCAACTGCGGCTGCTTCGGCGTCTACCTGTCCCAGCGGCTGAGCTGGTTGGTGCTCGCCCAGGACGCGTTGACGCTGCTCTACGCGGGGCTGCTGCTGCGCGGAGCCCGCCGGGCTCCTGCCGCACCGGCCCCGGGAGCCCTCTCCGGCCGGGGCACCGCGCAGGACGAAACCGCTGCGCGCGCGGGATCCCCTCCCGGGGTCGAGAAGAGCGGTCCCTGATGTCCGCATCCCGTGCAGGCTCCGGCCTGCGCGGCATGACGGCCCGAACGGGAGGAGTGCTGCCGGTCCGTGTCCGTCCCGTCCGATGCAGCAGACCAAGACCGAGCCCGGTCTCACCTGAGTGGAGGATCCCCTGATGACCCAAGGCCCCGCGCCACGCAGCAAAGTGGACCGCGACGAGGTGTTCGTGGAGTTCACCAAGTCGATCTGCCCGTTGTGCAAGACGCCGGTCGACGCCCAGGTCAACATCCGCAAGGGCAAGGTCTACCTGCGTAAACGCTGCCGCGAGCACGGCGAGTTCGAGGCCCTGGTGTACGGGGACGCCGAGGAGTACCTGTCCTCGGCCCGGTTCAACAAGCCCGGCACCCTCCCCCTGGTCTTCCAGACCGAGGTGCGGGACGGCTGCCCCAGTGACTGCGGGTTGTGCCCGGAGCACAAGCAGCACGCCTGCCTGGGCATCATCGAGGTCAACACCGGCTGCAATCTCGATTGCCCGATCTGCTTCGCCGACTCCGGTCACCAGAGCGACGGCTATTCGATCACGCATGAGCAGTGCGAGCGGATGCTGGATGCCTTCGTGGAGTCCGAGGGCGAGGCGGAGGTGGTGATGTTCTCCGGCGGCGAGCCGACCATCCACCAGCACATCCTGGACTTCATCGACCTCGCGCAGGACCGGCCGATCAGATCCGTCAACCTCAACACCAACGGTATCCGGCTCGCCTCCGACACACGGTTCGTCGCCGAGCTCGGCAAACGCAACGAGGTTCCGGGCAGGTCGGTGAACATCTATCTCCAGTTCGACGGCTTCGACGAGCGCACCCACCGGGAGATCCGCGGCCGCGACCTGCGGACGTTCAAGCAGCGTGCGCTCGACAACTGCGCCGATGCAGGGCTCACCGTCACCCTGGTCGCCGCCGTCGAGCGCGGCCTGAACGAACACGAACTCGGAGCGATCATCGAGTACGGCATCGACCACCCCGCCGTCCGGTCGGTGGCGTTTCAGCCCGTCACCCACTCCGGCCGCCACGTCGAGTTCGATCCGCTGAACCGGCTCACCAACCCCGACGTCATCAAGCTGATCAACGCCCAGCGACCGCAGTGGTTCCAGAAGGGCGACTTCTTCCCCGTCCCTTGCTGCTTCCCCACCTGTCGCTCGATCACCTACCTGCTGGTGGACGGCGAACCGGGCGACCGGACCGTGGTGCCCATCCCTCGGCTGCTGCGGATCGAGGACCACCTCGACTACGTGGCCAATCGAGTGATGCCCGACGCCCGGATCCGCGAGGCGCTGGAGAAACTCTGGTCGGCATCCGCGTTCATGGGAACGGAGACGACCGAGGAGGAGCTGCTGGCCACCGCCGGGGCCCTGGGCTGCGCTGGGGGCACTCCCCCTGGCTTCGCCGGGGGCACCCCCACCCCTGCCGAAGGCTACGGGGGAACCTGCGGCATCGACCTGCCCCAGGCCGTCAGGGACCTGAACGACAAGGCGTTCATGATCGTGGTGCAGGACTTCCAGGACCCCTACACCCTCAACGTCAAGCAACTGATGAAGTGCTGCGTCGAGGAGATCACCCCCGACGGACGCCTCATCCCCTTCTGCGCCTACAACTCCGTCGGCTACCGCGAACAGGTCCGCGCCCAGATGTCCGGCGTCCCGGTCGCCGACGTGGTGCCCAACGCAACTCCGCTCGCCGGACGGCTCACCGACACCCCCTACGGCTCCAAGACCGCCCGCAGCACGGCGCCCCGGCCGACCGCCGAGGAGGGCGCACGATGACCCACCGGAACGCCGACTCGCCCGCCGCTACCGGGGAAGAGCTCAAAGCCTGCTGCGCCGCCGCGTACTCCTCCGATGTGGTCGCTCTGCTGCTGGGCGACGCCTACCACCCCGGCGGCACCGCCCTGACCCGCCGCCTTGCCGACGGGCTCCGCCTGACGGAGGACTGCCGCGTTCTCGATGTGGCCTCGGGCCGCGGCACCACCGCCCTTCTCCTCGCCGACCTCCACGGCGTGACGATGGACGGGTTGGACTACTCACCGGCCAACACAGCCCTGGCCCAAGGAGCCGCCGCGGCCGCGGGACTCGGAGAGCGGGCCGTGTTCACCACCGGGGACGCCGAGCATCTGCCCTACCCGGATGGCGTGTTCGACGCGGTGGTGTGCGAGTGCGCCCTGTGCACCTTCCCCGACAAAGCCCGGGCCGCCGCCGAGTTCTCCCGTGTCCTGCGTCCCGGTGGACGGGTCGGCATCACCGACGTCACCGCCACCCCCGACCGGCTCCCGCCCGAGCTGACCGGCCTCGCCGCGCGGATCGCCTGCATCGCCGACGCCCGCCCGCCGGCCCAGTACGCCGAGATCCTGGCCGCCGCCGGGCTGCGCACCATCCGCACCGAACGCCACGATGCGGCCATGACCCGCATGATCGACCAGATCGAGGCGCGACTGAACCTGCTGCGACTGACCGCCGCGGCCAAGCTCACCGACGGCGGCGTGGACCTTGAGGCGGCCCCGGCCGTCCTGGCCGCTGCCCGCAGGTCCGTCGCGGACGGCATCCTCGGCTACGCCCTGCTCATCGCCGAGAAATCCCCCTGACGACCGCACGATCTACCGGCCCGTACGTAACCGCGCTCACATACCCGCATCGTCACCGGTCCTAGCGTCGGCGCTGAAGTAGTCATCCCGCGCAGGAGAGGACTTGAGCATCATGACAGCCACCGTGCAGGTATCCCCGAGAACCGCTGCCATCCCGGTCTACGCGGCCTACGGCGCGGCGGCCGGTGTGGTCGGCGGGATCGGGTTCGGCATCTGGATGTCGGTGTCCCGGCCGATGACGGACACCGCGATGATCACCATGGTCGCCGGTCTCCTCGGATCGGCCAACGCCTTCGTCGGGTGGCTGATCCACCTGGGCATCTCGGTCTTCGCCGGCATCACCTTCGGCGTGGTCCTCGGGCGGTTCGCCCGGAAGACGGCACCCGCGGTCGTACTCGGGCCGGCGTACGGCGCCGTGTGGTGGTTCATCGGCGCACTGTGGATCATGCCCGCCAATATGGGCATGCCGGTCTTCGAATGGAACGACGTCACCGCCTCCAGCCTTGGCGGCCACCTGGTCTTCGGGCTGCTGATCGGGCTCGCTTTCTCCTCCATCGCTCAGGTGATGGGCAGGCGGACGGGCGCGGCCGCCAGATGAGCCGGATACCGCCCGGGCGGCCCGGAGGCCCGGGCATGCCGCCGCGGGGTGCACCGTGTGGCAGCGCCCCGGGCGGCACCGCCATGTCCTACTGTCTGGCCGAAGGCGCGGACGCACTGGCCGGCCCGGCATGGGGAGCCGCGCCCCCGCCCTGGGCGCCGGGACGACGTGAGGAGACGCATCACATGATCGACACCGGTGACGCCCAGGACGCCGAGCGGACCTGGTGCCTGGCCGAGGTCGACATCTTCTGCGACCTTTCCGAGAAGGAAATGGAGGCCATCGCCGCCGCGGCGCCGATGAAGACCTACACGGCCGGGGAGATGCTGTACTCCCCGACCCAGCCGTGCGAGGTGCTGTTCATCCTCAAGAGGGGCAGGGTGCGCATCTTCCGGGTCTCCGCCGACGGCCGGGCTCTGACCACCGCGATCATCACGCCGGGCACCATCTTCGGCGAGATGGTCCTCCTCGGGCAGCGCATGTACGACAACTATGCCGAAGCCCTCGACGACGCGGTCGTATGCGTCATGAGCCGCACCGACGTGCACCGCTTCCTGCTGGTCGATGCCCGGATCTCCGCCCGCATCACCGCGATCCTCGGCCGCCGCCTCGCCGACCTCGAACAGCGCCTGTCCGACAGCGTGTTCAAATCCGTCGCGCAGCGCATCGCCACCACGCTGACGACCCTCACCACCGCACAGCCCCGGCCCGGACCGTTGCGGCCCGGCGCCCGCCACCCGCAGATCGCCCTCACCCATGAACAGCTGGCGGCACTTGCCGGCACCTCCCGCGAGACCTGCACCAAGGTCCTGCGCGAGTTCGCCGACCGTGGCCTGATCCGGCTCGCCCGCGGACGCATCACCGTCCTCGATTCCGAACGGCTCCAGGACGCGTCGGGATAGCCGTACGGCGTCACACATCCGTCCGCCTCCGCCGGGCCGAAGCAGCCGTGGGAATCCGCCGCCCTCGCGCCCCGGTCTCTCGCCTGCGACGTGAATCCCCCGGTCAGGGGGCCGTCGCCGCCATCAACGACGGGGTGCTGTGACTGCGCGCGGCAGGAGGAGGACCACCGCGACACCAACAGCCGCGAAGACAGCGCCGAGCGCGAACACGAGGGTGAACGCGCCCTGGCCCGGCAGGGCGGAGCCCGTGACCGAGTGGGTGCTGAGGATCGCGATGGCGACCTGGGTCCCGATGACGCCGCCCACCGTTCTGACAACGGTGTTGAGGCCATTGGCAGTGGCTATCGCGTGGCCCGGCGCGAAGCGGGCCACGAGCGAGGGGAGTACCGCGAAGCAGCACGCCGCGCCCGTCCCCAGAATGACCGAGTCGGCGAGGACCTGCAGTGGCGTGGCATGCCAGAGAGCCAGGGCCACGCTCCCGGCGAGCACCAGCGCCATGCCCCCGAGCAGTGGAGCGCGGTGACCGAACGCCCGCTCCAGCCGGGGTACCGCCGGGGCCACCAGCACTTGCAGGAGCGCCGAAGGGAGCATGAGCAGGCCGGCGGCGGTGACGCTCAAGCCGAATCCCCGCGTGGCGCCCTCGGGCCCCTGCGCCGGCAGCTGGGCGAGCGTCGGCACGAGGAGGAAGAAGATCAGGGCCGCGGCGTAGAAGAGCGCCGCGGCGCAGTGTGTCAGCAGGATGGGCCGGTGGAGGAAGACGCGCGATGCGAGCAGCGGGTGCCGCACGCGCCGTTCGGCCACCGCCAGAGCGGCCAGGAGTACGGCCGCGCCGAGGAAGAGGCCGACCACGGTGGGAGAGGTCCACCCGGCATGCGAGCCCTGGGTGATCGCGAGCAGGAGGGAAACGAGACCGAACGAGAGCAGGATGGTGCCCAGCACGTCCTGGGGTTCGTCCCGGCGCGCGGTGTCGTCGGGGATCCATCGGGCCACGAGCAGGAAGGCGACCGCGATGACCCCGGCGAGCACGGCGAACATCCACCTCCACGACGCGTGGTCGATCAGGAGGCCGCCGATGACGAAGCCCAGCCCGGTACCCGCGCCGATCATCGCGGAGACGATTCCCAGCCCCTGGCCGGTCCGCTGCCGGGGAAGCAACGCGCTGATGAGGCCGAAGGACAGGGGAAGTGCCGCCGCCCCGGCCCCCTGCGCCACGCGCGCCAGCAGCAGGACGGGGAAGTTCCAGGCGAGGGCGGCCAGCACGGTGCCGGAGCCGAAGACGGCGAGCGACGCGAGCAGGACGCGGCGCTTGCCCCGCCGGTCACCGAGGCGCGCGAGCACCGGGGTCAGTACGGCGCCGGACAGGAGGTAGAGGGTGAACACCCACGCGGCCCAGTCGCCGCTCACCTGGAAGTGACGTTGGAAGGTCGGCAGGGCCGGAGCGACCAGGGTCTGCAGCAGCCCGTAGGCCAGTACCGCGACCGAGAGAGCGGCGACCACAGGGCCGGCGGACGGGCCGGTGTCCGGGCGGTGACCCGCGGGCGAGGCGGCGGAAAGTGCGGTGGTTCGGTCTTCCTGGGGCATGACGACCTCTGGTGGGGACGACGACCGGCAGAACCGTCACCGCGCCGAGGAGAGCGCGGGCGCGGTGACGGCATACGGCTCCGCGAGGGGGAAGGGTGACTGAACGACCTGAATATCGGCCGGAGTTACTGGCTCGGTGAGGCGAGCTCGTCCAGCGTCTGCACGCGCTGGACGATCTGCCACTTGCCATCCGCCTTGCGGAGCTTGTCCGTGTAGGTGCCGGTGGCGTAGACGGCATGCTCCTTCTCGGTCTCCGCGACCCAGTACCAGGAGCGGGCGGTGGCGGTGGCGCCGTTGGCCTCGATCACGGCGGGGCCGGACATGTGCCGCTTGCCCTTGGTGAAGCCCTTCTCGGCCAGGTCGATGAACATGGCCTTGATCTCGTCCCGGCCGTCGGCGGAGCCGAACGGGCTCCGGTAACGACCGTCCTCGGTGTACAGGTTCGCGTAGCCGTCGGCGTCCCTGAGATCGATGTACATCTGGTGACGGTCGATCACCTCACGGATCGCGAACCGGTCGTTGGGGCTGTCGCTCCCGGTGGCGGTGGCGGACCCGCCCGTGAGTACGGCGGCGGCCACGACACCGGCCAGGACGGCTGTGGCGGGGGCGGCGATTCTCCGGATGGTCTTCATCTCTACTCCTTCACGCGACGCCGAGAATCACAAAGTTGATAGTCACAACATTGACTAACTTGATCGTATTCCCCTCCCGGGGAGACGTCCAGCGCGGGGGAGCCGCAGGCTTCGGTCAGGGCGAAGCCGCGGGACAGGCGCCCCGTTCACGAGCGACGCGCTCCCGGACGGCGGGTACCACTTCTTCGGCGAACAGCGACAGCTGACGGTCGACGGGGCCCCTGGGGAAGAACACGAAGGTGTCCATGCCGCCGTCGATGACGAGGCCCGTCAGTTCCTCCACCCACTGCTCAACCGGACCGACGAGAAAGCCCTGCCCAAGGCCGTCGGCGATCAGGCCGTCGATGTTGTACAGGCGCCGGATGTCCTGCGGCCGCCGGGCCGCCGCCTCGGCGGCGTCATCGATGCGTGCGTGAGCCTCCGGCAGACGGGGCGGCGGCAGAAACGGCGACGAGGGAACCCAGCCGTTCGCCAGCCGTCCGGTCAGTTCGAGGGAGCGCGGCCCGAGGGCACCGAGCCAGATACCCATGTCATGGACGGGCAGCGGACCGGGGTGTGCACCCCGCAGCGAGTAGAACCGGCCGTCGTACCGCACCGATCGCTGTTCGCTCCAGAGCAGCCGGATGACCGTGATCGCCTCCTCGAGCGCACTCACCGCCTCGCCCGCCGTACGCCGCTCACCGCCGTACGCCTCGACCGCCTCCCAGGCGCCGCCCGCACCGAGCCCCAGGTCGAACCGGCCGCCGCTGATGACATCGAGGGTCGCGGCCGACTTGGCGATCAGTGGAGGGTGCCGCAGAGGGAGGTTGGAGACGTCAGGGAAGAAGCGAATCCGCTCCGTGCGGGCCGCCAGGGCACTCAACAGCGTCCATGTGTCCAGGAACCTCCCCTGATAGGGATGGTCCTGGATGCCCACCAGGTCGAGCCCCAGCCGTTCGGCCAGCAGGACCGACTCCAGCACCTCACCGTACCTACCGGGCTCGGTGGAGTACCCGAACTCCAGCCGCCTGCCGTAATCCGCCACAACGCCTCCATCTCCGGCACCGGACCGACCGGCGCCTCGGTATACACACCCCCGACCCTGGTGGCGGAATACCCGTCATCGCCGCACAGTGATCCCTAGGACCACACAGACACGGAAGCGCAAAGTCAATAATTTGACTATCTACCATGAGACGAAAGTGCTGCGCCATGGACACGACCGCCGACATCGTCCAGATCACCGACGTGCTCAACCGCCACCAGGTCTACATCGACCTGCGGGACGCCGACGGCTACGCCGACCTCTACTCCGAGGACGGTCACTACGAGAGTCCCTTCACATCGGCGACGGGACGCGCGCAGATCAGGCAGATGTTCATCGACCTGCGCGACCAGGGGTTCACAGCCGGCAAGCGCCACATGACGGGCCCGGCCATGATCGATGTCGACGGCACCCGCGCGACCGCCCGGTCGTGGTACTGGGTCGCCGAGACCGAGCACGCAGCCACCGTCTACGCCACCGGCACCTACACCGACCAGCTTCAGAAGATCGACGGCAACTGGAAGATCACTCACCGCGTACAGACGCTGGACCCGAGCGCGACTCACAACCAGTGACGCCGCGGGGCCCATACCTGACAAAGGTCGTGACAGCCCAGCCTGATCACCTCCGGCGCCCACTATTATGACGAAAGGTGACAGTCAGTATCCGGACGAGGAGAGTGTTCGTGCGTCGCAGCGAACGGAAGCAACGGGATCCGGACCTCGGAATCCTCTCCACGCGATTGCTCTTCTCGATTCAGAAGGAGCTGTTCGACACGCTGGCGGAGCAGGGGCATCCCGAACTCCGGCCCCAGCACGGCGCCGTACTCGGCTTCCTCGACGAGCAAGGCAGCCGCGCGACCGACTTGTCACGCCAGTCGGGCACCCACAAGCAGGTCATCGGCAACCTGATCGACGAACTCGAGAAACTGGAGTACGTCGAGCGCCACCCCGACCCCAGCGACCGGCGAGCCAAACTGATCGTCCCCACCTCCCGAGGCCGGGACCAGATGGCCAAATCAGACGCGATCATGGCCGACATCGAACAGCGGCACGCCGAAGCCATCGGCGAACGGAAGTTCGCCACCTTCAAAGGCGCCCTCCGGGACATAACCGCACAGCAACTGGCGCAGTTCGACGAGACATCCGCGAGCAGACGGCAGTCACGCAAGGGCACCGGCCGCTGACCCCGCCCCGGCCCGACCACGGGCGCCTCAGGGATTCAGTGTCACACCTCCAGATCCATTAGTCACTTACGTGACAGTCACAGATATTACCATACGGGTCGTCGAAGGCCGCCCCTGGCGTGCCGACGCCGCCGACGACACGCCCGGTACAGGAATCACTGGCGACATGCCCATTATCATTACGTAACGTGACAGTCAGTAACCGTGATGAGGAGAGCGGTGTGGGCCGGCGGAGCGAAAGGAAGCAAGCGGATCCAGCCCTCGCGATCCTGTCCGCGCAGTTGCTCTTCGCGATCCAGAGGGAACTCTCCGAGACGCTGGCGGAGCAGGGGCATCCCGAACTCCGGCCCCAGCACGGCGCCGTACTCGGCTTCCTCGACGAGCAAGGCAGCCGCGCGACCGACTTGTCACGCCAGTCGGGCACCCACAAGCAGGTCATCGGCAACCTGATCGACGAACTCGAGAAACTGGAGTACGTCGAGCGCCACCCCGACCCCAGCGACCGGCGAGCCAAACTGATCGTCCCCACCTCCCGAGGCCGGGACCAGATGGCCAAATCAGACGCGATCATGGCCGACATCGAACAGCGGCACGCCGAAGCCATCGGCGAACGGAAGTTCGCCACCTTCAAAGGCGCCTTCCGGGACATAACCGCACAGCAACTGGCGCAGTTCGACGAGACATCCGCGAGCAGACGGCAGTCACGCAAGGGCACCGGCCGCTAGCAGCCGTTCAGAGCCCCGGAGTCGATCACGACGCGGCTTTGCGCGCCACGCTCGACGGCCTCATGCGCGGACACGATCTCACGCCCCGGCAAACTCAGGAGATCACCATGAGCACAGCGCCGCTCGCCGAGAACGACCAGCTCACCGGCGTTTGGTAGATGGACCCCGCCCATTCCGAAGTGAGCTTCACCGTGCGCCACCTGATGGCCCGCGCGCGGCGGCTTCTCCTCCTTCGGCGGGACCATCACCGTCGGGGACGAGCCGGTACGGTCCAGCGTCCGGGCCGAGATCGACACCACGTCGATCGACACACGCAACGCCGAACGGGACAAGCACCTGCGCAGCGCCTGACTACTTCGACACCGGCACCTACCCGACGGCACACTTCGAGTCCGCGGCCGTACGGGAACAGGAAGACGGTCGATACAGCGTCGAGGGGCTCATGACCTTCAAGGGCGAGACCCGTCCGGTCACCCTCGACCTGGTGTTCCTCGGTATCGGCGACGACCCGTGGGGCGGCACGCGAGCCAGATTCCGGGCGTCCACCCGGATCAACCGCTCCGACTTCGGCGTGCCGGCCAACGTGCCCCTGACCGGGGGACGCGCGTTGATCGGGGACAGCGTCGCGATCGAACTCGAGATCGAGGCGGTCAGGCAGCAGTAGCCCCGCACCCGGCCGGAAGGGGCGCGGACGAGGAGATGTCCGCCCCCTGCCCGGGCCCACCATGTCCGCACCCCAGGGCCTGCGGGCAGACAACCGTGGGCCCCAGCACCCCGAGCGGACTCCTCCAGCGGGTGGTGGTGATTGCGGCGGAGTCGACGGCGGCCCCCCGGCGGTGTCGGACGGCGTCCTCGGCGGCAACGCGGGCGGCCACCTGACAGACCGCCTCGACACTGCCCGGCGCCTGGACGACCCACGTCTGGGTGCCGCGCACTTCCTCGTCGTCCACGATGCGCACGGTCGGCGCGGTGACGTTCCACAAGGTCATGACGGTGAATGCTCCTGTTCGGCGCCTTGACGAACGATTTCCCGTACGGCAGGCACAACCTCGCGTGCGAAGCGCTCGATCTGACCGACCGTGGCGTCCTCCGGCCAGAAGACAAAGGTCCTGAACGGCTGCTCGGTCGCCAGGCGGGCCAGCAGCGCGGCCCACTGCTCCGCTGTCGCGCGGACGGGGGCCTTACCCGCCCTGGCCTCGGCGTCGCCGGGCCGGTCGGTGATGGTGCCGACGAGCTGAGCGATCCTCAGCACGTCCTGAGGGTTCCTTCCCGAGGCGAGGGCCGCCTCGTCGATCAGCGCGTTGGACTCGGCCCACTTCTCGTAGGGAAGGTAGCTGGGGATCGGTGCGGCCCATCCGTCCGCCACCCGGCCGGTCAGTTCGAGGGAACGCGGCCCCTGGGCACCCACCCAGATGCCGATCGGGTGGGCCGGAGTGGGCCCGCTGTGCAGCCCCGGAATGGTGTAGTGCTGCCCCTCGAACGTGACCGGCTCGGGCGTGGGCCGCCACAGCGCTCTCAGGACCTGGATGGCCTCGCCCAGCTGGGCCAGCGCCTCGGGCCGGCCGAGCTGGGGCGTCATTCCCATCCTGGCGATGGCGGACCAGTAGCCGCCACCGCCGATACCGAGCTCGAAGCGGCCTGAGGAAAGCAGGTCGAGCGACGCCGCCGTCTTGGCGAGCATCGAAGGATGTCGCAGCGGCAGGTTGGCGACGTCCGGGAAGAAGCGCAGCCGCTCGGTCGCCTCCAGCAGTGAGGCGATGAGGGTGAAGGCGTCCACGAACGTCGGGCTGTAGGGGTGGTCCTGCACGCCGACGAGGTCGAGCCCTCCCTCTTCGGCCGCGCGCACCAGGTCGCGGTGGGCCGCGATGTCGGTGGTCGGGTTGAGCGAGAATCCGAACTGCAGGTCACGCATGGCGGGATTCCTCAGGTTGGGGTGCGGGTGATCGACGGACCGCGCAGCCAGCGGCCAAGGACGCGGGAGAGCGCGGGCAGCAGTGCATAGGTCATGGCCGCGCTGAAGAAGAGCGCGATCAGCGCGTTGCGCAGGGCTGAGTGAAAGGTGCCGATGTACGGCATCAGGAGAGCGTCGGCGAGGAGGGACAGCGGGTACACGGACGCCGCGGCCACGAGCGTCAGCTTCCAGCGGGGCGGTGTGGCGCGGTCCGGCAGGGCGAACAGGTCCTCCATGCCGGACAGATGGCGGGTGCGCACCAGCTCGTGCAGTTCGCTGCCGTGGCGGAGACAGCGTTCCTTGTGGGGCGAGTTCTCCCAGGCGTGCAGAGAGGTCTGATCGGCGAACCGGTAGACGAGGTGCCAGCGGTCGTCCGAGGCCGAGGGGTGCAGGACGCCGCCTCCGAGGTATCCGGGGAAGCCTGCGGCTTCGGCCAGAATGCCCTGCGCCCAGGAGGTGAACTCCTCCTCCCTGCCGGGAAGGACGCGGCGTTCGACCAGCACGGTGACGGGGGCGGTGTGCCCGCGCGGCGGGTTCGGGCGGTCGACGGTGGTCATGGGCTTCCTTGCGAGTGCTTGGCGTGGTCGTGATGCGTGCCGGGACCGGGCGGCCTGAGCGGCCCCGGCACGGGGTCATGCGGCCGGGATCCGGCCGAGGCGTCCGGCCTGGAAGTCGTCGAACGCCTGCATCACTTCGCTGCGGGTGTTCATGACGAAGGGGCCGTTCCAGGCGACCGGCTGACGGATGGGCAGTCCGCCGAGCACGACCACGTCGAGCGCCGGTGATCTGCCCTCCTGCTTGTCGTCGGCCTGGATGGTGAGTACGTCGCCCGGGCCGAAGACGGCGAGCTGACCGGAGTGCAGCGGTCGCCCCTCCTCGCCAACACTCCCCCGGCCCGCCAGAACGTATGCGAGTGCGTTGAAGTCCGGGCGCCAGGGAAGCGTCAGCCGGGCACCGGGGCTGAGGGTGGCATGGAGCAGTGTGATCGGCGTGTGCGTCGCACCGGGCCCCTGCCTTCCCGCCAGCTCACCGGCGATCAGCCGGACCAGGGCTCCACCGTCGTCACTGGTCAGGAGCTCCAGCTGGGAACCACGGATGTCCTGGTAGCGGGGCTCGGACATCTTGCGATCGCGGGGCAGATTGACCCACAGCTGGAAGCCGTGGAACAGTCCGCCGCTCATCACCAGATGCTCGGGGGGCGTTTCGATGTGCAGCATGCCGGAGCCGGCCGTCATCCACTGGGTGTCCCCATTGGCGATGACACCGCCGCCTCCGCCCGAGTCCCGGTGCTCCATGATCCCGTCGATCATGTAGGTGACGGTCTCGAACCCCCGGTGAGGGTGCCATGGCGTGCCCTTGGGCTCACCGGGGCTGTATTCCACCTCGCCCATCTGATCCATCATCAGGAACGGATCGAGGTGGCGCAGATCGATCCCTGCCAGTGCCCGGCGCACCGGGAATCCCTCCCCTTCGAAGCCCTGGCGGGCGTCGGTCACTGCGAGGACGGGACGCTGCCGGGCCGCTTCACCCGGGAGCGGGATGCGCGGCAGCGTGAGGGGCGAGTCGACGGTCACCGCAGGCATGGTCGTTCTCCTTCCGGCGCCGGATTCCGCGGCGCGCTCCAGCAGGTGGGGCATGGCGTGAGGGGGCATGGCGTGAGGGGCTTGGGTCCGGGTGCCGGGCTCTACGGGGGGCAAGGCCCGGCACCCGGGGAGCTCCCGCGGTGCGCTTACGGGGGATACGCGCCGCGGGAGCGGCTCGGTGGCCGGACGGGTCAGCCGTTCTTGGCGTACGCGCCCGACAGCTGACCGACGAGCGTCGCGAACGGCATGTCGAGGGCGGTGTAGACCTCGTAGGCCTTCGGATCGGCGTTGTCGGCGAGGATCTCGACCATCGTGGTGGCGTAGTCGGTGACGATCACGCCCGCCTGCTGCATCCGCAGCAGACCCGTGGTCCGCTTGGTCTCACTGAAGGTGCCGGAGGCGTCGATGGCCGCGTACGCGTCGTAGCCGGCAGCCGTGGCGGACAGTGCCGGGAAGGCCAGGCAAACCTCGATGGAGACGCCCGCGATGATCAGCTTCTTGCGGCCCGTGGCCTCGATGGCCTGCCGCACGCGCGGATCGTCCCAGGCGTTGACGGTGCTGCGGTCGATCACATCGAGGTCCGCGGGGAGGGCCTCCGCCAGTTCCGGTACCAGCGGCCCCCACAGGCCGTCCGCCCCGGTGGTCGTCACCACGGTCGGGATGTCGAGCACCTGGGCGGCCTTGGCCAGGGCGGTGACGTTGTGCTTGAGCGTGGCGACGTCGATGTCTCGCACGCCGGTGAACAGCCCGATCTGGTGGTCCACCAGCAGCAGGGCGGCGTTGTCACGGGTCAGCGGCTCGTGGAAGCGGCTGGTTCCGGCGAGGTTCTCGCTCATGGATCGTCTCCGGGATTCAGGGGCGGTCACCCGCCCGTCGAGATTAGTAAGTATCGTGACAGTCAGAAGCTTGACCAAACTCAGCCTATTCCCCGTCCGGCGAGATAAACAAGATCACGTCGAAGAGGGCTCTCGGAGGTCGGCCCGCGGGCGGCGCGGAGGGCAACGTTCCGGCGCGGTCTCGCCCGGCGGGCACGGGGGGCATGGACGCTGAACGGTCGAGCGCGGGCACCTCGCCGAGCGGCCAGAGCGTCCGGCCGCGGCCTCCCAGCAGCAGCGCGCGCGGCAATCAGCAGCGCAGTGGTGCGACCGATACGCGAGGCCGGCGCCCCACAGAACGCGACATCGAATGCCGTCCCCTTCCCATGAACACGGTCATGGAGATCGCCGGCCACATACCCACGCGGGCAACAGCAGCTGGAGGGAGGCGTTGACTGCGGCGAGCACCGCCAGTTCGGCCAGTCCGCCCATCACGAGCCGGCGACGCAGACAGACGCTCCCTTGACTTCACCACGATGCAGGAATCGACCGGCGGCCCGAGGCGCTGCCAGGGGACTGGGCACGTACCGCCGCATCCGCACCGGCAGACCCGTGATGTCCGGAGCTGGACGACGGCCGGGGCCGGCTCCACGTGTGCATGGCGCTGCGGATGCCGTTGGTGCTCCGCGCCGCCTGGCTGGAAGAACTCCCCCGCCGTGCAGGGCCTGCCACCGTCCATTGCCGCCCATGTCCACCGGACGATCGCGTTGGTGTCCGGCGAGCCGAATGCCCTCCTCGGACAGGTGAGCCCGGTGTCCGGTACGGCTGGGGGAGGTGCCGTACCGGACAGATGGAGATCAGGCCTCGCGGGAACCCTCGTACATCCCCTCGATGACCTCGGCGTACTCGCGCTCCACAACAGGCCGCTTGACCTTGAGGCTGGGGGTGAGTTCACCGTGCTCGACGTCGAGGTCTCGCGAGAGCACCGAGAACTTCTTGATGGTCTGCCACCGTTGCAAGTCGCCGTTGACCCGCTGGACGAAGCCGTCGATCAGCTCGTGGACCTGTGGCGAGGTGACGACCTCGGCGTAGCTGCGGCCGCCGAGGTCGTGAGACGCCGCCCAGGGCATGATCACGGTCTCGTCCAGGGTGATCAGGGCGGAGCAGAAGTTACGGCCGTTGCCGATGACCAGGATGTTGCTGACGAACGGGCAGATGGCCTTGAAGCGGCCTTCGATCTCGGTGGGCGCCACGTACTTGCCGCCGGAGGTCTTGAACACGTCCTTCTTGCGGTCGGTGATCCGGACGAAGCCGTCCCTGTCCATCTCGCCGATGTCGCCGGTGTGGAACCAGCCGTCGCTCTCCAGCACCTCCGCGGTCTTGTCGGGGAGGTTGTGGTAGCCGCGCATGACGCCGGGGCCTCTCAAGAGGACCTCGCCGTCGTCGGCGATGCGGACCTCGGTGCCGGGGAGCGGTTTGCCGACCGTGCCGACCCGGTAGTCGTCGACGGGGTTGACGATGCAGCCGGCGCTGGTCTCGGTCAGGCCGTAGCCCTCGATGACGTGCACGCCGGCGCCGGAGAAGAAGTAGCCGATGTCGGGGGCGAGGGCGGCACTGCCGGAAACGCTGGCGCGCAGATTGCCTCCGAAGGCCGCGCGGATCCTGCCGTACACCAGTCTGTCGGCGACGGCGTGCTGGACGAGGAGCCGCAGGGGCACCCGGCGCCTTCCGGTCGCCGCCATGCTCTCCTGCCCGGTCCTTGCGTAGTCGCGGGCGACCTTCGCCGCCCAGAGGAAGATCTTGTATTTCGCGCCACCCTCGGCTCTCGCCCTGCCCGCGATGCCGTTGTAGACCTTCTCGAAGATCCGCGGCGCGGACGCCATCAGGGTGGGCCGGATGGCGGGCAGGTTGGTGATGATGCGGTCGACCCGTCCATCCAGCGCCATGACATGGCCGGTCCTGATCTGACCGGAGATCAGGGCCTTGCCGAAGACGTGGGACAGCGGCAGCCACACAAACTGGACATCGTCGGAGCGCAGCCCGCCGGCCTCCTGTGCGACGGCCTGGTACGACCAGCAGTCGTGCACCAGGCGCACGCCCTTGGGCCGGCCGGTCGTGCCGGAGGTGTAGATCAGGGTGGCGAGTTGCTCCCGCTCGATTGTCCCGACCGTCTCCTCGACCGCGTTCGGGTGCTCTTCCAGATACGCCGTCCCCCGTTTCTCCAACTCAGCCAGGGAGAGCACCTCCAGCCCCGCCACCTGGGGGAGGTCCGCCAGGGGGTCGAAGAGGATCGCGTGGCCGAGCTCGGGCAGGCGTTCGGCGTGGGCGACCACCTTGGCCAGTTGGGCGGCGTCCTCGACGAAGATCGCCCGGCTGCCGGAGTCGGAGAGTATGTACACCGTCTCATCGGCATTGGTGCTGGGGTAGACGGCGGTGGCGGCGGCGCCCGCGCACATCGCGCCCAGGTCGGCCAGAATCCATTCCACCCGAGTGGAGGAGGAGATCGCCACCCGCTCCTCGCGCCGTACACCGAGGGCGAGCAGGCCGGCCGCGATCGCCTCGACGCGCTCGGCGGTCTGAGCCCACGTCAGCGAGCGCCACTGCTCAGCGTCGCCGGAGGCGCCGTCGTCGGCCGGCGCGGGGTAGCGGTAAGCCTCACGGTCGGGTGTGGCCCCGACTCTTGAGAGAAAGAGGTGCGCCACGGAAACCGGGCGGCTTTCAGGAAGGGACTGCGCGGAACTCACATCGACCTCCGGGCCCGGTGCGCCCATCAACGAATTGTTAACTGGCAGGTAACTCGCAAGACTAGAGCGAAGTCCGCCGCCGCGTAAGGGAGGAAGGCGCTGAACAGAGCCGCCCGATCGACCTCTCGGCGGATCCGCTCCCGGCGCGTCGGCGGCCACTGTTCAACTCGTGCGGGACATTTCCGTCACAGAGTGAGCACGAGCTTGCCGCGGACCCGGCCGGTCTCGCTGGTCCGGTGCGCTTCGGCCGCCTTGTGCAGGGGCAGGACGTCCTGGGCTTCGGCATGGAACCCCGGTGTCGATGAGCGTGCTGTTGCGGTGCAGTGCCTCGCCGTCCGGAGTGACGATCACGCGCTGCCCCTTGATTCCCGGCACGCGGTGCGCCTCGTCGATGGGTTCCGGCCGGGTGATGAGTGTGCCGCCCGGTCGCAGCAGAGCCCACGACTCCTGCTGACTCCGGCCGCCGCCGACGGTGTCGATGACAGCGTGGACCGGTTCAATGGTGTGCAGGCCGTCCGAGGTGCGGTCCACGGGCTCGTCGACACCGAGCCGGCTCAGAAGGTCGAGATTGCGTGGTGAGGCGGTGGCCACGACATGTGCCCAAGCGGGCCTTGGCGAGCTGTACGGCGAAGTGGCCGACCCCGCCCGTGCCGGCGTGCACCGGAACCCGCTGCCCCGAGGCCATGTGTACGGCATCGACAGACTGCCAGGCGGTCAGGGCCGCGAGCGGAACGGCCGCGGCCTGGGGGAAGCACAGGCCGGCGGGCCTGGGCACCACCGCCGATGCGGGCAGGACGGCGAACTCCTGGTAGGCGCCGCCGTGCGGCAGGGGCAGCATGCCGTACACCTCGTCACCGGCAGCTGGACCGTCCGCCGTCCCCGCCGCCTCGACGACCACCCCTGCCACATCCCACCCCAGCACCAGCGGAAAATGGCGGTCCGTGCCGATCGCGCCTTCACGGAACTTCCAGTCGACGGGGTCGACCCCGGCTGCCCGAACCCTCACCAGGACCTCTCCGGCGGTGGGGGCCGGTACTGGTTGCCCGGTCAGTTTCAGGACGCTTTCATCTCCGTAGCGGGAGAAGACCACTGCAACGCATGACAGGTGCTCCTGAGAAGTCGAAAAGAGATTGTTCGGCCTTGGGCGGCGACGGCTGAATGCGGGGCGACTGCGCTCGACCGTCAGTCGTGCCCGTGTGCCGGGCGGCGCAGTGCCGCCTCGGTGCCGGCGATGAGCTCGTCGAGGTAGGCGCGGGCGCCGCCCGGCCGGGTGAGTGCTGCCGCCTGTCCGGCCCAGAGGTTGACGTAGTCGGCCAGGCCGCGTTCCGCGGCCGCTGTGCGCAGCGGGCGGGTGAGTGTGTATTGGATCGGGTAGGGGGCCAGTTCGTTCTCGTACGCCAGTGCCTCGCGGGTGAAGCGGTTGGGGACGGCTCGCGCGAGCCGTCCCGAGAAGGCTCGGGTCAGTACGGTCGTACGCGCCTCGGGGCCGTGCAGCGCGGCCCGGTGGATGGCGCTCGCGCCGGACTCCTCGGTGGTAAGGAAGCCGGTGCCGATCTGCGCTCCGTCTGCCCCGAGCGTCAGCGCCGCGGCGATTCCCCGGCCGTCGGCGAGGCCGCCGGCGGCCACCACGGGGATCGAAACGGCCTGTGCGACCTGGGGGACGAGGGAGAAGGTCCCGACGAGGGACTCGTTGACGGGGCGCAGGAACGAGCCGCGGTGCCCTCCCGCGTCGCTGCCCGAGGCGACGACGGCGTCCATGCCCGCCGCCTCGATCGCGAGGGCCTCCTCGACGGTGGTCGCGGTGCCGATGGTCCGGATGCTCCGGCGCCTTGCCTCGTCGAGCACCCGGCCGTCGGGGATGCCCATCACGAAGCTGATCACCGGCGGCTCCGCCGCGAGCAGCGCGTCGATCTGTTCCTCGAAAGCGGGGGCGGGTGGCGGATCCTCCAACTGGTTTGTCGACAGGCCCAGTTCTTCGAACCACGGGCGCAGCAGCTCGGCGTAACGGGCCGTCCGGTCACGGTCGGGCGGTGCCGCGGCCTCGTCGGGGTGCGGGACCCAGAGGTTGACGGCGAAGGGTCGGACGGTGGCCTTCCGCAGCTCACTCACGAGCTCGCCGATCCCGTGCGGTGTGAGGATGTGTGCTCCGTACGAGCCGAGCCCGCCGCCCTCGGAGACGGCGGAGGCGAGCGCCACGGACGACAGTCCGCCGCCGAACGGGCCTTGCACGATGGGGACTTCGAGGTCCAGCAGCTCGGTGAGCCGGCCACGGGCCCAGGAACGCTTTTCTCCGGTCATGTCAGTCGTCCTTGGAGTTGAGGAGTTGAGGAGTTGAGGAAAGGTCCGGGGCTGAGCGCGTTCACCGCACGAGGGTGAGCGCCGTGCGCCCCGCCACCTGCTCCAGGGCGGTCTCGGCCACCCGGCGTCCGAGATGCTCGGCAGTGCGCAGATCCGCCCCAGAGGGGGTGTCGTCCGGGCCGAGGTCGGACGGCGACTGTGCCATCGCGCCGAGGAAGCCGCCGAGGCGGTTGAGGTCCTCCGGGGTTCCGGTGGTGGAGTACTCACCGCCGGGCGGCAGACCCAGCGAGACCCAGTTCATGCCGTGCTGAGCGGCGAAGAGCGCGAGGGAGACCAGGACGTTCAGCTTGTCGCCGTTGACGCCCGCGGAGTTGGTGAAGCCGGCGGCGAGCTTTCCGGCCCAGCCCTGCTCCATCCAGACCGGGGCGCTGGCCTCGGCGAAAGCCTGGAAGACGGCGGACTGGCTCCCCATATAGGTCGGCGTACCGAAGACGATCGCATCAGCGGCGGCCAGCGACTCCCACAGCTGGTCGTCCACGACGGCCACGTCGCACAGCTCGGCCTGCGCTCCGGGCAGCGAACCGGCTCCGGCGGCGACCGCTCGGCCTGGCGCGCGGTGTGGCCGTAGCCGCTGTGGAAGGCCACGGCGACGGTGATGTTCTCGGGCATGACGAAGTCCTCGCAGGTCAGATAGTCGGCGGGCAGGTTGCCCACCACTCGAGAGGACAGTAGACGACCGGTCAACTAAACACCACCCTCATAGTTGACCGGCCGTATACTCATCGCCATGGGACGGACGAGCACGGCACGCGAAAGACTGCTGGACGCGGCCTGTGGCCTGATGCTGAGCCGCGGTTACGGCACGATCGGTGTCGCCGAGATCTGTGCCCGCGCGGACGTGAAGAAGGGCAGCTTCTACCACTTCTTCGAGTCGAAACAGGCCCTGACGATCGAGGCCATCAACGCGCACTGGGCAGCCCAGCGGCCCGCTTGGGTGGCGACCCTGGGCGGCGACGGGCCCGCGGAGGACCGGCTCGAGCGGCTCTTCCTCGACCAAGCCGCAGCCCAGCGCGCGGCGAAGACCGAGGGCGGCGCCGTCAACGGATGCCTGTTCGGCAATCTGGCGCTGGAGATGAGCACCCAGGACGCGGTTGTCCAGGCCCGGCTGGCAGAGATCTTCGACGAGCAGATCGACCTGGTCCACGCCACGCTGACGGACGCGGCGGAGCAGGGCACGATCCCCGCTCCTGCCGCGACCCGCACCACCGCCCGCGCCGTACTCGCCCAGCTGGAGGGCATGGTCATGTTCGCGAAACTGGCGAACGACCCCTCCGTACTGGACGGCCTATGGGCGCAGGCCTCCCGGCTCCTGAGGAGCTAGGCGGCCGATCCGCTCGGGCAGGCGAACGTACTCAACCGGCACATGCCAAAAGCGGCCAACTTTTGGCCAAGTGGCCCGGTAGGAAGCGAGCGCGCCGGGGGTAGACCGGTATCCGAAGTTCCCCGGCGAAGCGCCACATCCCTGGCAGCGCCTCATCACGCCGGGCGGGCGGGCCCACTGACAACGTCTCTGGAGTGAGAAGTGCCGACATTCAAGATCAGTGTCGCGAGCGCCGACGACATCGGGCGAATGGGAGATTGGGCCGACGCCGAAGGCTGGAACCCGGGCCATACCGATGGCCATGCCTTCTTCGCCACCGATCCGCACGGCTTCCTGATCGGGCGGCTCGATGGTGAGCCCGTCGCCTGCATCTCGGTCGTACGCTATGGCACCGACTTCGGGTTCCTGGGCTTCTACATCACCCGTCCACCACTACGTGGCCAGGGCTATGGAATCCGGTTGTGGCACGCCGGCATGGCACGACTTGCCGGTCGCAATGTCGGGCTCGACGGGGTGGTGGCCCAACAGGGCAACTACCGCACATCCGGTTTTCGGTCCGCCTGGAACAACATTCGCTACGAAGGCACGCCGTCCGCCGAGACCGCGACGCCGACCGGCGTCACGCTGGTCGACGCCCGCACCCTGCCCTTCGACCAACTCGCAGCCTACGACCGCCGCTTCTTCCCGGCCGCGCGCGACAGTTTCCTTGCGCCCTGGATCGCCGCACCGCAGCGCCGCGCCCTGGCCGCGATGCACAACGGAGAATTGCGGGGCCTGGCCGTCATGCGGGCCTGCCGCACGGCCTCGCGCATCGGGCCGCTCTATGCCGCCTCTCCCGATGTGGCCGCTGCGCTGGTGGGAGAGCTCTCCGCCACCACCCCGGGCAAGGCCGTGGCGATCGACGTGCCCGACACCAACACGGCCGCCGTGCACCTCATGGAGCAACTCGGCCTCGCGCCGTCCTTCGAGACCGCCCGCATGTACACGGGCCCGGCCCCGCGGATCGATCACTCCGGGCTGTTCGGCATCACCAGCCTCGAACTGGGCTGACTCCCCCGACCGCGCGGAACGCACGCAGCTGGGGCCTCCCACGCTGGGCCGACCTGGGCCCCCCTCGCCTCGCGCCTGCCCGAGCAGGCTGTCGCCCACGGCGTATCGGGGCGAGAGCGGGGCCCGCTTCGGCGCCCAACCTGGCACCTTCGAGCACCGACTCCGTACCCCCTGCCCCCTGCCCTCCGACACTCGGGACGAGGCGGCACGGCCGCCGCACTCGGCGCCGGCAGGCCTGTTCACCCAAGATGCTCAAGGTGTGCTTGCGGAGCGGCGCCGCCGACGGGGCGCCGGTGGCATCGCGGCTCCGTGCGCCACTGATCCAAGCGGCCTTGCACTGTCCGGGTGTCAGGATGATCGGGGCCAAGGATTGCCCTCCGCCTCGGGCATCGCCAGACGCTCGCTCGTCTCCGAGGAGGGCCCAGCACCCCTCGTGGCGAGGGGTGGGGAGGGGCCGGGAGGGTGAACCTGAGGGGATTCGGAGGGATGTCTTCCCGGTTCGCGGCATCGTCACGGGCGCCGGCCTGTCATGCCGTCGCCCGTGCGCTTCGCTTACCGTGCGAATGACACGTCGTAATAGGTGTCAGCCGGTGCCCCCGATGCGGTGTAGCAGCGCACCTGGATGCCAGTGCTTGGTGTCCAGTAGTCCACCTTGCAGTGCGCGGAGCTGGTGCCATAGGCCGTCACCTGCACGTCGCCGTAGCCCAGGGGCATCCCGGGGGTCCAGACACGGTAGACGCCGACACCCGTGCGCGTGATCCGGTTCGTGTACCCAGCGGAGTTGTACTGGTACGCCACCGCCGGCGTGTACGAGCCCGTGGTCGGCTGGTTCGCCCAGGCGTACGCGGCGGGCGTGGTGCGCAGAATGCCGATGCCGCGGGCGTAGGTCAGCGTGAACCGGGTGTCGCGCAGGGCGCCGCCGAGGGTGAAGCAGCGGACGTTGACGAGCTGGGCGGTTCCGGAGGGGTACCAGTTGACGACCTTGCAGCGTGCCAGCACATCGCCGTACGCGGTCACCTGCACATGTCCGGCCGCGGAGCCGATGGCCGGGAGCCGCACCGTGTACTGGCCCACGCCGCCCCGCGTGATGGTGTTGGTCGCTCCGGCCGAGTTGAACTGGTACGTCGTCGACGGCGTGTACGAGCCGGTGGTCGGCTGGTTGGCCCACAGGTACCCGAACCTGCCGCCAAGATAGGACGTGTTCACGAAACTAGCCGTGAATCGGGTGTTGGCACGGTAGCCGGCCGGGGTGAAACACCGCACGTGCACGTCGAGCCGGTCGCCGACGGGGGTCCAGTAGGCGACGTTGCAGGAGTGGGATGTCGCCCCGTAGGCGGTGACGTGCACGGTGCCGCCCGGCAGCCCCAGCCTGGGCATGCGTACCGTGTACTGGCCGATGCCCGTACGTACGACCGTGTTCACGGCGCCGGTTGAGTTGCGGCTGTAGTAACCGGACGGCGTGTAGGGCGTGTTGAGCGGAGCGGACGCCTGGTTCGCCCACACGTAGGCGAATCCACGGCTCGGGGCCGCGTGTGCGGTGAACGGCGTGAGAGCGATCAGGCCGGCGGCGAGCGCGACCGTCATCAGGGCTCTCAGGATTCGAGCCGGCCACCCGGTGAGATTTCCACGGCTTTTCGGGTGCATCCTTTTCCTTCTCTCTGCCTGGATCGGCAATCGGATGATGCTGGTGCAGGGGAAGGCCGCCAGTGAAGGAACCTTGCGGCTCTTTGTTTCCGCTTGATTCCGGGCACACCGAGGCGCATTGTGCTGATGGAACCGCGTCACCGGAACACCGGGCCGTAGGCACAGTGGTGCGCAGCAGCTTCAGCCGGAAAAAGCGGAGGCCCACGTCCGTTCAATGACGAGGGGTCGGCCACCACTCAGCGAGGACCTGCCTGCCAGTTCTTTGTCGCAAGCGATGGATGTCCCCGTGAAGGACGTGCTGAACAGCACAGAACCAGCGCGGCTCGGAACAACGGCTGCATCGCGGCTTCACTGGCGACGAAGGGCCACGCCACATCGCTCGGGGATTCCCCAGATCCCCCGGAACATCACCACCGCGATACACGAACCGGCTCCCCCAGCCGGTTTTACCCCCCAACCCCCTCTGCACGGATCGCACTATTGGAACACCCGGTGGAATCTGAAGACATCAGGACAGCCGGGCAATCAGAGAATTACACATCACTGGTCGCGTAGCCACGGCTTCACAGGGCAGACGAGAGGTGAAAGTGCTGCAGAGGAGGCGCGCGCCCCGGAACGCACGCCCCCTCGCGCAGCTGTGAAACGGCGATGGGCAGAGATGGGGTGCGGCGCCATCTTTCGGATTGTGAATGGATCCGGGGTTCAGCCTGGCGAGGAGGGACCATGCCCGTTACCGCTCGTACCAAGTCCGACGTGAAGTCCCCTGCGGAGCAAGGCCGTCCGTCAGCTCTCGAAGTCCAGCGGTGCGGGGATCATGTAGCGCCCAGGTGCGCTTGTGCGGATGAGCAGGCGCAGGAGTCCCGTCCCAGTCTGTCCTAGGCCGTCTCTGACAAATGATCACGCCGTTGGCGGAGCCACAGGACGAGCGAGGCGAGATGCAGACCGGCGCGTAGCGGGCTGCGAGCTTGTCGAACCGGGTCGCGATGGCTCGGAACTGCATGAGCCGGTTGAAGCAGCGCTCGACCACGTTGCGGTGCTTGTACGTCTCGGCGTCGAAGGCCGGAGGGCGTCCGCCCCGCGAGCCGCGGCGGAGCCGGTTGGCGATCTGGTCGGCGCGCTCCGGAATCGTGACGGCGATGCCGTGGCGCCTGCACCAGGTGCGGATCGCCCTCGACGAGTATGTCTTGTCGCCCAGAACCCGGTCGGGCAGGGTTCTGGGCCGCCCGCACCCGGCCCTGGGAACGCGGACGGCCTCCAGCACGGGCACGAGCATGGTGAAGTCGCCTGTTGCCCGGGGTGAGCGTGATCGACAGCGGCAGGCCCCGGCCGTCGACAGCCAAGTGGACTTTGGTGGTCAGCCCGCCACGGGATCGGCCGAGGGCCTGCCGCGCCGCTGAACGTTGCGGATCCTCCAGTTCGTCCCCGTCTGGTTCCCCTTTTTGCGAGCGCCGGCGGCGTGCTGATGGGCGCGGTTGATGGGGAGTCCACCGACACGGTCCACTCCACCCGGCCCATCGCGTCCCCGCGGACCTGGACGTGCTCCAGCAGCCTGGCCCAGGTGCCGTCCGCCTCCCAGCGGGCGAAGCGTTCGTAGACGGTCTGCCAGGGGCCGTACCGCTCGGGCAGGTCCCGCCACGGCGCCCCGGTGCGCAGCTGGCACAGCACCCCATTGACCACCTGCCGGTGATCCCGCCAGGGGCGACCACGCCCGTCCGTGACCGGTAGCAGCGGAGATATCCGCTCCCAGGCAGCATCCGTCGGTTCTCCTCGACCCACCACAAGATCAATTATCGGCCAGGGCATCCCGCCAGTCGTCGGTGCCGCCCAGCAGCTCGGTCAGGACAAGTCCGGGGTCGTCGGTCTCTGCCGACCAGCGGTCGTAGGTCGCCTCCCGCAGTGGGGCGAGCTGGGAGGCCCACGGGAGCCGGTAACGGTGGGTGAAGGTCGCCTCTCCGGGCTGCTCGATGGTGAGTCGCTGTCCCAGCAGGCCGCTGCGGTGCCGCACCGCGGCATCGGGCTTCAAAGTGATCCGCCGGTCGCCGATGGTGAGCACCCGCAGACCGCCGGCTTGGCGGAGCTCCGCCCGCAGATGCCCGAGCTGTCCGGACCAGAGGGGTGTTCCTTGCGATTCACCGGGTTCGGTTTCCAACGGACTCCTCCGTTCGCTCGGAGACCAGAACGTGCGGCGGCATGGCCCGTTGATGCGGCCACCCGAAAAAGGGTGTCCCCTGCTTGCTCCAGCCGCAAGATCAATTCTCAGACACGACCTCCCGGGATAGAACACCTAGCGCAGTCTTCTCTGCGACGCCGGCAAAGTGGCCTCCGGGCTGGTGGGGGACGCCGCAGCGGCTGCCTCCCCGTCGTCGCGGAGGCGGTGCAGGGTGTCGCGGGGCGGATCGCGGAGACCGACTGCCGGATCGCCGAACTCTGGCGTTCTCCGCTCGCCCTGCCGGGGTCCACTCGTGGACTGCGGAAGCCGTCTGAATCACACGGCCCCGCGCGCGCCCCCGCCACCACCGTCGCCTGATCACTTCCGTACCGCGTACAACTCCCGAACCGCCTTCGTGAACCGGGCAATCGCGTCCGGCAGGGGGTCGACGCCGATGCCAGGGGCGGTGGGTACGGGCAGGTGGCCGTCCTGGAGGACGAACGGTTCGGTGATGTCCTCGGCGAAGTACCGGCTGGAGGCGGGGGTGTCGCCGGCGAGGGTGAAGCCCGGGGCGGCGAGCGCCAGGTTGGGAGCGCGGCCGATGCCCGTCTCCAGCATTCCGCCGCACCCCACCGGCACGCCGTGGGCGTCGGCCACGTCGTGGATGTGCCGGGCCTCCGGACAGCCGCCGACGCGGGCCGGTTCGACCTCTGCCGCAAGGGCGGCCGCCGCATGGTTTGCGCCCTGCCAGACGGCCGCCTCGCCTGCCCGGTCGGCGAGGCACGAGGACACGCCAACCACGACCTGTCCGGCATTCCGCGCCACGACTGACGGGGAGCGCGCCCTACCGGGACCTGCTCCGCGCCAACCATCGCCGCCCTGCCAGAGCAGCCGCGAAATGTGCCGCAAGTCCAACAACAACCATCGCCAGCCCCACCCGCGTACTGATCCACAGGTGCACCGCGACACCAGCAACCAGCAGCAGCGCGAAGGCGATCCGCAGAGTGCGGTTCATGCGCAGCACCCGGCTCACCCCACGATTTCCGGCCGCACGGCCTGTACGTAGCGCAGGTGCGGGTGCACGTCACCGCGGGCCCGCACCTCGAAGCCGGCGCCTGCGGCGAGGTCGTCGAGGAGATCGACCGGGTTGTGCTCCATCGCCGGGCCGGTCAGTGCGCCGATCAGGTGGCGGCCCAGCCGACTGCGCGGTGGCCGGAAGTCTGCGAGCAGCAGTCGCCCGCCGGGGCGCAGTACCCGGAACATCTCGCGCAGCGCGGCGGGCCGCACGTCGGCCGGGATGTGATGGATCGCCAGGCTGGTGACCACCACGTCGAAGGAGGCGTCCGGCACCTCCAGCGCCTCGGCGACCCCGGTCTCGTACGAGCAGGCGGCGCCGGCCTTGCTCCGCGCGTAGCCGATGACGGAGGGCGAAGGATCGATGCCCACCGCGCTGCCGCCGGGTGCCACCGCCGCGGCGACCAGCCGGGTCAGGTAGCCGGTGCCGCAGCCCACGTCGAGGACCTTGTCCCCGGGGCGGGCACCGCTGAGTTCGACCAGGCGCGAGAACGCCCGGTGCCGCCGCCCGCCGAAGAAGACCGCTGTGAACGCCTCGTAGGCGCGGGCCGGGCCGATCGTCTCTCCCCGTGTGGTCGTCTGTGGATCGCCGTGCAGGAGTCGTCCGAGGGCCATCACCCCTCCTTAACTTAGTCGTGACTAAGAACGCTCCACAGCTTAGTCACGACTAAGTTAAGGGCGCAAGGGCGTTACGATTCCCCCGTGACCGAGTCGAGATCCACCACCCGGAAAGGGGCACCGCGCGTCCGGCTCCCCTCCGCGCAGCGCAGGGAGTCGATCCTGACCGCGGCTACCGAGGTGTTCGCCGAATCCGGGTACCGGCGCGGCAAGGTCTCGGAGGTCGCCGCCCGGCTCGGGGTGAGCGAGCCGGTGGTCTTTCAGAACTTCGGCTCGAAGGCGGCACTGTTCGCCGCCGTCCTGGACCGGGCCGTCACCCGCGTCCGCGATGCCCTCAACAGCGCGGTCGACGACGGCGCATCGGTGTCCGAACTCCTGGCGGAATTCCTGGCCCCGGACCACATGGACCGCTTCCACAAACCAGGATCGCTCGGCTTCCTCTTCGCCGACGCCTCCTCGCTCACCGCCGAGCCCGGTGTCGATGACGCAGCCCGCCACGCACTCGAGCAGCTGGCGGAGGCTTTTGCGGACCTGCTCCGCAGCGGACAGGGCGACGGCGACATCCGCCCTGATCTGGACCCGGCAGCCGGCGCGTGGTGGCTGATGTCGATGCTGTCCGCACGCACCTTCCGAGCCGCCGTCATCCCCGATCCGGTTGCGCTGGAGACCCGGCTCACCGCGATGACACTCGACGCGCTGACCGCACCGGAGCGGTGCGCCGAACCGTAAGCCCTGCTCGGTGGGTGCAGTCGGTTCACCCAGGTCTGCACCCGAGGGTCTCCGCCGCCGAGACACATGCGGACTGCACGGCGGGGCAAGCCGGGAGAGCATAGACCGCAGCGCTGCGGAGGGGGCGGCGAAGGGCGGCCACGGAAGGCAGGCAGATGGCCGGATCGGGGCGCCTCCGATGAGGCGCGCGCTTCGTACAGCCCGGCGCGGGGCCGCCCTGGACGCCTACGGCGGTTCAGCGCAGCTCGGCGCCTGGGGGGCGTCCTTGCCTTGGTCATCGACGCGGTTTGAGCATGGCGTAGTTGAGGTCTCGAACGCTCATGCAACGGGGTGCCTTACCGATGGAAAGGGCCCCGCCTGGACCAGCCAGGCCGGCATCGGCGCTGGGCCGACAAGGGCTACCAAGGCGCCGACGGCACAGTGGGGTGCCCTACCGCAGCCGCTGGGAGATCGGGTACACCGGCTGATCCCAGTTCCCGAAGTGCCATAGGATTTCCAATGCCAGGCATTGGATTCCTCATTGGATACCTATCGGACCGCGGCCTACTGTCGAGGACATCGCCGCTCTGACGAACTGCACTCAAAGTGTCAGTGATCGCAGAGTGTCAGCGGACGCAGATGTCAGTGGACGCAGCACTTCGGAGCGCGCGATACGCAACCCACCCCTCCGGGCCCGGCCAGCCGGGCCCCGTACCTCGGAGAAACACCATGTCGAAGATCCTTTTCGTGATGACCGGCGTCGACTACTGGACTCTGGCTGATGGCACCAAGCACCCGACCGGCTTCTGGGCCGAGGAGGCCGTCGCCCCGTACAAGGCGTTCAGGGCCGCGGGCCACGAGATCGTCGTAGCCACCCCGCGCGGCGTCGTCCCCACGGTGGACAAGGCCAGCCTCGCCGCCGAGGTCAACGGCGGCCAGGAGAACGCCGACAAGATCGCGAGCGCTCTCGCCGCGATGACCGAGCTGCAGAACCCGATCGAGCTCGAGGACGTGAACCTCGACGACTACGCCGTCGTCTTCTACCCCGGCGGTCACGGCCCGATGGAGGACCTCGCCGTCGATGCCACCTCCGGCAAGCTGCTGATCGACACCCTGGAAGCCGGCAAGCCGCTGGGTGTGGTCTGCCACGCCCCGGCCGCTCTGCTCGCGGCCGTGAAGACCGACGGGTCCAACGCCTTCGCGGGCTACCAGGTGGCCGCGTTCACCAACTCCGAGGAAGCGCAGGCCGGCTTCGCCGACAAGGCAAAGTGGCTGCTGGAGACCCGCCTCACGGAGGCGGGCGTGCAGGTGCGGGCGGGCGAGCCGTGGGCGCCGAACGTGGTCGTCGACCGCAACCTGGTCACCGGCCAGAACCCGGCATCCTCCGCCCCCGTCGCCGCGGAACTGCTCGAGAAGCTGGCCTGAGCCATGGGCTCTGACCGGCTGGGCGAGGTCCTGGACGCCACCTACGACTGTCTGACCCGGTACGGCGTGCGGCGCACCACCATGGACGACATCGCCACCACCATGGGCGTCTCCCGGTCAGCGGTCTACCAGTACGTCCGCGGCAAGGACGACGCCTTCCGGCAACTCGCCCACCGCCTGCACACCCAGGCACTGGAGCGCGCCCGGCAGGCGGCGGCCGCCGAGGACGCCCCGTACGCCGAGCGCGTCCGGGGCGTCCTGGCCGCCAAGCTCGACCTGGTCCTCCAGCTCGCCGGGGACTCCCCGCACACCGCCGAACTCCTGGACGAAAGGGCCCGGCTGTTCGGCGGGATCTGCACCGCCTTCACCGCGGACCTGCGCCACCTGCTGATCGGCCTGTTCACCGAGGCCGGCACCGTGGGCGGTATCGAGCCCGGCGAGGCGGCCGATATCGCGATCGCCCTGGTGATCGGGCTGGAGTCGGTGGACAACGGCAGGCTGCTGCTGGGGCCCGCGACCGGCGCGCTCCTGTCCGGCCTGCTGGCCGCCCCGGCCGCCCCGGCCGCGACCCGCTGACCGCGCGCCCAGGGCGTTCGTTCTCCCGTTCCACTGTCGTTTCGCTCTGGGCCGCTGAGCCGTGCTCGTTTCCAGCCGGTTCAGCCACCGCAAGGCCCGCCTGGACGTGCGTGCCCCTGCACTGACCTGCCCCCCATCCGTCCTTGCCGCCCTGGCGGCAACGGACCAGGGCGGCACCACCGCCCCTGCGGTCCAACACCCCCGTCCCGCCGAACACCTCTTCTCGAAAGACACCCTCATGCCGTCCAAGCATCGTGCCCCGACCGCGCCCGCCGGCGCCGGATACGGACTCGTATACATCCTTGGTCTCGCGGCCACTGTCGTGGCCATGATGCAGACCCTGGTCGTGCCCATCGTGGACCTCGTCCGCGACGAATTGTCCCTGACCGCCTCCGCCGCCGGCTGGCTGACCACCGCCACACTGCTGTCCGCAGCCGTCTTCACCCCGCTGCTGGGACGGCTCGGGGACATGCGCGGCAAGCGCCCCGTCCTCATCGGCATCCTGCTGGTCACCGTGGCCGGCTCCGTCCTCGGAGCCACCACCAGCTCCCTGCCCCTGCTGCTGACCGCCCGGGCGATGCAGGGCGCCTCCACCGCGATCTTCCCGCTGGCCCTGTCCGTGCTGCGCGATGAACTGGAGCCCCGCCGGCTGTCCGGCGCCATGGGCCTGGTCAGCGGCACCCTCGCGGTCGGCGCCGGGCTCGCCCTGGTCGGCGCGGGTCTGCTCACCCAGGGCACCGATCCCGACTACCACCGCGTCTTCTGGATGGCCACCGCCCTGTCCGTGATCGCTCTCGTGGGCGTCATCGCCGCCGTCCCGCCCTCCCGCGAGACCACTGGCGGCCGCACCGACTGGGCCGGCGCGGCCACCCTGGCGGCCACCCTCGTCCTGTTCCTGCTGCCCGTCTCCCAGGGCAACAGCTGGGGCTGGGGCTCCCCGCGCACCCTGATGCTGTTCGCCGCCGCGGCCGTCCTGGCCACGGTCTGGGTGGTCGTCGAGCGAAACGTCAGCGAGCCCCTGGTGGACATGACCATGTTCGTGTTCCGGCCGGTGCTGTTCACCAACATCGCCGGTGTGCTGCTCGGCTTCGGCATGTTCACCCAGTTCATCGGCATCGCCTTCCTGGCCCGGACCCCCAGGGAACTGGCCGGCTACGGCTTCTCCGCCTCCGTGCTGGGCGCCGCGACCACTTACCTGCTGCCCAGCACCCTCGCCTCACTGATCGCCGCGCAGCTGGGCGGCACCCTGGTGCGCCGCATCGGCGCCCGCGCCACGCTTGCTGCCGGCGCCGCCTCGGGCGTTGCCGGCTTCGTCTGGCTTGCCCTCGCCCACGACAGCACCGCATCCGTCGTCATCGCGGGCATCCTCACCGGCATCGCCGTCAGCTTCGGCTTCGCCGCCCTTCCCGCGTTCATTGCCACGGGCGTGCCTGCCCACCAGAGCGGCATCGCCAACGGCATCAACTCCATCGCCCGTTCGGTGGGCAGCTCCGCGGGCTCGGCCGTCATCACCATCCTGCTGGCCGCCAACACCCTGCCCCATCTCCCGCCCGGCACCCCTGCGCTGCCGGCCGAGACGCAGTACAGCGTCGTCTTCACCCTCGGCGCCCTGGCCTTCGCTCTCATCGCCCTGGTCGCCCTCACCGGCCTCAACTTCAACGGCACGGCACCCAGCCGGATCGTGCGGCAACAGGCCAACAGCCTCCCGGCTCCGTCGGTGCCGCTCCAACCCGCTCCGCTGAACACCGTCGGCAACTGACCTCGACGGTCAGTACATCCCTCTCGCCGAACAGGCCCGTCCCAGCCCCCGGTTCAGCCCGTCCAGCTCACCAGGAAAGGAACGCTCGACACCGTGTGACGCGGCCAGCACAGCACCCCGCCCTTTCCACCCACCCCGACTCAAGGAGACTCCCCATGAAAATCGGCATCATCGGCGCCGGCAACATCGGCGGCAACCTCACCCGGCGGCTGACGGCCCTCGGCCACGACGTGTCCGTCGCCAACTCTCGTGGCCCGCACACCCTGACCGCCCTGGCCGAGGAGACCGGCGCCACCCCGGTAGCCGTGACCGAAGCGGCCCGCGGCGCCGAGGTCGTCGTGGTCACCATCCCGCTCAAGAACATCCCCGTCCTTCCGCCCGGCCTGTTCGATGGGGCCGCCGACGGCTTCGCCGTGATCGACACCGGCAACTACTACCCCAAGGAGCGCGACGGGAGGATCGCCGCCATCGAGGACGAGGGGCTCACCGAGAGCCGCTGGACGCAGCAGCACCTCGGTCACCCGGTGATCAAGGCGTTCAACGGCACCTACGCCCAGGACATCCTCGACAAGCCCCGCCCGAAGGAGGACCCCGAGCGCATGGCGCTGCCGGTCGCGGGCGACGACGAGGCGGCCAAGAACATCGTCCGCGGCCTCATCGACGAGCTCGGCTTCGACACCGTGGACGCCGGCGGCATCGACGACTCCTGGCGCCAGCAGCCCGGCACCCCCGTCTACGGCCTGCGCGGCGGCGTCGACGCGGTGACGAAGGCCCTGGCGGAGGCGTCCCCCGAGCGCCCGGCCGCGTTCCGGGCCTGAGGCTTCGGATTCCACCACAGCAGCCCTTGCCATAGGAAGCGGATAGGATTCCTACGTGAGACATAGGGATCCCGATGGCCCGATCGGGGTGCGGCAGTCCGCTGCGGCACCCCCACCGGACCTGAACCTGCTGCGCACCTTCCTGGCTGTGTACCGCTCCGGTTCCTTCACCGCCGCCGCAGGACTGCTTGGCCTGTCCCAGCCCACGGTGACCACCCAGATTCGCGCCCTGGAACGGCAGACGGGCCGCGAGCTGTTCCAGCGCCTGCCGCGCGGTGTCGCCCCGACACCCGTCGCCCACGACCTCGCGGCCCGCGTGGCCGCGCCCCTCGACGCGCTCGCCGCCGTCGCCGGGCACGACACCGCACCGGACAAGCCGGCCGAACCCGTCCATCTGGCAGGGCCTGCCGAGCTGTTGTGCACTCGGGTCCTGCCGACGCTCGCCCCGCTGGCCGCCGACGGTGTACGGCTGCGCGTGACCACGGGCCTGACCGACCCGCTCCTGGAGGAGTTGCGCGCCGGACGCTATGACCTGGTCATCGCCACCGTCCGGCCGCGCGGGAGGGCGCTGGCCGCCGTGCCGCTGATGGACGAGGAGTTCGTCCTGGTCGCCGCGCCCGCCTGGGCCGGCCGGCTGAAGGAGCGGCTGGCCGCCGACGGCCCGGCCGCGCTGCACGCCGTCCCCCTGGTCACCTACGCCGAGGACCTGCCCATCGCCCGCCGCTACTGGCGCCACGTCTTCGGCACGCGGCTGTCCTGCCCCGCCGCCGTCACCGTGCCCGACCTGCGCGGCGTACTCGCCGCGGTCACCGCGGGAGCCGGCTTCACCGTCCTGCCCCGCTTCCTGTGCCAGGATGAACTCGCCTCCGGCGCCCTGGTGCCCCTGCACGAACCGGACGACCCGCCCATCAACACCGGCTACCTCGTCCAGCGCCCCGGCAGGCCCGACAACCCCGACATCACCCGGGTCCGCGACCTCATCCTCGAGGCGGGCCGCACCTGGTGACCCCCTCGGTTCCTCACCACTGAGCGGCATGCCGTGATGGTCCGGGCTGCCCGGCAGGTGGCTCCTGGTCCAGCGAGAGCACCCGCAAAGCGCTAAGGTCCCCAGCACGTGGTCGGTTGTTCGAGCCCGTGGCACAGCACCTGACAGTGCTCTGGCCCCCAGCAACACCGTCCGGTAGCCGATGTCCGGTGCCTTCTGGCCCAGCCGACAGCAGCCCAGACAGACCGTCACCGGTATCTTCCGACAGTCCCAGAATCGACACCGATGGTGCGCGGGCGAGCTCGCCTCCCCGGAGTGTCTCGTTCTCCGTACCCCACGCGGTAGAACACCGACTCTTCTCCGGGCCGGCTCCCGGGTTTTGCACGGAGGGGGCGAGCGATGTCGGCACTGCTTCGTCTTTGTCAGTCTGTTCCTGTCCTTGTGTCCTGACCGCGTCCCGAATGCTTCCTCGTTGGACGGGCTAGACAGACACGAGAGCGATCACGCGACGTCGGAAACAAGCCTCGAACCTGCACGCAGCGGATTTGGGCACGGGCGAGTGTGTAGCCGGCGGCAGGGCACTCGATCTCGCTGAGGGATCGTCACCCACGTGCTCACTCGGAGGCCGGCCAGACGCACCCGGCCGTGGTCGTCATGGGCGTCCCGGAGCGGGCCGCGGCCAGCGCATGGTGCAGCCCGGCGGCATCGGTGAGCGGACAGACCGCCACGGACGGCCACATCCACGCCCGTGAGCGGCACCGGCCCGTCGCACATTCCAACCCGTGCCCTGCCCGGTAGACCGCGATCCCGGCATCGCGCCAGGAGGCGTCGGTGCCGGGGGTCACCGGGAGATACAGCAGCGAACACGGCTGGCACCACAACACTGGACCCACGCATCGTCCCTGGCCGACCAGCCAATTCAGCACCAACGCCCCAGGGACGACGCCGACCTGCACCACATGCCACCCGCTGTCCGGCAGTATCCGCGGACGCGGGTGTTCGGTGGGCTGTATCTGCACGGGGCAGCGCAGGATCACCGGATACATCGAAGACTCCGTTGTAAGAGGCCCGCTACCGAGTGGGCGGCCTTTCGTCGGGATGACCCCCGACTTCGGCCGGTCCAGAGAGACTCTGGACCGGCCCAAGCATCGGCGGCGCGTCGGGGCGGGATCGCTCCTGCGACCGGGTAGTGGTTCGAGTAGTCGTTGAACCGTGAGGTTCCGCCGGCCGGGTCCGGGAGTGCACGAGCAGGGTGTCGTTCACCCAGCCGGCGGGCGGGGCGTGCCCGTTGCGGTGCAGCGGGACAACGCGGTGCGCATGGCGCTCCTCAGGTCGAAGGGGGCCGTAGCCCCGGGGCAGGGGACATTCCGCTAGTCGCTAGCGGTGGGAGGGGAATTCGACGACCTGCTGGTAGCTAGGCCGGTTCTGCCAGGAGATCCGGTCGACGGTGATGCCTCCGAGCGGCCGGTGCACAATGGTGTCGGCGCACCACTGATCACCGGCGGAGCAGCCGCCGTCGTCGCCCGGGTAGACCTGGTTTGCCGGCAGGGCCACGGCCTGCTTGAGGGAGTCCACCAGCACCGCGTGGCAGGTGTCGAGGTCACCGCCGCCGCAGTACTGACGGGCCAGGCCGCCCTTGACAGGCCTGCCGAGCACGCTGCGCAGATCTTTGTCGACGTAGGACCACCAGCCGTACTGGAACGCGCTTCCGGCATGGGAACCGGCGGGGCCGTGACCCGCGGAGGGCGATTCGTCGGTGGGGAGGTTGGCGGTCAGGGCTTGGTACAGGTTGTCGCCTAGGCCGGGCTGGAACTCGGCCTTGACCAGCAGCGGCCACCAGGCGTCCATGATGCGGATGGCGTCGGAGTCGGCGTAGGTGTGGGAGCCGGGTGAGCTCTCGCGGCGCTTGCTCCCGTGATTGTTCCAGTCGGTGAGCCGCTGGACGGCGCGGGCCAGTTGCGGATCGCTGATCGGCTTTGTGCGCAGCACCGCGAGGAGCTCCGGCAGCACGTCCTCGCCGCGCAGGTCGGTGACGGCCGCCTCGGCCATCGCCTGTGTGAGGGAAGCGCGGGTGACTCCGCCTTGTTGGACGAGGCGTTTCACTCGGTCATCGAGGAGGTTGCCGCGGTGGACCGAGCCGTTGCCGAACCCGGCCGCGGCGTAGTCGTCTGCCTGCTTGTTGTTCCAGGAGATGTAATAGTCCTGGTTGACCGACTGCGGGTGCTGCGAGGGTGGGGTGTAGTCGGCGGTGTTGTCGGTGGGGTCGAAGTTCCGCCACTCATAGGCGCGTTCGGCCTTGATGGGCAGTGCTGCGTCAACGTTTGCGGCGCGGGACGGGTTGGTGCCGGAGTTGTAGTAGGCGGTGTCCTTGGAGTCGGCGTAGAACCAGTTGAACGTGTAGTCGATGTGCTGGACGGCGCCTTGGAAACTCGCCGCGTCATGCACATGGCCGGGATCGTTGAGCATCTGGAAGCCGATGAGCGAGTCGGCTTCGTGCTGGTAGGAGCTGCGCAGGGTGGTGTACGCGACCGGTTTGCCGCTTCGCGTGGCGCGGTACGCCACGATGCCGTAGTCGGTGCGGTAGGTCCGCATCCGGTACGAGCCCGCTGCGGTGGAGTCGGCGACCGTCGGCGACCAGGAGTTGCCGTGTTCGAGCTTCTCCATGGGCACGCAATTTCCGTGCGACAGGTAGGAGGTGGAGTCCTTCGTGGGTGTGCGCCCGTTGGGGTCGCACAGTTCCACGGCGTAGGTGTCGGTGACGTCCTGGTTCGCGCTGGTGGCGCTCCAGGCGTAGTCCTGGCCCCGGCCGAGCTGTACGTACATGCTCAGGCCGGCGAAGGAGGCGCCGCGAGCACTGATCCCCGGGCCCTGGAGCTCCTGCAGCATCAGCAGCTGGGGGGCGAAGTACCCGGTCTGCGGCCCGAAGACGGCAAGCGGATGCCCGCTCTTGGTATGCCTGCCGGATACGACCAACGCGTTGGACATCCCCTTCCGGGGCGTGGAGAGCAGGTCGGCCGGGAGCACGCCGTCGTCGAACACGCCTCGCAGCGGCGTGAGCTTCGCCGGTGCCTTGACCAGCGTGTGGGCCGGCTTGGGGGACCCGGCGGAGCCGGTGCGGTCGTAGACGATCGGCTCGGGGACGACGGAGCCGGGGTCGGGCAGTGCGACGCCCTGTGGTGCGGCGGGCTTGCCCGCGTAGGGGAACGACTGTCCGTCGTGCAGGGTCTGCACTGCCTCGGGGTCGTTGCGTTCACGGAACGACTCCCAGACCTTGGTGCCCTCCGCCACCCCGTACTTGTCCTGCGCCGCCATGAGCGACAGCGCGGACTGCACCTCACCGCCGCCACCGGAGCCGAACATCGCGCCCACGACGGAGCCCAGCGCGATCAGGTCGGTGACCTTGAACGGCTCGATGTCCCCAGCGTTGGTGATGGGGTCGACGTGCCCGGTCAGGTCGTACTCGCCGGGGAAGTAACGGCCGGCCTTCGCCTTGCTGATGTAGGCGTTGATGCCGGCCACATAGCTCTGCGTGTCAGCCAGCACCTGCCTGCCGCGTTCGCCGCCTGCTGCCGCCATCCGGTCGACCTGCCGCTGGAGGTCTTCCTCGGTGTACGGGGCGACGCGCCAGAGCTCCTGCTCCAGGCCCTGGTTGGCCGGAGCGCCGCCGGCGAACGACGTGAGTCGGCCCCGGCCCAGATGCCGGAACACGTCCATGAGCCACAGCCGGTCCTGCGCCGCGGCATATCCGGCGCCGAACTCGGTGCCCGAGCGGGTGGTTCCCTTGATGTGCGGGACGCCCGTCGCCTTGTCCCGCGTGATGGTGACGTCCGAGCGCGGTTTGGCGACGGAGGCGACCTGGTCCGGCGCCACACCTAAGGCTGCCTTGTTGTAGAACTTGCCGAGGGTGGCGTCGGTGACCGACGGATAGCCGTCGGCCAGCGCCCCGTACCGGCCGAGTTGGTCGTCGGTGTGCGGAGGGCGGGTGCCGAACATACGGTGCGCCAGGATGTCCGCGAGAGTGGCGTTGCCGTTCTCGCCGGGGGGCAGGATGTCGCTGCACTGCTCCCCGCAGTAGTCGGTCACGGGAGCGTCGGCGAGGGCCTGCGGGGTAGGGGCCGCCGCTATGCCCGCGCTCAGCAGGAGTAACGCCGCGGCCGTTCTGAGAATCAGGGAACGAAGTCTCATGCCAGAACCTCCTTGGGGGGTGCAGAGGACCGTACTTGCTGGCGCATCCGCTGTAAAGATGAACGCGAATCATGTTTACTTTATGCAGAGAGAACGGTTGCCGGGCGACGTCCGGCCATCGATCGCAGAAGGAGGTGACCGGCGTAAACTCCCGCCCGGACGCCGCCACATATGACACAGGGGAAAACGATCATCAACGACTTCTCCGCCAACGGGTTGCGCAAGGCGCCCCAGCAGGCACGCAGCAAGGCGCGCGTCGAAGCGATCCTGACCGCCGCGCGGCAGATCCTGGACGCTGGAGGATTCGAGGCGCTGACGATCCGTCGGGTCGCCGACGAGGCAGGGGTGCCGACAGGAACCGTGTACCAGTTCTTCGAGGACAAGTCCGCACTGCTGACGGCGGTCGTGCGGCGGTACATGGAGGGGTCCTCCGCGGCGATGGCCGCACTGGTGGAGCAGGCGAGCACAGCGCCCTGGACCGAACTGGTCGACAGCGTCCTCGACGGCTACGTCGAGCTGTATCGCCGCAATCCCGGTTACCTGTCCATCCGGATAGGCCGGCACCTCACCCCCGAACTGCTGGCGACCGACGCCGCCAACAACGACGCGGTCGCGGACGGAGTACGGCACATCCTGGTGGCACGGGAGGGCCTGACCGACAGTCCGGCGCTCGCCACCGCCTGCCGGGCTGGGGTGTACGCCGCCGAAGCCCTCCTGCACTTGGCTTTCAGGACGGACCCGGAAGGAGACCCGGCGACACTGGCAGAGACCAAGCGCGTCGTGACGCTCTACCTCACGGACGTCCTCGCCGACCCCCGCTACCGGTCCTGACCTCTCAGCCCCTTGCTGTTTCCAGGGGCGGACCAGCCGACCTCGGGTACGGATCCGGTAAGGGAAACCGGGGAGGCCGCGAGCAACACCCTGGCCGCAAGGAACGCCATGCCCCACGGCCCCGCCCCGACGCACTCTTCGGGAACCAGTCGCAGCACCTCTGCGACCATTGCGCCGAACATCCTGCGCTACCTCGCCCCGGTCGCCGAGGGGTGCGGCGTCGACCTCCAGCCCGAACTGACCCGCGTGGGGCTGGACGAGACCGTGGTGCGCTCGGCCGCGCTGCGGGTCTCCTACCGGCAGGGCAGCGCCGTCATCCGCCGCGCGGTGGAACTCACCGGCGACGCGCACCTGGGCCTGCGGGCTGGTGCGGCGCAGCACCTGACCGCGTGGGGTCTGCTCGGCTTCGCCCAGATGGCCGCCGACACCCTGCGGGACGCCATCGAGGTGGGTGTGCGTTTCCAGAACCTGTCCGGGACCATGGTGGTCTGGTCGGCGGGGCCGGAGGACGCCGGGTATGTGCTGCGGGCCGAGCTGCCCGACCCCGCCCTCGATCCGGCGGTCGCGGTTTTCCTGGCCGAGGAGGCGTTCGCCAGCGTCGTCACCCTCACACGCCTGAGCGTCGGAGACGATTTCGCCCCGCAGAGCGTCGAGTTCCCCTTCCCCGCACCGCGCGACACGCGTCCGTTCACCGAGCTGTTCCGCTGCCCGGTGCGTTTCGCCGCCGCGGAGAATCGCCTGGTGTTCCCTGCGGCATGGGCCCGCCGGCCGATGCCGGGCCGTGACCCCGTCACCTACGCCGCGGTCATGGAAGTGCTGGAGGAACAGATGGCATCGCGCCGCGACCAGCAGGACCTGCTGGAGGTGCTCGAGGTCTCGATCGCGCAGAGCCTCCCCGACGTGCCGTCCTTCGTCGAGCAGGCTCGTCGGCACGCCTCCAGCGAGCGCACCCTGCGTCGACGTCTGGCCGAGTGCGGCACGACGTACGAGGCGGTCGTCGACGGAGTGCGCCGGGAACGAGTCGAACAGCTGCTGCGCCGACCGGAGCTGACTTTGCGAGACGTCGCCCGGCAGGCCGGTTTCTCCGACATGCGTGCCCTGCGGCGTGCGGTGCACCGCTGGCACGGCGCGACTCCGGCGCAGCTGCGCGGGGAGGCCGGGAATTGCGAAGGGCGCGCCCGCACCTGAGCCGTGCGCCCGCTCGGCCTCCGCCGTTACATCGCCCGCGCTCGCGGCGGGCACCGTCGCGAGCAGCTCGCCGGTCGCCGGATTCACGACGCGGAGCTTCTCGCCCGGGGATGGCGTCCCGCCGGGTGGTGTAGCCGATCAAGGCGCCGGAATCCGCAGGTCGGGGACGGTGGCTCCGCCGGACCGGGTGTTCAACTCACCTCAGCAGGGCGCCTCGTGGGCTGCCACCTCTCCGAAGATCGTCAGGGCACTCATACCGGAACGCGTAACGCTTGATCCCCTACACCACGACGCGGGACACGACCCGCCCGGGTCCCTCAGTCCGTCTTCGTCCCGCTCATGCTTCCTGCGACAGTTCCCAACGACCGCCGACCTGCTGGGCCAGTCCCCTGCGACGCAGGTCCTCGAGATAGCGGGCCATGCCCCGCTCCCCGCGCTTCCGGAACAGCGGGAAGAGCCTCGGCAGCAGGTTTGGTGCCAGCATCGCGAACCGGACCAGCCGGGACTCGCCGGGCCGGACGTAAGCCTCCAGGCGGGGCTTGTCCAGCAGGCTCACGACCGCCCGGACGACGTCCGCGGGCTGTTGTGGCCGGTCCTGGAACTGCATGGAGTTCCCGCCGTCGACGGCTTCCTGGCGGAGCATCCGGGTGTCGGTCGCCGACGGCAGCACCGAACCGGCCTTGATGCCCTTGCCCCGCAGATCCAGCCCGATGGCGAGCATCGCGCCGCGCAGCCCGAACTTGGACGCGGTGTAGATCGGGGTCTCGCCCAGCGGGAAGATCCCGCCCAGGGACACCGTGGTCACCACGCGCGGATCGCCGGAGGCCCGCAGCAGCGGAATAGCGGTCCGCGTGGTGACGAGCGGGGAGAGCAGGTTGAGGTCGATCTCCCGCTCGATGCTCTCCACGCTGCGCACGTCGAAGCGTTCGGCACTGGTCATGCCGGCGTTGTTGACCAGGACGTCGATACGGCCGTGGGTGACGGCGACGCTGTCGACCATCCGCCCCACCGCAGCGCGGTCCAGCAGGTCGCACCCCAGCCCGACGTGCCCACTCCCGGGCAGATCGGCAGCGGTCCGCTCGGCCAGCACCTTATCGATGTCGACCACGACGAGCCGGGCACCGCCGGAGGCGAACCGGTGACACAGGGCGCTGCCGATGCCGCCGGCACCGCCCGTCACCACGACGACCTTGTCACGGAGGTCGTACGTCACGGCGTCACCGCCTCCCAGCGCACGGACGTCACCCGAGGCCGCAGGCCCTCAGTGCGCCAGCCCATTCCGGCGGCGACCTTGTTCAGGTACCTCACGAACGCGTCGTTGTCGACGTATCCGGTGTGGCGGGGCGAGTCGACGAACTTCAGTCCGCCGGACAGGTCCGGCCGGTCGTTGCGGATCATACGGGCGAAGCGTTCGGCGGTCGGCAGCCCGCACCGCGCGTCCTGGATGAAAGACGCGATCAGCTGTGCCTGGGCATCGAAAAGCTGGTATGCCCCGGAGTTCGTCTCGACGAAACCGACGCCGAACAGACCCACGTGCTCACGGGAGAAGGACGACAGGTACAGGTCTGGGTGCTGCTCGTCACCGAAGTACTGCTGCGCGGCAGGGACTTTGTGGATGTAACCGGTCGCCAGCAGGATCAGGTCAAAATCGTCGCTGGAGCCGTCGGTGAAGTGCACCGTCCTCCCCTCGGTGCGGGCGATGCCGGGCCTGGCGGTTACGTCCCCGTGCTGCAGGTGGTAGATCAGCATCGAGTTGACGGCAGGGTGGGCCTCGAACAGTTTGTGGTCGGGCTTCTGCAGGCCGAGGCGGCGCGGGTCGCCGTTGATGAACCGCAGGAGTGCGCCGAAGAGCCGCTGCTCCAGCCACATCGGCAGGTGCGGGCCGCCGGCGGCGATGGTGTCCACCGGCCGGCCGAACAGGTGCTTGGGGATGAACCAGTAACCGCGCCGCATACTGATCACCGCCCGGTCCGCGGATCGGGCCGCGTCACAGGCGATGTCGAGGCCGGAGTTCCCCGCGCCGACCACCAGCACCCGCTTGCCGCGCAGTTCGTCGCTGCCGCGATAAGTGACGGTGTGGCGGATCTCACCGGTGAAGTCGCCCGGCAGATCGGGGACGTTGGGGTGCCACTGCGCGCCCGTACACATGACGACCTGCCGGTGCACGCTCTCCCGCCCGTCGGCCCGGGTGACCGTCCAAGTGCCGTCCGGGCTCTTCTCCACGCTGCGGACCTCGGTGCCGAACTCGGTCCGCTCCCTCAGCCTGTATGCCTCGGCGAACGACGTCAGGTAGGACAGAATCTGCCGGTGCGACGGATAGTCCGGGAAGTGGTCCGGCATCGGATAGCCGCCGAAGCCGGACAGCGTCTTGCTGGAGATGAAGTGAGCCGATGCGTACATCGGACTGCCTGGATTCTCGATGTCCCAGAGCCCTCCCGGCCCCGAGTGGCGCTCGATGTGCGTGTACGGCAACTCCCGCTCCGCCAGCGCCCTCGCCACCGCCAGCCCCGCGGGTCCTGCCCCGATCACACACGTGTCGTACTGGGTCTCGCTCACCGTCCGCCTCCTCTCATGGCGCCTCACAGGCGTTGCCGGGAACCTATGCACCCGGCGCTCGGAGGGAACTGACCCGAGCGGCCACAGAGGGGACCTCAGCGGCCAGAGGACGGCCGCCATGGCCCACAAGCTCGACGCGATCGAACGACTCGCTCGATGGACTCACCGCCCGTCGGCGACACCCTGTCGGCGGTACGAGTGCAACTCCGCCCGGCGGCGGTACAGAGCGATCCGGCCGCCGGACAAGGAGCACGTCCGCCTCTACCCGGAAGCCCACCTCGGGCACATCAAGCGGCGAGACCTCAAGCTGCGGCACGTCGAGGCGATGTACGACGCGATCGAACGGGAGAACGCCGAGCAAGCCTTGTCAGTCTGTTCCTGTCCTTGCATCCCCAACGCGTCCTCAATGAGTCCCCGCGGGAGCGGACCGAAGGACACGAGGGCAATCGCGCCAGCCCGGAAAGGGGACCCGAACCTCCGCGCAGCGGATTCCCGTTCCAGCATGTCTTTGCACTGGGTGACACCGTGCCAGTGGATCGATCGACGCCCATCTGGTCCGGTGCTCCAGCGCGTCGTGGATGCGCTCGGCGACCCGCTCGTCACCGGCATCGTTGTTGATCAGCGCGAGGGCCTGCTCGCCCAGGACGGCTGCCTGCTCGCTCTCCTCCCCTCAGCCCACGCGGGCCACGTTGGCGCAACCAAGGGTTGCATGGCTGCCGCGAGCAGAGCCAACAAGCCCCCGCCCCGCGCGTGTGCACGACGCGGCGCGAGGGTCTGGTCGGATCACACACCTCCGCGCCGAAGAATCGGCCCACCACCGCGGCGCACGCCTTCAAGCTCGCAGCACAGCAGGGACGGCCGGAGGATGCCGCACCCAGATGTCCCCGAACAGCCGAGGGACTCGTCGTTCGGTTTCTCGGATACCTCCAGCGCGGAACTGTCGGTCAGGCCGTCACGGGCTCGGGCTGCGTCTCCTGCACGGGCGGCGGCGCCAGGCGGCCAGTGCGGTGCAGCCCATACAGAGCGGCGGCACAGGCCAGGCCGAGTACGAACAACGCGATCCACGGGATCGCGGAGACGCCTGCCGCACGGGCGGCGTCGAGAGCCGCACCGGTCAGCAGGTTTCCGAGGGTGATACCGACACCGCAAATGGTGTTGTACAGCCCGTAGTGGGTGGCGACAAGGCGGTCACCAGAGAGCCGGACGATGGTGTCCATCTCGAACGGGTAGGCGATCATCGTGCCCAGCGCGAGGAGCAGTGCGGCGAGCGCCGGCGGCACGGCCGCAAGCAACCACAGGCCCACTCCGCCGTCCGGCACGGGCACAGCCGTGGCCACGAGCAGGGGCAGGAAGGCAACGCCCATCGCCAGCAACCCCCAGGTGAGCGCCCGGCCCGGCTCCATGCGGGCCTTGCACCAGGTGGTGACCTTCGTCTGGAAGACGATCGTGCTCAGTCCGGAGACGGCGAACAGCACCGCGACCGCAGCCGTGCCGAACCGCCCTTCGCCGCCGAGGCGTCGCACCTCCAGCGGGAGCGCGAGGTAGACCTGAAAGGACATGACGTACGAGCCGATCATGGCCACGGAGAAGAGCAGGAACGGCCGGTTGGCGACGATGCCGCGCCACTCAGCGAGTACGCTCTCGCGCCGACCGTCCTTCTGGTCCTTCGTGTCGTCGGCCCGACGGGCGGGCATGGCCCGGATCTGCACGATGCTCAGCACGGCGAAGATGCCGGCCGCGGTCAGGCAGGTGACGCGGAAGTCGACGCCGGTCAGCACCATGCCCACCAGCGGGCCAAGCAGGATGCCCGCCTGGTAGAAGACGTTGAACAGCGCGAACGCCTCGACCCGGCGCTCCCCGGCGTCCGCCGCCAGGTAGGCGCGGGAGGCCGGGTTGAACAGGGCCCCCGCCAAGCCTGTCGCGGCCGACGCTGCGAGCAGGGCAGGTACGGAGTCGACGAGCCCAAGGGTCGCGAAGCCGACGATGCGCAGCACAAGGCCCGCGATGATCATCGGCTTGTAGCCGAGCCGGTCGGCCAGTGTTCCGCCGACCAGGAACATGCCCTGCTGGCTGAAGTTGCGTACGCCGAGGATGAGTCCGACGAGCCAGCCCGCGAGCCCAAGGGGGCCGGCCAGGTGTGCTGCCAGATAGGGCATCAGCATGTAGAAACCGAGGTTGATGGTGAACTGATTCACCATCAACAGCTGGACACTGCGCTCGAAGGAGCGCGCCTGGGTAATGGTCCCCTTCACCGGTTCCCCTCCTGCAGCGCGTCGGACTGAGCGAACCGCCCAACAGCGTCGGTCTCCACCCGCACGTCGGATTCCGCGTTGGATTCGGCGAGTAGGTCGACCACCTCGTTCTGCTGCGCCCGGTCGGACAGGGTGAGCGGGTCGACCACGTTTGCACACCGGGTCCAGCGGGTGACCTCCTTCTCGTCCAGGCGGCCGATCACCTCCGGTTCGCCGGGTGGTGGGGAATCGAGCAGGCCGTGGGCGGCGCAGTAGTCGTCGTCGTAGACCGTGCCCAGGTAACGCTGAGGGCCGTCGGGGAAGATGGCCGCGATCTTCGTTTCCGCCGGCAGGGTGCGTGCCAGCCATCCGGCGACCAGGGCTACCGCACCGACGCTCCACCCGCCGGTGGCGTAGTGGGAGGCGGCCAGTTGGCGGCAGGTCCATACGGCCTCGGCGGGGGCCACCCAGTGGACCTCACTGAAGTTGTCGTAGGCGACATTGCGGGGATAGATGCTTGAGCCCAGGCCCCGCATCAGCCGGGTACGAGCGGGCTGCCCGAAGATGGTCGAGCCGATGGTGTCGACTCCGACGAGATTCATCTCCGGGTAGAGGTGCTGCAGAACGCGGGATACGCCAGCGGAGTGCCCGCCGGTGCCCACGCTGCACACCAGTACGTCGATGGTCCCCAGTTCGGACGCCAGTTCCAGCGCGAGCGGGGTGTAGGCGGTGGTGTTGTCGGGATTGTTGTACTGGTCCGGGCACCACGAGCCGGGGTGCCGCTTCACGAGTTGGGCCACTCGGTCGCGCCGCGCCTGTTGCCAGCCGCCGGTGGGGTGGGGTTCGGAGACGACGTTGACCTGGGCTCCGTAGGCGGTCAGCAGCCGGGTCATGGACAACTCCAGACCGGGGTCGGTGACCAGGGTGACCGGGTGGTTGTAGACCATGCCGGCCAGGGAGAGTCCCAGGCCGAGGGTACCGCTGGTGGACTCGATGATCCTGCCGCCGGGTAGCAGATCGCCGCGGGCACGGGCCTGCTCGACCATGTGCAGGCCGGGGCGGTCCTTGATTCCGCCGGGGTTGAAACCCTCCAGTTTCGCCCAGAATCCGCGATCAGCAGGGGAGAGGGGCTCGGAAATCCGGAGAACCGGGGTGTTGCCTACCAGCCCGGAAATGGTGGAGCGGGCGGGGGGTTTGATGTCAGTGGTGGTTTGTGGGTGCATCATTCCGCTCTCGTTCAATGGTGGCGTGACGGAGTGCTCATCTCGCGTGTGGTCCTGCCAGGACGAGGCAGGTGCCCCGGTCCTGGTGGCAGCACGCGGCAGCCGCATGTCGATGGGCCGCGGAAGCCCCGGTTTAGATCCGCCACCGACAGACCACGGCGAGTGTGGCCCGGCCCGAACGCCGTATCCGGGATCTGCTGTTGTGGGGCCGTGCGGCCTGCGGCCGGAGGGACATGACGGCAGTCACTCCCGCCGCTACTCCGGCGAAGGCTGCCGACACCGCCGCGTCCGTCAGTAATTGCCTGGCTTTCGGCAGTACTTGGCCGACCGCGGACGACATGCAAGCGGGGCCGGGATGTGGATGCGGCCCATGCTGTAACTCCGCCTCGACGGCTTCTGCGTGGCCGGACGACACCGGCATCCTGCCGTGCGTATGACTCACGCTGTCATGCGTGGCACAGCACGCGGATGCCCACAGGAGCAGACCGCCGAGAACGAAGGCCATCAGTCGGAGCGGCCACGAAGCGCTGGCAGCGGAGCGGCTGGTGTGAGGGTGAGGAAGAGGGTGGAACGGCATGGTTCCTCCGGGTGGCCGCCGCTTCTCACGTTCTTGGAGAGAGCGGCATTCAGAGATCAGCAGGGTTCCGGGCAGGCACCGGGAACCCGCTCAGCACACGGAAGTGTGGCGCACGGGCGTCTGGGTGCCGGGAACTGGCCGCACTTGGCCGACCCGCCCGGCAGGGGCGGGGGCTGTCGATTCTCGGAGGCGGCGACCAGTCGGGGATGCCGGGATCTAGACCTGCTGAACTACTGAGTCTCTCGAACCCGTCAGTGAGGGAAGGGCCGACTCGGGCCGGAGGGGCCCGGACTTTCCCACCGCATAGGCGTACGTGGGCGGCACCCAGTCCAGTGGGGCCGGACAAGGAGCAGCCAGATCCGGGCCTTGCTGCGGCTGGCCGGACACGCATTCCTGAGCGGGATGGGCAGTGCCGTCACCCTCGTGCCGGTCCTCGGCTGCCACGATCTCGAGCGACGCGTACGCGACCTCGTCACTGTGTCCGGCCCCGTTTGCGTGAGCTCCCTGAGTCCCCGTGGATGCGTGCACTGGCGCGGTTACACCAGCCGTCATATGACCCTCGGCGCTCTCCGCGCTCACGCCGTGCGTGAACGCGATGCTGAGCAGCAGCGCGGCCAGCCACAGCAGACCCAGCGGCCCCGCGAAAATGCGGGACCGCAGCAATCCGGAGCGAGACCAGGCCGTAACCATGCCGTGATGCTAACCGCTGCTCGGCGGCGCGGCGCAACGTCCCATGGAACACCGGCTTGACGCGCCGCACACAGGCTCCACACAAAGCGGCGGGTGCAATGCTCCGGATCTCATTGCTGAAGTGGCAAGACGGCAGGTCATCCGGCCCGCCACCTCCCCGTGCGGGTTCACGACGATGTCGCGCTACGAGCGGCCGTGATCTTCCTCATAATCCCCCTTGCCTGTAGGTGATTTGGTGGCGGTGCCCTACGCCACCAGGGTGAGGACCGCCAGTGAGGAGGCAGGAAAGAGCCGACTCCGGTGAGCCACAGCATCCGGCCGGACCGGCGCCGGCGCGCCCCGCGCGGGCAAGCGCCGTATGCCCGGTCGCTGTCATCGCTCACGACTGATCAGGCGAATCCGTGCCGTTCACGGGGCCGCACCCACGCCAGCCGTGTCCTCATCAGGGCGGACGCAACCGGTCAGCGGCCGACGGAACCCGCGATAACGCCGAAACCGCCGGAGGGAATGGGGCGTCGGCCGCCCTGCCCGCGTGACCAGGGCGAGGTGGGGGTCAGTCTTCGCGCCAAGCGAGTCAGCATGTTTCCTGGCCTCGTCGGCGCGCCCTGGCGTCGGCGACCACGTCGTAGCGGCGGCCACGATCTGGCTGCGGGAGGAGAAGTCGCGGTGGCCGCCGCTGAGCGAGTGGCCGACGAACCCGAAGACCGCACCGAAGAAGGCCCCGTAGGCTGTGCACCACCGCGGACAGGCCGCCGACCGCGCCGCGGCCATGCTGACCGGGAAGCCCTCCGTGCTGGCCTCGGCGCTGACCAAAGTGCGCGGAGACATCGCCCGCGTCCCAACAAGGATCTGGGCACCGCCCATGCGTTCAGCGCGTTCTTCTTCACCCCCGCCCTCAGGCCCGGCACGGCGGTCGCGAACCTGTTCTTCCACCCACCCCAGCCTGGAACGCCGCATCGATGCGCTCGCGGACATCTCCGCACAACTCGGTGAGACGGCATGACCGGGCACCGCACCGGCGGCACAGACCGGCGCATCGTGCCTTGGCCGACCCCGGCTACCTTCAGACGGATGCGCCCGGGGCCGCGCTCCGGTGGTCTCCAGCCAACGCGAACTCCGAAGGGGTGCCTGGGGAGCGTGGAGGGACGTGTCGCCAGCCCGGCGGGAGTATCACAGAGGGTATGGAACACAGCTGCGGCGTGGCGGACAGGGTGGCCTGCCGCAAACGCGTTGAACTGCGGTGGTCCGTCTCGAGACGGCTCACGAGCACGTAAGGAGGCAGAGATGAGCGACGGTCGGGTTCCCGCGTCGTCCCAGCGCGTCCAGCGCGCCCTGGTGGTCGACGACGAGGTGGAGCTGGCCCGGCTGGTTGGTGACTACCTGTTGCGGGAGGGGTTCACGGTGGACCTTGCGGACAACGGGGAGAGCGCCCTGCGACTGGCGCGGACGGCGGCGCCGGACGTGGTGGTGCTCGATGTGATGATGCCAGGCCTCGATGGTGTGGAAGTGTGCCGGCAACTGCGCACCTTCACCGACGCGTACGTCATCATGCTGACCGCACGTGCGGAGGAAATCGACAAGCTCATCGGCCTGTCGGTGGGCGCCGACGACTACCTGACGAAGCCGTTCAGTCCCCGGGAACTCGTCGCCCGGGTCAAGGCCATGCTGCGCAGGCCCCGGACCGGGCAGGCAGGGCCGGCGCAGTCACAAGTGCGCCGGTTCGGCGAGCTGACCGTCGACCCCGAGGCCCGGGAGGTCACCGTCGCAGACCGCCGGGTGGAGCTGACCCGGCTGGAGTTCGGCCTGCTGGACGCGCTGTCGGCCCGCCCACGCATGGCCTTCAGCCGACGGCAACTGATCGAGCAGGTCTGGGCGAAGGACTGGGGCGGCGACGAGCACATCGTCGACGTCCACATCGCGCATCTGCGGCGCAAGCTCGGCGACAACCCTTCCGCACCCTGCTACGTGATGACCGTACGCGGCGTCGGCTACCGGATGGGGCCCGGCTGATGACCAGGCCACTGGGCCTGACCGGGCGACTGGTGCTCGCCCAGTTGCTCGCGGTTCTCGTCGGAGCAGTCGCTCTCGCCGTCGTCGCCCTCGCCATCGGCCCGCCGCTGTTCCGCAGTCACGTCCGCCGCGCGGTCGGTGTCGTCTCCCCGCAACTGTCCGATCACCTGCAGGACGCCTTCCTTGCAGCGGGCAGTATCTCGGTCGGCATCGGAATGGCAGCGTTCCTCCTGGCAGCCGTCACCGCCAGCTTGCTCATCACCCGCCGACTGTCCCGTCCCCTCAGGGCCCTCGCCGACGCGGCCGCCCGGCTTGCCGCCGGGGACCACGCCACCCGCCTGGGCCCAACGCAGCTCGGGCCGGAGTTCGAAACCCTCATCGGCGCCTTCAACACCATGGCCGACGCCCTGGAAAGCACCGAGCAGACCCGCCGACGGCTGCTCGGCGACGTCGCCCACGAACTGCGCACCCCGCTGGCGACCATCGAGGCGTATCTGGAGGGTCTCGCGGACGGAGTACGCACGCTCGATGCGCAGACCCTGGACGTGCTGGGCACACAGACCACCCGGCTGCACCGCCTGGTCGAGGACATCTCCCTGGTCTCCCGCGCCGAGGGCACGCCCACGGCGGCACCATCACCGCCCACAGCCAGGGCCCCGGCACCGGAGCGGTCTTCCGCATCAGCCTGCCGGCCGCGCACCCCCCGGCTCCCGGCAGCGGGCCCGCCTGACGCACGAACCCGGTCCCTTCGTCGGGGCCTCGGCTTCAGGCAAGCAGCGTCGAACGTTGATGGATTCTTCGTAAACCCCCGGAACCATCGATGCCAGGAGGTTTACACATGAGCAACAGATGGTTCCGCCCCCGCTGGCTGATCGCCCTGGTCGCCCTGGTCACCGCTGCCGGGATCGGCATCGGCCTGTGGACGACCGTGGCGTCGCCCGCCGAGGCTTCCACCCTCGTCAAGCCGAGCGACCGCGCCGTGGGTACAGCCGAGGCCGCTCGCCAGGATCAGGACGCCCGGGTGCGGAACGTGACCCTGACCGCCGCTCCCGCAACGCTCCGGCTCGACGGGAAGAAGGTCAACACCTGGGCCTTCAACGGAAAGGTCCCCGGACCGGAAATCCGTCTGCGCGCCGGCGACGTCCTGCAGGCAAGGGTGCAAAACCGGCTGCCCGAACCGCTGACCGTGCACTGGCATGGGGTCGCGCTGCGCAACGACATGGACGGCGTGCCCGATGTGACGCAGAAGCCGGTCAAGCCCGGCGGGACGTTCAGCTACCGGTTCACGGTGACGGACCCGGGCACCTTCTTCTACCACTCGCACGTCGGTGCACAACTCGACCGCGGACTGTACGGGCCGCTCATCGTGGACGACCCCAACGACACCGCGGCCCCGCGACGCGACATCACCGTGATGCTCGACGACTGGCTCGACGGCACCGGTCGCACCCCCGACCAGGTCCTCGACCGGCTTCGCTCCGGCGGCAGCACCACCCCCATGCCCGACATGGGAGCTCACGACATGGAGTCCATGCCTGGCATGCACGATTCGGAATCGGACGGCTCGAAGATGAGCGACAGCATGCCCAGCGGGACCAACCCGCTGGGCGGCGACACCAGTGACGTCACGTACCCGTACTACCTCATCAACGGCCGCCCGCCGACCGACCCGGCCACCTTCACCGCCAAGCCGGGTGAACGCATCCGCATGCGGATCGTCAACGCCGCCTCGGACACCCCGTTCCGTGTCGCACTCGGCGGCAGTCGGCTCACCGTCACCGCCACGGACGGCTTCCCTGTCCGACCCGCCACGGCGGATACCATCCTGCTGGGCATGGGCGAACGCTACGACGCGGACGTCACCGTACCCCGGTCCGGAGTCTTCCCCCTGGTCGCGGCCGCCGAGGGCGCCGAAGACGCATCGGCGCAGGCACTGACAGTGCTCCGCGCGGGACCCGGGCCCAATCCGATGCCCGACGTCAAGCCAAAGGAATTGAACGGTCGCCTCTTGGCTCCCGGCGACCTGCGCGCGACCTCGTCCGTCGCACTGCCCGCGCGCAAGCCCGACCGGACCTACACCGTCGGCCTGACGGGTGACATGAACACCTACAAGTGGGGCATCACCGCCCCCAAAGAGCAGGGCACCACGCTGCCGGTCCGGCAGGGTGAGCGGATCAGGCTGGTCCTCGAGAACCGGACCATGATGTGGCATCCGATGCACCTGCACGGCCACACTTTCCAGGTGGTGACGGGCTCCGACCCGGGACCGCGCAAGGACACGGTCGTCGTGCCGCCCATGAGCAAGATCACCGTCGAACTCGACGCGAACAACCCCGGCCAGTGGGCGCTGCACTGCCACAACATCTACCACGCGGAGGCCGGGATGCTGACCATGCTCTCTTACGTGAAGTAGTGGCGTGAAGCAGTGGCCACCTGCCACCACGCGGTGCGGAACGGGAAACGGCCCCGTCCCGCACCGCCTTTCGCGTCGCCGACCTCGGCATCTGGGCGCTCCCGGATGTGGGATCTGTTCCTTGATCCGACGATGCCGCCTCCGCGAGCCGGGGACGGCCAGCGGCTGAGCCGGCGTCGGTGACGGCGTCTCATCCAGAGGGCTTCCGCTGAGACTGGCGGCCTGGGCCACTATCGGTAGGCCGACCGGCTCTGGCTGTCGTGAGGGCCGGGTACGGTGCAGGTCACGGTCCGGTGGTCTTCGGTCACTGTTGGCCAGAGGGCGAATAGCTCGCCAGACAGCGCCTCCTGCGTCCGGTCCAATCCATGGATGTGACGTGTGCCCCGCACCGGATGAGCGCAGCCGAACGGCTGCCAGGCGTGCCTTGGCATGACGCGACGCGTGCCGCTGCCGCTCAGATGCCCGCCGAAGACGTTGGGCAAGCGGCCCAACCGATGGTGACCGATCCGGCCGATCGCGGCCCGCACTGCCCGACGACCCAGCAACAGTGTGAGGTGCTGAAGGCCACCGTCGTCCACGACGGCCAGACGGGCTCGGTGCCCGTGGACCTGCCGCGAGCGGTGTCCTGTAACCCTGCGGCCGTGGTGTCACAGCCCAACGCGCCGCCAATGGCGCTGCTCCCTCACCTCAACATCGTGGCGCCGGGCTCGGGTGAGCTCGTCGAGCTTGGCCTCGCCCTCGGCCAAGTCCACCCGGACCGCACCGGGGGCAGAGTGCGGCACGTGGTCATCGCATCCGAGCACGACTTCCAGCAGGGCCCGTCGGGACGGCGTTGATTACCGCCGTGGCGGGCCGGTCTGCTTGTCGGGGACAGGAGTCAGGTGCCCTGGCCCAGCGCGGGTGTCCTGCGCAGCTCGGCGGCGGCGCGTTCAGGTGGGACGGGGTTGACAGCCATGCCGCTGCCGAGTTCGAAGCCGGCGGTTGCCGCCAGGCGGGGGACCAGTTGGAGGTGCCAGGCGAAGTAGGCGGTGGCCTCCTCGCCGTTGGGCGCACTGATGAGCGCGTAGTTGTACGGGACGTCGCCGAGTAGGTGGCGCAGTGCGTCGAGCAGTCGGCGCAGCAGCGCGGCTGTCTCGGTGAGCACCTCCTCGTCCGCATCGGCGAAGGACGCTTGGTGGTGGCGGGGCACGATCCACGTCTCGTAGGCGGCGCGGGCGGCGTACGGGGCGAAGGCGGCGACGTGGTCGCCGACGGCGACGGTCCGCCGGCCGTCGGCGAGTTCGGTGGTGGAGATGTCGGTGTACAGGCAGCGGCCGTAGTCGTCGTAGTAGGTGCGGGCGACGTCGAAGAGCAGGCGCTGGCGCAGCGGCACGATGGGGGTGGCCACGATTTGGGAGTGCGGATGGGCCAGGGAGGTACCGGCCGCCGGGCCGTGGTTACGGAAGGGCAGGACCAGGCCGGGGCGGCGTCCGCGCAGGACGAGGGAGCGGGCGCGGTAGGCGCGCAGGACTTCGGCGACAGCGGTGTCGTCCCCGTCGGGCAGGTCCCAGTCGTGACGGGGGGATTCGATGACCACCTCGTGGCTGCCGACGCCGTCGGCGGAGATGAACGGCCCGGCGGTGCGGTGACGTGCGGGGCCGTCTCCGCGAGCGAGGACGGGGTAGCGGTTGGGGACCACGCGGACAGCCCAGGCGCCTGACGGATGGTCCGCATCGGCGGGTCGGCGCCACAGTTCACCCGGGGTGTCCTGCTCATGTCCGGGGCAGAAGGGGCAGTGTGGATCGGTGGCAGGTGCGGACGGCGTCGCGGCTGGGATGTGCTGGGGACGGTGAGCGCGTTCGGGGGCGATGACCACCCACTCTCGGGTGAAGGGGTCCCGACGGAGTTCCGACATGGCCGTTCTTCCGTTCTTACGGTGTGGGTCGGCCTGCGGGCGGGCTGGAGCGTGTGGCGCGGAGAACGGCACGCAGGAACAGCTCGGGATCGGCGGCGAACTGGCGGGCACAGGAGGCGGAGCAGAAGAAGAAGGTCATCTCGTCGTGCCGGATCCGGTGCGTGCTGGTGGGGGCGACACGCATGCCGCACACGGGGTCGCGTTCCTCGTCGCCGGTGCCCGCCATGGTGGCCAAAGCTGTCGGCGCGGCGGGCTGCTGGCCCAGCAGGCTGGTGATCAGCCGCAGTTCGTCGCCGATCAGCCGGGGCAGCAGGAAGCGATCGCGTACCAGATCCGTGCCGGCGGCGGCGAGGCGGCGGCCTGCGGGAGGGTCGGTGAGGACGCGGAGTACCGCGTCAGCGCACTCTTCGACGGAGTCGACGAGGTGGCCTCCGACGCCGTCGGCCAGTTGCAGGGGGATGCCGCCTGCCCGGCCGGCGACCACTGGGGTTCCCTTCCAGGTGGCCTCGGAGACCACGAGGCCGAAGCCTTCCCGCAGCGATTTCTGGATCACCACGTCGGCGCGCCGCTGGAAGGCGTTGACCTCGATGTTGCCGACCCCGGTGAGGTTGGTGAACAGGGAGATGTCCGGGTCGTCGGCAGCCGCGGCGGTGATCTGCTGGTAGACCTGCCAGCCCTCCGGGTCGTCCAGGGCCATGGAGCCGACCAGGGCCAGTTGGACGGCCGGAACGTGGGTTTTGACGGCACGGTAGGCCGCGATGACCCCGAGGGGGTCCTTCCATGGGTCGAAGCGGGACACCTGGACCAGCAGCGGACGGGTGGTGTCCACGCCGATCCAGTCCAGCACGCTGGTTGCCAGGGCGTCATCGATGGGCATGTTCTTGGGGCTCAGCGGGTCGATCGCGGGAGGGATGATCTCCACACGTTCTACTGGTACGTCCGGTGGGACGAAGGCACCAAGGGTGAAGACAGCAGCGTCGAAGTCGGCAAGCAGAGGCCGCATCCGCGCCCACACCCCGGGGTTGGGCTGTGAGCTGTCGATGTGGCAGCGCCACACCCACGTCGCGCGGCCCCGTCCGTGCAGGTGTGGGAGCGCGAGCGGCTGCGGGTCGTGTACGACCACGACGTCGTAGGACTCCTCCAGCTGGGCCGCCACCTGCGCAGAGGCAGCCAGATAAGTCTCCCACTGCCGGTTGCTGATGCCGTGTGGGTCACCCTGAAGGCCGTTGTGGATGGCCTTGGTCACCTCGAAGAACTCCTGCTCGGCGCTGATGGTCTTCCAGGTGGCGACCACTCCGAGGTCGCGCAGCAGCGGCACCTCGGAGCGCAGGATCTCCGCCACACCACCGCCATAGCCGGTCGCGTTCACGTGCAGCACCCGCACCCCGTCCAGCGGGGCGGCCAGCGCCCGCAACTCCTCCACTGTTTCGCCTCCCACACACGGGCAGTAGGCGTCCAGGCTCCGGCGCCCGACATCCACACGCTGCAGCATCTTCCGCTCACCTCCTGTGATTGGAGCACTGTCCGTAGCGTCAGGCCGTGCGGCAGCGCCGTCGTGGCCTGCGGCCGCTGGGGTCACAACCGCAGCGTGCGGCGCAGAGCGATGGTGAGTTCATCGAACTTCTCCTCGGCCAGGGGCCCGGGTCCGATCGGGCCGTCTGGGTGACGCAGTGCCGTACGTGGTCGCCCGACAAGCCGAGTCCGATTTCCTGCAGGGCTCGGGTGACGGCGCCGATTTGAGTGAGGACGTCGATGCAGTAGTGCTCGTCGTCGACCATGCGGGTCACTCCGCGCACCTGGCCCTCGACCTTGTGCAGCCGGGCGAGGTGGTCGGACTTGTGGCTGACGTAGCCGTGCCGGGCAGTGCTCGGTCCGGGTCCGATGTGTTTGCGTGGTCGGGGACGGTGATCATTTGATCTCCCCTCCTTCGTGCGCTCCACCGGCTGCCGGAATACGGTAGCGGTCCGGGGCGGTGTCGTAGGCGGCTGCGCACTGGGGGGAGCAGAAGTAGAGGATGCCGGTGGCGGTGTCGCGCCGTTCGGCGGCCGTCGCCGGGTCCAGGCGCATGCCGCAGACAGGGTCCATCACCGTGGTGCGGTCGCTGCGCTCGTGATCGCCTGCGGCTTCGGGCTCGGGCTCGGTCCGGTCGGCGGCGGATTCGACCCGGGGCTCGACCGACGCCGGTTCGGTCGTCGGCAGCGGTGCGGTGTGCCAGCTGCGCAGGCGGCCGGAGTTGGTGACCACGGACAGGGAGGACAGGGCCATCGCGGCCGCGGCGATGATGGGGCTGAGGCGGAGACCCCACAGTGGGTAGAGGGCTCCGGCGGCGAGGGGGATGCCGACGGCGTTGTAGATCAGGGCGAAGAACAGGTTCTGCCGGATGTTGCGCATGGTGGCGCGGGACAGCCGGATGGCGGTGACCACGCCGGCCAGGGAGCCGGAGATGAGGGTGATGTCGGCGGCCTCGATGGCCACGTCGGTGCCGGTCCCGATCGCCAGGCCGACGTCGGCGGCGGCGAGGGCGGGGGCATCGTTGATGCCGTCGCCGACCATGCCCACCGTACGGCCCTCGCCCTGCAGGCGGCGTATCTCGTCGGCCTTGTGCTCGGGCAGTACCTCGGCCAGCACCCGGCCCACGCCGACCTGCCCCGCGATGGCGGCGGCGGTACGGGCGTTGTCCCCGGTGAGAATGACCACGTCGATGCCGAGGTGCTGCAGGGCGGCGATGGCCTGGGCGGAGTCGTCCTTGACGGTGTCGGCCACGGCCAGCACTCCGGCAGCCCGACCGTCGACGGCGGCGAGTACGGGGGTCTTGCCCTGGATGGAGAACTCCTCGGCGATCGGGGCGAGTTCGTCCGTGGAGATGCCGACGTCGGCGAGCAGGCGGGCGGTGCCCACCAGGACGGCGCGGCCGACCACGGTGGCCTGGACGCCCTTGCCCGTGACGGAGTCGAAGCCGCTCGCCGCCCGCAGGGTGATACCGCGGCTGTCGGCACCGGCGACGATCGCTCCGGCGAGGGGGTGTTCGCTGTCGGCCTCGGCCGCCGCGACCAACGACAGCAGCCCGTCCTCGTCGAATCCGGCGACCGGCCGGACGTCGGTGAGAACAGGCTTGCCCGCCGTGACCGTGCCGGTCTTGTCCAGGACGACCGTGTCGAGTTTGTGGGCGGTCTCCAGTGCTTCGGCGGAGCGGATGAGGATGCCTGCCTGGGCGCCCTTGCCGGTGCCGACCATGATGGACAGCGGGGTGGCCAGTCCCAGGGCGCACGGGCAGGCGATGATCAGCACCGCGACCGCGGAGACCAGCGCGAGGGTGAGTGCCGGGGCCGGGCCGACTGTGAACCAGAGGGCGAAGGTGGCGATGGCGACGGCGATGACGGCGGGCACGAAGTAGGCGGAGACCGCGTCGGCCAGCCGCTGGATCGGCGCTTTGGACGCCTGGGCCTGCTGCACCAGACGGACGATCTGGGCCAGCATCGTGTCGGCGCCGACCTTGCTCGCACGTACCCGCAAGGACCCGGTGCTGTTCATGGTCGCGCCGATGACCGTGTCGCCCGCCCGCTTGGTGACGGGCATCGGTTCGCCGGTGACCATGGATTCGTCCACCGCCGAGGACCCGGACAGGACTTGGGCGTCGACCGGGATCTTCTCCCCGGGCCGGATGACCACTTCGTCGCCCACCACGACGTTCTCGACGGGGATTTCGGCCTCGGAGCCGTCGCGCACCACGCGTGCGGTACGGGCCTGCAGGCCCAGCAGCGCACGGATCGCCTCACCGGTGCCGGCCTTGGCGCGGGCCTCCAGCAGCCGCCCGAGCAGGATCAGGGTGAGGATCACCCCGACCGCCTCGAAGTACACCTCACGCACGTCCTCCGGCAGCAGACCGGGAGCGAAAGCGACAAGCAGGCTGTAGCCGTACGCGGCCGAAGTGCCCAGTGTGATCAGGGAGTTCATGTCCGCGCCGCGATGGCGCAGGGTCAGCCAGCCGGTCGTGTGGATCGGCCACCCGGTGTAGAACATGACCGGGGTGATCAGTGCCAGCTGGAACCAGTGGTTGAGCATCCAGCCCGGCACCCAGTCGGCGCCGAAGAGTTCGTGCGCCATCACGGCGAAGAGCACCGGCGCGGTGAGCACCGCGCCGATGGCCACCCGGCGCGTCAGGTCAGCGATCTCCGCGTGCCGCTCGGCGGCCTCCGACGCCTCGGCCGCCGAGGCGTCACCGACCGGCGGCCCTGAAGCCGGAGCGGCCCGGTCCTTCCCCACAGCCGGGGCGCCTTCCCCGCTGTCCGGTTCGCTGATGTCCGGTTCGACGAGCAGAGTGCCGTGGATCATGTTCATCCCGCACGCGAACCCGAAGGAACCGGCCTCTGCCGGATAGACACGCACAGTGGTACGCGCATACGCCGGCAGCCCGGAACTCACCCGCAGGTCCGGGAAGACCACCCGCGAAGTGCACTCCCCGGACTCCTGCCGGTCGAAGACCATCTCCACCGGAACGCCCTGGCGGACCCTGATGACGTCGGGACTGTATCCGCCCCGAACCGTCACCTCGACCCGCTGTACCCCGCCCTCCAGCCGCGCCGTGCGGGCCTTCCGACGACCGAAGAAGAACCACCCCATGGCGGCGATCAACGCGACGGCCAAGGCCACTACGGCGGCATCGACGACATCCATGGCAGATCGTCCCTCCTGTCGTCCCTCCTGCGGGCTTGCACACCCTCAGCATCACTCCGGGTACCCCCTGACAGGTAAGAGCTGAAGGTCCCCGGTGCAGGGGACCGTGCGGCCCTGTGCGTGCGACCGGGCGGGGGCGACTGTGGAAATGACAGAGAACGCCGATCGGACGGCGGGCCCGAGCCCGCGGCCCCCGATCTCGGGGAAGTGAATCGCGATGATGTTGTTGGCCGGCACGATCCTGTTCTGGGCCTTGATCATCACCGCCGCCGTCCTGCTCTTCCGCACCCTGAACCACGCCCACGAGCACACCCGCGGTCCCGCCGGACCCTCGCCCGAGCAGCTGCTCGCCGAGCGGTTCGCCCGCGGCGACAGCGGTTCGCCCGCGGCGACATAGACGAGGACGAGTACCAGCGGCGCCTGACCGCCCTGCGATCCTCCGGCCCCCTCACCAAACACTGACGCTCACCCAAACAGGAGGACCGGCCATGGAGAACAACAGGAATTACGGCTTGTATGCGATCGCGGTCGCCATCGCCGTCGTCGGCGCGCTGGCCCTCGGCGTACCGCTGGGCACCCTCGTCTTCCTCCTCGTCCTTACCGCCTGCCCGCTGATGATGTTCTTCATGATGCGCGGCATGCACGGCGGCGATGACATGCAAGGCCGCGGGCGTGGCCACGACGACGCACCCAAGGACCGCGACCCACACGACCACAAGCCCTTCCGCTGAGGCACACGGCGACGGCAGGGGACGTGGCATGCATGCGCCGGCGGCGATATCGATCGGAGAGCTGATCATGGCGGCCCTGGTCTACGACTCGGGCCGCCCGATCACACCCCGTGAGAGTCGTTGCCCTCCCCCAGCCCGGCTCCGGGGCCGCCGCACCGACGTGGAGGCCACCGAACGCTGCTGTGGGGGCCTGCGGACGCACGGCCGGATCGATACGAGTGCCCACCAGCGAAAGACGAGCGGACTGGCCCGTGGACAGCGGACCGTCCCCCGGGGAGAACGTGATGGCTGATGCCGCGTACGGCCTGTGGCCGCTGGTGGTGCTCAACACTTTGCTGTTCATGCTGTTCGCCGCCAGCTTCTTCCACCCGAGAACCAAGCGGGACTGGCGGGCCATGGGCGCCTACAGCGCCTTCCTGGTGGCGCTGTTCACCGAGATGTACGGCACCCCGCTGACCATCTACCTGCTGGGCAGCTGGCTCGGCAACCAGTTCCCGCTGCTCAAGGACACCCACGCCGGCGGGCACCTGTGGAACGACCTGACCGGCTGGAGCGGCGACCCGCACCTGAGCGCCTTCCACCTCGCCAGCTACGTCGCCATCGGCGTCGGCTTCTGGCTCATCGCCGCGGCCTGGAAAGTCCTGCATGAGGCCGCCCAGCACGACAGCCTCGCCACCACCGGCCTCTATGCCTGGACGCGCCACCCGCAGTACGACGGCTTCCTGCTCATCATGATCGGGTTCCTGCTGCAGTGGCCCACCATCCCCACCCTGATCATGTTCCCGGTCCTGGTGTACGTGTACGCCCGCCTCGCGCGCAGCGAAGAACGCGAGGTCGCCGCCCGCTTCGGCGACCAGTGGGACACCTACGCCGCGCGCACTCCCGCCTTCTGGCCCAGGCCGCCCCGCCGGGCGCCCGCCGGTCCGAGCGACGGTACCCCGCAGGCACCCGAACCCCGCCCCCCGGCACGGAGGTGACCGGACATGGAAGTGCTCGCCTGGACCCTGATCGCCCTGGGAGCCCTGACTACCGCCGCCTGCGCCGTCCATCTCACCCGGAGCCACCGGCGCGACGCATCAGGACTGGCCCGCTCGATCCGCCGCACCGCCCCCGCCCTTCTCGCGGCCGGCCTGCTTCCTGCTTCCGCCCTCATTGCCGACCACATGCCCGCCGCAGCCTGGGGCCTGTGGGGCGCCGTCACCATCGCCGCTGCCCTGGTCTACGGCGCCGCCGACACCTTCGCCGGGCACCTCGACACCCGTCGCGGGGCTGCCGTCTTCGCGCCCCTGAGCCGGGCGGAGGTCGGCGACATCGAGCTTGCGCGCCAAGATCGGCTGATGCTGGACTTCGCCGTCAAGCTCACCCACGTTGGGTCCAGGTCGAGGACGGCACGGTGCGCAAGATCGACGTCTACACCAAGAACCCCCACGAGCTCGCCGCGTTCTACGCGCGCGCCGAGGCGGGCATCCGCTGACGACGACACGCTTCAGGGGCCGGCCGAGTTGCCTCGCGGCAGCGTGAGCAGCCCGGCCGGCTCATGCCCAGGCCCAGGCCGTCGCATCGCCCCCCGTCGGCATCAGCGACACGGCGGCCGGCCACTATCCTTGCGTCCCAACTGCGTCCCAACTGCGTCCCGACACCGCCCCGGACGGCCGGGGACACCGGGCTGTCGGGCGCGATCGCGCCAGCTCGGAGGTGGATCTCGAACCCGTCCGCAGCGGATTTCCTTTCCAATGGGCAGAGGCCCCGCCCTGGCATTCGGGGTGCCACCCAGTCGAGAACCGGGCCGTGCACCGCTACCTGCACTGGCGCAACGCTGGCGACATGACGATCGTGCGCCGGGTCGCCCGGTTTCCAGGAGGCGAGCCAAGAACGTGGTCACGACCATTTCAGGGGCCTGATCCGCAAGCCGGATATCGCGGAATGCCGGAATGGTGCGGTCCGCATAGGCTGAGGTCATGAAGCGCGTCGTCGTCGACCACTTCGGTGACCCCGATGCCTTGAGGGTGGTGGAGGAGGACGTTCCCCGCCCGGGGCCGGGCGAAGTGCGCGTCAGGGTGCTGGCCGCGGGCGTCTCGTTCACCGATGCCCAGCTGCGCGCCGGCACATACCTGGGCGTGCCGAAGCCGCCGTTCACGCCCGGCTATGAACTCGTCGGCGTCGTCGAGGAGCTCGGTCCGGGCTGCTCAAGGCTGCGAGAGGGAGACCACGTCGCCGCGCTCACGGTGTGGGGCGCGTACTCGGAGCGGGTCTGCCTGCTGGAGGCGGACGCGGTCGACGTGCCCGAGGACCTCGACCCGGCGCAGGTCGTGAGCCTGGTCCTCACGTACGTGACCGCCTATCAGGTGCTTCACCGCATGGCGAGGGTGAGGCGCGGAGAGACCGTGCTGGTGCACGGCGCGGCCGGCAGGGTGGGCACAGCTGCCCTGGAACTCGGAGTACTGGCCGGCCTGCGCCTGTACGGAACCGCCTCCGCGCGCGACCGTGCCGCGGTCGAGCGGCACGGCGCCGTCGCGATCGACTACCGCAACGAAGACTTCCTGGCCCGGGTGCGCGAGCTCCCCGGAAAGGGCGTGGACGTCGTACTCGACGGGCTCGGGGGCGCGCTGTCGCTCCGGTCCTTCCGCGCGCTGCGCCCCGGCGGAAGGCTCGTCGTCTTTGGCCACTACGCCATGCTCGCGCGCGGGCGCAGCAGCTGGCGAGGGTGGCTGGAGTGGTACGGGGCGACAGCGGCCGTCGCGCTGTGGGGCCTGCTCTCGCCGAGTCGGCGGGTGTTCGCCTACCGCATCCAGAAGCTGCGCGACCGCCGCCAGCTGCTTCCCGTGGGCAACCGGCCGCCGGCGTTTCCCGTCGGTGGGGGTCCCCGCTACCCGAAGTGGTTCCGGGAGGACTTCCGCACGCTCCTGGACTTGCTCCGGCGGGGCGAGATCCACCCGGTCGTCGCCGAGCGCCTGCCGCTGTCCGACGCCCGTCATGCCCACGAGCTGCTCGAGCAGTCGGCAGCGAAGGGAAAGCTCGTGCTGGTGCCGTAGGCCGAGGAGGCCGCTTGCCCATGGCGCTCGATGGACGTGCTGATCAGTCAGAGCGTGTCGTGGCCGCCGGAGTTCGGCGGGCACCGCGGGCGCGTTACCTGCCCATCGCCGAGCACGGGCTGATCGGCGACCTGCACACCGTCGCGCTCGTCGGCACCGATGGGACGATCGACTGGTACTGCTGTCCGCACTTCGACTCGCCAAGCGTGTTCGCGGGGCTCCTCGACGCCGACCACGGCGGCATGTTCGGGATCTCTCCCGACTGCGAGGGCTGGAGCTCCAAGCAGCTGTACCTCCCCGACACCGCCATCCTCATCACGCGCTTCCTGATGCCCGGGGGGGTAGGGGAGGTACAGGACTTCATGCCCCCGCCACGTACCGGCGAGGCGGTCCACCGGCACCGTATGATCCGCCGGGTGCTCGCCGTGCGCGGGCAGATGCGCTTCGCCGTCGACGTCGCCCCGCGCTTCGACTACGCACGTGCCCGCCACGACGTCGAGCTCACCCCGTACGGCGCGCTCTTCCGCTCTCCCGAGCTGGCGCTCAGCCTCTCGACGCGCTCCCCGCTCGAGATCGTCGACGGCGGCGACGTCCGCGCTCGCATCACCGTCCGGGCCGGGGAGACCGCCACCTTCGTGCTCGACCGCGCTGGGACCGGCGAGATGCCGGTGCCGTACTCCGAAGCCGACATCGCCGCCGAGTTCGACGCCACCGTGGCGTTCTGGCGGCGCTGGCTGCGCCACTCGCGCTACAGCGGGCGCTGGCGCGAGACAGTGCATCGGTCGGCGCTCACGCTCAAGCTGCTCACGTACGCGCCCACCGGCGCGATCGTGGCCGCCCCCACCACCAGCCTGCCGGAGGCGGTGGGCGGCGCACGCAACTGGGACTACCGCTACACGTGGCTCCGCGACTCCGCCTTCTCGCTCTACGCGCTGCTCAGGCTTGGGTTCACCGAGGAAGCCACCGCGTTCATGCAGTGGCTGGAGGGACGCTTCCGCTACACGACCGACCGCGACTCGGGCCCCCTGCAGATCATGTACGGCATCGACGGGCGCGAGGACCTGCCCGAGGAGGAGCTCCCACACCTGGAGGGGTACATGGGCTCGGGGCCGGTGCGTATCGGCAACCGGGCGGCGACGCAACTGCAGCTCGACATCTACGGCGAGCTGATGGACTCCCTCTACCTCTGCAACAAGTACGGGCGCCCCCTCTACCACGACGGCTGGACGCAGCTCACTCACAACCTCGAGTGGCTGATGACCCACTGGGACCAGCCCGACGAGGGGATCTGGGAAATGCGTGCCGGCCGCCGGGACTACACGTTCTCCCGGTTGATGAGCTGGGTCGCGATCGAGCGCGCGATCCGGGTCGCACGCCAGCGCGGCCTGCCCGCCGACCTCCCCCGCTGGATGGCGGTCCGGGACAGCATCTACGACCAGATCATGGAACGCGGCTGGAACCCCAGCCGCCAGGCGTTCGTCCAGCACTATGGCACCGACGTGCTCGACGCCTCGCTGTTGCTCATGCCCCTGTGCAAGTTCATCGCACCCACCGACCCGCGCTGGATCTCGACGCTCGACGCCATCACCGCGGAACTGGTCTCCGACAGCCTCGTCTACCGCTACAACGTGGGCGATTCACCCGACGGGCTCTCCGGCGGAGAAGCGACCTTCTCGATGTGCTCCTTCTGGTGGGTGGAGGCGCTCGCCCGGGCCGGGCGGCTCGACGAGGCGCGGCTGGCCTTCGAGAAGATGCTCACCTACGCCAACCACGTCGGACTGTACTCCGAGGAGATCGGGCCGACGGGCGAGCAGCTCGGCAACTTCCCCCAGGCCTTCACGCACCTGGCGCTGATCAGCGCCGCCTACAACCTGGACCGTCAACTGGGGTGAACGCTCTTCACCGCCAGTGGTGAGCCCAGCCTGCTCGGCCAGGACGCACCCTACGACGTCCACGCCCGCCTCCACCCGGTCATCGCCGAGCAGACGAAGATCTGGCGCACGTGGGATCCGCGACTGCGAGCCGCCTGCGGCATCCCTCGATCAGAAACCACAGACACCGCGCGACGCCCGCCCAGTGCTGCGGCACGGCAGAGCCATCACACGGCTCGAGGACGCCCTGGCACCACTGGCCGAATCGCCCCCGGACATCGACCGCAGGCGACTCGCAGTCGCTGTTCGCTCCGGCTGCGGAATCGAGGCTTGGGCCTGTCCCCCACTGGTGGCGGCCGAAACCGATGCTGCAGCGCACCATCACGGCTGACTGGTCTGATCGGCAGGGGCGGCCGGAGCACCGCGGTCTGCCGCCACCGACGCCTTCCGCTGTCCCCCACTGGCCAGCGTCGACAGGATGGGCCCGAGTCAGCCACTTCCGATTCCCTGCGTCCCATCAGCGTCCCGACTACCGCCCTGGCCCGCCGATCAGCTCGTCCGCTCCAGCCCGCGAGAGCAACCGAACGATGAATAACCGCAGGTCAACGAAGTAACCAAGTGCGGATCAGCGCATCGCCGTTGAACTCACGAGCAGCGGATTCAGTCCGTTGGCCCAAAGTCCTGAATCCGCGCCTCTGATGAGACGTATCCACAGGTCACAGGCCTGAGCAGTGGGGCGGGTGGGACTCGAACCCACGGCCGACGGATCATGAGTCCTTTAAGGATCTTGACGGCCCTTGCCGATCCGCGCTCATCCATGACGTCTTAGCGGGTCAGACTGGGTGAGTCAGGTTGGTGCTTCTCGACCCTTGCTCGTCTGTTCCTGTCCTTGCGTCCCGAACGCGACCCGAACACAACTGGATGGACGGGGACGCGGTGCTGCGCTGGGGCTGCCGCACGCCGCACTGGCGGAGTTGTACGCAGTGGACCGCTCCACCGTCTCCGGCGCGATCCGCGAGGTCCGCCCGTTGCTGAACACTTGCGGCTTCGTCGTCCTCGACCGGTCCGGGATACACCTGCGTACGCTGGAGGACCTGCTCGAGGACCAGCTCACACCGCAGTACTCAAAGCCAGCCAGGCTGCGACGGCTTCGGCGATGGGCTGGCCGGTCTCCAGTTGGACGAAGCCGAACTGCCCGCCCTGATTGCACTCCAGGAACCACCAAGTGCCGTCACCGTCCTCAGCGAAGTCGAAGGCGCCGTAGGCGAGCTGGGCGAGGGACATGTAGGCGCGGACCGCCTGCGCGATGCGGGTGGGTACCTTGACCGGAGCCCAGGCACCGCCGTTGTCGGTGAAACGCCAGTCCACCTGGTCGGGGTCGGACGCCCTCCGCGCAGCGAACAGCTCGTCCCCCACACAGGTCAGCCGGATGTCCGCACACTTGGGCACGCGCTGCTGCAGGAGCGTGGGGCCGGCGGTCACTCCGTCGAAGTCGGCGTCCGGCTCGACGGGGGTGGTGGGTAGTGCCAGCGGCGGGTCGCTGGGATGCGCTCCCGAAACCGGCTTCACGACGAGGTCCGGGTACTGGGCGGCGAACTCGCGTGCAATCTGCGGAAAGCTGGTGATCAGCGTGGGGGGTACCGCGAAGCCGCTGCGGTGGGCGACGCGTAGCTGCCATGGTTTCCAGCGGGCTTGCGCGGCGGCGACCGGGTGGTTCATCCAGCGCACGCCAGCGCAGTTCAGCGTTCCGTACAGGGCCTGTTCGGCCTCGGCTGTGAGCCATGCGGACTGATGGGCGGCATGCGCTGCCGGACGGCCGGGCCTGCGTACCCATATCGAACGCAGTCCGCTCATGCTCACCACACGACCACCGGCCGACAGGTGTCCGTCGAAGTCGCCCCGCACGTATTCGGCCGACAGGGCAGCCTGGCCCGGGAGGTCGGCAGGGTCCAGGCGTACGACCGGGACTCCCACATTATCCAGGGCGGACACCACCATGTCCGCGGTCACGTCCTCGGCGCAGGTCAGTACGAGCACGGTCATGGGGCCGTCAGTCATCGAAGTGCGTTTGGGAACCGGCGGTGGACGTGGTGGTGCCGCACGCCAGCAGCAGGTCGCGGTCGCTGATGGCCGGGCGCCCATCGGGCAGGACGTTCAATTGACGTGTGGGGTCATAGGCGTAAGGGACCACGGCCGGCGGGCGCACGGCGGGACGGGCGTAGTTCAAGGCGAACGGTCTCATCATGTCTCCTCTTGCGTGCCGGGTGGGGCGGCAGGCTCCGAACGTGCTCATCGGGCAGGGTCGTTGAATAGGTTGTGGCATGCGGTCATGCGTCGTCCCGGTCGGGAGACGGCGGTCGGATCATCGACAACGATCGGGTGTGGCGGCGGGCAGCCGCCCATAGCGTCCATCCGACCGACGACAGCCGCTGGTATCCGGGTTCGCCGAGTGGGCAGCGAGTACGTCTTCGCCAAGCACGCCGCCGGGGGAGGTACTGCAGGCCACCGGCTGCTGTGGGGTCTACGGCTGAGGTCGCACCGCACTGACCCTGCGGCGAACCGTCGACCAGGGTGACGTGTCAGGTCTCCACGCCGTGGTCCCGCAGCCAGTCCAGCGGGTCGACGGCGGACCGTATTACGGGGTGGTGGGCCTCTCGACGTGCAGGTGGGGCCCACTGACAGTGCCGGTGGCACCGGAGAGTGCGACGCGCACGCCCCTTCTCCACGGTGGCGCCCGATGACCCATCGATACGGGACAGGTGCGCGTACTGCGTGTACTCGCCGTCGTCGTGCTTGACGACGACCTCGTAGCAGAACCCGTCGTCCCAGCCCGTCGAGGCCACGGTGCCGCCGGTGGCTGCCCTTGCGGTGGCGCCGACCAGCACGGCGAAGTCCCGGCCGGTGTGCCGCTGGACCGGAGGTCGCCACTGTCTGCGAAGCCGGCGGTCAGGGTGCCCCCGTCGACCGGGGTACGGCGGTCGGGGCCGTCTCCTCCGTGTTCGAGCCGTACGATGCCCCGATCGCCGTCGTGGTGCCGGTATCGGTGTCGGTGGGGCGGTCCATCGTCAGCTTCAGTGCGATCGACAGCAGGTCCGGGTCGTCGCCTATGACGGACTTGTTGTCCGCATAGAGCTGTTGCCAGCCGCCCTCGGCCCCCTGTTCCTCCGCGATGGCGGACAGAGAGTCGCCGGAGGCGACGGTACAGGTGTCGCCGTCACCGTCCAGAGCATTGGCGGTGCCGGCTCCGATGACCGGCGGCCCGACGGCCGCCGCGACCGCAGAGGCACGGCTGACGAGCTGCCGGGTGGTGGTCTGGGGGCGTGGGGCGCGGTGTCGTCCGACTGCAGATATCAAGGTTGCTCCGTACTCCGAACGCCTGCGAGGTGAGCTGTCGGGTTCGGGCTGGAGAAACGCCCGGCCGTGGTTCTCACGGCTTCACCCCAAGCCGGCCGGGTACGCGTTGTCCCGTACGGCGCAGATGGGTCCCCCGCTCCTGCCTGCGGTGTGGTGATGTGCTGCCGCGCGCCGGGGGCAGGATTCGGCGGACCGACCACGCGGTGTTCGACTGATCCGAACACCGAGCACGTTAGGGGGACCTCGTGTTCGAGCACAAGGTCTCCATAAGCGGACTCGCATCAACTGTCTTTTCTTACAAGAGAGTTCGTGATACGTAGGCCCGGTACCCCCGGTAAGGGGGGATGCGTGCACACGTTTGCGTGTGAGCCATCCAGTCTGCTATGCCCTTGTCGACCCGCGCCGACATCGCGTTCGGCGGGCCGCCATCGGCTGCGTCGAGCACGACGCCCCGGTTCTTTCGGGCACGCTGCGCGACAACCTGCTGCTCGGCAACACCAATGCCGATGACAACGCGCTGCGCGAGGAGCACGGCACTCCATCCGCGGCCAAACAGCGGCGGCACGACCGGGCCGCGACACGGCCGGGCTCATCCTGGGCGAGGCGATGACATGACAGCCGTAGTCGCGGATCCCCTTGTCCCAACCGGGGTATGGCCGAGCACGCGACGCCTGCGCGCGGCGCTGCGCGCCAACGCCGTGTTCTCGCTGGTGTGCGGCACGGTGCTGCTGGCCGCCGGCTGGCGCGTGGCCGAGCCGTGGGGCCTCGGGCCGGTCGGCGTGCCGCCCGCGGTGGGTGCTGGGGTAGCCGGGTTCGGGGCACTGGTGGCGTGGGTGGCGGTTCAGCCCACCGGGCCGTTGGTGCGGTGGGCCGCCCTGATCGTGGCCTCGGACATCGCCTGGGTCTCAGGCAGCACGGTGCTGATGGTGTGGCATCCGCTGCCATGGCCGGGGGCGGTCGCGGCCACGGTGGTAGCCGCCGCTGTCGCGGCCCTGGTGGCCGCGCAGATCGCCGGCTAGTAGCGGTGAGCCGCGACGACCCGCTGGGCGACGTGGAGGTGGTGGAAGCTTCCCGGATCGTTGCCACCCTCACCGGAGCGGGTGTGGCCGCTGCTGACCGATCATGACCTGGAGGATCGCCGGATCACGCGTCGGGCCTACCTGGACGCGAACGCTGCGTTGCGCGAGGGCCGCAAGGGCAAGCGGAAGATCACCAGCGCCGCGACGATGCACCGCATCAACGCCACCCTCAGCTCGTTCCTGGGCAGCGGCATCAAGCGGGGTGAGTACTCGACCAACTGGGCTGCGATGGTCGAGCTGCCGGCGGTCAAGCGGCCCAAGGCGCTGGTCTGGACAGCAGAGCGGGTCGAAGAGTGGAAGCGCACGGACCAGAAGCCAAGTCCGGTCATGGTCTGGACGCCGGAGCAGACCGGCCAGTTCCTCGACTTCGTCCACGACAACCGGCTCTGCGCCATGTGGCACGCCTTCATCTTCCGTGGCCCGCGCCGCGGCGAGATGTGCGCCCTGCCCTGGCCGGAGGTCAGCCTGACCGGCTCCTGGTTCCGCATCTCCGCGCAGATCGTTGAGATCGCCTACCGCCAGTACGACGAAGCCCCGAAGCAGGAGAGCGTGCGCACCGTCACGCTCGACTCCCGGACCCGCGAGCTGTGGCGTGAGTGGCGGATCCGCCAGGAGCAGGAGCGCGAGCAGTGGTCCGGTGAAAGGCGTGGGTCGAGACCAACCGGGTGTGGACCCACGAGAACGGCGAGCCCCTTCACCCCGACTGGATGAGCCGATGCTTCAAGCGGCTCGTCGAGCTGTCCGGGCTCCCCCCGATCCGCCTGCACGACACGCGGCACCTGTCGGCGACGCTGGCGCTGCTGGGGAAGGCGGACATCAAGGTCGTCCAAGAGCGGCTGGGGCACAGCTCCCGCCAGATCACCTCGGACACCTACACAAGCGTCCTGCCTCAGCTCCTGACCGCCGAGGCGGAGTCGACGAGCGCAGTCGTGCCGCGCCCCAGGAAAGCTCGCCCAGCGCGGGAGGCGCCCCAGTCCAGGGCCCAGGAGAGGGGCCCGGAGGCCGACGACGATGGTCCAGACGAAGGAATTTGTCGCGCCGCGTGACCTGCGTCCTCAATTTGTCCTCATGATCATGAAACCATGACCGGGACGGGCCGCCAAGACCCTGCTGCACTCCGGCGGACCAGCAAACATGCTGGTCAGAATGTTCCTTCACCACAAACCCGTGGTGGGGCGGGTGGGACTCGAACCCACGGCCGACGGATTATGAGTCCCAAGGTATCTAACCAAGGTGCTCCGGCTCACTCCGGATCCCCCGAAAACCCCTGGATGTGTGGGCCTCTCACTCCCGCTCACTCCGGCAATTCTGGGTCGCTCCGGGACCTCCGCTCACGCACCGCTCACGCAATCGTGTAGATCCGATGCGGGCTGACCTGGGCTTACATCCATTGTCCCGTACCTGCGTGCGCGAGGGAAGGGGTACTCACTGGTGAGTACCCCTGGCGGCGAGCAGCAGGATCGGGACACGAAGAAGCCCCGGCCGGCTGCGACGGGGGACGCAGGCCGGCCGGGGCGGCCACGGGGCTTACGCGCTGCTCGGTGAGCGACGGATGAGCCGGCCCTTGGGGGTCACCGCGTCGCAGTCCTCACACACGATGCTGACGACGTAGTCGTAGACCAGGGCGAAGGTGTTCCGGCCCCCGCAGCGACACGGGGTGCGCGAATACCGCTGTTCAGCCCACGCGAACACGCGGTTGACTTGAGCGGCATCCACGTCAGGCGGCCACGACGACGCTGGCCTGCTCCATCTCTTCGTCGGTGGCCATGAGGTCGTCGAACTCGCCGGCCTTCACGCCCTCGAAGAACTTCCGGATCTCCGCGCGGGTGAACAGGAGAACGGGGCTGGAGGGGTCCTTGTCGTCGGAGAGGGCGACCATGCGGGTGCCGTCCGGGACGTGCGGGTGCGGGTGGCCCTTTGCGTCCGGCGCCGCGGCCAGGATCACGCAGTCCTTGAGGATCGGGTCCAGGTCCGTCCGGCTGGACTTGCGCCAGTCCAGGCCGGGTGCGTTCGTGTTCTCGTAGGTCTTGACGGCAAGCCCGTTGCTGATGGTGCCCATCGTGGTGTGTCCTTTCATTGGGACGTGACTGTCCTTGCAACCGCCCCGGCTGCGGTCCTTCCAGGGAATTCGGCCGGGGCGGAGTCAGTGGCAGCTGGCGCAGGTCACGGCGTCACCTCGGTGTAGGGGTTGCCGGGGGTGGGGGTGACGCGCCAGAAGCTGGTCTGTGTCGCGCGGAAGCTGCGATGTCCGGGGCGCTGGCCGGTGTGCTTGATCGCCCATGTCTCGGCGGGCAGTCGACGGCCCTCGGTGGCGCCGGAGGAGTCGCCGCACGTGGTGCACTCCACCTCGTGCAGCGGCTTCTCGGGTGCGCCTTCCTCGGTGTCGAGTCCGAGGGTCCAGTCGGCGGCGCGGATGATGGCGCGCGCCATCACAGAGCCTTAGCGGCGTGCTGCTGTGCGGTGAGGCTGGATCGGCTCAACAGGTAGGAGAGGCGGGCGTACAGCTGCTCCGCTTCGCGGCTGGAGAGGACGAGGTCGACTGGGCCCTGGGGGCGGTCGAGGCTGTAGATGTCCAGCGGTACGCGGATCTCTCCGGTCGCGGCGTCTCCGGTGGGCTCGGTGCCCTTGCGTGGTGAGGCGTGCCAGTTGTTGCCCAACATGGGAATCCCCCTGCGGTGAGCGGCCGTTGACGGACCGTCACCGTAGGGGGCATACCGGCGAGTAACGGGGACGGATTGTCCCCCTGTCCCAATCTGTCCCTCTACCCGACCTCGCGCAGACCGACCTTCTCGGCCAGCCGGGCAGCCTGCGGGCGCAGTGCACGCGGTGCGCCCTGCCACAGGTCCGTCACCGCAGTGAGCGCGGACGGGGTGAACTGCACGGTCTCGGCGCCGATGTCGTGGGCCATCTGCATCACGTGCAGCGCGGCGGTGTGGTCGCCGCGCTGGAGGTGGCCGCGGGCGACCTCCACCCACAGGCGGGCCCGGCGCTCGACGGAGGGCATGGCGTCGGGGTCGAGGTCGTCGGCGATCGACAGCGCCCGGCCGGACGTGCGCAGGTCGACGGCGACCGAGACCTCGTGGAAGTCGACGTTCGCCCGGCCGAAGACCGTGGACGGGTGGACGTAGCTTGCGGGCAGGGACTTCGCCACCTGGTCGCCCGCGCCCCAGTACCGCCACGCATCGCCCGAGCGTCCGTCCCGCGCTGCCGTTACCGCGGCGTGCAGCTGGAGTGCGCCGTAGATGCCGCGCCAGTCGTCGGGCGCTTCGTCGAGGTGGGGGCGGATGAGGTCGGCGGCCTCCGTGACGACGCGCAGGGCCTCTTCCGGGTACGAGGTCTCGCGCAGGATGTTGCCCATGTTCCACGCGGCGGCTGCTATGGCGGCGGGCTGGTCGGCGTCCTGCGCTGCGGTGAGGGCCCGGTCGGCGACGACCCACGCCAGTTCGCCGGGCGCGATGTAGGCGGTGGCCTGGCCGGTGAGGCGGTAGACGTCGGAGACGGCGACGAGCGCGGCGCGGCGCTGCTGACCGTCGAGGGTGCGGGCGGCTGCCTCGGCGTCGCGGATCAGCGCGGGGAGCAGCCGCAGCACCTCCGTGCGGTTCTGGCCCGATGAGTGCCACAGCGTCCATGTCTGATCGATCCGACCCTGGAGCCCGGCGACGTCGACGGGCGTGGCCGGCGGAGTGATGCTGAGACGGCGGTTCATGACGGCGTCCCAGATCGCGGGCATGCCCGGGTGGTGGAGTCGGCCCTGCTGAACAGGCTGAGCAACGCTGGCGGCACCGGTGATGACGGAGGCGTCCGAGAGCTGCAGCGCCCCGGCGAGGCGCAGGATCAGCGCGTTGGACCGGAGCGGGCGTTCGCCGGATTCGATCTTCTTCAGCCAGTCGGGGCCGCGGCCGCACATGGCGGCGAGCATCTCGCGGGACATGCCCCGTGATTCTCGAAGGAGGCGGATGCGCTGGCCGGTGGTGAGGTCGTCGGGGAAGTCCACTGTGGTGCCCCTTCTTCTGCTGTCTCGTCCGGCCAGGGTACGGCCGGCCGTCAACGCCTGGGAATGACGAAAGCGCCCCCTGCCTGGTCCCGAAGGATCAGACAGGGGGCGCAGTGGTGCGTGGTCAGCGTGCTGGCACGATGCTGATCTGTGCAGGAGTGACGTCGAGGCGCATGCCGTGCTTGGCGAGGACCTGTTCAATCTCGTCGGCGCACGCCTGCATGCGTTCTTGCTCACGCTCGGCGATGAGGCGGTAGGCCTCGGCGAGCGGATCCGGCTCAGGCTGCGGCGATGACGGTGACGGTTCCACTGCTGCCCCTCCACTTGAGTGAGCCGGCTTCGACGTACAGCACGCCGCCGCCGGCCGGGTTGGTGGTCGGGGCGGTGCTGGCGTTGGCGATGTAGATAACGCCGACGCCGGAGCCATAGGACTTGGTCGAGGCAAGGAGGCTGATGTTCGGGGCGGTGGCCCGGTCCTCGACGAGCAGCCCTGTCAGGCCTTGGGCGGCGTTCCTCACGTGGAGGTCGTTCGTGGAGTCGTTCCGCAGGCCGATCGCCCACCGTGAGGTACTTGCCGTGGCGAGGTCGATCGTTGCGAACTGGGCGGTGGTTCCCCTGTTGATGCGCATCGTGGCCGTTGCCGTGCCTGGGCCGATGTCCAGCGTCGCGCCGGGCGAGGTGACGCCTCCGATGCCGACCTGGCCGTTGCTGCGCTTGATGAACAGCGCGGGGCCCACGGCTGTGCCGGTGTCGTCGCGGCGCACGATCTGGAAATCTGATCCCGCGCTGGCGCCGGTCTCGCCGGTGTTGTCGGTGCGGATCGTCCAGCGGCGGAAGCTGTCCTTGCCGCCGACGTTCGTGCCGTCTGTAGTGCCGAACTGGAGGTCGCGGTTCGTCGCGGCCGAGCCTTCGACGGACAGCGGCACGCCGCCTGCGATGAGTTTGGCGACGGCCCGGACGTACACGTCAGAGGAGGAGATACCGAAGCCGTTCGCCACGTTGTACGTCGCGAACGGGATCTCCAGCGCCGTCTGCAACGCACCCGTCGTGTCCGGCACCTCGATCGAGATGTGGTTGTGCCAGGACGCGCCGTCGTTCGACTTGCCGTGCGCGCCGATCCACGCCACCGAGCGGGGCCCGCTGCCGGTGTAGTTCTCCCGCCACGCGATCATCCCTTTGGCGTCGTCGCGCTCCAGGTCGATGCGGAGCGGCTCTCCGAAGTGGTTCGGGTACGTCGCTCGTTGGTGACTGTTCAGCTGGAGTCGCCGAGTCGAGTCGGTCGTGTTCGAGCCGCCGTCGAAAGTCGATGCGAGAACCAGGCTGCCGGTCAGGGTGCCACCCGAGGCCGGGAGGGCCCCGATATCTGCCGGGGCGAGCACATCCGTGCCGCCCGTAGCATGGCTCGCCTTGTGGGCGGTTGGGGTACGGGCGTTCGTCGTGGTGGGATCGGTGGACCGGAGAGCGATGTCCGCGCCTGCCCCTGCGGCGCCGAGTGGCGGCTGCGGACCCTCTACGGGGGTGTACTGGGTGGCTGCGGGGTCGGCGGCGACGATCGCGGTGATGTCCAGCGGCGTGCCCGCGCCGAGGGGCAGGGCGAACACCCGGACGCGGTGTGTGTAACCGCTGATGCGTTCCTCGATGCGCCAGTAGCGGCCCGTGGCCGGTTCGACGTCGGCGGCGTCGGTCGTCACGAGGGCCTGGGAGAACGCCCCGTCGACGAGGGTGACGGTTTTGCTACCGACGAGGACCTGCTCCCCGTCGGTGTCGGTCCATGTGCGGGGGATGGGGGCGAAGGTCACCGTGCCGGTTGCCGCGGCACCGGTGACCGGGTTGGTGTAGGTCCCGGTGACAGCCCGGGTGGGTGGCAACGGCACGGTGGCCTCCTATGGCGTCACGGGTACTGCCGGCGGTTCGGGTCGAGCGCGAGGGGTGATGGCGCAGGGGGATCGTCCGGTGGCGGGGCGCTGTCCCGCCGGCAGACGAGTGCGTCGGGGTCGCCCTTCGCGGGCTGCAGGCTGTACCCGTCGGGGCAAGTCTGCCCGTCCTTGCCGTCCGCCCCGTCCGCCCCGTCGGCTCCGTCTTCGCCTGGAGGTCCCTGAGGTCCTGACGGGCCGGCTGGTCCTGCGGGTCCGGGTTCGCCTTGCGGTCCGGGCGGGCCCGCTTCACCGACGCTGCCGTCTTGTCCCGGAGCCCCGGTCTCGCCGACGCCGTCCGCACCAGGGGTGCCGGTCTTCCCGGTCGGACCCGGAGGCCCGGAGGGTCCGGTCGGCCCGCGCTCGCCGGGGACACCCTGTATGCCAGGCGGTCCGGAGGGACCGACCGTTCCCTCGCCGGGTTCGCCTCGACTCCCGGGCGGGCCGGCGACAGGCTTCTCGCCCAGCTGCTGCACCTGCGCGGCCAGCGCATCCCGGGCGGCGTTCGCCTCGCGCAGGTCGGCCGCAAGGTCCTGCACGGTGAACATCGCCGCGGCGGCGAGCAGCGCTCCAAGGACGGCCAGCAGGTCGCCTTGCCATGACCAGCGGCGCAGACGGGAGGAGAGGCGGGTCATGCGGCTGCTCCCTTCACGAGCGTGCCCAGGTATGGCAGCAGCACAGCCAGGACTGTGATCACTGTGCCGATGACCCAGCGGCGGGTACCGGTGATCCGGTCGGCGTCCTTCTCGCGCTGTGTCTCCAGCGTTGAGACCCGCTCGCTGAGTGCGGTCTTCTCGATGGTGTACACGTCCATCGGCACGACTCTGTCGAGGCGGGCGTTGAGCTGCCCGAGGTCCTCGCGCATGTCGGTGCGCAGGGATTCGATGAGCCGCCCGAGTTCGCCGTTCGTCGGCTCATCAGACACGGGTGGCTCCGATCAGGCGCGCGGGGTGTGCTTGGCGTACCAGCCGCCGACGAACGTGATCGCGGCCGGGATCAGGCCGAGGGCGAACGGCTCCAGCGGGTCCGGCAGTGGGGCGACCAGGCCCGCGTCTCCCTGGATTGCGGTCAGGATGGCGAGGAGGCCTGCGCTGCCGAGGTATGCGCCTGCGCTGGCGTAGGTGACCTTCTTCTCTACGGGTGAAGCCATGACGGGGTCCTTCCTGGTCAGTTGGTGAGGGCGTCGCCGAGTTCGGCGAGTGCTGCTCGTGCGCCGGCCTCGGCGGCGGCCTGGATTTCTGCGGCGTCGAGTCCGCCGCCTTGGGCGAGGGCGGTGACCGTGGTGGTGAGCGCGGCGACTTGAGCGACGAGTGCGCGGGCCGAGCCGTAGGTGCCCTGCTGCATGGCGTAGACGTCGGGGATATGGCCCTTCCCCGCCGCGACGCTGGCCGCGTCCTGCGTCTTGTTGCGGTAGCCGTTCACGCGCAGCGCGATCCGGTCCAGGTCCTCATCGCTCAGGGGCATGTCGTCCTCCTCGGACGGAATTGGTGTGGGGGCGGATCCGGCGGGGCGGCCGAGGCGGTCTTTGATGAGGCCGCGTATCCAGTCCATGCCGAAGCCGCGGGGGTCGACCTTCCCGGGCTGCCACTCGAGGTGCCCGATCACGCTGCGGTGGGACCAGCCGTGTGCGCGGCAGATCGCGGCCGCAGCCTTCTCGATCGCCGCCAGCTGCACGGCGGGCCACGGGTCTTTGCCGTCGCCGAGGTTGATGCACTCGAAGCCGTAGAAGTGACGGTTGCCGTCGGTGTTCGCCTCGTCGTCGGCCGGGAGCGGGCTCGTCTCGTCGACCACGGCCCGGAGAACGTCGTCGTCACCGAGCCCGGCATGATTGGCCCGGCCGTTGCCCACGAGGTAGACGGTGCCGTCCTTGGCGATGACGCCGTGGCACAGCGGTCCGGGCAGGCTGGAGTGGCCGTTGTAGCAGAGCTCCACCGACGATGCCGTCCCGGACGTGACGGTGTGGTGGATCATCACCCCGTTCACCGGACCCCACGGGCCGATGTGGTTGCGGTTGTGGGTGCGCCACGATCGGTGCTCGACGACGCGCAGACCCTCGCCCCGCAGTGCCCTCACCAGCTGGTCGGCGGACAAGGGTGTGGCCATCAGACACGCTCCGGCCAGGACCAGGTGCCAGGGCCGGTGCCCTCCCGACGGGAGGTGGCCCAGTAGGTGTCGTTGCCGTCGAGGAAGACCTGCAGCTGGACGCTGGCCTCGTCGCCTTGCCAGACGCGGACGACCATCGCGGGGAACACGTCGCCTGCCGAGGCGTGGTTGCCGACGTGGGCCACGTAGCGTGGGCGGATCTCCGGATTCTCGGAGGCTCGGGCAGAGGTGGCCTCGGCCCTGCGGCGGTTGACGGCATCCGCGTCCTGCAGGCTGAGCGTGTAGTGGACGATGCGGCCCACTGTCGGTACGGGTCCGGGCATGGATGCCTCCAGATACGAAGAAGGCCCCGACGATGCGGGGCGGCTTTGGTGGGCTGGTCAGATGGGTTCGTCGATGTACACGCCGTCCAGCAGCAGCGCGTTGGCGTTGTTGCCGGCCTCGGTTGGGACACCGGCCCTGATCTGGCCGTTGGTCTGCAGCGTCATCCGGATCGGGAAGAAGTCGCTGCTCGCGCTGCACACGGCCCAGCCGTGTTCGACGGTGGGCCGGTAGCCCGCGTCGAAGGTGAAGACGGTGGTGTCCGTGTTGGCCACGAGCGTTCCGGCCGTGATCGAGATGCGGCCCTTGTACTCCCAGCGCTCCTGGCCCAGCATCTGGATCTTCCGCAGCATCGGCGTGTTCGAGCCTGCGGTGAAGCCGCTGGCGAAGGTTCCCAGGTTGGCGAAGCTGGTCCACTCCATCAGCTCCTCGATCAGCTGCGTGCCGAGCAGGTCAGCGGTGGCGTCCTGCCCTGAGTAGAACGGGGTGTAGGCCACGAGGCCCTCCTTACAGGGGGATGACGACGGGGTCGGCGAGGCGCAGCGGTGCGGCCGCGGCGTGGGCCTTGACCACGCCGTTGACGGAGCGGGTGACTGTCATGCGCTGGGGGGTGGCCATGGCGAGGTTGTCGTATCGGATTACCGGGTTGACGTTCGTGGTGCCCGCGGAGGAGATCGAGCGGCAGCCGACCTGTCCGGCGGCGGTGAGGGTCGCGTCGGTGGTGTCGACGAGCCACCGGCCGGGCTCCGAGCCGGATGCGAGCCAGGCCCGCGCCCGCAGGGTCGTCCCGTCGCCCTGGAAACGGAGCCGGTAGGAGGTGCCGGCGGCGACGGTGAGCGGCACGGTGTACGCCGCACCGAGGGTGGCCTCCGCACCGGCCGCGCGCTCCCGGATGGTGAGGATCAACGTGGACGACGTCGTGAACTCCAACCTGGCCGTATAGAGGTTGTTCAGGTCGACAACTCGGGCCATCAGCCCGGCGAAAATGGACGCGCCGGTGGGCAGGGCACTGATGGCGATGTCCACCTGCATGTCGAAGTCCGCCGACGGGCCGGCGAGCGAGCTACGCCGGGAGGTGTTCGTCGTCGTCAGCGTGTGCGTGCCCACGCCGGCGCTGACGGCGTAGTCGGTGGCGCTGCCGCCGGATGTGGTCCACGCGCCGCCGACGTCCGCCGTACCCCACCCGCTGGCCACCGTGCGGCCGAACGTGTCGGTCACGGCCTGGGTGATGGCGGTGACGGTCATGCGCTCCCCGCCGACGGCGACGTCGAACGGGAAGGCGCCCGGGTCCTCGGCCGTCGTGATCCAGCGCGGCCCTTCGGTCGTGGCCACCGTGAGCGCGGTGTCGTCCGCGTCGATCGAGGCCGCCAGCTCGCATCCGGCGGTGTTGAGCTTGGAGTATCCGGAGGTGTCCAGCTGCAGCACGTCATAGGGCTCGCCCGGGGCGCAGTTGAACGTGATGGACCATTCCTCATCACCCATGGTCTCGGTGTAGCCGCGGATGATGAGGTCCACGTCGTCCGGCCCGTAGTCGGCGGGCAGGTTGGTGATGCGGATCTTGTCTCCGACGTCGGCGCGGAGGATGTCGTTGACCATCGCGTACACGCGGGGGTTGCCCAGGTTCAGGGTCAGTTTCGCGTAGCGCAGCCCGTCGAACGTACCGACGTGCATGATCCAGTAGGCGAGCTGGTCGGCCTGTGCGTCCTCGGCGAGGGACAGGGTGTGCGCCCGGTCGTACCGGCCCACGCCGTCCGGCGGATCAAGGACGGACATGCGCCCCTCTTCGAGGACCGCATACCCCTTGCCGCCGGCCTGGCGTTGGACCTGGACGTCGTTCTGCGTGTCCTTGTCGTCGTCCGTGGGCCGGAACGGGGCGCTGATCAACCCCTCGGTGAAGTCGAGGGTGATGACGGGCTCCTGGTTGTACAGGGTGGCCCGCCCTCGGTAGATCAGGGCCCGGTCGTCGCGCTGCTCGAGGACGTAGCCGATATCGGCTTTCGCCGCGGTGTTCAGCGTGTCGAGCATGGTCTCCATGCTCTGGAAGCCCATGGCGGTCTGCTCGGACGGGACGCCGGACATGGACGCCGTCACGCCTGCTTCCTCGCACACGCGCAGCACCCGGGTGCCGGCGGCCTCGCCGGGATGGCCCAGGAAGGCCTCGTAGACGGCGGCCGCTGTCGGTGCGGCGGGCCCCCAGTAGGTGATGTAGCCGTTCGAGGCGGTCCCGTCGGTGACGGCGGACGCCCACCAGCCGGGCTTGATGGAATAGGCGGCCTTCCCGATGGGGGCGTAGGTTCCCGTGGCCCGGGACACGCCGTCCACGTAGATCGCCCAGGCGGTGTTGGAGCCGCCAGGGGTGACCATGAGCCGGATGTGGTGCATCCCCTCGTCGAAGACGCCCGCGCCGGTGATCGTGGTCAGCAGCGTGGAGGATCCGCTGACGTCGTCCACGGAGGAGCCGGTCAGCCGGATCTCGTCGCTTCCCTGGACCAGGGCCAGATACCAGCTCTGGCGGGTGTTCCCCACCACGCCCGCGCCCCGGTCGGTGACGAGGAGATCCTGCTCGGTGCCCATCCCGGCGAAGAACATGTCGACGGACCAGCCCGTCGCGGCGTCCGCACTGTTCGGCACATAGCCGAGGAGGGTGCCATCGGTCTCGGCGGGGAACCGGGCGACGGGCTCGATCCACTCGGCGAGCGTGCCCTCACCCCACTGCACCGCCCCGCTGCCGAAGTCGATATGGGGAGTCATCGGCGATCCGCCGAGGAGGGAGGCGCCGCGGCTCGAGAGCTTCCGGTCGGTGAGCGGCCAGCACTCGATCGGAGCGTTGGCCCGGATGAAGCGCAGCAGCGCGGAGTCGAGCGGCTTGTTGCCGGCGCCGAGGCGTCGCATGATCCCGGCTGGGGAGATCGTCGTCGTGCGGTCGTTGCCGGACAGGTCTCGCTCCGGCGGCCAGGCCGGCACCTCGCCCGCCATGCGCACGTGCCGGGTGGACAAGGTCGCGGTCCCGGTCACCGACCACACGAGGCCAGTGGCGTCGGTGAACGAACTGCCGCCCGCGGCGGCCTGCGCGGCGGTGTCGACGTCAGCGACGAGGGTGCCGTCGATGCCGTTCCGCACCTGCAGCCCGTATGCCCGGCCCTTGAGGCGAGTGATCCCCGACGTGCCGTCCGGGGTCAGCGAGACCTGATTGTCCCCGATGTACAGCGGCGCGGCCGCGTCGAACAGGGACGTGGTGCCGGAGCCGGTCGGGGTGACCGGGTCGCCGAGCGGGTTCCACACCTGCGCGTTCAGGCTGTTGGAGGTGTAGAACCGGACCTGGCAGCCGCCGGCGCCGTCGTCGACGTCCAGCGTGGCCCGCACTGTCAGCCGCTGCCCGTGGTGCGCGGGCACGGCGATCGTGGACTCGGCCCACCGCTGCGCGGCCGAGAGCCCGGTCGGTGACCACCAGAGGATGAGCTGCCCGTCGGCGCCCGTCGCGAGCGCCCAGTGCAGGTGTCCGCCGGCGGCCCAGCGGATGGCCAGCATCTGCGGGTCGCTGTAGTCGAGCAGTGCCACGTCCACGCGGACGTCGATGTCGCCGAGGACGTCCAGGGCCGCAGAGTTGGGGGTCGATACGGAGTGGATGCCGGTGGCGGTCATGTCCAGATGCGGGCCGCCCGCATCGACGGAGAGGCGGATCGGCGTGTTGCGGCCGATCAGGTCGTACAGCGGCGAGTTGGGGTTGCGGGGACTGTAGTCGCCGGAGCGGTTGTCGACGGTGGCCTCGGCGGCCATGGGGTTGGCGCGGCTGCCCTCGGAGGACACCCCGCGCTCGATGGTCAGGGCTGTCGACTCCCGCAGAGAGATGGCATGCCACTGCCCGTCATAGAACAGCTCCGTGGTCCGCGGCGGCGGCAGGGACACCATCGTCAGTCGTCCTCTCCTGCGTAGCGGGCGACGGATCCGCCGGCCCGGGTGCGCACCTCGTACTTGAACGCGTCGGCGAACGCCGAGCCGTCCACGGAGGCGGTCACACGGACCTCGATCGGCTGGACCTTGCTGACGGACGGGGCGCGCATGTCGCCGTGCCCACCCATGCTGATCATGTGCTCGAGCTTGGACAGCGGCAGGACCGCTTCCTGCTCAGCCCCCTCGCCGATCATCGCCAGCGTCGGCCCGGTCGTGACACCGCCCTCGGCGAGGTACGGGATGTACGGGATCCAGGGGATGTTCACCCCGGGCAGCCGGTTCGCGTTGGCGATCAGCTTGTCGTTGATGAAGAAGATCCCGTCGTTGACGAGCCCGATCGCCCCGTTCAGGGCGCTCTTGAGGCCGTCGGTGACGAAGTTCCACATGCCCCTCGCGCCGGAGGCGAGGCGACCGGGGATGCCGGCGAACCAGCCGACCGCGTCGTTCCACTTGTCCTTGACCCACTGGACGCCGTCGCCGACCCAGCCGGGGATCTTCTTGGTGAAGAAATCCCTCACCGGGTTCCACACGTTGCGGACGATCCAGTTCCAGCCGTCGGAGAAGACGCCGCCCAGCCATGCCCACAGCTCGCTGGCCTTCCTGGTGATCCAGCCCCAGGCCTCGCCCAGCTTGTCGACGATGTAGCCCCAGGTCTGGGCCGTGGACTCCTTGATCTCGTCCCACTTGATGATGATCAGTGCGACTACGGCGATCAGGGCGATGATGCCCAGGATGATCCACGCGACGGGGTTGGCCAGCATCGCGATGTTCACGGCCCACACGGCGATCGCGAAGATCCCGAATGCGACGGCGAGGCCGAGGACGATGGGCACCAGGATCTTGATCAGGCCCGGGTGCTCGTTCATGAACGTGCTGACCTTCTGCAGCGCCGGGGCGAGGAATTCGCCGAGCGTGGTCGTAATCTGCCGCCAGATCGAGTTCAGGGACGCCGACGCGGCAATGTTGTCGGTCAGCTCCTTCGACGAGCCCGCCGCCTTGTCCAAGCCGTTCGCGGCGGCCGCGCCGGAGGCGTTCAGGTTCAGCAAGCTGTTTCCCATGTCCTCGCCGGGGCCGCCGAAGAGAGCCGCCTGCAAAGAGGTGCGCTTCGTCTGGTCCTCGACATCCTTCAGCGCGCCCGTGACCTTGTCGAAAGCCTCAGTGCCCTTGCCTTCGTTCATGAGTTTCTGGATCTCTTTGACGTCCAGGCCCAGTTCCTTCAGCGGCTCCTTGACCTTCCCAGTGTCCGCCATGAGGAGAGTGAACTCCTTCAAGGCGTCGCCCATCTTGTCCAGCTCGAAGGTGGGGTTCTTCGCCGCCTCGGTCAGCAGTCCCATCATCTCGGGGCCGGTGAAACCGAGCTGTTGGAAGAACTCGCCGTACTCGCGGGTGAGTGACGGGAGTTCCTCGCGGAACGCCTTGGGCAGCTTTTGCGCGGTCGCTGTGAGCAGGTCCATGGCCTCGGTGCCGTCCTTCGCCAGGCCCGTCTTGATGAGGGTTCCCATGGCCTGCGTCGACTCGCCGACGTCGAACTCGAAGGTGTCCGCGAGGCCGATCGCGGCCTTCGTAAGCGAGGCGAGCTCCTTGTCGCCGACCTTGCCCATGCCGCCCAGGTTCGAGGCGACCGCGCCGAGGGCTTCGTTCACGCCGCCGATCGAGTCGGAGAACCCGGCCGAGAACACGTCACCGGCGATGGTGCCGGCGCGGGCCGCCTCCTCGTCGTTGAGGTTCAACTGGTTCTGCAGCTTGGTGTTGGCTGAGCTCGCGTCCATTGCGTTGGTCAGGCCTGCGATGAACAGTCCGCCCGCGGCGATGCCGGCCGCCGCGGCGGGTGCGGCCAGGCCGTCCATCTGTTGGTTGACCTGCTCGGTGCCCTCCTCGACACCGGTGGTGTCCATCCCGATGCGTACCAGGAGTTCGTCCAGGACCGGCATCATTCACCCCCTGCGTGTATCGGGCTGCTTGTCGAAGCGGGCCTGCAGGCCCTTCACGGCGGCGAGCAGTTCGTGGCCGGTCTTGCGGGGCCTGGCGCTGCGGGACCATTCGACGATGTGGTCCTTCAGCCGCGGCTTCTTGCCCTTCTTCATGTGCGGGGCGGCCACGTCCATGCCGAGCCGCGCGAAGAGCACGTCGAACCGGCGCGGGCCGATGGGCCCGTACAGGTTCTGGTAGGCGACCAGGTGGATCATCTGCTCCTCGGTGAACCGGTCCATGACCTCGTCCGGCGGCAGCTGGTACGCGGCGGACAGGTCGTAGAGGAGCTTCAGCTCTGGTCGCCGGCGGAGTTTCCCTCGGCGTCCTTCACCTTCTGGGTGAAGTCCTTGTCGTCGTCGGACAGGTGGCGAACGAGGTTGAACAGCCCGTTCACGATGCCGGCGCTGCGCTTGGACAGGATCGAGATGCCCTCGCGCAGGTCGGGGAAGACGAGCTCGTCCGTCTCCTGGTCGCGCAGCGCCTTCGCCACGATCTCGGCCTTGTTGGACCGGATGCTGACCTCGACACCGGACGCCTGGTCCTGTCGGGTCACCTTGGACAGCTTGTTCTGGTACTGCTCCCAGTCGCCGGCGGGCAGGCCCGTGACGCGGAACATGACGCCGGGCGCCCACTCGGGGATCTCGACATCGTCCTGCACCTTGATGTCGGCCGCCTGGCGGATGAGGTCCTTCAGTGATGCCACGTGGTGCTCCTGCTCAGGTCGCGGTCAGGGTGGGCTTGCCGGAGATCTTGAACGTGGCGGTGCGCTCCATCTTGTCCTCGGTCGGGTACTCGTCTCCAAGGTCGGTGATCAGCGCGGAGAACTCCCAGGTGTGCTCATCCGCGTCGCCCGGCAGGATGACCACCCGGTAGTCGCGCAGGTCGTCCTCCTCGAAATCCGAGTCCAGAGCCGTGTGCGAGGTGGCGCCCGGGTCGTAGTTGAGGGTGATCTCGACCTCGCCGCCGTCCTTCAGGCCCTTGATGAACTCGCGGTACTTGTCCGGGCTGTCATGGGCGGTGACCTCGATCGCCTCACGCGACCGCGACGGACCGCTGATGTCGGTGACGTTGGCGATCAGGCCGAAGACGCCGGCGCCGGTGGTGTCACGCAGAAACTGCGTGCCGAATGCGTCCCTACCTGCCATGTCAGGCTCCCAGTTTGATGACGGCGACGGTCACCGTCGTGACGGCGTCGTAGGTGATGGAGGCGCGGTCGGTGGCGCCGCGGAAGACGTTGGTCAGCGGGATGATCCCGGTGTCCCCGGCGGCGACGACCAGCGTGGCGTCGGCGACGGCGTGGCCGTCGACCGTGCCGGGGGTGGCGATCGTGGCGGTGCGGGTCGCGGCGCTGCCGTTGATCAACACCAGTGCGTAGCCGGGGCCGACCGGGGCGGTGTCGCCGCCGCTGGACGCGGCAACGGCCGCCGCGGCGAGGTCTGCGAGGCCGCCCACGCTGGTGACGGTTGTGGCTGTCAGGGTTGCCATGGAGAGTTCCTGTCTGCGTGCGCGCGCTCAGGGGCGGGCGGTTACGGGGTCTGCTCGGTGAGGGTCCGGTACCTGAGCACCAGGTGCCGGATGTCGCCCGGCGGCTCGGGATCGGTGAGGGTCTGTGAGAACTCGTACCGGGTCACGACGTGGTGGAGGCCGCTGATGGTGAGCGGCTGGTGGTCCAGCAAGGCGTTGACCCGGGAGCCGATCTGCAGCACGCGCCGGAAGCCGCGGTGCTGGTCCCACACATGGAGCGTGGGGACGGTCTGCCGGCCGAAGCGGTCGTGAGCGTTGTCCGGGGTCTCGATCGCCTCGCCGATCACGATGTACGGATAGACGGCGTCCTCGGGCACGTAGTCGTACACGCCGGTGGCCATGTCCATGAGCGTGGCGTCGCCGGTCAGCTTGGCGTACAGCGCCGTCTGGACGGACAGCAGCGGCAGGGGTGAGGTCACGGCAGCACCTTCTTCACCTCGGCCTTGATCCGGTCGCCGATCTTGGTGCGCTCCTGCTCGAGCGCGGGACCGAGCGACGGGTTCGCCGGCATCTTCTTCGTGCCGAACTCGTGGTAAATCGCGTACTGGTCGTCGGCGTCCCACCAGCCGACCTCGGCGAGGACCTCGTTGTTGCGGTAGCGGGCCTTTACCGAGTTCTGAAGGTTGTGCGAGTCGACCCGCACCTTCGCCTTGACGTCGGCGACGACCGCCTCGGACGCCTCCTTGACCGCGCGGAAGCACGCGTGCCGAATCGACGTCTCCAGCTCCTCGAGCTGGTCGGCGAGCCGGTCCAGGCCCTCGATGCTCACGGTCACCGGCCCCTGGCGGCGAACGCTCCCGCCGCCGCCGCGGCCGCCACGGCGCGGTGCCATGTCAGGCTCCCTCCGTCTGGATCAGCTGGCACGCGGCCTTTGAGTAGACGGGTGTCGACGGCTGCACCACGGACAGCACACGGAACACCTGGTCGGTGCCGAGGGAGTCCGTGCCGCGCAGCTCGTCCCCGCGCCGCACGTTGGCGCGGGGCTGCAGGAACACGGTGTGATCGTGCTCGCTGCCCGATTGAGCGGCCAGCATCCGGTCCGCGTTCGACGGCTGGTCGACCTTGGCCCGCACGGTGCCCTGCAGGACGAGCGTGGTCTCTTGCCCGCCGGCCCCGTCATCGACGGTCGTGGGCCGGTAGACCTCAAGCTGCCGGTTCAGGTACCGGCCGATGCGACTCACCGCGACCTCGCCGAGGAGATGCCGCCGCCGAAGCGGGCGGCCAAGCGCTCGCGCCAATACTGCGGCAGGTCCATCTCCGTGACCCTGCCATCGTTGGCGAACGTCACGGCGTAGTCGCCGATCCGCTCCGAGGTGACCACCTTGTCCGCGCTCAGGGCCTCGCCCGTCTCGAGCGACCGGTACGCCGTGAGCGCCGCCGCGACCATGCGGCACACCAGGTCGACGATGTCCGACTGCACGACAAGCAGACCGTGCGTGTAGGTGACTTCGACCTCGGACGGGCCGTCGCAGTTGGTCCACCCGGCCGCGCGCCACAGCATTCCGGAGCGCAGCCGCCAGTCGGTGACTGCCTCGCCGTCCAGTTCGACCGTGGCGACCGAGGACACGGGCAGGCCGGGAAGCCGGAGCCACTGCCCGTGCTCGCCCTCCAGCGTCACGGTCGACGTGGTCTCAGAGATCGGCACCCCGGCCGCCTCACGGACAGCCTGCGAGGCGACGTCCAGGTAGACGGCGACGAGCGCGGACTCGGACGGATCGATGGTCAGGCCGCGGGCCTCAAGGTCGGCCACCGCCGCCAGCGGGTCCAGTGCCACGGTGGCCTCCCTCTCAGCTGACCAGGTCGATCAGGTCGGCCTTGGTGTAGTTCGCGGCGTCGTCGGCGGACAGGCGCCCGGTCCGCACCACGTAGGCGATCCAGTCGGCCTTCGGTGCGTTGACCGCAGGCCGGTCCCCGGCCGCCGCAGGCTCCTGCGGAGCGCTGTCTGGGTCGTCGGGTGCGGCTGCGGCCGCCTGGCCTTCGGTGCTGCCGTGGTACGAGGAGCCGTCCGGGTTCACGCGGGTGAGCTGGCCCCGGGCGAGACGCTGCTCGACCGACTCGTGCAGAGGCAGGTCCATTGCGTGAATCCCGCCGCCTTCTCCCCGGATATAGATCGTCTCGGTCATCACGTGGCCCTCGGAATCCGCAGGACGTCGATGGTGCCGACGAAGCCGGTCTCGAAGTCGACGTGCAGCGATCCGTCCGACTGCAGGAACCGGCCGCTTTCGAACGGCCCGAAGTAGCGGACGCCGGAGGTGAGGGCGACTTCGACGGTGAGGTCTCCCTGCCCGGCCGCGAGGGCGGGCGGGTTGTCCCCGGCGCGCACGATCATGTCGTGCGCGGTGCCGTCGGTGTGAGTGACGCGGATGACGGTCAGCTCCGGGACGGCGTCCTCGACGACGACGCCGTTGGTGACGAGGGTGGCATCCACGGTCGTCGGCCCGGTGGCGCCGTTCAGGGAGCTGTTGGCGACCAGGTTGCGGTACGCGACTGCTGTGCGAGGCATGAGTTCAGTTCTCCGATCAGGTCTTGGAGGCGACGAGGGTGACGATGTGGTCGGGGCGGATGACCTTCGCGCCGTACAGGTGCAGACCCTTGATCGCGTCGGCGAAGCTGTTCTCCGGCCGGTAGGCCTCGGTCTTGTTGATCTGCTCCGCGAAGGAGATCGCCTGCGGCACACCGGCCTGGACCACGTAGTCGTCGCCGGTGGGGTTCGGGGCCTGGTTGGACTGCGCCAGGTTGAAGCCGAGGGTGCGGCCCACGAAGCCGTTACGCAGCGGCTCGGTGGAGCCGGACGCCGAGGCGTCCAGGTACTTGCTGCTGTCCAGCAGCAGGGAGAAGAACCAGTGCGGGCCGACGAGGTAGCGGCCCTCATCGGGGATGTCCGCCTCGTCCATCCGCAGCTTCATCTGCCGGATCTGGGCGTAAGCGAGGTCCGCGGTGGTCACCGAGACGGTGCCCAGCTGGTTGGCGGTCGCGGCCTGCGTGTACAGGTTCGCGATGTAGGAGTCGGCCACCTTCGCCAGCTGGTACGCGGCCCTCGACATGGCCTCGGGCATCACGCTGCCCTTCGCCTGGCGCTTGTCGACGTCATCGACCTTGAACGCGAAATACTTGCTCTGGTCGACCTGCAGCGTGCGCTGCGCGTCGGTCAGCTCCTCCGGAGTGATGACCGTGGAGTTCGCGGTGTAGGTGCCGATCGTCGGGTCGGAGATCGAGGTGATCCGCACGATGTCGCCCGACTCGGAGATCTCACCCTCGTAGTCGCGGTTGACGACGCCAGGCTGGCCGTAGACGAGCCGGGTCCGAGTGCCGACGAGCAGTCGTGCACTCCAGACCTCCGGCCGGAAGCGGGTGATAGCCACGGTGTGGCCTCCTTCTTGGGTTAGCCGGCGCCGAGGTAGTCGTCGAGTTGGCCCGCATCCTGGGCCGCGACGATCTGGTCGGCGCTCATGGTTTTGAGGTCGTTCTTGGTGAGCTGCTTGGGCCGGCCTGCCTTGCGCGCTGCGCCGCCGTCGCCTGTGCCCTGGAACCTCTTCGCCGTTGCGGCTGCCAGGTAGGGCTTGGACTTGATGAGGTCCTCGATCGCTTCCGCGACCTCTTCGCTATCGACGTTGCCGTCGTCATCGACCTCGAACTGGTCGAGGTCGAGGAACTTGTAGGCGTCGGCCGGATCTGCGAGCTTGCCCGCGGCCGCCGCCTTCACCTCCGCACGGAGAATCCGGGCGTTGGCCTTGGCGAGGGCGTTCTGCTCCGCCCTGCGCCGCAGCTGCTCGGCCTCGTCGGCGCCGTCCTTCTCGGCCAGGCGCTGCTCCAGCTCCCTGGCCCGGGTCCGTTCCGCGCGCCACTTGCCCTTCATCGAGGCGAGTGCGCGCTTGCCCTTGTCGCCGAGCTCGTCGGCGCCGTCCGGGTCCGGCTCCTCGTCGTCCTGGCCGGTGCCGGCATCACCATCGCCGTCGTCGCTGTCGCCCTGGTCGTCGTCGCCGGTGCCGACGTCGTCGTCCTGGTCGTCGCCGTCGGCGTAGAACACGGGCGAGAACGGGTTCACCGGGTAGGGATGCGACCACCCGGGCGCGTGCGCGCGGGCCTGGCGGGGCAGGGTGCGGCGGTTCATACGATCTCCCATTGCGGGTGCGGGCCCGGGCGTTGCGCGCGGGCGGATCAGACGATGTAGCTGTGCTGCCGCAGCAGCCGCACCGCGTGCTCGCGGTCGTCGGCCAGGCGGAAGATTTCCTCAGGCATCAGCCGGGGTGTGCGCGAGAGGCGGTACCGCTGGCCGGGCACCTTCTCGAAGTTCTTCAGCCGCTTGCCGGCGATGCCCCGGCGGGTGATGCCCTCGCTGGTGGCCAGCACCTGGCGGCCGAACACGGTGGCTGTGGCCATGCCGCGTCGGGCGTTGACCAGTTGCTCGAGGTCTGCGCCCTCTGCGAGGGCTTTCGCGCCGGCCTCGCCGAACGTCTTGCGCTTCTGCGCGTCGGACATGTCGGCGACCAGCTGCCGGGTGGTGGGCGGCGTTGGGCGGTGGTCGCGGGTGACGGGCTCCATGCCGCAGGAGCAGCGCGGGTGCCGCAGGAACGCGGTGCTGGTGCCGTACTCGTTCCCGGCGAGGATGATGCAGCGCGAGCAGGCGCCGCCCTCCACCACGCGGATGTACGACGTCACGCCCGGACGGGAGACCATCCCGACCTGATCCGCGGCACGGCCCGCATCCGCCACCGCGGTACGGACAACCACATCCAGCAGCGCAGAACCGGACGCCATCGACTGCGCCACAGGCTTGCCCGCCGTGACCAGCCGCAGCGCCGCCCACATCGGGGCCATCAGAACATCCGCGAGCGGGCGGCCTGAGCCGTCCACGCCGGTGAGTGCCGCCGGGTTGAGACGATCCGATTCCGGCTGCTCCGGATCGTGGCCGAGGAGCGCCGCCAGCCACGCCTCCGTCGTCTGCGCCGCGGCCAGCTGCCCGCCGGACACGATCGCAAGGACCCGGACCAGCAGCGCCAGCCACGAGGCGCGGATATTGTCCCGGTCGACCTGCCGCCACGACTGGCGGGCCGCCCGCGCCGTTGCTTCCGCCAGGCGGCGCCGCGCCTCCATGTGCGCCACTGCCTGAGGCGACGGGCTCACGGCGCAGGCTCCGCTTCCGGCTCGTCGTCGGTGACGTGAGTAGTACTCACCTCATCCTCGGTGGGCATCGGCCCGGCGCCGCCGGTCATCTGCCGGGTCAACTCGGTGACCGGGTCGGCCTCCAGCTCGGCGGCCTTCATCTCCATCATGTCGGCGACCTCGGTCGGCGTGAGCCCGTACCGCAGGGCCAGCCACTCGAAGGGAAAGCCCAATTGCTTGAGCTTCAGCAGCGCGTCGGCCATCTGCGCGTGCGAGCGGGACTCCGAATCGGCCCACATCACCCGGCCCGACCGCAGCGCGGATGCTTTCGCGTCCTCGCCCTTGGCCAGGGCGATCAGCCGCGCCATCTCACGCAGGCCCTGCCCGAACCACAGCTTCTTCTCGTCGACCCGCTGCACCAGCCCGGTCTCCGCGGCGAGCAGAGCGTCCGCGGACAGGTTGGCCATCTTGCCGATCAGGTAGTGCTGCGGCGTGCGGGTCTGCGCGGCCAGGTGCCCGACCGCGACCTCGATGATGCCCGTGTACATGGCCAGGTTCGCGGCCTGCCACTCTGCAATGCGCGCCTTCTCGCCGGAGAACATCATCACCCTGTCGACGGCGAACTTCTGGATGTCGACGTTCTGATGGCCGACGATCTCCCCGGCGCTGTTCAGCTTCGGGATCTTCGGCGGCTCGGTCCCGAGGATCACCCGCTGAGGGAAGCTGGCGTAATCGGACGCTGTGAACAGCTGCGCCCACAGCAGGTTGATCGCGTCCTGCATCGCGATGACGCCCCGGACGTCGGAGATCGGCTCGTCGACGAGCATCGGCTTGTTCGGCAGCTCCACCATCGGCACCACGCCCATGGGGTTCGGCTGAGGATTCGGCTCGTCGCCCATCTCCCGCGGCTTCCACCGCTTCAGCTCCTCGTCGACATCCGCCTCTTGCGGAGACTTGTCCTGCTGCGCGAGGGGGCGGCAGAACTTCCACACCTCGTCCTTCAAGTACAAGGTGGCGTAGTCCTCGTTGCCATCCTGCCAGCGCTTCAGCGCCGCCCGCCGGTGCCGGCGCGACCCAGGTTCGTAGGCCACGATCGACTGCGACGCGTCCTCGAAGGTGACCACCGGCATGTTCGGATCGTCAGGGTCACCCCACACCAGGACGAAGCACCGCGATCCGGTGACCGCCCCGAGGAAACCCAGCTGCGAATCGGCGTCCAGACCGTTGACCTGCCAAACCTCCCACAGATCCTTGTCCGCGGACGTCTCGCCCAAGGCGAGGAACCCAGTCACCGTCAGCCGCTCCACCGGGCTGTCGGCCACTACCTGCACCCAGTTGTCGGAGAAGTCGCGGTAGCGCTCCCCATGGAATTTCGCGAACTCGTCCGACGCGAACTTCAGCTTCTGCTGGCCGCGGTAATACGCATTGTGGACGTCGATCTCGCCGCGCCGCCGGATCAGTTCGTTCTCCAGCAGCGCGACTAGCTGGAGAGCCTGCCCCTCCGTAGCCATGGGCCCTCCATCATGCTCCGTAGTAGTAGGACACCTGCCGCTCGGCCAGGCCCGCGGCGATGACGTCACCCAGCGCCTCGTGGGCGAGGATGCTCGGGATCGTCGCGTCGATCTTTTGACTCGGGCTCGCCTTGCGGAGCACGTAGCGGTCCATCGGGCGGGACGCGGCTCGCGTGTTCGCGATGTGCGTCTCGGTGATCGGGCACCCGTCATGCGTGAACCCATCCGCGTCGCGCTTGAGCACGTCGGTACGCAGGCGCTCACAGGCCGAGTGCATCTGCACGATGCGCCGGGTGTGCCAGCGGATGACGCGCTCCTCGCCGTACTTGTCGACCCACTCGTCGATCTCCGTGTCCCAGTACGGCGGGTCCGCGTACAGCCGGACCACGTCGTACCGGTTCATCAGCTGGTCCATCGCCGCGCGGACCTCGGCGCGCGGGACCTGCCCGCCGTAGTCGGCCGGGTTCCAGATCGTCGGAGCGTCGTCGTCCCCGTGCAAGGGCGTGAACTGGTAGCCGTCCATCGTCTCGGCCCGGATCGCGGTCCAGTCGTCCATGTCCGAGCCGTCGAACCCGAGCACGATGCGGGTCATCGGCCGCACCCGCTGAGGCTTGGCCTTCGCCGCCCACTTCGCCGGGTCCAGCCACGACGCCGACCCGGCCACGCACCGGTTACCGAAGAACCGTTCAGCCTGCGCCGGATCCTTCTCCATGATCTCGGCCGCCTCAGCCTCGATCGCGTCCAAGTCGACGTGCGCACTACCGGCGTACACGATGCTGTGAATCTTCCGGCGCTGCCGCTTGTCGCCATACGACAGGGACCGCGGGGGCTGCGGGTGGTACCGGAAGATGTCCCTGCGCTTGGACTCAGACGTCGTCTGCGCCACCGACTGCTCGGATGGATCCCACCCGTTCGTCGTCTCCATCGACCGGCCACCCATGCCGGCCGCGCCGCGGCGCTGCGTCTCAGCGACGCGGCGCAGCTTGTTGGCCGTGGTGTAGAGCCCGGTCTCGTCCTGCATCGCGAAGACGATCGGGTTCCCCAGGCGGGAGAGAGCCGAGGACGTCACGACGTCGATTCGCCCGTCGTTGCCGACCCGGGTGAACTCCTCGCCAGCTTGCATCAGCTCGTCGAGCGGGCCGCGCTTCACCATCGAACGGAGCGGCCGGTACACGTTCGCGACCTGATCCTCCGAGGTCGCCGTCAGCTGGATCAGCGGCGTCGGCCACGGCACGCCCATCGGCTCACCGGCCGCGTACTCGTACCACCAGCCGCACCCGCAGCCGTGCTCCGAACACCGGTACCGCTCGCCGCCCTTGGCCCAGCCGTCGAACACGACCGGGCCGGCAGCCTCGGCCAGGACGATCGTCGCCGACCACGGCCCCTTGCCCGTCTTCTGCGGAGCAACGACCTGGCTACGGCGGTAGTGGAACGCAGGCGCCAGCTGCCCGACACGGGCCTCCGGCTTCACGCGGTAGTGGTTGACCGTGCACCACAGCTGCCACGGGTACAGCTCCATGGGCTCGCCCACGCGGAAGCCGTCCGGGATGGGGCAGTGGTGCTCGATCCAGTCCGGGACGATCCACAGGGTGGGGAAGTCGACGACGAACTCGGCGGCAGCCTCAGCTGCCTTCGCCACTGGGCACGACCTTCAGCCGGTCGCGTGCCGACGGGCGGCGCACAGGCTCCGTCACCAACGCCACGGGCTCCTCGAGCGCCGGGGCGATCTTCCACCGGTTCCTGTTCATGCCCGCCACGCTCAGGCCCAGGCTGTCGAGGTATCCGCGCACCATCTTCTTCACGTCCACCCGCGCGTCGGCCCGCTCAGCCTCGGCCAACGTCCGGACGAACAGCGCCACCTCCAGCTCCTGGCCCATGTCCTCCCATGCCACGGCCTGCGGCTTGCCCCACAGGTCCTCCCACAGATCCAGCTCCCGGTCAGCGGCCGTCGTCAACGGCCACACAGGCGCCTCGCCGTCCCGCCCCTCCGCCGGCAGCGTCCGCCAGCCGCCCTTGTCGGCCACCCTCGCACTGCGCAGCGACCTCGGGTCCGGCGGCGGCCCAGAGACGGCACGTGCTCCTCCACGGGGCATATCGATCACTCCTTCAACGCTGCATTGCGCAGCACCGAGCGCCGTCACCTTGCGTGACGATCTTGACCTTCTGAACCCGGCGGACCTCCTCGCGCCCTCCCCCGCGCTGTTCCGCCCCCAGCCGGCCGGGGTCACCCCCCTGGGTGCGGCGACCGAGCGTGACGACGATCGGAGCCGGGCGCGATCAGCCCCAGGTCTCGCGGGCGGTCTTGCGGCTGTGATGCCGCTTGCTCATGGCCTGCCAGTTGGCCGGGTCGAACCCGCGCGGGCCGAGCGGGCCGAGGCCGTCGATGTGGTCGACCTCGGTTGCCAGGTCGCGCTGCAGCGGGGGGAGGGGCGCGCACTCGTCGCACTCGCAGTACGGATGGTCCTGCAGGTAGCGGGCGCTGGCGTCTCGCCATCGCCTGTCGTAGCCACGGCTGTGGGGTGTGGGGCGTGCCGCCCGGGCCTGGGTAAGGCAGGGGGGGCATCGTCCAGCGGGGGTCAGGTTCGGGCAGCCAGGAGTCGGACACACCTGCATGGCCTTCCGGGGCATGGTCAGACGCTCAGGCTCATGAGAGGAACCCCATGCTCTGCCTTGAGTTGCTCACGACTGGGCATGTCCTTACGGTCGATCCAGCCTGAGGTCCACCCACAGTTGCAGAGCAGGTGTACGCGTCCGGTGGCTCGCGTCTCGGCCCACTGCTGGCCGCGTTCGGTCACCGGGCCAGCGGTCGTCTCGACTTGGCGATAGATGGCGAGACGGTGCTGGGCGGTCCATGCGGCCATGGTGTCCTCCATACATGCGTGAGCCCGGCCTGCGTGGTGCGGGCCGGGCTTGATGTGGGGTGGGTCAGCGCTGGGTCAGCTGCATGTCGTCGAGGGTCCAGGTGTCGTCGTCCTCGGTGGAGACGGTGCAGGTGTAGTTGCTGCGGACGGTGGCCCCGAATCCGTTCTGGCTGTCGACCACGCCGACGACCTTGTACTTCCAGGGCTTGGTGTCGCTGAGGACTGTGGTCGTGGCGTAGTCGCCGTCCGTGACGCCAGGGAACTTGGCGGTGCCGGGTGACTTCAGGCGCTGCTTGACGAAGTCCTCGCACATGACTGCGGCGCTCGTGTCGAGGGGCTTGCCGTCGCCGCTGCTGCAGGCGGTGAGCGTGAGAAGTGCGGCGGCGAGGCCGGCCGTGATGGTGCGGGTGCGCATGGTCCCCCCAAGGACATTGCGGATGAGAGGGCTCATCTTCGACCACCGCACGGTGGCATGTGAGGGGAATGACGGAAGCCCCGCCGGATGGGCGGGGCTTCGATGTCTGTGTGTCCGGGCACGCCGGACGTGGTTCGAGTGTTACACCCTGCGATCAGGCTGGTCAAGCGGCCTTGGCGGCGGGGGCGTTCTGGAGTTCGTTGAGGTCGACGAGGGCGCGGCCTTGGCGGTCGTGGCCGTGGTGGGTGAGCTTGCCGCGGTGGAGCCAGACGCGGATGGTGCCGGGTCGGATTCCGGTGGCTGCTGCTGCGGCGTAGGCGTCGACGAGGAGCGGCTCGTTCATGGCTCCATGGTCGCTCACGATCAGCAGTTGCTCCATGAGTAGTCGTCGGTTGCGTCCTCGACGCATTGTCGGATTTCGTCGGTCAAGCCGCTCATGGCCGCTTGGTCCTGGGAGTCGATGACGCTCTGGGCCGTGGCCCGGGTCTTGGCGTCGAAGCAGCCGGGGTTCTGCAGTATGGCGTAAGCAGCCAGCCGAGCTTCCTCCTGTCCGGTCCCCGCTTCAGCGTCGTGGGCTGCCTTCGCTTCGGTGAGCGAGGCTGTGACCATCTGCCGCGCGTCTTTGCACTCAGCGCCTGCGTCGTGAGGGCTGGGTGCTGTCGTGCGGCCGGCTATGAAGCCGCCGCCGACGAGTAGGAGAGCGGCGAACGACAGGTACGTGGCGCGGATCGCTGCGGGCATGACGGCATCGTCCTCCGGTCGGGCTTTCCTGTCAGCGGCTTCCGGCGTCGTGGGTTCGTTGGGCGGCGTTGTGGAGGCGGCGGCCGGCGCGCAGGTGCTGACCGCGGCCGCGACAGCGGGGGCATGTCCTGGTCTTGCCGAAGCGCTCCCGTTCGCCTTCACCGGCGCACTTGCCGCACCGGGTGAACGGCTGGACGGCGCACAGCGCTGCGTAACCGCCGAGGGGGGCGAGGGCGAGGATCGTAGTGATGAACACAGAGGTCTCCCAGGGGCCTTAGGGCCGGTTTCGTGGGTGCGGCGGACCTGTGGTGCTATCTGCTGCACCACAGGTCACAGGCGGTTTGGGGTGCTAGCGAGGGTGCTACCAGTAGCAGCTGAGGGTGCTACCGGCAGACCGATGCGCTACCCCTTCTTTCCGTCACGGGCTGCTATGGCGGCGACGACGTCGGCTCGCTTGATGCCCCGCCGGGTGGTGCGCTCGCCCTCGTCGGTGGTGCCTGCCGTGCCCTGGGTGGTGACCTTGTGCGGCTTGAGCGCGGAGGTGACGTTCTCCGTCTCCCAGCCCGAGTACACGTCGGGTCGCAGCTGGGCAAGGCGGGTCGCGATGCGCTCGTTCCAGATGCGTTCCTCGTCGGCGGCCACGACCTTGAGGACGTCGGCGAGGAGGTCGTACTCGGGCACCTGGTTCTCGGGGCCCTGGCCGATGGCGTGGCCGGTGATGTTGCCGTAGGCCTCGCGCATGGTCCGGGCCCTGGCTACGACCTTCTCGGCGCCCACCGCGTCGACGAACGCCGAGGCGACGATCCGCGGGTCATCGCCCTCACCGGCCATCCAGCAGATACCGAGGTCCTTGCGGGAGAACATCGTTGCGCGGATCCCGGACTTGTAGGCGCCGGTGCTCAGCACCATGTCATTCGCCTGGTGGTTCATCACCTTCAGGCAGAACCTGAGGACAGCGTTCGCGGAGATACCCGGCGGCAGGGACTTGGCGTCAGGGCGCTGTGTGGCGAAGATGCCGACGATGCCGAGGGCCGGGCCACGCTTGGTGATGTCGGTGCAGATCGATTCGATCTCGGCTCCGTACTTCTCGTGCTCGAAGACGACCTGGCACTCGTCAATGCCGATGACGATCGGGTGCAGGCCGAGGCTCTTGTCGGAGGCGAGGGCCGGCGTCACCTTCGATTCCGGGCAGAGGGACCGCGGCAGCGACTTGATGACCTTCGCCCGGCGCCGCAGCTCGTTCTTCAGCTCCCTCAGCGACTGCACGATGTACTCGAGGTCTTCGTCCTCCTCACCGGCCCTGTATCGGTGGGCGACGGGTTCCAGTGCGCCGAGGTCGCCCGTGCCTTTGAGGTCGAACGGGTACAGCTGCGCGCGGGGGTCGAGGGCGGCGATGAGGAGCAGCAGGCGGAGCAGGAACGTCTTGCCCATGCGCGGGATGGAGCCGATGACGATCGCGGCGAACATCAGGGTGACGGTCATGTCCCGCATGCGCTGGTCGTTGCCGAACACGACGGGCCGGAACAGATCGACTTGGCCCTCCTTGAGCAGCGGCCACGCGGGCTTGGTGGTCTCGTTCATCGGCCGGTCGCCCACCCACAGGATCAGCCGGCCCTCGTGCTCGTCGGGATCGGGGCCGGGCCAGACGCAGCCGGTCTTGCGGCGCAGCCCGGACGCGAGGGCCTGGCGGGCCTCCATCACGTCGTCTGGGGTGACGCCATACGGGAGGTCGAGGTCGGCCCGGTAGCCGGGCCCGTCGCGGACGATTTCGCTGGTGAAGCGCAGCCCGTTCATATCGCCGCCCTTCTTGATGGCACCGGAGATCTTGGCGTTGCCGATGGCGTCGAGGCCGCGGAGCACGATGGAGCCGGTGAGCTTCTGTACTTCGGTCTTGATGACGGCGGGGCCGATGACGCGGGCGTCCTTCTCCTGTCCGGCGAGGCCGCAGAGCAGTACGCCGCCGGCGGCGAAGGCGTACAGGTAGGCAGGGGCGACGACGTACAGCCACAGAGCGAAACCGATGCCGAACACTGCGGCGACGAGGGTGACGAGGCCGCGGAGGCGTACCCGGCTGCCGCGGAGCTTGGCGAGGCGCATGTACTCCTCGACGTCCTCGGAGCGGACGGCGAAGTCACGGAGGGGTGCGGCTTCGCGGTCCCAGACCCACCGGTTGGTGTTGGCGATGAACCGGCAGGCGCCGAGCGGGGCCCGGGCGGCGAGGCGTGCCGAGTACACGGGGAGGCGTACTCCGTGGAAGAGGGCGGCGTATCCGACGTTGGCGCCGGCGTGGCGGGCGGTGACGAGGAAGTCGCGCCGGTTGGTCAGCCAGCCCGCGACGACGGGGCGCCGCTTCTCGTTGCGTACTCCGGGCTCGGGGAGGTTGGGGTTGTCGACGGGTACGGGCGTATCCGGCTGCTCGGGTATGGCGGATAGGGGTGTACTCGGGGCGGTGGCCTCGGCGGGTACGAGGGTGTCCGTCATGATGGTGGTCTCCTGCTGCTCGGTGAGCGGTCGGGGTACGCGGGGCGGCCGGTGTACCTGTGCCGGGTACGGCCGCCCCGCGGCGTAGCTACTTGCCCTGCTCTTCGCGCTTGCGGGCGCCTTCGACGATCCGGTCCAACTTGCGCTGGAGGTCGCCTTGGTGGACGCGGCCGCCGTACTCGCGGTCATCAGCGATGCCGCGCTTCGCCATGCGGGCGACGAGCCAGGCCATCCGGACCGTCTCGCCGGCGGTGAACTTGGGGTCACTCGCCATCGCGCACCGCCTGGCCCTGCTCCTCGATCGCCGCGGCCGTCGCCAGCTGCGCCCACACCGCGGCTTCGGCGATGTCCTGCGCGGTCACTGGACGGAAGGCGGGGCGCAGCGCGTTCTCGGCGCGCTTGCGGTACTCGGCACTGGTCATGACTTCTTGCCCTTCTGCATGTCCACCCACATCGAGCGGAGTACGAGCGTGCAAATGGTGAGCGCCACAGCGGAGATGCCGACCGCGATGGCGAGCATGGCGGCGGCCATGGCGAGCGGAGTGAGAGCGAGCGCGCCGCCGATGCCGACGCCGACCCACTTCGCGACGTTCGACGACTGCTGTACGGGCGCCGGCGCCACCGGCTGCGCCTGCTGCTGGGTGAGCTGCTGTGCCGCCAGTACGGCTTGGATGAGCGCCACCTGCTCGGTGTTGGCCTGGGCTTCGACCGCGTCGCGGGCGGCCTTTTCGATGTCGGTCACAGCGTCTCCTTGAGTGCGTCGCGGATGCGCTGTGCGCGGGGCTGGCCGATGCCGTGCCGGGCCCGGAGTACGCGTACTCCGGGCACTTCGCCCTGGGTCAGCATGTGAGCGAAGACGTGACGCGACTCGGCGACGAGCGGGTCGGGGTCGAGTACGTGCTCGTCGTCGTCCTCGGGTACGGGGTCGGGTACGTACTCGGCGTGTACTTCGGTGCGGGTACGGGGCTCCTCGGCGGCGAGTACGGGTGTCACTTTGCAGCTGTCCGCAAAGTGATCAACGGGAGTCTGCTCGGGTGCCGCGGGTACGGGCTTGGCGATCGCCGGGTACGTCTCGGGTGGCTCGGGTACGCGCTGTACTTCGACGGGTACGGGCGCCGGGGCGGCGGGTACGGGCGCCGGGGCGGCGGGTACGGGCGCCGGGGCGGCGGGTACGGCGTGCTCGCTGCGGGCGAGGGCGTGGGTACGCCAGATCGCCACGGGCACGAGCAGGGACACGATGACGACCATCGGGATGTTGACCGTCATCACCTTCGCGTCGAGGAGGTGCGCCGCGACCTGGGCGGCGCCCATCAGCGACAGGGACAGGGTGATGTCGAAGCCGCGGAACCAGCGGAGTGCGGCCACGACGTAGGCGTCGACCGCGACCGGGAGCATCGCGGCGATCCACGGGTCGGCGCCGAGGGTGCGGGCGAGGTCGTATTCGGCGTGCGCGGTGAAGGCGACACCGGCGGCGAGCGACAGGCGCGTCAGCCAGGTGCGCATCGGGTCGTCGGTGCGGGGGCTCACTGGCCGGCCTCCGTCTGCGGCGCCCCATAGGCGCGGTAGCCGGTGGGCGGGTGCTCGAGGAGCCGCGCCCGGAGGTAGTCCGCGTTCCACCCTGCGTCGCCGCCGCGCTGTAGGACGTCCTCCAGGGCGAGACGGGCATGCATCACCCGGCGGTCGAGGATCTCTCCGTGGATTTCGCCATCGCCGATGGTGGCCGGGTACGGGATGGCGAGCGCCTCGAAAACCGCCTCGAGCAGCGCCCGCTGCTCCCCGCTCACCGGGACGCCTCCTCGACGGCCTCGGCCAGCAGCACACGCAGCTGCGGCACAACCAGCGCGGCGAACGTCAGCAACTTGGAGGCGAGCTCCTGCAGCTGCTCGTCGTCGTACTCGGTGCCCTCGGTGTCGAGGACAACCGACATGATCGGCAGCCGGTTGCGCACGTTGTACGGCCACTGGGCCAGCTCCGCCGACGCCAGCACCGTGCCGTCCTGCAGCAGCACCTCGATGGGGTCGCCGCGGTGGCTGACGTCCGCCAGGAAGATGCCCTGCGGGTGGTCGGCTGTGCACCAGGACGGTTCGGACACGATGGCCTTGACGCCGTTACGGGTCACGACGGTGACCGTGCGGGCGCTCACCTTGCACCGCGGATCTGCGGCCCGCACAGGTCGACGTCGCGGCGGTGGTCCTGCACCTGCCGCTGTGCCTGTGCTTCGGCGTAGTCGCGGGCGTCCTGGGCGCGGGCGCGGCGCAGGGCCTCGTCGGGGTGGGGGTCGCTGTCGCCGGGGTAGGGCGGGCGCGTCGACGCGCCTGTGGGCATGGCAGAGTTAGCCATAGCCGTCCTCCTGGTCTGGTCAGGTGGTTCGGTTAGGCCCTTGGCCGGTGTTGGTAGCACCGGCTTTGGGCCGTCTTCAGTTGTGGGGGCAGTCGCCTACGACTGCTTCTTGCGTAGGGCGTTGATGGCCCGGTTGATGCCGGCCCGGGTGACCCCGAGCTCCTTGGCTACCGCGGCCTGGCTACCGAGTTCGGCCTCGCCGTCGATCAGGGCTTGGGCCCGTTCGTCGGTGGCTTCTCGGTAGGCCTGCTGTGCGGCTTCCTGCTTCCGGACGGCTGCGTCATGGCGCTCTCTCCACGTACTCACGTCCCTCCTAGTACCTGAAGCGGCCCGTGCCCCACAACCGTAAAGGGGGGTGGCGACATCTGTCAACAGGGGTGGCGACGTCACGTCGTGCCCTTCAGCACCCGAGCCTGCGCCTCGCGGACGGTGCGGACCGCGGCGCTGTAGTGCCGTATGCAGATCAGCACCTCGCCGTTCGGGTCGATCGCCTCGGCGGTGCAGCGGTTGCCGTACCGGTTCGTCATCCGGCAGGTCACGACGCGCTCGGCCATGACTCCTCCTCCTGGTCTGCTGCGGGGGTGGGCACTGACGCCCACCCTTCTTCGGTGAACGCCGAAAAAGCCTGGTCACAACCAGGGGTCCGGACTAGTCCCGACCCTTTGGCGTCTTCGTCGATCAGGGCCTTCAGCCCGGCCCAGGTGGCCGGCGGGTACGAGGTCTGGCACCAGCGGCAGGTGACGACCTTCTCGCCGGGCGCCAGGCGCAGGACGGCGCCGCAGATGACGCCGTCGCCGAAGGCGGCCGGGCAGTTCCCGACCCGGTGCCCGCGGTCGGCGGCGGGCGGGCGGATGATCGAGCTGACCGAGCGGGCCAGCTCCCGGATCTCCCCGGCGAACAGGCCGGCCTCGGGCCAGGACACGGCCACCCACGGAAGGTGGCCGAGGAGCTCGCCGACCGCACGTGTGACCCGGCCGGTCGGGCTGCCCGGGTGCGGGACCTCGGGGCGGCCGCGCTCGGCCCGGATCGCGTCCACCCAGCTCTCCAGCGTCGCGACCATGCCCGCGGAGCTCCGGAGGTCGAGGATGTCCTCGTTCACCGGGAGCGGCGCAGGGCCGCCCTTCCCGGTGCGGCCGCCGGTGGTGCCGCTGCTCGGCGGGAGCAGCGCGGCGAGCCCGCCGTACAAGGTGGGCATGGCCTCCAGGCGGACGCGGGTGCCCTTGACGCAGCCGACGCACAGGTATCCGTCGTCGATGGCCTGCTCGCACAGGTCGCAGCTGGCGCTCACCGGGACACCACCTCTGCCGGGAAGGTGTCGCGGACCTCTCGGTAGTTCTCGAGGTTGTTGAACCAGGCGAGCAGGAGTGCGGACTGCTCCCAGCCGAGGATCTCGAACAGAGGGGCTACCGCCCTCCCCTGCTCGCTCTGCAGGCCCCAACCCCAGCCGCGGACGTGGGGCTCAAGGGCGCCAGCAATGCCAGCTGCCTGAAACCAGCCGAGCTTGAGAATCATGGCCACGGCTAGGGACTCGAAGGTGTAGCCCCCAGCCTCATCCCGAATACGGGCAGCCTCTGCGAGCCACGGCGTGATGTCTGCGCTCATACCCGCTCCCGCATGGCGAGGGCGTCGCGCCAGTCGCGGACGGCGTGCCGCTCCTGTGCGCGGGCGAGCGCGGCGGCGGCCGCCCGGGCATCCCGTCGCGCGTCCCGGTACTGCCCCGCCAGCTGTACGGCGAGCATCAGGTACACGCCGAGGAGGAAGCCCTGGCAGAGGAGCTGGAGTTCGGTGTCGGTCATCGCGGGGCCCTTTCGTCGGGGCCGGCCACTGGCTGCAGCTGCGGACGACTGTCGACCTGCGTCCAACCGTTGAGCTCGAGCACGGAAGCGAACAGGTCGGCGGCGGCGCTGCGAGTGACAGGCGTCATGTCGCCCGCCCACTGCTCGGCCAAAGCGTCTGCTCGGGCGAGGGCGCGGGACATCTTGTTGAAGAGTTCGGCCTGACTGGACACGGTGGCCTCCTTGATCAGAACGGGGGGTTGTCTGCGGCCGACGGCTGCCCGGCCGGGGCCTGCTGCTGGGCCGGGCGGGCGCCGCCCCATCCATCGTTCGCGGTCTGGCCGTTCTGCTGCTGGCCGCCGGTCTTCTTGGTGACGACGGCGGAGGCGTACTGCAGCGAGGGGCCGACCTCGTCGACGTCCAGCTCGTACACGGTGCGCTTCACCTGCTCGCGGTCCTCGTAGGACCGCTGCTTCAGACGGCCCTGGACGATGACGCGCATGCCGCGGGCGAGGGTCTCGGCCGTGTTCTCGGCGGCCTGCCGCCACACCGAGCAGGTGAGGAACAGCGGCTCGCCGTCCTTCCACTCGTTGGTCTGCCGGTCGAAGGTGCGGGGCGTTGAGGCGACGCGGAACTTGGCGACCGCGACGCCGTTCGGGGTGAAGCGGAGCTCGGGGTCGTCGACGAGGTTGCCGACGACCGTGATGACGGTCTCGCCTGCCATGGCGGACTCCTTCGGGGTCGGCGACTTACTTCCTGCGGGGAAGCAAGTCGCGGGATACTGAGCGGGAGCCGGGCCCGATATCCGCGGGCCCGGCCGACGTGCGTGCGGATCAGGTGCGGGTGGCCAGGTGGCGGTGCTCGGTGGGCAGATCGCTGTCGCAGTAGAAGCCGATGCTCAGGCCGAAGTCCCGGGACTTGACGACCTTCCAGACGGCGGTGTCCGTGCACGGCGGCCGGCCGTCCTGCTGGCGGTAGTGGTTGCTGGTGCACGCCTCGGCGGTCGGCGAGCCGCCGATCGTCCAGCCGTCGGCCCGGTGGAAGACGCGCACGTCCGGGCCCTCGTCTTCGCCTGTGCCGTTGGCACCGTCGAGGTCTTCGACGACGTCCAGGTCGAGGGTGGCGGCGATGCCGCCGAGGGCGACGTAGGTGTCCTTGTCGAGCTTGTCGACAAGGAACTCCGCGGCCTGGTTGAGGGCCGCGGCGGCGTAGGCACGGCCGACCTGGTTGAGGACCACGCCGAGCGCGTACTGGTGGGCCGCGTCGCCTTCGAGGTCCAGGTAGGTCACGGCGGCGTGCTGCCCCTGCATGTACTCCTCGACGGCCCTGGCGTGGACCCGCTTGTACGCGAGCTTGCTGTAGGGGCTGGTGTGCTCGTTGAGGACGTACTGGGTGATGGCCGCGCCGCAGTCGAAGTGCTCGCTGATCGGGTCGCCGGCCTTGATGCCGCAGGCGCAGCACTGGAGGAAGTTGCCGCCCTCGTGCCTCTCCGGGCTCCACCAGCTGCCGAAGTGGACGTTCTCCGTGGTGCCGCAGTCCTGGCAGTTGGTGGGGCCGGTGTGGCCGTGGGCGCGGGCGATGTCGCTGGTGGTGGTCACGGTGTCTCCTTCTCGGGGTATGTGCGGCGGTAGTTGAGTTCGCGGAGCTTGGCGGCGTGGCGGATGGCGATGCCGCGGCGGCGGGCGGCGGCGAGGTCTGCGCGCCGGCGCTTCTCCCGCTCGATGCGGGCACGGGCGGCGGCCACCTTCGCGGCGACCAGGTCGTCGACGTTCACGCGACACCGAGCCGGACGGCGCGGCAGTAGGTCAGGACGACGTTGGCGGCCGACGTATTAATCACGTTCCGGTAGCAGCGGAGGCAGGGCTTGCTCGGGTTGCCGGACTTGCGCCGATGCTGGCAGTGCCGGGCGATCGTGGCGTTCAGGTCCCGGGCGATCTCCATCGCCGTGGCTAGTTCCTCGGCGGTCGGCTCCGAGACTTCGAGCCCCAGCGTGCGCGCCAGCGCCTCGCCCCCGGGGCTGAGTGGCGCCTTGATCTGCATGGGCTGGGGACATGTGGCCATCAGGTCTCGGAGCAGGTGGCTTGCGAGCCCACGGCCGCGCCAGGTCGGCTCGATGTAGATCAGCTCTATCGCGTACCGCGTGTGGTCGGCGGCGCAGTATCCGACGGGGATGTCGTCCACCGTGATCAGGAAAGTGTTGAGCCACGCGGCGAGCGGCATGCCAGGGGCGTGGTACCCGAGGCGCGTCGTCTCTTCCAGCAGGTAGTCCCGATGGAGCCGGGCAAGGGAGCCGGCATGGGTGTTGGAGCGAGGGTTGAACCGGACGCTCGTGACGGTCGGAGCCGTCTGGGCCTCTGTCATTTCTGTCAGGCACTCCTTGCGCTGTTCGCGTCCCAGAACTCCCAGAACTCTGGGCGATCTCGCGGGGTGGAATCACTGGCGCGTTTTGGGATTTCCGGGACGCTCTGGCGGGCGTGCGACCCAGGGGTGAACGTCGTAGCGCGGAGACGGCTTGCGGCCGGGCTTGCCCGAGTCGGGCGTAGGACGGAATGCAATCCATCCGTGCCGCTCCATCTCCTTCAAGACCTCGGTCATGGCGTCCATGTCCTCGGCCCACTCGCGGCCCTTGAGCGCCTGCCACGCGTCCCGAGCGGAGAAGTCTGCGCCCGGCTCGCCCCGGCTGCGGAGCCATGTGAGGAGGTCGCGCAGGGGCTTGAGCGCACCCTCCCGGTTCTTGCCCATGAGGTCGAATACGGCGCGGGCATGGGCGATGAAGTACGGGGCCATGGACAGGGCGGCCTGGATGCGTTCGAGGCTGATCTCCTGCGCCGCGGGGTCCTCGAAGAGGGTGATGCAGGCGGCGATTCGGACGAGCTGGCCACGGAGCTTGCCTGCCCAGTCGGCGATGTCGTGCAGGTCGCCGCCCGGCTTCCTGCGCTTGCCGAAGGCGTCGTAGAACCGGCCGAACTCGGCCCGGGCGTCGGCGGACAAGCGCATCATCACGACGTCGCTGGTGTTCCACACCCCGGTGACGAGGGCGCGGACCCGCTGGCTGTAGTCCTCGGCTACACCGAATGGGACTTCCGGGGTGTCGAAGGTGTCGGATTCGGTGGGGGCCGGCTTCGCGTACAGGAACCGGCCAAGGAATCCGGACTGCCGGAACTCGGGGTTCTTCTTCTCTAGACCCGCGATCATCCCGGGCTGGATGATCATTCCGAGGGCAAGGAACGTGGATGGCATGCGACGGTCCGGTCGGCCGATGCGCTCGATGCTGTACGGCCCGCCGGTATACGCCTCGAGCAACAGGTCGGTGTTGGCCTTGCCGTTGTTGCCGTAGAGGCCAGCCGCAATCTTGAACAGTCCGCCCTCGGACGCGAGGGATCCGAGGCGGCCCTTCTGCTCGGCCATGCGGAGCGCCAGGGCTTCGAGGGTGATGTCTCGCACCAGCAGCAGCGGTAGGGCCGGGTTGTCGCCCAGCTCCAGAAGCTTCTCCCTGGCTGCCTCGGCGTCCGCCCTGGCGTCTTCGCGGTCTGCCGCCTTGCCGCCGCCGGCAGCCTTCTCCGCGGCTTCCATCGCCTTCTCGGTGATGCGGATCTGCTGCCGGGTCTCCTCGACCTCTGGCCGTGCCGCTTCGATCAGCTCGGTCTCGATGTCGCGCAGCGGTTCGCAGGCGGCGTTGAGTGCCGGCGTCTTCTTCTCGGACGAGTCGGCCAGGGCCGTGAGGTAGAGCGCGGTGGACTCGGTCCACCCGTGCTTGACCTGAATCTTGCGGCGGCCGCCGGTCGCGGTCGAGATGGTGGCGAGGCAGGCGAACGCGACCATGTCGTCGGGCACCTGCAGGCTCTCTGCGGTCGCGGTGACGAACGGGGCGAGCTGGCCGAGGGTCTCGATGGGGAATCGTGGCAGGACGCGACTGTCGAGGGGAACGGGCTCTTCCCACGCGGGCGCTCCGTCTTGCGTCCCAGAACTCCCAGAACCCACCGTCGGTCCCGCATCGTGGGCAGCATCCTGCGTTCTGGGATTTGTGGGATGCCATTCGGGTGTGCGCAGTTCGTCGAAGCCCAGTCCCGCCGAAAGGTGGTCGGACACGTCCTTGCCCTTGGCGGCTTCAAGGATGCGGACGGGCAGGCCTGCGGACTGGATGGAGCGGTAGACGGCTTCGGCGTGCTTGCGACCCGGCTCGTCCCGGTCGGCGAGCACGATGACTTCCGATGCTCCCTGCAGGCAGGCCGTGTAGTCGTCGCTCCACTTGCCCGCCCCACCCACGTTGCACGTGGCTACGACACCGAGCTTCCGCAGGTTGTCGACATCCTTCTCCCCCTCGGGGATCAGGATCGTCCCGCCAGCCTTCGCCTCGGCCAGGACGGACGGGAGGTGGTACAGGACGCGGCGGATTCCCTTGACGCCCGGCGTGCCGTCCGGCCGGTACTGGCGGAAGGTCTTCCGCTCCCCGTCGTAGCCCGGCTCCAGGCGCCGCACCAGGTAAAGGACTTCGCCGTACTCGTCGGTGTACTGGTACTCGGCCACGACCTGCGGCCGCCCCTGCTGCGGCAGCGGCTCATCGAACAGGTCCGCCATGGTGAGGCCCAGGGCGCTTACCACTTCTTCCGTGGGACAACCGGCGTGGCAGTTGAGCATGACGCCCTTGCTTCCGTTCGTGACGGACAGCGAGGGAGATCGGTCATCGTGGGCAACGCACTGCCAGGCGGTACCGCGGCCCTTACTGCCGTGCGCGTTGAGCGCGTCTGTGACGCGGGCGTATGCGCTCATGCGGCACTCCCGGCCGAGGGACTGGCGGCCAGGCGGGTGTAGATCTGCAGGCAGATCGGTTCGGGCTTCCGCCCGGTCGCGTGGTTCACGAACGGCTCTTCTCTTCGAGCTGGGTCAGGGTGTTCGTGGTGGGCGGGCGCACCCCCAGTGCGCCCGCCCGGACGTCTATGCGGTGTTCCGCAGCTGCGCCGTGAACTGGGCGTGAGCGGCCCGGGCCTCGCGCACGTGGCGGTCCACGTTCTGCGCGGCGAAACGACCCCACCTGCTGCCGCCCGGCAGCTCGACGTCGATGCTGGCCGCGTGCGCGAACCGCTGGGCGATCCCCTGCTCGAGGAAGAGAGCGGCTTCGGTGGCGGCGCTCTCGCCGAGGAGGATCCGGATGTGTGCCCCGTCGGGGATGTACCGGGCCTGCTCGTGCAGGTCATCGAGGACGGAGCGGGATCCGTAGTAGTCGCCGCTCAGGTCGATGACGGCCACGTGCTGGACCCGCGGGTACGGGAACGTGCTGTCGGGCTGAGGCGTCGCGTTCGTCATGCCGCCTTCTCCAGGTGCTCGACGAGCTTGGCGACGGCGACGAGGCGTTCGCGCGGGTCCTGGCCGACGGGGACGACGATGATGTTGCGGTCGTCGTTGGTGACGAACATGTGGGCCATGTAGCTGGCGCGGAGGTTGTCGTCGACGCCGGCCATGTCCCACTCGTGGATGACGAGGTCGTGCTGCGTGATGAGCGCCTGCCAGGCGGCGTTCACGTCCGGGGTGTTGGTCGCCATGGTTCAGCCCTCCGTCATGCCGAGTGCGGTGTGCAGGGCGCGGAGCGCCTGGGCGGGGTCCGGGCTGGCCTTGACGGCGGCGCCGAGGTAAAAAATCGCGGTGTGCATGAGCTGGTTGGCGTAGTCGGCGTTGGGGCCGACGCCCCAGAAGTCGGCGTGGGCCTTGTCGAGGGCGAGGTGCTGCTCGTCGGTGAGGCGGCTGGCGGCGAGGGTGCCGGTGTCCTTGGCTATGGCCTCGGCCTGGTCGTAGGTCTTGAGGAGGTCGTTGGCGTGGAAGGCGGCCACCCAGTTCGGGGCGGTGCTCTGATCGCTAGTGGCGGGCGTCACCGTTGACGCCCCGGCTTCGAGCTGTACCTTGGTCATGAGCGCTTTCCGATCTACTTGCAGGTGGATGTACTGATGCGCTCGACAGGCGGCGCCGGCTGGTACCCGGCGCTGTCGTCGTTTCCGGGCAGGAGCCCGAGGAATCGGTGCAGGTCGACGGTTCGCACTACCCGTCGGCGCCCGAGGCGGATGCACTCGATTGGAAGCCGGCCTTCTGCGGCCAGCTGGTAGGTGGTGGACTCGGCGAGGCCGAGGGCACGCCCGACGGTCGGCCACAGCGGGACGAGAGCGGGCTGATCGAGGATCTCCGCAACGGTGAGTGGGATTGTCATGCCGCCTCCCGCATCTGAAGACGCAGCGAGTTGATGAGGTCTCCGTACCGGAGCGCCTTCTCCCCGTGTGGCTTGCGGGTACCCCGTTCCCATCGCCAGACAGTTGACTGGTCTACCCCACAAGCCTCGGCTACCTCTCCAATGGAGAGCTGTGCGGCCTCCCGGAGGCGCTTAGCTTCACCGTTAGCAACGGCAGCGCGCACCTGTGCGAGGCGCAGGATGTGATTCTGGGCCATGCCACAATCCTGACAGACCCTTTCCTTTCACACAAGTGGCTAGGGTCTATACTTAGCCATTAACTTGCCGCTGGGTTGCCAAAGGCTTGCCTATCCCGGCACGATGACGCCATGGACGACTACCTGATCCCGCCGGCGGGCTGGCGATACGCGGCCTACCCATGGTTTGCGCGAGATACCGCCCCTGACCTGCCCAAACTGGTGCAGGTGGGGCGAGTTCTACTGCCAGAGTTCTTCCACTTGGTCATCGGCACGGAGGACGCATGGGCGATCGACCGCTCCGGGCGGCCGTGGGTGAACGCCGGCCCGACCGTCCTCTTTCTGGACTTCCAGGTCTTCGAGGGCGAGGTGGACATGGCTCATGCCACTTCCATCTACTTCGACCTGCCGGAGGTCTATGAGCGCGTTCGCAAGGTGATCGGCCCCAGCAAGTGGAAGCGGCTGGGCATCCACTACATCACGCAGTACCTCGCCGAGTTCACGGAAGAGGAGGGCCGGCCGGACACGGATCCAACCGCTTACGACGAAGGGCCGAGTGGTATCCGTAGCCGTAGGCCCGAGGTGGCTCTGGAGTGGTTGGACAAGCTGCAGTCTCATGCAGCCGAGGCGTATGCCGAAGCCCGCGGCGCGCCATCGCCGAAGCGCAAGCGAGTAAAGATGACGGACGAGTTCCTGCGGGAAGTGGCGCAGGTCTACCGCTACGCCGAGAACATGGACATGCCTCCGACGCGTGATGTGGCGAATCACTTCAAAGCGCCGCACTCCACGGCGGCCAAGTGGGTTGCCGCCGCGCGGCGGAAGAAGTTCCTGCCCCCTGCCGAATCGGCGGCGAACGAAGCCGCTCGGGCTGCAGCACGGACACCCGCGAGAACGGAGCCGCACGCGGAGCGGCGCTTGGAGCTGGAGTGGTGGATCAAGGACAGCATGATCCAAGCCGACATCGAATTGGAGAAGGACCCGAAACGAAAGAAGGAGATGATGGACAAGCTGCAGAATTACAAGGATGAACTGGAACGTCTCGGCGGCGAGATCCCCGGCCGGGAGGATTAGTCCAGCACCGCGGGAGGCTCGATGAAGGGTTCTACGTACCGCCGGTGTTACTGCCGCGGCGATGACGGCAAGGTGCTGGGCAAGACGTGCCCGCAGCTGTCGAGCCGTCGGCATGGCGTGTGGGCGGTACGGCAGGAGCTCCCGCCCCGTGAGGACGACAGCCGACGCTCATTCTCCCGCTCCGGCTACGCCACGGCCAAGGACGCACAGGCGGCACTCGACAAGGTACGAGCCCTGCTCGACCTCGCCCCCGGTGACGACCAGGAAGCGCAGACGAAGATAGGCGACCTGCTCGAGTCGGTCAGCAAGAACAAGAGCGCCCCGTTGCCCGACCTCGCTGAGACACGCCGCCGGTTCCGCGCCGGCCAGCCGCTCACCTCGAAGCTGACCGTCGGCGATTGGCTGGACGAGTGGTGGGAGTCGAAGAAGCGGAAGAAGAGCACGCTCAACGGGTACAGCTCCCATATCCGCGTGCACCTCAAGCCGGGCATCGGGCACATCCTGCTCGACCGTCTCAACGTCGGCCACCTGGTGGAGTTCTTCGACGCCATCGACACGGCGAACGAGACGATCGAGGCGGAGAACCAGCAGCGGCGCGAGCAGCAGGCGCGTGCGACGTGGGGAAAGCCGTCCCGGCCGCCAGCGTCCGAGACGGCACGGCTGGCCGCGGAACGCGCAAAGCTGGACGCACTCCCCCCGTACCGGCGGATCACCGGCCCGGCGACCCAGCAGCGGATCCGGGCGACGCTGCGATCCGCTCTCAACGCGGCGATCTCTCAGCAGCTACTGACGTTCAACCCGGCCGCGCACGTAGAGCTCGCCTCAGGTAAGCGTCCAAAGGCCGTGCTGTGGACGCCGGAGCATGTGGAGCGGTGGCGGCAGATCGGCGAGAAGCCGTCAGGGGTCATGGTGTGGACGCCGGTTCAGGTCGGCGAGTTCCTCGACCACGCTGAGACCGACCGCCTGTACGCCCTGTTCCATCTGATCGCCTTCCGGGGCCTGCGCCGCGGCGAGGCTGTCGGGCAGGACTGGTCCGGTATCAACTTCGCCAAGGCCCAGCTGACGGTCTCTAAAACGATCATCCAAGACGGGTGGACGCCGGTGGAGAGCGACCCGAAGACGGAGGGCAGCGCGGCGACGATCGCGCTGGGGCCGGCGACGCTGCAAGTCCTGGCCGGGCACCGCGCCCGGCAGCAGGCCGAGCGTCAGACCCGCCTCGACAGCGGCCTTCCCTGGCAGGACACCGGGAAGGTGTTCGTCGACGAGGACGGCGGCTGGCTACACCCGGAGAAGGTCTCGGACGTGTTCCGACGGCTGTGCCGGGAGGCGGAGCTGCCGCCGATCAATCTTCGCGATCTGCGCCACGTCGCCGCAACTTTGATCCATGCGGGTGGTGGTGACCTACACGCGATCAAGGAGACGCTGCGGCACGGGACGATTCAGCTAGCGTCCGACACGTACACCAGTCTCCTCCCTCAGGTCGATCAGGAGGTAGCGAGGAACGCTGAGAGCATCGTGCCGCGCGCTCGCCGTCCATTGCCGTCTGACACAGCCGCTCACGCACCGCTCACGCAGGCCGCCGAAAGCGACTGAGCGCCCCTACTGGACTGACCAGTGGGAGCGCTCCGTGCGCTGGTAGGAACCGTTCTTCGAACGTGTGCCCGAGTGGGGCGGGTGGGACTCGAACCCACGGCCGACGGATTATGAGTCCGCTGCTCTAACCGGCTGAGCTACCGCCCCTAACGGCGCGTCGCGCACATTTGTGCGCGCCGTCTGCCGCAGCATAGCCGGTCATACGATCTCCTGCTTCGGATGGTCGGCAACGCTCGACCAAGAGGACTTCGCTGGGTGCGGACCGGTTCCGGATGTCGCGCAGAGCACACGGAAGAGGCTCTGAACGCGAAAAAGGACCCACCTCTGGGCCCTCTTCCGGATCTGCTCCCCCGGCTGGACTCGAACCAGCAACCCTCCGGTTAACAGCCGAATGCTCTGCCAATTGAGCTACAGGGGATCGCGCTCCCCCGACTGGACTCGAACCAGTAACCTGCCGGTTAACAGCCGGCTGCTCTGCCAATTGAGCTACAGGGGATTGCTGCGTGTGCACCGAGTACACCTGACCGGGGTGCTCCCGGAAGGCGCGCGCTCGCTGCGACACATACATTAGCGCAAGCAGGGGGGTGCTCCGCCAATCGGTTCGGTGCCGCGTGATCTCGGACCCGGGAGGGTAGGCGGGCAGCACCGACGCAACGGAAGGTGACACCCATGCGGTACAAGCTCACGTTCGTCGTGGGACTGGCCATCGGCTATGTGCTCGGCACACGGGCCGGGCGCGAGCGCTACGAGCAGCTCATGAGGTCCGCGCGGCAGATCTCGCAGAACCCGGCGGTGCGCAACGCCGCGGAGTCGGCCGCCCACAACGGACGCGAGGCGGCGGGCAGGGCATTCCACGCCGTGAGCGACAAGGTCGGCGACCGGGTGCCCGAATCGGTCGCGGGGCGGGTGCGCGCGCTGCGGGAGCGGGGCTCCGGCAGCGAGGACGAATGGGGAACGAGCAACACCTGACGCGCGCCGCCGCCGGTGAACCGGCGGCGGCCACTCCGACATCGAAGCAGCGACGCATGACCAGACCGCTCCGCGCGTACGGCAGAATTCCGGACATGGGGATAGTCGCCGGATTGGACAGCTCGTCCGCGTTCACACGCATCGTCGTCTGCGACGCGGACACAGGCGCCGTGCTGCGCCAGGGGTACGCGCCGCATCCCGTCGAGCCCAAAGCCGCCGAGGTCGATCCTCAGGTGTGGCTGCTCTCGCTCGGCGAAGCGGCCGGAGGCGGGCTGCTGGAGGGTGTGCAGGCCATCGGCGTCTCCGCACAGCAGCACGGCCTGATCACGCTCGACGCACAGGGTGGCCCGGTGCGGCCCGCGCTGCTCGGCAACGACAAGCGCGCCCAGGTCGCGGCCGCCGATCTGATCGATGCGCTCGGCGGGCGGCAGGCCTGGGCCGAGGCCGTCGGATCGGTCCCCCAGGCTGCCCAGCCCGTGGCGAAGCTGCGCTGGCTGGCCCGCACCGAGCCGGAGGCCGCGCAGCGGGTGGCGGCCGTGCTGCAGCCGCACGACTGGCTGGTGTGGCAGCTGCTCGGGCGGCCGGCCCGCCGGACCACCGACCGCGGCGGCGCCTCCGGCACCGGCTACTGGTCGGCCGGCACCGGCGCGTACCGCCCCGATCTCGTCGAGCTGGCGCTCGGGCATCCGTGCGCGCTGCCCGACGTGCTGGGACCGGCCGACGCCGCGGGGACCACGCCGGAGGGGCTGCTGATCTCGGCGGGCACCGGGGAGATCATGGCGGCCGCCTTCGGGCTCGGGGTCGGCACGGGCGACGCGGTGGTGTCGCTGGGGGCCTCCGGTTCCGTGATGGCGGTGCACCACGAGGCGTTGGCCGATCCGACCGGCATGATCACCTCGTTCGCCGACGCGACCGGGATGCACCTGCCGGTCGTGCACACCCTCAATGCCGTACGGGCACTGCGCGGCACCGCCGACCTGCTGGGCGCGGCCGACCTGGCCGAGCTGTCGGCGCTCGCCATGAAGTCGACGCCGGGCTCGTCCGGGCTGGTGCTGCTGCCGTATCTGGAGGGCGAGCGAACCCCTCAACTGCCGCACACGGCGGGTACGTTGACCGGTCTGCGGCGTGAGTCCATGAAGCCCGAGCACCTGGCACGAGCCTCGTTCGAGGGCATGCTCTGCTCCCTGGCCGACGCGATGGACGTGCTGCGGGGGCGCGGGGTCGAGGTGCGCCGGGTGTTCCTGCTCGGGGCGGCCGCCGAACTGCCCGCCGTCCAGGCCATCGCGCCCACCGTCTTCGGGGCGCAGGTCGTCGTGCCGCAGCCGGCGGACTACGCCGCCCTGGGCGCGGCCCGGCAGGCGGCGTGGGCGCTGGGCGTCGCGCGGGGAATGCTGTCCCCACAGGCTCCGCCGGCCTGGCAGGGCGCCGCCGCGCAGGTCTTCGAGCCGGGCGAGGAGGCCGCGGTGGGCAAGGCGGTGCGCCAGCAGTACGGGGCGACGCGCGACCAGATCCACCCGGGGGCGTTCGACCTGTCGGTATGACAATCTGCTTTTGACTCGCGCTTGGGGAAAACCCTTGGGGTTTCGGCGACGGGGTGCCGGAAGATGAGGTGACCCCCGATCTTGCCGAGCCCGAGAGACCGCACGTGCTGATGAGACTGCTGCGGACCTACCTGAGTCCGTACAAGAAACCGATCGCCCTGCTGGTGGTGCTGCAACTGCTGCAGACCAGCTCCACCCTCTATCTGCCGACCCTGAACGCCGACATCATCGACAACGGTGTCGTCACAGGCGACACCGGTCACATCCTGACCGTCGGCGCGCTGATGATCGGCATCAGTGTGGTCCAGGTGCTCTGCAACATCGGGGCCGTCTTCCACGGCGCGCGCACCGCCGCCGCACTCGGGCGGGATGTGCGGGCCGACGTGTTCGCGCGGGTGCAGAGCTTCTCCGCCCGCGAGGTCGGCCACTTCGGTGCGCCGTCGTTGATCACGCGCACGACGAACGATGTGCAGCAGGTCCAGATGCTGGTGCTGATGGCGTTCACGCTGATGGTGTCGGCGCCGATCATGTGCGTCGGCGGCATCGTGATGGCGCTCGGCCAGGACGTGCCGCTGTCGGGGGTGCTGCTGGCGGTCGTGCCGGTGCTCGGCATCGCCGTGTCGCTGATCGTCAAGACGATGCGGCCCCTGTTCCGCACCATGCAGGAGCGGCTGGACACCGTGAACCGGGTGCTGCGCGAGCAGATCACGGGCAACCGCGTGATCCGCGCCTTCGTCCGGGACACGTACGAGAAGGAGCGCTTCCGCGGGGCGAACGACGAGCTGACGGACGTGTCGATGTCCACCGGCCGGCTGATGGCGCTGATGTTCCCCACCGTGATGACCGTCGTGAACGTGTCGTCCATCGCGGTCGTCTGGTTCGGCGCGCACCGCATCGACAGCGGGGCCATCCAGATCGGCGCCCTGACCGCCTTCCTCGCGTATCTGATGCAGATCGTGATGGCCGTGATGATGGCCACCTTCATGTTCATGATGGTTCCGCGTGCGGAGGTGTGCGCCGAGCGCATCCAGGAGGTGCTGGACACCGACTCCAGCGTCGTTCCGCCGAGCGCGCCCGTGCGCGAGCTGCGCGCCCGCGGTCACCTGGAGGTGCGCGGCGTCGACTTCTGCTACCCCGGCGCGGAGGAGCCGGTGCTGCGCGGCATCGATCTGGTGGCGCGGCCGGGCGAGACCACCGCGATCATCGGGTCGACCGGCAGCGGCAAGTCGACGCTGCTGGGGCTGGTGCCGCGGCTGTTCGACGCGACGGGCGGCGAGGTGCTCGTCGACGGCGTGGACGTGCGGGAGCTGGACCAGGAGCTGATGGCCCGCACGGTCGGGCTCGTGCCGCAGCGGCCGTACCTCTTCTCCGGCACCGTGGCGACCAACCTGCGCTACGGAAATCCGGAGGCGACCGACGACGAGCTGTGGCAGGCGCTGGAGGTGGCGCAGGCGGCCGACTTCGTGCGCGGACTCGAGGGCGGTCTGAACGCTCCCGTCGCCCAGGGCGGGACGAACGTCTCCGGCGGCCAGCGCCAGCGGCTCGCGATCGCGCGGACCCTGGTGCAGCGTCCGGAGATCTACCTCTTCGACGACTCGTTCTCCGCGCTGGACTACGCGACGGACGCGGCACTGCGGGCGGCGCTGGCGCGCGAGACCGCCGAGTCGACGGTCGTGATCGTCGCACAGCGGGTGTCGACGATCCGTGACGCGGACCGGATCGTGGTGCTGGACGAGGGGCGGGTCGTGGGGGCGGGCAGCCACCACGAGTTGATGCAGGGCAATGAGACGTACCGAGAGATCGTGCTCTCGCAGCTGACGGAGGCGGAGGCCGCATGAGCGGGGGACCTGCTGCACGGATGATGGCGGGCCAGAGTCCCGCCGAGCGGTCGATGGACTTCAAGGGCTCGGGCAAGCGGCTGCTGCGGCAGCTGGCGCCCGAGCGGGCCGTGCTGTGGTGGATGCTGGCGGCCGGTGTGCTGAGCGTCGCGCTGAACGTGATCGGGCCCAAGATCCTCGGAATAGCGACCGACCTCGTCTTCGCCGGCGTCGTCGGGCGGGAGATGGCCGAGGGCACCACCAAGGAGCAGGCCGTCGAGGGGCTGCGGGCGAAGGGCGACGACGGGCTCGCCGACATGCTCTCCGGAGCGGACTTCACCCCGGGGGAGGGCATCGACTTCACCGCCGTGGGCAACGTGCTGCTGGTGGCCCTCGTCGTGTACGTGGCGGCGGGCCTGCTGATGCTGGTGTCGACACGGCTGTCGATCAAGGTGATCAACCGGACCGTGTACCGGATGCGCGAGGACGTGCAGGCGAAGCTGTCGCGGCTGCCCCTGTCGTACTTCGACAAGGCCAAGCGCGGCGAGGTGCTCAGCCGCGCCACCAACGACATCGACAACATCTCGCAGACCCTCCAGCAGTCGATGGGCCAGCTGATCAACTCGCTGCTCACCATCGTCGGCGTGCTGGCGATGATGTTCTGGATCTCGCCGCTGCTGGCGTTGGTCGCGCTCGTCACCGTGCCGGTGTCGGTGTTCGTGGCGACGCGGGTCGGCAAGCGGTCTCAGCCGCACTTCGTCGCCCAGTGGAAGTCGACGGGCGCGCTGAACGCGCATGTCGAGGAGATGTACAGCGGTCATGCGCTGGTGAAGGTCTTCGGCCGCCAGAAGGAGTCGGCGCAGGGCTTCGCCGAGCAGAACGAGGCGCTGTACGAGGCCGGGTTCAGGGCTCAGTTCAACAGCGGGATGATGCAGCCGCTGATGCTCTTCGTCTCCAATCTGAACTACGTGCTGGTCGCCGTCGTCGGCGGCCTGCGGGTCGCCTCCGGCTCCCTGTCCATCGGTGATGTACAGGCCTTCATCCAGTACTCCCGCCAGTTCTCGATGCCGCTGACGCAGGTCGCCTCGATGGCGAACCTGGTGCAGTCGGGTGTCGCGTCCGCCGAACGGATCTTCGAGCTACTGGACGCCGAGGAGCAGGAGCCGGACGGGCCCTCCGTCGAGCGGCCCGAGCGGGCCGAGGGCCGGGTGTCACTGGAGAAGGTGTCGTTCCGCTACGACCCGGAGAAGCCGCTGATCGAGAACCTGTCGCTCGCCGTCGAACCGGGTCACACGGTCGCGATCGTGGGCCCGACGGGCGCGGGCAAGACCACGCTGGTCAATCTGCTGATGCGGTTCTACGAGGTGACCGGCGGGCGGATCTCCCTCGACGGGGTCGACATCGCCAAGATGTCCCGGCAGGACCTGCGGTCGGGCATCGGGATGGTGCTCCAGGACACCTGGCTGTTCGGCGGCACGATCGCGGAGAACATCGCGTACGGCGCGTCCCGCGAGGTGACCCGCGAGGAGATCGAGAATGCCGCGCGGGCCGCGCACGCGGACCGGTTCATCCGCACACTGCCCGACGGCTACGACACGGTGATCGACGACGAGGGCTCGGGCGTCAGCGCCGGCGAGAAGCAGTTGATCACCATCGCACGGGCGTTCCTGTCGGATCCGGTGATCCTGGTGCTGGACGAGGCGACGAGCTCGGTCGACACGCGTACGGAGGTCCTGATCCAGAAGGCGATGGCACGGCTGGCCCACGGCCGCACGAGCTTCGTCATCGCCCACCGGCTCTCCACGATCCGGGACGCGGACGTGATCCTGGTGATGGAGGACGGCTCCATCGTGGAACAGGGCACGCACGAGGAGCTGCTGGCGTCGGACGGGGCCTATGCGCGGCTGTACGCGGCGCAGTTCGCGCAGGCGGTGGTGGAGGTGGAGTGAGGGCCCCGCGGGGCGCTGAGGCGCGGGCGAGGCGTCAGTCCAGGTAGCCGCGGAGTTGGTCCGCGAACGCGTGGTCGCGGAGCTTGTTGAGGGTCTTCGACTCGATCTGGCGGATGCGTTCACGGGTCACGCCGAAGAGACGGCCGATCTCCTCCAGTGTGCGGGGGCGGCCGTCGGCCAGGCCGTAGCGCAGTTGCACCACCTTGCGTTCGCGTTCGCCCAGGGTGGAGAGCACCGCCTCCAGGTGCTCGCGCAGGAGCAGGAAAGCCGCCGACTCCACCGGGGACGCGGCGTCGCCGTCCTCGATGAGGTCGCCGAGGGCGACGTCGTCCTCCTCCCCCACCGGAGCGTGCAGCGACACCGGTTCCTGGGCGAGCCGCAGCACCTCGCCCACCCGCTCGGGTAGCAGGTCGAGCTCGGCGGCGACCTCGTGGGGCGTGGGTTCGTAGCCTCGTTCCTGGAGCATCCGGCGCTGGACGCGGACCACGCGGTTGATCAGCTCCACGACGTGGACGGGCACGCGGATCGTGCGGGCCTGGTCGGCGAGTGCGCGGGACATGGCCTGACGGATCCACCAGGTCGCGTACGTCGAGAACTTGTAGCCGCGCGCGTAGTCGAACTTCTCGACCGCCCTGATCAGGCCCAGGTTCCCTTCCTGGACGAGGTCGAGCATGGTCAGCCCGCGGCCCACGTAACGCTTGGCCACCGAGACGACGAGGCGGAGATTGGCCTCGATCAGACGGCGTTTGGCGACCCGGCCCATGACCACCAACCGGTCCAGGTCGACGGCCAGTTGCGAGTCCGGGTCGGGGGTGTTCGCCAGCTTCTCCTCGGCGAAGAGGCCGGCCTCCACGCGTCGAGCCAGCTCGACCTCCTCGACCGCGGTGAGCAGTGGGATGCGGCCGATCTCGCGCAGGTACTGGCGGAACAGGTCGGAGGACGGGCCCGATGCCTCGGCGGCGCGGGCCACGGGCCGCGGCAGTACGGGCGGTTCGAGCTCCTCGGCGGCGTCTTCGGACACCGTCCGCGGCAGTACGGGCGGTTCGAGCTCCTCGGCGGCGTCTTCGGACACCGTCCGCGGCATGGTGCCCGGTACCGCCTCGGGGTGGCCTGCGGGCCGGCCCTGCACGGGCACCTGCTCGACTGCGGCCGCGGCGACGGCCACGACGGCGTCGGTCTCGGTCAGGGTCCGGGTCTGCACGGGGGCGACCTCCAGGGTGATCGCTGCCGGTCGGGGGGCGTGTGGCAGCTCCGAGGGCTCAGGCACCGCCCCCAGTGTGGGGTACGACACATCTCTGCCACGAGGGGCGTGCGGTGACTTTTTGAGACCCGGTGTGACCGGACGATTACTCGGATGCCCTCATGTGTGGTGGTCTGACGGGATCGGCCGGTGCGGGAGACCGACCGGCCCGAGTACGACGACGTCCGCCACGGCGGGACGGTGGACGTGGAGAGCACGGTGGGCGCGGGAACGACGTTCGTGGTCGTCCTCGACCGAGGGCGACCGGCTCGGTCGACGGCCGCCAGGGTCAGTCCCCGCGCGGCCCCCGGAAACCCACCGAGGTGACGAGGGCGTAGTCGAAGTACACCGGGTCCCCCTCCTCGTCCATCGGGTATTCGAAGCTGCTCTCGTTCGACAGGATCACCTTGAGGTCGGGAAGGGTGTCCACGCCGTCGCCGTTCTGCTCGACCCTGTGGCCCCGTTCCTCAAGGCGCTCCAGCAACTCGTCGCTGGGAGTACGGAAGACGTCGAGCCCGTCGAGGCCGACCGTCACGTCCGCGTCCTCGATTCGGAACCGGTAGACATGGATGTCGGTCAGCGCGCCCTTGGTGAAGCCGAGAGTGAACTCCGTCTCGGACTCCGCGTGCTCGCAGAGCACCTGTCCAGGCGCGTCGCCGTAGTCCGGGTCGGACGGGATGAAGCCCAGTTCGCGCACGGCCCCGACCGCCTCGTCGGCGGACATGCCGAGCCTGAGCGTGGCAACTCCCACCTCCGGTAGCAGCTCCAGAATCATCGCCATCCCTTCCAACCGTCCGATCAGGCGGAATCGAGCCGTACACCGGTGCTGCTGGGGCTGAGGCCACCGGCTCCTGTACGGCCTTCCGGCCGGGGACGAGGAGCGATCGCTCGCCGCCCTCGCGGCCGCCCTCGCGGCCGCCCTCGCGTCCCGCTGAGCCGGGGCGAGCGGTGCGCTACAGCGCCGCCGCACCCTGGTTGCGCAGGGACTGGCCGTACTGCTGGAGCACCCACAGTTCGTTCGCCACCGCTGCGTGCTGCTCCGGGTCGGCGTTCGGGCCGAGACGGGCCAGGGTGCCCTGGACGTCGCGGATGCGGCGGTCCACGGCGCGCAGGCGGACCTGGACCAGCTGGACGCCCGCGTAGACCTCGTCGACCGTGCGCGCGTGGATCGCCTCCACCGCGAGCTCGGTGACCAGGGCGCGCACCGTGTCGTTCGGCGCGGCTTCACGGACGCGGGCGAGGTAGCCGGAGGTGTCCTCGGCGCCCTGCTCGGCGCCGCCCGCCTCCTCGATGGTCTGTCGGACCGCCGCGTACGGCGGGGCGGTGAACTCGTCGATGCCGTACGCGTCGAAGGCGGGCGAGACCAGGGCGGGGTACTGGAGGGCGAGCTTGAGCAGTTCGCGCTCGGTGCGGTGGGCGGGGCTGCGCAGGTTGAGCGCGGGCCCGGACGCCGTGACGGCCGGCGCCGGGACCTGCTGGTGCGACCGCGAGGAGCCGGGCCTCTCCGGGCCGCGACCGCCGCGCTCCGGGCCGCGCTCGCGGGCCCAACGGGCCAGCTGCGCCACCCGCTTGACGACGAACTGGGTGTCGAGGATGCCGAGGATGCCGGCGAGCTGGACAGCCGACTCGTGCTGGATCGCGACGTTCTTGATGGCGGCGACGACGGGCGCGGCCTCGTCGAGGGCGGCGGCGCGGCCCGCCGGCGTCTCCAGATTGTGCCGGGCCACCATCTGCCGGATCGCGAACTCGAAGAGCGGAGTGCGGGATTCGACCAGCTTCTGCACCGCCGCGTCACCCTCGGCGAGCCTCAGCTCGCACGGGTCCATACCGCCGGGGGTGATCGCGATGGACGTCTCGGCGGCGAACTTCTGGTCATCCTCGAAGGCCCGCAGCGCCGCCTTCTGCCCGGCCGCGTCGCCGTCGAAGGTGAAGATCACCTCGGCGGTGGCGTTGTCCATCAGCAGCCGGCGCAGGATCTTGATGTGGTCGCCGCCGAACGCCGTGCCACAGGTCGCGATGGCGGTGGTGACGCCCGCGAGGTGGCACGCCATCACGTCCGTGTAGCCCTCGACGACGACGGCACTGCTGGTGCGCGCGATCTCCTTCTTGGCGAGGTCGATGCCGTACAGGACGTGCGACTTCTTGTAGATCGCGGTCTCGGGGGTGTTCAGATACTTCGGGCCGTTGTCGTCGTCGCGCAGCTTGCGGGCGCCGAAGCCCACGACCTCGCCGGTGATGTCGCGGATGGGCCACATCAGTCGGCCGCGGAAGCGGTCGATGGGGCCGCGGCGGCCGTCCTGGGAGAGTCCGGAGAGGAGGAGCTCCTTGTCGCTGAAGCCCTTGCCGCGCAGGTAGCGGGTGAGGTGGTCCCAGCCGGCCGGGCTGTAGCCGACGCCGAAGTGCTGGGCGGCCGCCTGGTCGAAGCCGCGCCCGGCGAGGAACTTGCGGCCGATCTCCGCCTCGGGCCCGTCGAGCTGCTCCACGTAGAACTCGGCGGCGATCTTGTGGGCCTCGACCAGGCGGATGCGCTCCCCTCGCTGGTGGGTGGGGTTGTACCCGCCCTCCTCGTAGCGCAGGGTGATGCCCGCCTGTGCGGCGAGGCGCTCGACCGTCTCCGAGAAGGAGAGATGGTCGATCTTCATCACGAAGTCGAGGGTGTCGCCGCCCTCCTGGCAGCCGAAGCAGTAAAACAGGCCCTTGCTGGGGCTGACCTGGAATGAGGGTGACTTCTCGTCGTGGAAGGGACACAGGCCCTTGAGGTTGCCGCCGCCCGCGTTGCGCAGCTGGAGGTACTCGGACACGACGGCGTCGATCGGGACCGCGTCCCGTACCGCCTTCACGTCGTCATCGTTGATCCTGCCGGCCACGCGTGGATTCTACGGTGGTGCGCGGACACGCTCCTCAGCCGTGCAGCTCCGCGAGCGGGACACTCGGGTCGCCCAGCGCCTGGACGTCCACCTGCGCCCGGGAACGGATCAGCTGCTGGACGGACTCGGTGACGTCCCACACATTGACGTTCATCCCTGCGAGCACCCGGCCGCCGCTCAGCCAGAACGCGATGAACTCGCGCCTGCCGACGTCGCCACGCAGCACCACCTGGTCGTACGACCCCGGGGGCGCCCAGCCCGAGTACTCCATGCCCAGGTCGTACTGGTCGGAAAAGAAGTAGGGGACGCGGTCGTAGGTCACGGCCTGGCCGAGCATGGCACGCGCGGCGGCCGGGCCGCCGTTCAGCGCGTTCGCCCAGTGCTCGACGCGCAGGCGGGCGCCGATCAGCGGGTGCTGGGCCGCCGCGACGTCGCCCGCAGCGTAGATGTCGGGATCCGAGGTGCGCAGGCTCGCGTCGACGGCGATGCCGCCGCCGTGCGCGCGGTCGGCGAGAGCCAGGCCCGCCGCCTCGGCCAATCCCGTGCGCGGGGCGGCGCCGATCGCGGCCAGGACCTCGTGGGCGGGGTGCTCCTCGCCGTCGTCGGTACGGACGGCGAGCACCATGCCGTCCTGGCCGGTGATCTCCGTCAGACGGGCGCCGAAGTGGAAGCGGACGCCGCGCTCGCGGTGCAGCTCGGCGAAGACTTGGCCGAGCTCGGGTCCGATGACCTGGTGGAGGGGGGTGGCTTCCGGTTCGACGACGGTCACCTCGGCACCGTATCCGCGGGCGGCGGCGGCGACCTCCAGGCCGATCCATCCCGCGCCGGCGATGAGGAGGTGGCCGTTGTCGCGGCCGAGTGCCGCGAGGACGCCGCGCAACCGGTCGGCGTGGGCGAGGCGGCGCAGGTGGTGGACCCCGGCGAGGTCGGTGCCGGGGATGTCGAGGCGGCGCGGTTCGGCGCCGGTGGCGAGCAGCAGCTTGTCGTAGTGGACGACGGTGCCCTCGCCGAGGCGGACGGACCGGGCCGCGCGGTCGATGGAGACGACCGTCTGGCCGAGGTGCAGCTCGATGTCCGCCTGGGCGTACCAGCCCGTCTCGTGGACGAAGACGCTGTCGCGTTCCTCCTTGCCCGTCAGGAAGCCCTTGGACAGGGGTGGACGCTCGTAGGGGTGGTCGCGTTCGTCGCCGACGAGGATCACTCGTCCGGTGAATCCTTCTGCGCGGAGGGTCTCGGCGGCCTTGGCCCCGGCGAGTCCACCGCCGACGATGACGAATGTCCGATGTGCGTCGACCACGTGATGCCTCCTTGAGTCCCTGCAAGTCCCTGCACTGTTTGTCTCTGCGCCGCTTGTCCTTCGCCCCTGGGCCTTCAGCGAGCGTCCCGCACGGAGCCTGGTGACGGAAGAGGGAGTGACCCTCGGGCATGCCAAACCGGACGAAACGCCAAACGATCACCGTACCCGGCGCAGCGGACGCGGGGAGTCAGCGGCGCAGGAGCAGCCGGGCGTGCAGGGTGCGGGCGGACGCGTCGGTGAGCGAGGCGATCTGGTCGACGATCACGCGCTTGCGGGCCCGCTCGTCCGGTGCGTCCTCGAACAGCGCCCGGAACTGCGGCTCCAGCCCCTCCGGCGCGCGAACAGTGAGCGCATCGGCCAGCTCGGCCAGCACGATGCGCTGGTCGGCGCGGAGCGCCTCCTGCTCGGCGCGCTGCATGACGTAGCGGTCGGCGACGGCCTTGAGGACCGCGCACTCGTTGCGCGTGGGACGCGGGACGACCAGCTCGGCCTCGTAGCGGGTGAGCCTGCCGCTGCCGAACGCGTGGCGGGTGGCGCCCTCGGCGGCGAGCGCGAACCGGCCGATGAGCTGGCTGGTGGCGTCCTTGAGCCGGGCCTGGGCGACCGCCGAGCCGTCGTAGTGGTGCGGCCACCAAGGCGCGTCGATCAGCCGGTCCAGAGCCTCGGACAACTCCTCGGCATCGGTGTCCTTCGGTACGTACCGTCCTACGGCGACGGCCCAGATCCCGTCCCGCTCGGTCGGGGACAGCAGGCAGTTGGGGTCGATGTGCCCGGCGTGCAGCCCGTCCTCGAAGTCGTGCACCGAGTACGCCACGTCGTCGGACCAGTCCATGACCTGCGCCTCGAAGCACTTGCGGTCCGCCGGTGCGCCGCGGCGGACCCAGGCGAAGACCGGCAGGTCGTCCTCGTACACCCCGAACTTGCCCGAGGCCGGGTCGGTGGGATGACCGCCACGCGGCCAGGGGTACTTGGTGGCGGCGTCCAGCGCGGCCCTGGTGAGGTTGAGCCCCACGCTGACCGGCTCGTCCTGGCCGGGGACGCTGACGAACCGCTTTGGCTCGATACGGGTGAGCAGCCGCAGCGACTGGGCGTTGCCCTCGAAGCCGCCGCAGTCCTCGGCGAATTCGTTGAGCGCCTGCTCGCCGTTGTGGCCGAACGGGGGGTGGCCCAGGTCGTGGGCGAGGCAGGCCGCCTCGACGAGATCCGGGTCGCAGCCGAGCGCCGCACCGAGCTCGCGCCCGATCTGCGCGCACTCCAGCGAGTGCGTCAGCCGGGTGCGGGGGCTGGCGTCCCATGCGTGGCTGCGGGTGCCCGGGGTGACCACTTGCGTCTTGCCGGCGAGGCGGCGCAGCGCGGACGCGTGCAGGACGCGGGCGCGGTCGCGCTGGAAGGCCGTACGGCCAGGCCGCTTGTCGGGCTCGGGCGCGAAGCGGTGGGCGTCCGTGGTGTCGTAGCCGTCGGGGGCGGAGGGGTCCAGGGCGTAGGTCTCCGGGACGCGGGATCCGGGGGCGGACGTGTGCGGTCCGGGTGCCTGGGGGTCGGGCGGCCAGGTGGTGCCGTCGGTGCCGGTGGTGCCAGTGCCATCCATGCACCGAAGGTAACCGGCGGGGCCGACCGTGGGGACCAGGGAGGGCCGCGGACCGCCCGGCGCGGTGGTTCAGGCCGCGGAACCGTCCGCGCCGTGGTCAGGCCGCGGAACCGTCCGCGCCGTGGTCCTTGTTCAGACCGCGGACCGCCCGTCGGTGGTCCAGGCCGCGGAGAGCCACGGGGCGGCAGGGCGTACGGGGAGCTGTTCAGGCCGCGGAGAGTTCGTGGCGTCGCACGGCGTACGGGCGGGTCCGTGCCTCCTCGTAACGGTGGAGCAGCAGGCGGGCGAGGGCCGGGTGGGTGCCGAGGGGATCGGCGGCGATCCAGGGTGCGGCGGCGGCGCTGCGGGTGGCGAAGAGCCCGGGGGCGGCGAAGTAGGAGGCGACGGCGATCCGGTGCCGACCGCGGGAGGTCAGCGCGCGGACGGCGTCGGGAACGGTGGGCGCGAGCGCGGAGGCGTACGCGGCGACGACGGGCACGCCGCCGAGGCGTTCGCCGAGCAGCTGCGCCATGCGGCGGGTGTCCTCGGCGGACTCCGGGTCCCGCGACCCCGCGGACGCGAGCACGACGCCCGCACTGCGGCTGGTGCCGTCCTCCTCGTGCCAGCCGGCCTCGGCCAGCCTGGAGCACAGGGCCTCGACCAGCAGGGGGTGCGGGCCGAGGGGGCGCGCGATGCGGATGTGCTCGCCGCCGGGCGCGGCCGCCGCGGCCTGCGGCAGGTCGTGCTTGACGTGGTAGCCGCGGCTCAGCAGCAGCGGCACGAGCACGGCGGGCGCGCCGTTCAGCCCGGTGAGGGTCTCGGTGAGCAGCGGCTCGTTCAATTCGATGTGTCCGAGGCGGACGTCGAGACCGGGCCGGAGCTCACGGACGCGCTCCAGGAGGGCGAGGACGGTGCTCAGGGCGCGCGGGTCGCGGCTGCCGTGGGCTACGGCGACGAGGGACGGCCGATGGTGGGTCGGGGGCATGCGCTGCGGTTTCCGTTCAGTCGGACGTGACTCAGCTGGGTGCCGAGCTGAGCGGTTATGCGCGTCAGCAGCTGAGCGGTGGTGTCGAACTGGGCGGTGTCGTGCCGCGCTGCCGGCGCAGTGCCGTGCGGCGCGTCGGCGGACCGCACGGTGTCGAGGGGCAGGGACTCACGAAGGTGTTCCGGCTCCGTCATGGATCGATGGTGACCGCTGGAGGTTGCCGACGTGTTGCGTGAGGGTGACAGGTGTTTTCGCCAGGCTCACGGTGGGGGTACAGGGCGTGTCGTAAGAGCGTGCGCGCGCAGGGGGCGGTGCCTGGCCGGGTGCTGGGCGCGTTCGGGGGTGGGGTGGCCGAGTACGCGTCGCGTCGGGGTGTCCCTGGGTCTGGGCGCGTTCGGGGTGGGCGATGGTGCGGCCCGTTGGAACGCGGACGGGCCGGCTGTGTTCAGGCCCCCGCAGCGGGCCGACTGTGCTCAGGCCCTGAGCCACACCCGCAGCGGGCCCGCGGGGTCGCAGCCCGACCGCAGCGCCGCCGTCAGGTCGTCGCCCCCTTCATAGCCGACCACCGGGAGCCGGGGACAGCTCGACGTCACCGCCGACAGGCAGCCCGCCCAGGCCGCGTCCAGGTCATCGTCCAGCGTGAAGAAGTTGGAGATCCCCGCCGCCCCCGCCGTGGTGCTCAGCACCGCTCCCGCCGTCACACGGCCGCCCCGGTCGCGTGCCGCGAGCAGTGTGGTCGTCGGGTCCGCGAGCAGTTCCGGGCGGAACAGGCCCGCGAGCCCCTGGCCGCCGTCCCACGCCGTCGCCCACTCGGTCAGTTCCGCGGGCGTCGTCACAGGCGACCACGGCAGGCCCTCCGGAGCTGCGGGGGCCGGCAGGCCCGCCGGGCGGTACAGCCACTGCGCCTCGAAGAGCACCTCGAACCCGGCCGCCGCCAGGTTGAGGCGGGCGAAGCTGTCCTTGACCGACGCGCCGGGGCCGACGGCCGAGGCGTCGATACCGGCCAGGACGTCGGCGGCGGGCGCCTCCGGGGTCAGCGTCACCGCGTCCGGATACAGCGGGGGCGTACGGCGGGTGTTCGTCCACGCGTGTGCGCCGAACGTGCCCGGAAGTCCGTGCGCACGGCACATGGCCTCGCACCATTCGGCGTTGTTGCGGGCCGCTCGCAGCGCCCTTTCGTCCGTCGTGGACGTGATCATGGCAACCAGCGGCATCCTGGACGAACCGTTTTCGAACGGACCGCGTCTGACCTGCCGTGAGGGGATTCAGGAAGATCTCGCGTCGCGCTCAGCGCGGCATCGCCCAGGCCGTCATGCTCGGATGCGTGCTCGCGCTCGCGCCCGCGACCTGGATGCACGCCGTGGCCGACAGCCGGGTACGTGCCGTCGCCGACGTGCCCGCCCAGGAGGTCGCCGTCGTCTTCGGGGCCGGGCTCTGGAACGGCCGGCCCACCCCGTATCTCGCCCACCGTCTGGACGCCGCCGCCGAGCTCTACCGGACCGGCAAGGTCAGGGTCGTCCTGGTCACCGGCGACAACAGCCGCGTCGAGTACGACGAGCCGGACGCGATGCGCACCTACCTGACGGAGCGCGGTGTCCCGGACGGCCGGATCGTCAGCGACTACGCGGGCTTCGACACCTGGGACTCCTGCGTCCGGGCGAAGGAGATCTTCGGTGTCGAGGGTGCGGTGCTGGTGACGCAGGGCTTCCACATCCGGCGGGCCGTCGCCCTGTGCCGTTCCGCCGGGATCGAGTCGTACGGTGTCGGCGTCGCCGAGCCGCACGACGCCACGTGGTACTACGGCGGCGTCCGGGAGGTGTTCGCCTCCGGCAAGGGGGCGCTGGACGCCATGCTGCGGCCCGACCCGCGGTTCCTCGGGGCGAAGGAGCCGGGCGTACGGGAGGCACTGGAGTCGGCCGGCCGCTGACACACCCCGTCGCGGCACGCTCGCATCAGCGTCCCCGGCACGCGACAGTGAAGCGCATGACGAAAGACGACGCGGCAGAGCTCCTCGCCCGGCACTCCGAGGCACTCGCCCTCTTCACCGACCGGGTCCACGCGGTGCGGGCCGACCAGTGGGACGACCCGACCCCGTGCACCGACTGGTCCGTACGCGATCTGGTCAACCACCTCACGGCCGAGCAGCTGTGGGTGCCGGACCTGGTGACGGACGGAGCGACCGTCGACGACGTGGGCGACGCGTACGACGGCGACGTGCTCGGCGCACGGCCGCGGGCCGCGTGGGACGCGGCGGCGCGGGCCGCACGCAAGGCGTTCGCCGCCGAGGGCGCGCTGGAGCGGACCGTCCACCTGTCGTACGGCGAGACACCGGCCGTCGCGTACTGCGCGCAGATGACCGCGGACGCGGTGGTGCACGCCTGGGACCTGTCGCGGGCGATCGGCGCGCCCGAGCAGCTGCCCGACGCACTTGTGGCGTTCGCACTGGAGGAGGTCACCCCGTACGCCGAACAGCTGGCGGAGTCGGGGCTCTTCGCGCCGCCGATCGAGCCGCCACCGGGCGACAGCCACCAGTCCCGGCTGCTGGCGATGCTGGGCCGCCGCGGCTGAGCACTCCCGGCCACCAAGCAGGGCCGCCTCGGTCGAACGACCCCGCCACCCCACACGGGCCGCCTCCACGCCTGGCCCGCCTCACACGACACGCCGCGTGCCTGCCGCCTCACAGGGGACCCCACCACACGACACGCCGCGTGCCTGCCGCCTCACAGGGGACGCCGCGTGCGGGCCGCCTCACGGGGGACCGCACCGGGTGCGGAGCCCGGCGTACCTCGCTTGTAATGTGATGCGCCCGCCGACGTAACACGGATGTTCCACGCTGGGCGTCATGCGCGACGAGACCATCCCGACCCACTGTCCCTACTGCGCCCTGCAGTGCGGTATGAACCTGCGCCCAGGCGGCGCGGCCGAGACGGTCGTCGAGGTGGTCGAGCGCCCCGATTTCCCCGTGAACCGGGGGGCGCTGTGCGGCAAGGGCCGCACCTCCCCCGCCCTGCTCTCCTCCCGGGTGCGCCTGACCGAGCCGCTCATCCGATCCCATGCCACAGGCCGGCTCGAGCCGGCCACCTGGGAGGACGCTCTGCGTACGATCGCCGACGGGCTGCGCCGCACGAAGGACGTCCACGGGCCCGACGCGGTGGGCGTCTTCGGCGGCGGCGGGCTCACCAACGAGAAGGCGTACACCCTGGGCAAGTTCGCCCGGGTCGTCCTCGGCACCTCGCAGATCGACTACAACGGCCGCTTCTGCATGTCATCGGCCGCCGCGGCGCACAACAAGGCGTTCGGCCTGGACCGCGGGCTGCCGTTCCCGCTGGAGGACATCCCGAAGACGGGGTGCGTGATCCTCGTCGGCTCCAATCTGGCCGAGACCATGCCGCCCGCGCTGCGGTACCTGACGGAGCTGAAGGAGAACGGCGGCACGCTGATCGTCGTCGACCCACGGCGTACGAAGACCGCCGAGCAGGCCGACCTCCACCTGGCGCCCCGACCCGGCACCGATCTGGCGCTGGCGCTCGGGCTGCTGCACGTGGTCGTGGCCGAGGGGCGGACGGACGAGGAGTTCGTCGAGGAGCGCACGAGCGGCTGGGCGGACGCCCGGGCCGCCGCGATGGCCCACTGGCCGGAGCTGGTCGAGCGGATCACCGGCGTGGGCGTGCCCCAACTACGCGAAGCCGTACGGATGTTCTGCGACGCGCCGACAGGCATGGTGCTCACCGCGCGCGGGCCCGAGCAGCAGTCCAAGGGCACGGACACGGTCAGCGCCTGGATCAACCTGTGCCTGGCCACCGGCCGGGCGGGCCGCCCGCTGTCGGGCTACGGCTGCCTGACGGGACAGGGCAACGGGCAGGGCGGCCGCGAGCACGGCCAGAAGGCCGACCAGCTGCCGGGCTACCGCAAGCTGGACGACCCGGCGGCGCGGGCCCATGTCGCCGCGGTGTGGGGCGTCGCGCCGGAGTCGCTGCCGGGCCCGGGGCGCAGCGCCTACGAGCTGCTGGACGCGCTCGGCCAGGACGTGAAGTCGCTGCTGCTGATGGGCTCGAACCCGGTGGTGTCGGCCCCGCGCGCGGCACATGTCGAAGAGCGGCTGAAGTCCCTGGACTTCCTGGCCGTCGCGGACGTGGTGCTGTCGGAGACCGCCGCGCTCGCCGACGTGGTGCTGCCGGTGACGCAGTGGGCGGAGGAGACGGGTACCACGACGAACCTGGAGGGCCGGGTGCTGCTGCGCCGCCGCGCGGTCGACGCGCCGCCCGGTGTCCGCAGCGACCTCCAGGTGCTGGGCGCGCTCGCGGACCTGCTCGGGCACGAGAAGGGTTTTCCGTCCGACCCGGAGGAGGTCTTCGAGGAGCTGCGCCGGGCGTCGGCGGGCGGGCCCGCGGACTACTCGGGGATCACGTACCGCCGGATCGCCGAGGAGGACGGGGTGTTCTGGCCCTGCCCCGAGCAGCACGAGGCGGAGGCCCATCCGGGGACGCCGCGGCTGTTCCTCGACCGGTTCGCCACGGACGACGGGCGGGCGCGGTTCGTGGCCGTGGGGCACCGGCCCGCCGCCGAGGAACCGGACGCCGAGTACCCGGTGCTGCTGACCACCGGGCGGGTCGTCGCCCAGTACCAGTCGGGGGCGCAGACGCGTCGCGTCGACGAGCTGAACGCCGCCGCGCCGGGTCCGTTCGTCGAGCTGCATCCGCAGCTGGCGGAGCGCATCGGCGCCGCGGACGGCGATCCGATCGCCGTGGTCTCGCGGCGCGGACGAGCGGTCGGCCCCGCCCGGATCACCAACGGGATCAGGCCGGACACGGTGTTCATGCCGTTCCACTGGCCGGGCGAGGGCCGGGTGAACACGGTGACGAATCCGGCGCTCGACCCGACGTCGCGGATGCCCGAGTTCAAGGTGTGTGCGGTCCGTGTGGAGCCGGCGGCGGGCGCGTCGGCGGCGGGCTGAAGGCCGGCGCACTGGCGGCGGGCGACCGGGCCCCGGGCAGGCTTCGGCCGGCGCGGTCCGGTTCACCTCCCCGCCGTACGCGTCCGTCCGCGCCAGTCACCGCCCGCGATGCGCCGCCCGTGCGACCTGAGCCCGCGGGCCACGCCGTCCGCGGCGACGTACACCCAGGCGCGTGTCGCGGTGCCGTCCACGAGGGTCACCTCACGGACGACCCGCTCGTAGAGATTGCGCGGGTGCCCCGGGGCGACGAACTCCTCCAGCCGGTCCAGCGTCTTGAGGAGCCGGGGGTACTCCCCCGGTGCCGCGGTCAGGGACGCGCCCGTGACCTGGCCGCCCTCTTCGGCGTCCTCCACCAGATACGGGTAGCCGGGTCCGTCGTACAGCAGGGCGCCGGCGAGTGTCGCCGGGTCCTCGGCGGCGGTCCGGCCCGCGAGGAACAGGCCGTGGTTGTGCTCGCCCGGCCGCAGGGTGCCGTAGACGAAGAAGGGCAGCTGCATGTTCACGGCGCCGTCGTCTCCGCACGGACCCATGCCGCGTACGCGGCGCCCGACCGCACCACCGGGAACGCGATGATCTCGGGGGTGTCGTAGTCGTGCACGGCGGTCAGGTGTGCTTCCAGGGCGTCGTAGCAGGCCGGGGTCGTCTTGAAGAGGACCTGCCACTCCTCGGCGCTCTCGATCGCGTTCTGCCAGCGGTACACCGATCTCATCGGTGCGGAGACCTGGGCGCAGGCGGCCAGCCTGGCCTCAACCGCGCCCTGCGCGAGTGCCTGCGCCTTCTCGGCGCTGTCGGTGGTCGTCAGCACGGCGAGCAGCGGAGGGGAGGCGGGCAGTTGCTCCACGGCGGGTGCTCCTTCGGTAGGCGGCCGGATCGGGCCGGTCGGGTCGGGTCGCGGGCGGGCCGGGCTCGTACAGGGCCGGGGCGCGGGTCGCGGGGCCGGGCGGGGTCACGGCATCCGGGACCCTCTACGCCACCGTACGCACCGCCCGGCGCCCCTCGCCCGGCTCAGGCCGCGTAGGGCCGCACGGCCTTGGCCGATCGCAGCGCGCTGCCCCACCAGGCGAGCTGGTCCAGCATCGTCTTGGCCGCGGCGTCCGGCCCGGCCGGGTCGCGGTGGTTGCCCCCGTCGTCGAAGTGGGCGCCGGCGTTGTGGAAGGAGACGGTGTCGCGGACGGTGACGGCGTGCAGCTCGGCGAAGACCTGCCGCAGGTGCTCGACGGCGCGCAGCCCGCCCGAGATGCCACCGTAGGAGACGAAGCCGACCGGCTTGGCCTGCCATTCGCCGAAGTGCCAGTCGATGAGGGACTTGAGGGCGGCGGGGAAGGAGTGGTTGTACTCGGGGGTGAGGACGACGAAGGCGTCGGCGGCGGCCAGGGCGGGCGTGACCTTGGCGAGTTCGGCGGTCACGGCGGGCGACGGCTGGTAGGAGAGGGAGGTGGGCAGTTCCGTCTCGGCGAGGTCGACGAGCTCGACGGTGAAGTCCTCGCGCCGGGCGGCGCGGGACAGGAACCAGTCGGCGACGACGGATCCGAAGCGTCCTTCGCGGTTGCTGCCGACGATGACGGCGAGCTTCAGCGGAGCCCGGTCGGCGGAGCCGGTGACGGTCGCCTTCTTGGGCGTGTTCTCGGGCGTGTTCTCAGGCGTGTTCTCAGGCGTGTTCTCAGACGTGTTCTCAGACGTGTTCTCAGACGTGTTCTCAGACGTGTTCTCAGACGTGTTCTCAGACGTGTTCTCAGACGTGTTCTCAGACGTGTTGAGGTCCATGCGGAAGAGCCTGGTACCTCATGTTTGGTTGAGGTCAAGCGGTGATACCCCGTCACCCGTTCGGCAGGTGGGGGGCGCGCGACACCACAGGCGCGACGTCACACCCGGTGACCTGCGATGACGCCTCGCGTCCAGTGCGACACGCCGTTCCGGACCGGTGAAACTGATGGCCCATCAGCAGGCCTGCGCTGTGGCCCCGCCGTTATCTCGGAGGGGACGGACCACCGCATCATGCGCTTCCGGAGGACTCCATGCGCACCACTGCCCGCCTGCTGACCGGCACCGCGCTGGTCGCCGCCGCGATGGGCGTCGGCGCCCCGGCGACCTTCGCCGGCGACTTCGGATCCCTGGAGATCCACCCGTCGACGGCCGCACCGGGCGACACGATCACGGTCAGTACCCGGGCCTGTGGCAAGAAGGGGCGCGGCACCGGTGACGCGCGGGCACTGGGCGCGGGTGAGTTCAAGCTGTGGCCGGGCACTCACAAGGAACTCACGGTGGGGCAGTTCACGGTGCCCGACGACGCCCGGCCCGGGACGTACGGCATCGGCGTCCTGTGCAAGAACGGCAAGGAGGCCACCGGGGACGTGACCATCCGTCATCACGGTCCGAGCGGCCATGTGAGGACCGGTGTCGGCGGCAGCGTCGGCCCGGACTCCGCCCAGATCGCGGCGGGCGCGGCGGTACTGGCCGCGGCCGCCGTCGGCGGGACCCTGCTCCTGCGCCGCCGGGCGAGCGGCGCGCAGGACAGCTGACGGGCCGGTTCCCACCGGTCCCGTACCGCCCGAGCCCCCGCTCCCGTCCGGCCCCGAGCCGACGGGGGCGGGGTGCGAGCCGGTCCGGCCCCTGAACGTCCGGAGGAGAGATGAGCGCCAGGGCCAAGGGCCTGGGTGTCGCCCTCGCCGTGTGCGCGGGCCTGTGGCTGGTCCAGAACGGCGCGCGGGACGTGACCCCGCCGATGCCGTCGGCCGCCGAGGCGTTCGCGGCGGGACCCGACCAGCACACGGACGCCGCCGCCGACCCGCTGCCCGCATCCAGGCCGCTGCGGCTGCGCATCCCCGTGATCGACGTGGACACGCCCGTGACGGGTCTGGGCCTGGCGCGGGACGGCAGCCTGGAGGTGCCGCCGGCCGTGGACCGCAATCTGGCCGGCTGGTACGAGGACGGCACCGCCCCCGGCGCGAAGGGCACGGCGATCGTCGCCGGTCATGTGGACAACGCCCGCGGTCCGTCCGTCTTCTACAGACTGGGCGCGCTGAAGAAGGGCAACCGGGTCGAGATCACACGCGAGGACGGCCGGACCGCGGTGTTCACCATCGACGCGATCGAGATCTACGAGGCGGACGCCTTCCCCGACAGGAAGGTCTACGGCCCCAGCGACCGCGCGGAACTGCGCGTGATCACCTGCGGCGGCGGCTTCTCGGGGAAGACGGGCTACCGGGGCAACGTGGTGGCGTACGGGCATCTGATCGGCGTGCGGCAGGGCGCCGCCGGCAGCACCGCGCAGTACGGCGCGGCCGTGCGCGAGGCGATCCGAAGCGGCTGACGTCCACCGCCGAAGATCGGCGAGGCGAGGCGCCGGGGCCCCTGGCCGAGCCGGCCGGCACCGTCCTGTCGAAGACCGCCGCCGCGGCGAAGTCGGACCGCATACGACTCACCGCTGCGGAGACGGACCGCATACGACTCACCGCGGAAGTCCGGGCCCTGCGATCCCGCCTCGCGGCCTTCTCCGCCGAAGTCGCACTCGCGTCCACGGCACGGCCCCGCAGGCGGACCTGACGGTCGCGGCCCACGGCCCGCGTCCTGCTGGAGATCACCGAGCGCGCGAACGCCGCGTACGCGCAGACCGCCGCCCCCTCCTGAGCAGCGGCGGCGTCCCCCGGCTGCGTGCCCCGGCAGGGCCGGCCTACGCGTTCCACTGGTCGAAACCGAGCTTGGCGACCAGCGAGAAGACGACGACCAGCAGCACACCGCGTACGAACTCGCTGCCCTTGCGCAGTGCCATACGCGCGCCGATCATGCCGCCCACGAGGTTGAACACGGCCATGACCAGGGCGAGCTGCCACAGCACGGTGCCCTGGTACGCGAACATCGCCAGCGCTCCGGCGTTGGTGCAGACATTGACGATCTTGGCGGTCGCGGAAGCGGTCACCAGGTCGAGGTGGAGGACGGCCGTCAGCGCCAGGACCAGGAACGTGCCGGTGCCGGGCCCGAACAGGCCGTCGTAGAAGCCGATGCCCCCGCCGACCAGGATGATCGCCGCGACCGTACGCGCCCGGCCCACCCGGCGCCGCGCCGCGTCGGTCACCGTGCCGAAGGAGGGCCGCAGCATCACGAACGCCGCCACTCCGAGCAGCACGACCATGATCACCGGACGCAGGACGTCGCTGCTGATCCCGGCGGCGAAGAAGGCGCCGCCCATCGAGCCCGCGAGGGCCGCGAGGCCGATCCGCACGGCGGTCCTCACCTGGACCGGCGCCTTGCGCACATACGTGACCGCGGCGCCCGAGGTGCCGACGATCGCCACTGCCTTGTTGGTCCCGAGGACGTGCGCGGCCGAGACGTTCGGCAGGCCGAGCAGCAGGGCGGGCAGGAGAAGCAGTCCACCGCCGCCCACCACCGCGTCGATCCAGCCGGCCGCCGCGGCCGCGAGACAGAGGATGACCAGTGTGGTCAGTGATATGTCGGGCACTCTGGCGACCCTACGAACAGGGCGAGTGCATCGTCCAACAATCCGCTGATTCCTTGAGCGCCCTCTGAGGTTCCCCTACGGCTGCCGCCACGGCTCACCCTCTGCGGACCGGACGCCCTCACACTCGCTCTCCGCCTCCGCTGAGGGCAGCGTTCCTCGCGGGAAACAGAGGGGAACCTGTCGGGTAACACCGACGACGCACGCTGCTTGCATGACTTCGGAGATCGTGGTGATCGGCGGCGGGACGGCGGGCGCGCGGCTCGCGCGGCAGCTCGGCGCGGACGCCCGCGTCACCGTCATCGGCGAGGAGCAGCACGCCCCCTACAACCGGGTGCTGCTCGCCGAGGTGCTCGCCGGGCGGTACGGCCCCGAGGTGATCGCCCTGCCCGAGGTGCCCGTGCGGCGCGGCGTGCGGGCGACGTCCGTCGACCGCGAACGCCGGCTCGTGCACTGTGCGGACGGCACGGCGGTGGCCTACGACCGGCTGGTCCTCGCGACCGGATCCAACCCGGTGCTGCCGCCGCTGCGCGGCATCGGCCCCGGGCTCCCCGACGGCGTGCACCCCTTCCGCACCCTCGACGACTGCGCCGCCCTGTCGGCGGCCGTCACCCCCGGCGTCCGGGCCGTCGTCGTCGGCGGCGGGCTGCTCGGCGTCTCCGCGGCGCGGGCGCTCGCCGAACGCGGTGCCAAGGTGGTGCTCGCCCAGCAGGGCGAGCACCTCATGGAGCGCCAGCTCGACGTCTCCGCCTCGACGCTGCTGCGCAGCCACCTGGAGGCCCTCGGCGTCGAGGTGCACACCGAGTGCCGGGTGCGCGGACTGCGCACCGGCCCCGACGACGCGGTCAGCGCCGTGGTCCTTGCCGACGGCTTCGCGCTCGACGCCGAGATCGTGGTCCTGGCCTGCGGGGTACGACCCCGTGTCGGCCTCGCGACGGACGCCGGGCTCACGGTGCGCCGCGGCATCGTCGTCGACGACGAGCTGCGCACGTCCGACCCGTACATCCACGCCATCGGCGACTGCGCCGAGCACAACGGCGTGGTCCACGGCCTCGCGGGCCCGGCCCTCGAACAGGCCGACGTCCTCGCGTCCGTGCTGAAGGCAGAGATGCCGAACGCCGAAGGCACCGCGGACACCGGGACCGCCGAAGTCCGCTACACCGGCACCCGGGCGCTGACCCGGCTCACGCTGGCGTCGGCGACGAGTCCGCTCGACCTCGCCGCGTTCGGCGACCCGACGCCCCGCCCGGGGGACGACGTCGTCCAGCTCGCCGACGCCACCCGCGGCGCCTACCGCAAGGTCGTCGTCCGAGGGGACCGGCTCGTCGGCGGGGTGCTGCTCGGCGATCTCGCCGCCGTCGGCGCGCTCGCCCGGGCCTGGGAGGGCGACGAGGCCCTTCCCGACTCCGTGCCCCTGCTCCACCTGCTCACCAATGATGGAGGCCTCTGAACATGGCTGCGATGTCCACTCCCGCGATCACCCCCACCATCGTGGTCGTCGGCCACGGCATGGTCGGCCAGCGATTTCTGGAGGCCCTCGCCGACCGCGGCGTGACCGAGCGGGCGCGCGTCGTCGTGCTGTGCGAGGAGCCCCGCCCTGCTTACGACCGGGTCCGCCTCACCTCGTACTTCTCCGGGAACACGCCCGAGGACCTGTCCATGGTCGAGGACGGCTTCCTGGAGAAGCACGGCATCGAACTGCACCTGGGCGACCCGGCCGAGTCGATCGACACCGCCGGCCGCACGGTCACCGCTCGCTCCGGAGCGACCATCGCCTACGACACGCTCGTGCTGGCGACCGGCTCGTACCCGTTCGTGCCGCCGGTGCCGGGCAAGGACGCCGAGGGCTGCTTCGTCTACCGCACCATCGAGGACCTGCTCGCTATCGAGGAGTACGCGAAGACGGCCCGCGTCGGCGCGGTCGTCGGCGGCGGTCTGCTCGGTCTGGAGGCGGCGGGCGCGCTCAAGGGCCTCGGCCTGGAGACCCACATCGTGGAGTTCGCGCCGCGCCTGATGCCGGTCCAGGTCGACGACGGCGGCGGTGCCGCGCTGCTGCGCACCATCGAGAACATGGGGCTCGCCGTCCACACCGGCGTCGGCACCCAAGAGGTCACCGCCGGCGAGAACGGCGCCGTGAACGGCATGGCCCTGTCCGACGGTTCGGTCCTCGCCACCGACCTCGTGGTCTTCTCCGCGGGCGTACGGCCCCGGGACCAGCTCGCCCGCGACGCGGGCCTCGCCGTCGGCGAGCGCGGCGGCATCGTGGTCGACGAGCAGTGCCGGACGTCGGACCCGGCCGTCTTCGCCATCGGCGAGTGCGCGCTCGCCTCGGACGGGCGGGTGTACGGACTGGTCGCGCCCGGCTACGAGATGGCCGAGACGGCGGCGGCCGCGCTGGAGGGCGAGGTGAGCTCGTTCACGGGCGCCGACCTGTCCACCAAGCTGAAGCTGCTCGGTGTGGACGTCGCCTCCTTCGGTGACGCGCACGGCACGGCCGAGGGCTGCCTGGACGTCGTCTACTCCGACTCCCGCGCCGGTCTCTACAAGAAGCTCGTCATCGGCTCCGACGGCACGCTGCTGGGCGGCATCCTCGTCGGCGACGCCGAGCAGTACGGCACCCTGCGGGCCTTCACCGGCTCGAAGCCGCCGGTCTCCCCCGAGCAGCTGGTGCTGCCTGCGGGCGCGGGGGCTCCCGTGGCGCTGGGCCCGGCGGCACTGCCCGACGACGCCGTGGTCTGCTCCTGCCACAACGTCACCAAGGGCACGATCCGCGGCGCCGTCACCGAGCACTCCTGCACCACCGTTCCCGAGGTCAAGAAGTGCACCAAGGCCGGTACGGGCTGCGGCAGTTGCGTCAAGGTGCTCGGCCAGCTGGTCAACGCCGAACTGGAGGCGGCGGGCGTCGAGGTCGACAAGGGCCTGTGCGGCTGCTTCGGCCAGACCCGTCAGGAGCTGTACGAGATCGTCCGAGCGCTGCGCATCACCTCGTACCAGGAACTCCTCGACAACCACGGCCGCGAGGCGGCGCGTGGCACGGACGGCTGCGAGATCTGCAAGCCCGCCGTCGGTTCGGTCATCGCCTCGCTGGCGCCCACCATCGGCGCCTCCGGCTATGTGCTGGAGGGCGAGCAGGCGGCGCTGCAGGACACCAACGACCACTTCCTCGCCAACCTCCAGAAGAACGGCTCGTACTCGATCGTGCCGCGCATCCCGGGCGGTGAGATCACCCCCGAGAAGCTGATCGTCATCGGGGAGGTGGCCCGCGACTTCGGCCTCTACACGAAGATCACCGGCGGGCAGCGCATCGACCTGTTCGGCGCGCGGGTCGACCAGCTGCCGCAGATCTGGGGCCGGCTGGTGGACGCGGGCTTCGAGTCCGGGCACGCGTACGGCAAGGCGCTGCGGACCGTCAAGTCCTGTGTGGGGCAGACCTGGTGTCGCTACGGCGTGCAGGACTCGGTCCGCATGGCGATCGACCTGGAGCTGCGGTACCGCGGCCTGCGCTCACCGCACAAGCTGAAGTCGGCGGTCTCCGGCTGCCAGCGCGAGTGCGCGGAGGCCCAGTCGAAGGACTTCGGCGTGATCGCCACCGCCAACGGCTGGAACCTGTACGTCGGCGGCAACGGCGGCGCGACCCCGCGCCACGCCGATCTGCTCGCGCAGGACCTGTCCGACGCCGAACTGATCAGGCTCATCGACCGGTTCCTGATGTTCTACATCCGCACCGCCGACCGGCTCGAGCGCACCTCGACCTGGCTGGAGCGGATCGAGGGCGGCCTGGACCATGTGCGCGACGTCGTCGTGCACGACTCGCTCGGTATCTGCGCCGAGCTGGAGTCCCTGATGGCCGACCACGTTGCCGGTTACCGCGACGAGTGGGCCGAGACGCTGAACGACCCGGAGCGGCTCCTGCGGTTCGTGTCGTTCGTCAACGCCCCCGACGTGCCGGACCCGACGGTGAAGTTCGTGCCCGAGCGCGACCAGGTCAAGCCCGACCTGCCGCTGCTGTCCATCCGTCCGCTGGGCGAAGCCCTGGAAGACTCCCTGGAAGGTACTGCCGTCCGATGACCATCGCGCCTGAGAAGACCCTGCAGAAGACGGACACGCACATCCAGCTCCGGCTGGGCGACGAGTGGCTGGCCGTGTGCCCGCTGTCCCGGCTCACGCCCGGCCGCGGGGTCGCGGTCCTGCTGCCGGACGGCCGGCAGGCCGGGCTGTTCCTGGACCGTGACGGCGTGCCGTACGCGATCGACAACCGCGACCCGTTCACCGGGGCGCATGTGCTCTCGCGCGGCCTGATCGGCACGGCGGCCGGCCGGCCGTTCGTCGCGTCGCCGCTGCTCAAGCAGCGCTTCGACCTGGTGTCCGGGCACTGCCTGGACGACGAGACGGTCTCGGTGACCGCCTATGAGGTCCGCCTCGGCTGACAGACCCCCGGCTCCGCTCACGCGTCGTCTGTCACTGCCCTGACTCTTCGCGGCGTGTGAGCGGAATTCCCGTCGCCTGCCGGGCCCCCGCGGCCCGGCAGGCGTCCCTGGGTCACGGCGAGCACCGCGCCGGCGAGGAGCACCAGGGCACCGGCGGCCTGGACGGCGCCGAAGGACTCATCCAGGAAGACCATGGCCGCCGAGCTGCCGAAGACGGGCACGAGGAACATCATCACCGACGCCGAGGCAGGGCCGACCGTGCCGACCCCGCGGTAGTAGAGGAGATTGGCGAGGGCCGTCGGTCCCACCGCGAGGAACACCACGTTCAGCCAGACTCCGGCGGGTAGTTCGCCCCAGTTCACGTCGCCCAGCCGGGGGGCGGAGAACAGGCCGAGGGCCACGGCCCCGGCGCAGGTGGCGTATGCCGTGGCCCGCAGCGGTTCGATGCCGGCGAGCACGCGCGGCCCGGACAGGGTGAAGGCGGCCCAGCAGACGGCGCTGAGCAGGAACAGCAGATCGCCGGTCAGCCGTGCCGCGCCCCCGCCGCCGGTACTCGCGCCGACGAAGAAGACCACGGCGCCCACCACGCCCAGGCCGAGCCCCGCGATGCGCGCGGGCGACGCCGACTCCTTGCGGGTGAGCAGCAGGAACGCGGTGGTGATCACCGGGCTCATGACCGGGACGATCACGCCCGCGTCCATCGAGGGCGCAAGCGAGAGCCCCCAGAAGAAGCTCAGGTTGTACGCGAAGACGCCGAGCAGCCCGGCGAGTGCCGCCCTTCCCCGGTCGCGGGGTGCCACCGCCGCGTCGCGGCGGCCGAAGAGGCGCACGGCGAGCAGCAGGGCGAGCGCTCCGCCGCCGAAGCGGAGGAAGGCCGCGACGCTGTGCGGCAGTTGCTCCACCACCGCCTTCGAGCTGCTGAAGGCGCTGCCCCACAGCACCATGGTCACCGTCAGCAGCAGGTACGGATTTTCCTTGCTCGTGGGGGTGTTGATCGTCTTCGGCGAGTCCATGGGGCCAGCGTCGCAGCCCGTGCCCGGCCCCGTCTTGTACATATGTGCGGGGGCGACAATGGGGGCGTGGACACGGCTGACGGCGCACCGGGCGCGTACGGGGAGGGCTGGGCACGCTATTGGCGCGATCCGGACCGTCCGCTGGAGGCCATGCACGCCCACTTCTTCGACCACGTCTACCACCCGCACAGCCATGACGCGTACTCGTTCGGGATCACTGAGGCGGGCGCTCAGCGCTTCAGCTGCCGGGGCGGCGCGCACACCAGCGGCGCGGGCATGGTGATGGCGTTCAACCCGGACGATCCGCACGACGGGCGGTCGGCGGCCGATCTCGGCTACCAGTACCGGATCGTGCACATCGGCCCCGATGTCGTACGCGAGGTGCTGGCGGACATGGCCGGTGGGCGGGCGGTCATGCCGCTGTTCCCCGAGCCGGCACTGAGCGACCCGGTGCTGAGCGGCGCCCTGCTGCGGCTGCACACCGCCCTCGTCGGCGACGCGGACCCCCTGGTGCGCGACGAGCGGCTGACGGCGGCGGTCACGGCCATGGTGGCCCGTGGCACGGCGCGTCCGCCGCGGGCTCGCGTCCCGGCCCGTGACAGTGCGGCCCGGACGGCGGCGCGCCGGGCCCGGGCGCTGCTGGAGGACGCGTACGCGGAGAAGGTGACGGCCGAGCACCTCGCCGAGACGGCGGGCTGCAGCCGGTTCGCCCTGTACCGGGCCTTCCGGTCCGAGTACGGGATGTCACCGGCCGACTGGCAGCGGCTGGTGCGGCTGCGCCGGGCCCGCGGGATGCTCGCGGCCGGCACATCGGCGGCGGACGCGGCCGCCGCGGTGGGCTTCAGCGACCAGAGCCATTTCCACCGGTGGTTCGTGCGCTGTTTCGGCGTGACACCGGGGCTGTACCAGCGGGCCGGCCGCCGCGGGGTTCACTCGCCCTGCGCCATGGCCTCCGTGGCCGCCTCCATGTCCATCCAGATGACCTCCCACAGGTGGTGGTCGGGGTCCTGGAAGGAACGGCCGTACATGAAGCCGTAGTCCTGAGGGTCGTTGGCCGGCGTGCCGCCGGCGGCGAGGGCCGCGTCCACCAGCTCGTCGACCTTGTCCCGGCTCTCGGCGCTCAGGGCCAGGATCACCTCGGTGGACGTGGCGGCGTCCGCGATCTCCTTCTTGGTGAAGTCCTTGAACCGGGGCTCGGTCAGCAGCATCGCGAAGATGGTGTCGCTGATGACCAGACATGCGGCCTTCTCGTCGCTGAACTGCGGGTTGAAGGAGTAGCCGAGCTTGCTCCAGAAGGCCTTGCTCGTCTCCAGGTCTTTCACGGGAAGGTTCACGAAGATCATCTGGGGCATGGCCGTCTCTCTCTCGTGCGTTTCGGTCGGGTGCTTGTGCTGTGCGGTGCGTTCGAAGAGGTAGACGGTGCGGGCGCCGCGCACTCATCGCTCGCGGGCGAAAAAGTTTCGCCCCGGCCCGGGGACCCGGACCCGGCTCACGCGGAGGCGGGCACGACGTCCCCGCGCACCGGGACTGTCCGGAGCAGACGTCTGTGAGCCATGACACGTTGACGTGGCGTCCATGCGCCTCTCCTAAGTTCTGCCACGCGCGATCCCGCGGCGCCGGCCGGCACCGCGGAACGGTCATCCCACACTGGAGTGACAAGTGGAACGTCGTAGTTTCCTGCGTGGCGCGGTCGTCGGCACATCCGCCGCGGCTTTCGGCTTCACCCTGTGGCAGGGGGCCGCGTCCGCGGCTCCGGCGCAGCCCGGCCCCGGCCCGTACGGTGCGCTCGGTGCGGCCGACGCGAACGGCATTCAGCTCCCGGCCGGCTTCACCAGCCGGGTGATCGCCCGGTCCGGCCAGACGGTCGGCTCGACCTCCTACACCTGGCACAACGCCCCCGACGGCGGCGCCTGCTTCGCCAACGGCACCGGCTGGATCTACGTCTCCAACTCGGAGATCTCCTCGACCGGCGGTGCCAGTGCGATCAGATTCGACTCGTCGGGCGGCATCACCGGTGCGTACCGCATCCTGTCCAACACCAACCGCAACTGCGCCGGCGGGACCACTCCTTGGAACACCTGGCTGTCCTGCGAGGAGGTCAGCACCGGCTACGTCTACGAGACCGACCCCTGGGGCGTGAACGCCGCTGTCCGCCGCAGCGCGATGGGCCGCTTCAACCACGAGGCGGCCGCGGCCGACCCGGTCCGCAAGGTGATCTACCTGACGGAGGACGCCTCGGACGGCTGCCTCTACCGGTTCGTGCCCACCACCTGGGGCAACCTCTCCTCCGGCACGCTCCAGGTCCTCAAGGCCGGCACCGGCACATCCGGCAGCTTCACCTGGGGGACCGTGCCGGACCCCGACGGCTCTCCGACCCCCACCCGCGACCAGGTGTCCGGCGCCAAGCTGTTCAACGGCGGCGAGGGCTGCCACTACGCGAACGACACGGTGTGGTTCACCACCAAGGGCGACAACCGGCTGTGGCAGCTGAACCTGCTGAACAGCACCTACGAGCTGGCCTACGACGACTCGCTCGTCGTGGGCGGCGGTGCGCCGCTGACGGGTGTGGACAACGTGACCGGTTCCTCCTCCGGTGACCTGTTCGTCGCCGAGGACGGCGGCAACATGGAGATCTGCGTGATCACGCCGGACGACGTCATCGCGGTGTTCCTGCGGGTCACCGGTCAGTCCTCGTCGGAGATCTGCGGCCCGGCCTTCTCGCCCGACGGCCGTCGGCTGTACTTCTCCAGCCAGCGCGGCACCACGGGCAGTTCCTCCGGCGGCATCACCTACGAGGTGACCGGTCCGTTCCGCGCGTAGGGCTCCGGCTCCGCCGAGGCGCCGCCGCGCAGCAGGGCGGCGCCCAGCGGGGTGAGCGTGTGCAGGACCGCGTTGCCGTGCCGCAGGGTGACGACGAGTCCGGCCTCGCGCAGCACCGCGGCGTGCTGGCTCGCGGAGGCGAGTGAGACGCCCGCCCTGCGGGCCAGTTCGCTGGTGGTGCAGCCGTTGCGGATGGCCTGGAGCACCGCGGAGCGCGTGTGGCCGACGAGGCGGCCCAGCGAGGGCCCGGCCGACTCGCCGAAGGCCGGCTCGCCGCCGTGCGCGACGGGGTAGACGAGCACCGGCGGCAGTGAGGTGTCGCGCAGCACCACAGGCGTGCCGCGGCAGAAGAACGACGGCTGGAGCAGCAGGCCCCGCCCGTCCAGGCACAGTTCGCGGTCGACCGGGTAGTCGGCCTCCAGCACCGGGGGCCGCCAGCGCAGCACGGGCGGCAGCGAGGCGAGGAGCTCGCCCGCGCCCCCGTCGAGCAGCGCGCGGCCCCGCACGGCCCGGTCGGCCTCCACGCGGGCCTGGATGTGCGCCCAGTACGGCTCCACGGCGGCCCGGTAGTACGCGCGCAGCGCGGCCACGAGACGCGACAGGGCCTCCGAGCGGCCCTCGGCGAGGGCGAGGAGCCGGGCGGGCAGGACACACAGGGGCGAGCGGTGGGCGACCGTGAGGGCCAGTTCGCTGTGCAGCCGTGCCGGCGGGGTGGCGCAGACCGCCTCCAGAGCGGCGTCGAGGCCGTCCCGGCCCTCGGCGGGCGTCAGAAAGTCGGGAAAGTATCCCCTCGGCGGCACGAGTTGGGCAAGCAGGCGTGTTTCACCCTTCAACCGCGTGCGGGCTTCGGAGCGCCATTCACCGAAGACGAGTGCGCCTCGACGGTCGCGCAATCGGTGAAAACTGAGAATGGATTCCCACAACGCGTCGGGCCTGGCGGCCATGCGCACTTTCGCCAGGTCGTCCGCATTGAAATGAATTCGAAGCACCGAACCCCCATTTGTTGCATCTGCAATCGCCCCCCAGCACTGAGTATGCATGCAATCACAGGTTGTTACCACGGTGTTTCAGCCACAGTTGAAACGCCTCGCGAGAGGACAGGGGCAACCGAAAAGCTGTACGACGTCGGGCATGAAACCTACTTCACCGATGTGACGCAGCAAGGACCGTGGGGGGCCTTCGCGTCCGGCGGCGGTGGCGGAGGTTGCGGCTCCGTGTCCGGCACGGGTAATGGAGCGCGGCCGGTGGGTGGGGATCCGCCGGTCGCGCTCCGCCGATTCATTCGGCAAGAATTTGGCAGAAATTCGTTTCCCGTTGGACGTACACAATTCAACTGAACGGCGAATCAGCACGGCCGCATCCGACCATTGCGGGCGTCACCACGGCCGGCCTCCTCGCACCGGGCCGCGGGGAGGCCGGCGCCCCCGGAAACCCCGCCCGCGCCCAGGGTGTCCTGGGCGCGGGCGGGCCGCACCGCGACAGATGGCATACGGTACGCCGCACCCACCATGGCGGCACAGGGCACAAGACACATGGCACACGCACACGCACACGGCATGCGAAGAGGCGGGCGCCCCGCACAGGCGCCCGCCTCTTTCTTTTCGCGTTCCGGAGCCGACACCGGTCCTCGGTGAGGGTTTGGGGTACCGCGCTCCGGGGTCACCCCCGGATCCCGGTGACGGCTCCGGCGTTCAGCGGTCCGTCAGCGGGAGTCGCTGCCGGTCGATTGCGCCGCCGCGCGGCCCGCCTCCAGGCGCGCCACGGGGATGCGGAACGGGGAGCAGGAGACGTAGTCCAGGCCCACCTCGTGGAAGAAGTGCACCGACTCCGGGTCACCGCCGTGCTCGCCGCACACGCCCAGCTTCAGGTCCGGGCGCGTCGCCCGGCCCGCCTCCACCGCGCTGCGTACGAGCGAGCCCACACCGTCCTTGTCGATCGTCTCGAACGGCGACACCCCGAAGATGCCCTTCTCCAGGTACGCCGTGAAGAAGCTCGCCTCCACGTCGTCCCGCGAGAAGCCCCACACCGTCTGGGTGAGGTCGTTCGTGCCGAAGGAGAAGAACTCCGCGGCCTCCGCGATCTGACCGGCGGTCAGCGCGGCGCGCGGCAGCTCGATCATCGTGCCGAGCGCCAGCTTGAGCTCCACACCGGTCGCCGCCTGTACCTCCGCGATGACCTGCTCGGCCTCGTCGCGGACGATCTCCAGCTCCTGGACCGTGCCCACCAGCGGAATCATGATCTCCGCACGCGGGTCGCCCTTGGCCTCGATGCGCTCGGCCGCGGCCTCGGCGATCGCCCGCACCTGCATGGTGAACAGGCCGGGGATGACCAGGCCGAGGCGCACACCGCGCAGACCCAGCATCGGGTTCTGCTCGTGGAGGCGGTGCACGGCCTGGAGAAGGCGGAGGTCGTTCTCGTTGTGGTCCTTGCGGGCCTCGGCGAGGGCGACACGCACCGACAGCTCGGTGATGTCGGGCAGGAACTCGTGCAGCGGCGGGTCGAGCAGACGCACCGTGACCGGCAGCCCGTCCATCGCCTCGAAGAGCTCGACGAAGTCCCGCTTCTGCTGCGGCAGCAGCGCCTGCAGGGCCTCCTCACGCTCCTCGTCCGTGTCGGCGAGGATCAGCTTCTCGACCATCTCGCGACGCTCACCGAGGAACATGTGCTCGGTGCGGCACAGGCCGATGCCCTGGGCGCCGAAGCGGCGGGCGCGCATCGCGTCCTCTGCGTTGTCCGCGTTGGCCCGCACGCGCAGCCGGCGCACCCGGTCCGCGTACGCCATGATCCGGTGCACGGCCCCGACCAGCTCGTCGGCGTCGTCGGCGCCCGCGTGCATCCGGCCCTCGAAGTACTCGACGACCGGGGAGGGCACGACCGGCACCTCACCGAGGTACACCTTGCCGGTGGAGCCGTCGATGGAGACGACGTCGCCTTCCTCGATGACCTGGTCGCCCACGGTCATCCGGCGGCGCTTGGTGTCGACCTCCAGCTCCTCGGCGCCGCAGACACAGGTCTTGCCCATGCCGCGCGCCACGACGGCCGCGTGCGAGGTCTTGCCGCCGCGCGAGGTCAGGATGCCCTCGGCGGCGATCATGCCGTCCAGGTCGTCCGGGTTGGTCTCGCGGCGGATCAGGATGACCTTCTCGCCGGACCGGGACCACTTGACCGCGGTGTAGGAGTCGAAGACGGCCTTGCCGACGGCCGCGCCCGGGGAGGCGGCGATGCCGCGGCCGAGCAGCTCGGTCTTCGCCGTGTCGTCGAAGCGGGGGAACATCAGCTGCGCGAGCTGAGCGCCGTTGACCCGCTGAAGCGCCTCGGCCTCGTCGATCAGGCCCTGGTCCACGAGCTGGGTGGCGATGCGGAACGCCGCCCCGGCGGTGCGCTTGCCCACCCGGGTCTGGAGCATCCACAGCTGGCCGCGCTCGATGGTGAACTCGATGTCGCACAGGTCCTTGTAGTGCGTCTCGAGGGTTTCCATGATCTGCATCAGCTGGTCGTACGACTTCTTGTCGATCGACTCGAGCTCGGCGAGCGGAACCGTGTTGCGGATACCGGCGACGACGTCCTCGCCCTGCGCGTTCTGCAGGTAGTCGCCGTAGACGCCCTGGTGGCCGGAGGCGGGGTCACGGGTGAAGGCGACACCGGTGCCGGAGTCCGGGCCGAGGTTGCCGAAGACCATGGAGCAGACGTTGACGGCGGTGCCGAGGTCGCCGGGGATGCGCTCCTGGCGGCGGTAGAGCTTGGCACGGTCGGTGTTCCAGGAGTCGAAGACCGCGTGGATGGCGAGGTCCATCTGCTCGCGCGGGTCCTGCGGGAAGTCGCGCCCGGCCTCGGTCTTGACGATCTTCTTGAACTGCTTGACCAGCTTCTTCAGGTCGGCCGCGTCGAGGTCGGTGTCGACGGTGACCTTCTTGGCGGCCTTGGCCTCGTCGAGGGCGTCCTCGAAGAGCTCGCCGTCGACGCCCAGCACGGTCTTGCCGAACATCTGGATGAGGCGGCGGTAGGAGTCCCAGGCGAAGCGCTCGTCGCCGGCCTGCGTGGCGAGGCCGGCCACCGACTCGTCGGAGAGGCCGATGTTGAGGACGGTGTCCATCATGCCCGGCATCGAGAACTTGGCACCCGAACGTACGGATACCAGCAGCGGGTTGTCGGCCTGGCCGAGCTTCTTGCCCATGGACTGCTCCAGGGCGTCGAGGTGTGCGGTCACCTCGTCACGGAGCGCCGAGGGCTCCTGGCCGCTTTCGAGGTAGACCTTGCAGGCCTCGGTGGTGATCGTGAACCCCGGAGGGACGGGGAGACCGAGGTTGGTCATCTCGGCGAGGTTCGCACCCTTCCCGCCGAGCAGGTCCTTGAGGTCCTTGTTGCCCTCGGTGAAGTCGTAGACGAACTTCTGATCTTTGTTTTCCGACACGGGTCTCGACTCCTCGAGGACTCGGTGGCTGCCCTGACGGCGAGGAACATACCCAGATCGAAGGCACCTCGGTACGTCCACTTGCGCGTCATACGGCCTTAACCACTCGTCCGCCAGCAGATCGAAAGTGCCCCGACGGACGGGAGATATAGACCACTCTCTTCAACTTCTGAAGAGATCAGCACGTTCAGTCATGACTGTGCGCCACGCCTCATACGGAGAGTCATAAGGACGGTCGACGGTCGAACACCAATAGGGTGGCACTGAGTGCCACCCTTTGAAAGATGCAGCCGCCCGAATATCGCTCATCTGAGCGCACCCCCTATCAGGGGTGGCGAGGATCACGCCGGCCGAGCTGACGGAATTCCACCATCCGGACCGGCCGAACAGCCTCCTACCAGCACTCAGCCGCCCGAAGTGTCCAGTTCCGCCTCGGCCGAGACCCCGCCACAGTCGTACGGATCCTTCAACCAGCCGTCCGGCAGCACCACGCGGTTGTTGCCGGAAGTCCGTCCGCGCGGCCCGTCCGCACCCTCCGGCCACGGCTGGTCCAGCTCCAGCGCGCTCAAGTGAGCGCTCAACTCGTCCAGCGACGAGCTGACCGCCAGCTTCCTGCGCATCTCGGAGCCGACGGAGAAGCCCTTGAGGTACCACGCCACGTGCTTGCGGAAGTCGATGACGCCCCGCGACTCGTCGCCGATCCACTCCCCCAGCAGCCGCGCATGGCGCACCATCACGTCCGCCACCCGGCGCAGGGTGGGTCGCGCGTAGTCGCCGCCACGCCCCTCGAACGCCGCCACCAGGTCGCCGAAGAGCCACGGCCGCCCCAGGCAGCCGCGCCCCACGACCACCCCGTCGCAGCCGGTCTCGCGCATCATCCGCAGCGCGTCGTCCGCTGACCAGATGTCGCCGTTGCCCAGTACCGGGATCTCCGGGACGTGCTCCTTCAGGCGCGCTATCGCGTCCCAGTCGGCCGTGCCGCCGTAGTGCTGAGCCGCCGTGCGTCCGTGCAGGGCGATCGCCGTCACGCCTTCCTCGACCGCGATACGGCCCGCGTCGAGACAGGTGATGTGGTCGTCGTCGATGCCCTTGCGCATCTTCATCGTGACCGGCAGGTCACCCGCGTTGGTCACGGCCTCGTTGAGGATCGCCCGCAGCAGCGGCCGCTTGTACGGGAGGGCCGAGCCGCCGCCCTTGCGGGTCACCTTGGGGACCGGGCAGCCGAAGTTCAGGTCGATGTGGTCGGCCAGGTCCTCGTCCACGATCATGCGCACGGCCTTGCCGACGGTGACCGGGTCCACTCCGTACAGCTGGATCGAGCGCGGCCTCTCGGTCTCGTCGAAGTGGATGAGCTGCATCGTCTTCTCGTTGCGCTCGACCAGTGCCCGCGTCGTGATCATCTCGCTCACGAACAGGCCCTTGCCCCCACTGAACTCACGGCAGAGCGTGCGGAAGGGGGCGTTGGTGATTCCGGCCATGGGGGCGAGCACCACCGGCGGCTGCACGGTGTGCGGGCCGATCCGGAGCGTGGCGGCAGCAGGGGCGAGCGTGGTCATTGGCCCATTGTCCCGCACCGGCAAGGTCCTCAGGCAGCCCCGGCGCTTCTCCAGCCGCTCGCGGGTCGCGGCCAGGGCTGAGCTGGGCTGAGCTGGGCTGGGCTGGGCTGGGCTGGGCTGGGCTGCCGGTGATCTCCCGGCTCGTGCTGTCGGACGTGCCCGCCGATCGCGCCAGGGTGGGCAGCGACGTGAGGGCCACGACGCAGCAGTCCGCGACCGTGTCGGGGCCCCCTCGGGTCCCTGTTCCTGGCGCCGGCGTCGCCGGCCGGCATGGGCCGGGGCGCTGACGGTCACGCTGCTGGTGCAAGCCCGGGCTCATCGTGCCGGCGCCGCTGAGCCCGGCCCTGCCGCACATGGTCCGGACACGCGCAAGGGCCCGGACCGCTGCTCTCGCGCGGTCCGGGCCCCTTCGTGGTCATGCGCTCAGGAGGCATCCTCCTGCGGCTGCTCCGGCTGGGCCTGGGCGCGCTCGCGCATCTTGCGCACCAGCTCCTGCTTCTGGTCGGCGGCCGCCTTGCGGTCCGCCGTGCGCGCGGGTCCGTTTCCGTGCGCGTCGGCGCGGGACAGCTTCTTGCGCTGACCGCCGACGCCGAGGAGGTTGTTCCGGCTCTTGGCCATGGGGTTCTCCCAAAGGGGTGAGAAGTGGTCAGGGAATCGGGAGGCGGAGTGACCGCCGCCCTCTCACTCGTCGATCTGGAAGAACGAAGACATGGGTCGAACCGTACCGCGCGTCGGAGGGCCGGAGCACATGGTTTCCGCCCAACCCAAGAGCCATGTGCTGACAGATATTGAAATCTGTCATCCGTCATGGCATAGTCGTCACCAGATGACCGACCCTCTTGGAGCCCTCATGACCTCCGTCCCGCACCCCACCCGCTTCCTCGGCGCCACCGGCCCGCACGTCTTCCCTCTCGGCCTCGGCTGCATGGGCATGTCCGCGCTCTACGGCGAGGCCGACCGCGCCGAGTCGATCGCGACGATCCACTCGGCCCTCGACGCCGGCGTCACCCTCCTCGACACGGGCGACTTCTACGGCATGGGCCACAACGAGCTGCTGATCAACGAGGCCCTGCGCACCGCCGGCACCACCGCCCGTGAAAAGGCCGTGGTCAGCGTGAAGTTCGGCGCGCTGCGCACCGTCGAGGGCGGCTTCACCGGCTACGACGGCCGGCCGGCCGCGGTCAAGAACTTCGCCGCGTACAGCCTCCAGCGGCTGGGCACCGACCACATCGACGTCTACCGCATCGCCCGCGTGGACCCGGACGTGCCGATCGAGGAGACCGTCGGCGCCATCGCCGAGCTCGTCGAGGCCGGGCACGTCCGCCACATCGGCCTCTCCGAGGTCGGGGCGAAGACCATCCGGCGGGCCGCCTCCGTCGCCCCGATCACCGACCTCCAGATCGAGTACTCGCTGATCTCACGCGGTATCGAGGACGAGATCCTGCCCACTGTCCGCGAGCTCGGCATCGGCGTGACGGCGTACGGGGTGCTCTCGCGCGGGCTGATCAGCGGGCACTTCACCCGTGACCGCGAGCTGGGCCCCGGCGACTTCCGTGGCATGAGTCCCCGTTTCCAGGGCGACAACCTCCGGCGGAACCTGGATCTGGTGGAGCAGCTGCGCAAGGTGGCCGAGAGCAAGGGCGTCAGCGTGGCGCAGACGGCGATCGCCTGGGTGCTGTCGCGCGGCGAGGACATCGTCCCGCTCGTCGGCGCCCGTACCCGCACCCGTCTGACCGAGGCGCTGGGGGCACTGGACGTGGAGCTGTCGGCCGACGATCTGGCGGCCGTCGAGGAGGCGGTCCCCGCGGGTGCGGCGGCCGGTGCGCGGTACCCCGAGGCCCTGATGGCGCACCTGGACAGCGAGCACTGACGGGTCCGCACCGGCGGGTACTGTCACCCCATGCCCACCGAGACCCTGACCGCCGAGCGCATCCTCGAAGCCACCGAGGAGGTGCTGCGCCGCTACGGCCCGGCCAAGGCCACCGTCGTCGACGTCGCCCGGGCGCTCGGGGTCTCCCACGGCAGCGTCTACCGCCACTTCCGTACGAAGGCGGCACTGCGCGAGGCCGTGACCGAGCGCTGGCTCGGCCGCGCCGAGGTCGCTCTCGCGGAGATCACCGGGGCGGCGCAGCGCACCGCGCCCGAGAAGCTCGCCGACTGGTTCTCCGCGCTTTTCGAGGCCAAGCGCCACAAGGCGGGCGACGACCCCGAGCTGTTCGCCACGTACGGCGTGCTGATCGACGAGAACAGCGGTGTCGTGGACCGGCATCTGGACGCCATGCTCGACCAGCTCCGGCAGATCGTCGAAGAGGGGGTCCGGGCCGGTGACTTCGCCGCCACCGACCCTGCGGCGACGGCCCGCGCCCTCTTCGACGCGACCGCCCGCTTCCACGACCCGGCGTACGCGCCGGAGTGGCGAAAGCCCACGATCGATGCCGAGTTCGGCGCGGTGGTGGATCTGCTGCTGCGCGGCCTGCGCGCCTGAGCGGCCTCTTCCCGCGGGCCGGCCCCTCCTACGTCGCCGTCGGGTCGACCGTCGCCTGGTGCTCCTGGACCAGGTGCTCCTCCGCCTTCAGCCAGGGGCGGGGGTACCACCGGCGAAGCCAGGGGGAGAACCTAACGCTCCTGCGCCACCCGCAGGTGTCGCAGCGCAACAGCCGCTGGACACCGGACCGTTGGATGCGCACGACGTGTTCCCTGCCGTGCCCGTCCCATCTGCTGACCTTGCTGGTGGTCATCGACACCATGGGCCCCAGTGTGCACAGAAGCCCCCGGTTCCGTGCCCGGAACCGGGGGCTTCGTGACGAACCGCGGACGAACGTCAGCAGCCCAGCAGGCGGCTGCCCAGGTAGCCTTGGATCTGGTCCAGGGAGACGCGCTCCTGCTTCATGGTGTCGCGCTCGCGGACGGTGACCGCGTTGTCGTCGAGGGTGTCGAAGTCGACGGTGACGCAGAACGGGGTGCCGATCTCGTCCTGGCGGCGGTAACGGCGGCCGATGGCGCCGGCGTCGTCGAACTCGATGTTCCAGTTCTGCCGGAGGTCGGTGGCCAGGCCCTTGGCCTTCGGCGAGAGCTGCGGGTTGCGGCTCAGCGGCAGCACGGCGACCTTGACGGGCGCGATGCGCGGGTCGAGGCGCATGACGGTGCGCTTCTCCATGACGCCCTTGGCGTTGGGGGCCTCGTCCTCGTTGTAGGCGTCGAGCAGGAAGGCGAGCATGGTGCGGCCGACACCGGCGGCGGGCTCGATGACGTACGGCGTCCAGCGCTCGCCGGCCTCCTGGTCGAAGTACGACAGGTCGGTGCCGGACGCCTTGGAGTGCGCCGAGAGGTCGTAGTCGGTGCGGTTGGCCACACCCTCGAGCTCGCCCCACTCGTTGCCGCCGAACTGGAAGCGGTACTCGATGTCGGCGGTGCGCTTGGAGTAGTGGGAGAGCTTCTCGGCCGGGTGCTCGAACCAGCGCATGTTCTCCTCACGGAGACCAAGGCCCGTGTACCAGTTCCAGCGCTGCTCCATCCAGTACTCGTGCCACTGCTCGTCCTCGCCCGGCTTGACGAAGAACTCCATCTCCATCTGCTCGAACTCGCGGGTACGGAAGATGAAGTTGCCCGGCGTGATCTCGTTGCGGAACGACTTGCCCATCTGGGCGATGCCGAACGGGGGCTTCTTGCGCGAAGTCTGCTGGACCTGACCGAAGTTGGTGAAGATGCCCTGCGCGGTCTCGGGCCGCAGGTAGGCGATGGAGCCGGAGTCCTGGGTGGGGCCGAGGCGGGTGGAGAGCAGGCCGGAGAACTGCTTGGGCTCGGTGAACTGGCCCTTGTTGCCGCAGTTGGGGCAGTTGACCTCGGCGAGGCCCTCCGGGAGGCGGCCGTGCTTCGCCTCGAAGGCCTCCTCCAGGTGGTCGGCGCGGTAGCGCTTGTGGCAGGAGGTGCACTCGGTGAGCGGGTCGGTGAAGGTGGCGACATGGCCGGAGGCCTCCCAGACCTCGGTGGCCAGGATCACCGACGAGTCGAGGCCGACGACGTCCTCGCGGGAGGTGACCATGTAGCGCCACCACTGGCGCTTGATGTTCTCCTTGAGCTCGACACCCAGCGGTCCGTAGTCCCAGGCGGCCTTCTGGCCGCCGTAGATCTCGCTGCACGGGTAGACGAAGCCACGGCGCTTGCTCAGGCTGACGATGGTGTCGATCTTGTCGGCGGCCACGGTGCTCTCTTCATTACGACGACGGACAGGGGGTGGCGCGGAGCGCCTCGATGGGGGTGATGCTCTGGTACGTGCGGGCGAATGCTTCAGGTTACCGGCGGCCGCACCCTCCGGATCAAATCGGTCCGGGTGGATACCCAGGCCACAGGGTTTATTGACAATCGTTTCCGATTTTGTTGAAAATGAGTGTCATGAACGTACGACGCCTCATACCCACCACCGCCGTCGCCGGAGCTGTCACGCTCGGCCTCATGGCCGTCTCCGCCTGCTCCACCTCCGACGCCGCCGAGGGCGGCAGCGACGGCAAGCTGAAGGTCGTGGCGTCTTTCTATCCGATGCAGTATCTCGCTGAGCAGATAGGTGGCGCCAATGTCTCCGTCACCACGCTCACCAAGCCCGGCGTCGAACCGCACGATCTCGAACTGAAGCCGCGCCAGACCGCCGAGCTGAACGACTCCGGCCTCATCCTCTACCTCAAGGGCGTCCAGCCCGCCGTCGACGACGCGATCGCGGAGTCCGGCGTGAAGCACAAGATCGACGCCGCCACGCTGACGAAGCTGGAGAACCACGGCTCCGAGGTCGGCCACGACCACGGCCAGGAGGAGAGCGCCCACGAGGAGGGCACCCACGAGGGCGAGAGCGGCCACGAGGAGAGCGGCCACGAGGAGAGCGGCCACGAGGGCGAGAGCGAGGCCGGCACCGATCCGCACATCTGGCTCGACCCCGTGAAGTACGCCGAGGTCGCCAAGGGAGTCGGCAAGGCCATGGAGAAGGCCGACCCGGACCACGCCGCGGCCTATGCCAAGAACACCGAAGCCCTCGTCGCGAAGCTCGGCGACCTGGACGCCGACTTCGAGCAGGGCCTGAAGAACTCCGCCACGAAGACCTTCATCACCACGCACTCCGCCTTCGGCTACCTCGCCGAGCGCTACGGCCTGGACCAGGAGGGCATCGCGGGCGTCGACCCCGAGTCCGAGCCCAGCCCGGCCCGGATCAAAAAGCTCCAGACCGTCGCGAAGGAGGAGAAGGTCACCACCGTCTTCTTCGAGACCCTCGCGAGCGACAGGACGGCGAAGACCCTGGCGGACGACACGGACCTGAGGACGGACGTCCTGGACCCGCTGGAGGGAATCACGGACCGGTCCAAGGGCGATGACTACATCGAGGTCATGCGGGCCAACCTCGCCGCGCTCCAGAAGGCGCTCGGCGCGAAGTGACCCCGCACGACGCGACACCCGCCCCGCACACACGAAAGGCGCACGCCATGGAGCCCGTAACGGATCCGGTCGTCTCCGTCAGCGGTGCACAGGCCACGCTCGGCACGCGCACCGTGCTGCGCGGCGTGGACCTCACGGTCGGGCAGGGTGAGGTCGTGGCACTGCTCGGCGCCAACGGTTCGGGCAAGTCGACCGTGGTCCGGTCCGTGATCGGCCAGGTGCCGCTGACGGACGGCTCGATCGAGCTGTTCGGCACGCCACTGCGCCGGTTCCGGCAGTGGGCGCGCATCGGCTATGTGCCGCAGCGGACGACGGCCGCGAGCGGCGTGCCGGCGACGGTACGGGAGGTCGTGTCCGCGGGCCGGCTCTCCCGGACCCGCTTCCGCTTCTCCTCGCGCGCCGACCGAGCGGCCGTGGAGCGGGCGATCGAGGTGGTGGGGCTCGCCGACCGCATGAAGGACTCGGTGACGGCCCTGTCGGGCGGCCAGCACCAGCGGGTGCTGATAGCCCGGGCGCTGGCCTCCGAGCCCGAACTGCTGATCATGGACGAGCCGATGGCGGGCGTGGACCTCGCGAGCCAGGACATCCTGGCCTCGACGCTGCGCCGACAGGTCGCGGACGGCACGTCGGTGCTGCTGGTGCTGCACGAGCTGGGTCCGCTGGAGCCCCTGATCGACCGCGCGGTGGTGCTGCGCGACGGCTGCGTGGTCCATGACGGACCGCCGCCGCAGGCAGTGGGCCAGCACGCCCTGCCCGGCCACGACCACGTACATCCGCACGCGGCCGACGAGCCGCTCCGCACGGGACTGCTGACCTGATCATGGAAATCCTGGAAACCGACTTCATGCAGCGGGCGCTCCTCGCGGCGCTCCTGGTCGGCATCACCGCCCCGGCGGTCGGCATTCACCTGGTCCAGCGCCGGCAGGCGCTGATGGGCGACGGAATCGGCCATGTCGCGATGACCGGCGTCGGCCTCGGATTCCTGCTGTCCACGAACCCGGTGTGGATGGCGACGCTGGTGTCGGTGCTCGGCGCGGTGCTGATGGAGCTCATCCGCGCCTACGGGCGCACCCGCGGCGACATCGCACTGGCGATGCTGTTCTACGGCGGAATGGCCGGCGGTGTGATGCTCATCAACCTCTCCGACACGGGCTCGACGGCGAATCTGAGCTCTTTCCTGTTCGGTTCGCTGTCCACGGTGTCGCCGGAGGACCTGACGGCGATCTCGCTGCTGGCCGGCTTCGTCGTCCTGGTGTCGCTGGGGCTGCGCAGGCAACTGTTCGCGATCAGCCAGGACGAGGAGTTCGCGCGGGTGACCGGGCTGCCGGTCCGCGCGCTGAACCTGCTGATCGCGGTGACGGCGGCGGTCACGGTCAGCGTGGCGATGCGCGTGGTGGGCCTGCTGCTGGTCAGCGCGCTGATGGTGGTGCCGGTGGCGGCCGCGCAGCAGGTGACGCGCTCGTTCCGGACCACGTTCTCGCTCGCGGTCGGCATCGGGATCGCCGTGGCCCTGGCCGGAACCACCACCTCCTACTACCAGGACGTGCCGCCGGGAGCGACGATCGTCCTGCTGGCCATCGCCGTCTTCGTGGTGCTCACCGCGCTGGCGTTGCAGCTGACGCGCCTGCGGGCGAAAACGGCGGCCGGCAGCACCGAGAGCACACTGGACATGCCGGGTACACGACGGCCGAGTGACGACGTCAAGGTCTGAGCGCGGACGGTGCCCGCACGCGGGCCTGGCAGAATGGCCCGACACATGTGCGGGCGAGGCGAGGAGGCTCCTGTGACCACGGCGCCAACCGGCGGGAAGACCGCCCCGGTGCGAGGCCGGTCCACCCGGCAGCGTGCAGCGGTGGCTGCGGCGCTCGACGAGGTGGACGAGTTCCGCAGTGCGCAGGAGCTGCACGACATGCTCAAGCACCGCGGTGACTCGGTGGGGCTGACGACGGTCTACCGCACGCTCCAGTCGCTCGCCGACGCGGGCGAGGTCGACGTGCTGCGCACGAGCGACGGCGAGTCGGTGTACCGGCGCTGTTCGACGGACGACCATCACCACCACCTGGTGTGCCGGCTCTGCGGCAAGGCGGTGGAGGTCGAGGGCCCGGCCGTGGAGCAGTGGGCGGAGACGATCGCCGCGCAGCACGGCTATGTGAATGTGGCGCACACGGTCGAGATCTTCGGTACGTGCGCGGAGTGCGCGGCGAAGACCGCCTGACCGGTCCGCTCCCCTGCCCTTCTCCCTGCCCTTCGCCATAGCGGGCGGCTGGTGGGTCAGCCCCCGTTCTCGTCCTCGCGCTCGTCCTCCTCGTGGTCCTCGTCGTCGTCCTCGTCGTCGTAGGGGTCGTGCAGCACGCCGCGCAGGTGCGGCTCGACCGGCTCGTCCCACTCGTTCACAGTGCTGTACAGCTCGTACAGCGCCCCCATCGGGTACAGCCACTCGCCGTCCACCGAGCCCGGCAGCCCCACGAACGGGGTGTCGGTCACCACGCGCGTGGCCGGGTCGAAGAACGACGACGGGGCGCGCCCGGTGAGGGGCTCCGGGTCGTACATCCACACGAGCGGATCGTGCGTTCCGCACTGCGCGAACGACCGGCGGATCGCCTCGCCGACGTACCAGGTCGCTCCCTGTACGAACGCGCTGCCCTTGGCGGCCATGACCTCCTCCGCGTCGGCGAACCTCTCCCGCACGAGGTCTTCCAGCGCGTCCAGTGACCGAGCACTGAAGTCCCATCGTTCGACGGGCCGCCCCAGGCCGGTGGCCCAGGGCTCGAATGCCACTTCGCGTTCGGCGAGCCACGCCAGCAGTTCGGGACAGCTCTGCCGGTCGGGGCCCTCGTCGGTCTGATCACCCATGGGGTCATGGTAGAGAGGGTCACTGACAGTCCTCTGAACGACCTTGCTGTGTAACGAAGTTGGCACACGCCACACCGGCAAACTCGTTGCATCGGACACCGCATGTGCTTCTAAGGTGGGGGAGTTGGCGGTGGCATGTCACGGGGGCCCCACCGCCCGCACCTTCTGTTCCCATGCCCCCCAGGGGACACCACGTTGAGCAATTCCCTACGCACACGCATCCGGGCACGCATGGCGGCCTGCCTCGCGTCCATCGCCGCAGCCGCAATCCTGGTCACCGGCGTGCCCGCCTTCCAGGGCGTAGCCGACGCCGCACCCGGCACCATCCGCTGCGACAAGAAGTGGCTGGGCAAGGAGTACGGCTCGCCGCCCGCCGGCTCCGGCATCCAGGGCAAGAACCAGCCCTTCAGCCAGCGCCCGCAGAACGAGTGGGACGACTACTGGTTCGAGAACCCCTCCCACGCCTTCGACGGCCTCAAGGCACCCAACCAGGCACAGAGCGACCTCGCCGGGGACACCGATGCCGACGCCCAGAAGTGGAAGAAGAAGTTCGAGACCACCCAGGACCCCAAGTACCGGGTCCTGGAGATCTACGCCCGCTACAACGTCCAGGCCAAGAAGTCCACGGGCCTCAAGAACTGGGGCACCTGGCTGGACCAGCGCCTGATCGGCTACGAGGCCAACCGGCTCAAGGGCGACGGATTCGAAGCCAAGGTCGTGCGTGACTTCAAGCTCGTCGGTCCGGACTGGATCTGCCAGAAGGACGTCCCGGTCTTCGACAAGGACGGCAAGCCCGTCATCGACCCCAAGACCGGCAAGCAGGCCGTCCGCAAGTACGACGCCTACAACGCCAAGACCAAGGAGTTCGTGGAGTTCAAGTCCAACGGCAAGCACATTGCCAAGCAGTTCCGCTACGACAACCACGTCCTGCGCAACCAGCAGTACAGCGACCACAAGCTGCGCCTGATCACCGGCGACTCGACCTCGTCCAACACGGTCAAGAAGTACGCCACGCTCAACAAGCAGCTCGAGGCCGAACGCGGCAAGCAGAACCAGGCCACGATCCGTGAGCACCGATCCACCGGCGCGCCCAGGTGGCGCCCCAACCAGTACACCCGCTACAACCCGATCATGAACCCGGACCCGCGCAGGGTCGGCTCCATCGGCCCGATCAACGACGCCGCCTTCCGCTCCGGATCCACCCCCGGCACCGCCCGGCAGATCCAGCACCAGTACCGGGGCGCCAACGGCAACGGCGTCTTCGGCCGCGGCGGACCGGGCGGCATCGACTTCTCCACCCTGGAACTGAACTACGTCGGCAGCCCCGTCAAGGGCAAGGGCCTGGACTACTCCTTCAAGGCCGACTACGCCAAGGACCCGGACAACAACCCCGGCTGGGGCGGCAAGGCCAAGCTGCAGCTCGCCTCCGACGCCATGTTCACCTGGCTGGCACTGACCCCGGACACGTTCTGGGTCAACCTCAACCCGGACCAGCCCGACAAGATCATGGACAAGAGGTTCGGGAAGACCGACGCCGGCCGTGTGCTCCTCGAAGCAGACCTTGAGATGAAGCACGACTACGCGAAGGACATGGACCCTCGCGAGGGTGTCGGCAAGCAGTACTGGGACGCCATGCAGGCCGCGAACATCCCCTGCGGCCACCAGATCCGCCTGTGGATCGTCCCCGAGACCGCCAAGGTCCGCGTGGAGAAGGACGGCATCTACATCCTCGACGCGCCGCTGAAGGTCAACGCCGAACCGCAGAAGGTCGAGTATCCCGACCCCAACGGCAGCGACTGCAAGCTGACCGAAGCGCAGATCCGCACGTCGCAGAGCCTCGTCGACCGGTACGTCATCCCCGACGTCGAGAAGAAGGTCAACACCGGTCCGGCCTACGCCGACCTGCGCCGCGTCTACTCCTCCCGGGTCGCCGCCGAGTACATCCGCGACCAGGACAAGGACCACGCCACCGACTTCCGCCCCATCATCAACAGCAACAACGTGGCGCGCTGGCCGCTGAGCGCTGAGCACAGGAGCTGGACGCCGAAGAAGACCTGGGACGCCTACATGAAGTCCTACACGGAAGGTGACTACAGCTACCCCTGCAACGTCGGCGGCCAGAACAAGACCTGCGTCATGGGCGGCGTCGACTTCTCCAAGGCCCCCAAGCGCAACATCACGCGGGTCCGCTTCGACCTGGAGCACCCCCGCCTGGACAAGAACACCAAGACGTCGGTGAAGACCGAGACCGCCTACCGTGACACCGACACCGCCCTGATCGGCGGCAACGGCTCCGGCGAACCGGCGGGCGGAGGCGACGGCGACCCGATTCCCACGCCGACCCCGACGCCGACAGACGGCCCGTCCACCCCGGCGCCGTCCGACACCCCCAGCCCGCAGCCCAGCACTCCCGGCGGCGGCGACAAGCCGACCCCGCCCGCGAAGGACCCGGACGGCGACCTCGCCGACACCGGCTCCAGCGCTCCCATCGGGCTGATCGCGGGCATCGCCGCCGCCCTCGCGGCGGCCGGCGCAGCGCTCATCTGGTGGATGCGACGCCGGAAGGCCACCACAGGCTGACCCGGCACCCGGCGAACAAGGCTTCGGCCCCGCACCTGGTCACAGGCGCGGGGCCGAAGCGATTCGACGTCCACGAGGCCGTAGCACGCCGACGGCCGACGGAGGGCGTCACATCCGCTGGACGTGCCGGTCGAGGAGCCCGCGCAGGCGGTCGACGTCGTCCGGGGCGGGGACGCCGCGCTTGGGGAGGAGCATCACGCCGACGCCGTGTTTGTCCGCGCTGAGCAGGACGAACAGCTCGCCGGTCTCGGCGTAGCGCGGGTACAGGTCCCAGCTGCTGGTCACCTCGCTGTCGCGCGTGGTCAGCCGTATGCCCTTGGCGTCGACCGTGGCACGGAACTCGCCCTGCCGAACGGCCAGTTGCTGGAGCTGACGGGCCTGTGCCCGGGGCAGCAGGTATAGGCTGCCGAAGGCGAAGAAGGTGATCGCGACGCCCGCGACGAGTCGGGTGGTGTCGATGTCGCCGCTGACGACGGTCAGCGCGACGAGGCACAGGCCCACCACGCCGGTGAAGAGCATCAGTCGGCGGGTGCGGCGACCGGAGGGCGTACTGCGCGCACGGGCGTCGAGGGCGCCCTTCATGTCGGTGGTGGTGGGCTCGTAGACGAGCGTCACCGTCTGTCCGTCCTGCTGCTGCACCTCTGCCACAAGCTCTCCCGCACCCGATTGCCGAGCCGTGATCGTATCGGCGGATGCGCTTAATGCTCACGTGGGGTACGGCGGTTGCTCACAGCCGCGGCAGGTGTCGGCCGAGCGTCGCGCGGAGCCGGTCGGCGTCCTCCGGATCGCGCAGGCCGCGCTTGGGCAGGACCTCCACCCACATCACGCCTCGGTCGCGGCTGAGCAGGACGAAGCTGTCGGCGGTCTCGCGGTGGCCGCGGAAGAGGGTCCAGCGCTGGGTGAGCGCGCAGTGGTCGTTCACCGCCGTGACACCGTCCTCGGTCACCGTCGTGCGGTAGTCGCCCTGCCATTGGACGATGCGCAGCGCCTGCCAGCTGTGCAGGTGGGGGATCGCCCACACGAAGGCGCCGAGCAGCACGGGCACCACGGCAGGCCCGCGCGAGGCGGGAGCGAACGCCGGCAGGATCCCCCAGGCCAGGAGCAGGGCGGTCGCGATCCACCGCACCCACGTCATCCGCCGGTATCTCTCGCGCACGCGGACCGCGGTCAGAATGTCGGCGCGCGTCGGCTTGTAGACCAGCTCGATCGCGTCCGTCGCCCGTTCGGTATCCCGCCCCTGGTGATCCATGGGCGGGACCCTACCGACCATGCGGCACGGGATGTCAGGCGGTCGTCCCCTCGGGCCGCCCGCGCATCGCCTCCAGTTCCTCGTTCGGGATCGCGCCGCCGAAGCGCCGGTCGCGCTGGGCGTACTCCAGGCAGGCGCGCCACAGGTCACGACGGTCGAAGTCGGGCCACAGCACGTCCTGGAAGACCATCTCGGCATAACTGCTCTGCCAGATCAGGTAGTTGGAGGTGCGCTGCTCTCCGCTGGGCCGCAGGAAGAGGTCGACGTCCGGCATGTCCGGGTAGTACAGGTACTTCTGGAACGTCTTCTCGTTGACCTTGCCCGGGTCGAGCTTTCCGGCCGCCACGTCGCGCGCGATCGCCTGCGCCGCGTCCGCGATCTCCGCCCGGCCGCCGTAGTTGACACAGAAGTACAGCGTCATGGCGTCGTTGTCGACGGTCTGCTCCTGGGCGACCTGGAGCTCCTGGACCACCGACTTCCACATCTTGGGCATACGGCCCACCCAGCGGATGCGGATGCCGAGCTCGTCCATCTCGTCGCGGCGGCGGCGGATGACGTCGCGGTTGAAGTTCATCAGGAAGCGGACCTCGTCGGGCGAACGCTTCCAGTTCTCCGTGGAGAAGGCGTAGAGGGAGAGGTTCTTGACGCCCATCTCCAGGCAACCCTTGAGCACGTCGAGGACGACGCCCTCGCCGACCTTGTGCCCCTCCGTACGCGGCAGGCCGCGCTCCTTGGCCCAGCGGCCGTTGCCGTCCATGACGCAGGCCACGTGGTTCGGCACGAGCTCGCCCGGGATCTTGGGCGGGCGGGCACCGGAGGGGTGCGGCTCGGGGACCTTGTACTCGCGGCGGGACCGGCCCAGGAATCCGCGTCGTGCCATGCGGCTCACATCTCCTATTTCTCTACGTATCTGAGCGAGCGCAGGCCGCGCTCCAGGTGCCAGTGCAGATAGGCGGACACCAGTCCGCTGCCCTCCCTGACGTGACGCGCCTCGGCCGCGTCCGCCGTGGCCCAGTCGCCGGTGAGCAGCGCGCTGAGCAGGCCGATGGCCTCCGCCGAGGGTACGACGCTGCCCGGCACCCGGCAGTCGCCGCATATGGCGCCCCCGGCGGCGACGGAGAAGAAACGGTTGGGGCCGGCCAGCCCGCAGCGGGCGCAGTCGTCGAAGCTGGGCGCGTAGCCGTTGACGGCGAGGGAGCGCAGGAGGAAGGCGTCGAGCACCAGCCCCGGGGCGTGCTCGCCCCGGGCGAGGGTCCGCAGGGCGCCGACGAGCAGGAGGTACTGCTGGACCGAGGGCTCGCCCTCGTGGTCGGTGAACCGCTCGGCGGTCTCCAGCATCGCGGTGCCGGCGGTGTAGCGGGCGTAGTCGGTGACGATCGCGCCGCCGTAGGGCGCGATGGTCTCGGACTGGGTGCACAGCGGCAGTCCGCGGCCCACGAGCTCGCTGCCCCGGGCGAAGAACTGCACATCGACGTGCGAGAAGGGCTCCAGCCTGGCCCCGAACTTCGACTTGGTGCGCCGCACGCCCCGCGCGACAGCGCGCACCCGTCCGTGACCGCGAGTGAGCAGCGTGATGATGCGGTCCGCCTCACCCAGCTTCTGGGTGCGCAGGACGACGCCGTCGTCACGGAACAGACTCATGGAGCCATTCTCCCGCACGGCGGGCGGCTGCCCGCCCCGGGTTCGTCAATCCTGGATCCGCTCGGTGAGCCGCACGGTCACGGTGTCGCCGGCCTCCTTGTGGATCGCCTTGCGGATGTCCGCCTTGACCGGAAGCATGTGCCGACCGTCACCGAGCGCCATGAAGGAACTCCGGAACGGATGCCCGTCGATGGTGCCGCGCACCTTGACCAGGCCCCGGGTCCCGAAGAACTCGACGGACTCGGGCCACACCGGTACCGGCCGGACGACCGCCTGCTGATCGGTTTCATCGGGCTCGTGTCCACGGCGCTCGCCCCTTTCGGCTCCCACGCCGTCAATCTGGCGGCGATCACGGCCGCCATCCGCACCGGCCCGGACGCCCACCGCGATCCGCGCCGCCGCTGCGTCGCCGGTGTTTCCTGCGGGGCGTTCTACCTCGTCGTCGGGGCGTTCGGGTCGACACTGGTGGTCCTGTTCGCGGGCCTGCCCAAGGAACTGGTGGCGGCCGTGGCCGGCGTCGCCCTCTTCGGTGCGTTGGCCGGCGGTCTCACCGGGGCGATGCAGGAGCCGCGGGACCGGGAGGCGGCACTGATCACCTTCCTCGCCACCGCCTCCGGCCTCACCCTCTTCGGCATCGGGTCGGCCTTCTGGGGCCTGCTGTCCGGCGTCGTCGCCCATGTCGTCCTGTCCCGGCGCGGCGTACGCGCGCCGAGCTGATCCGGCCCGCTTCCGCTGCCCGCTTCCGCCCGGCCGAAAAAAGCGGTGCTTCCGCGCCGGCCGCTGCGATAGCGTCCGCGGCCATGACACCTTCCCGCGTACGGCCACCCTTCTCCGCGGACGAGCGGACACAGTTGCTCGGCTGGTACGCGATGCAGCGCGCGATCGTCCACTACAAGTGCGAGGACCTGTCCGAGGAGGACGCCCACCGCCCGGTCCTGCCCTCCTCGCCCCTGATGACCATGGCGGGCATCGTCTCCCATCTGCGGTGGACCGAACAGACCTGGTTCGAGGTGGTGTTCCTCGGCCGCCCCGCCGACGGGCCCCAGTTCTCCGAGGACCCCGAGGACGCCGACATGCGCGTCGAGGGCGTTCCGCTCGCGCAGCTCCTCGACGAGTACGAGAAGCAGTGCGCGATCTCGGACGAGATCATCGCCACGCATTCCCTGGACGAGGTCGGCCGCCACCCGGACTTCGCCTCCGCCAAGGCCTCGCTGCGCTGGATGCTGATCCACATGGTCGAGGAGACCGCCCGGCACGCGGGCCACATGGACACCATCCGGGAACTCCTGGACGGCGAGACCGGCTACTACTGAGCCCGGCCTACGGCAGCTCGCCCCGGCTGCGCGCGTTCACGTACGCCGTCGTCGCGCTGATCCGCTCCGCCGCCGTCGCGGGCCGCACCTCCTCCGGGGCGCACTCCCACTCCCGGCCGCCGCCGACGGGTCTCAGCGAGAGGAAGGGACCTGCCTGCCCCATGAGCCGGCCCACCCGGCCGGTGCGGGTGTCGACGACGTACGTACCGATGGGCAGGGTCATGGCGTACGGCCCCCTTCCCTGGGCAGAGCTGCCGCGATCAGGCGGACAGTGTCCACCGAGCAGCGCCCCGATTCGACGAGCGGGCACGGCGTGTCCCGGGCGTATGAGGCGGGTTCGACGCGCAGGGAGGGCAGCGTGATGCCGGACCGTTTCAGGGCTGCGCGCAATACGTTCACTGCTTCCTCCGCGTCGCTCATGCACATGGTCGCGTGTCCGGTCTTTTCGTTTCTCGGCATGGATTCCCTTTCTGCTCGGAGTTCACGTTTCGCATGAAGATCGTGACGCTGCCCGAGTACGCTGAACAAGGCTGTGCCCACTACAACTGGGCGGCTGCACAAGGGGGTTGATCCATGGCCAAAGCTCCGCGTCAGGCGGCGTGGGAATTCTTCGGCGCGGAGCTCAAGCGGCGCAGAGAGGTCGCTCAGCTCACGCAGGAGGAACTGGGCGGTCGGGTGTTCGTTTCGGGCGGGTACATCGGCCAGTTCGAACAGGCGATCAGGAAGCCGCAGTTGGATGTGGCACAGCGGATCGACGAGATACTGCAAACCGACGGTATTTTCGAGCGAATGTGTCGCAAGCTGATCAATGACTCCCGCTATGCGGAGTACTTCGCCGCCGCGGCGGAGCTGGAGGCGTTGGCGACGAAGATCTGCGATTTCGCGCCCACGCTGGTGCCAGGGCTCATGCAGACCGAGGCGTACATGCGGGCAATGATGCTCGCGGACAACCCGTTCACCTCGGACGAGTCCGTTCAGGAGAGGATCCGCGCCCGCCTGGACCGCGCCCTCATCCTGAACAGCGCTGCACGGCCCGTCTACTGGACGATCCTGCACGAGTCGGTGCTTCGCATCCCCGTCGGCGGCCCGGCCGTCATGGCCGAGGCGCTGGAGCACATCGCGACGCTCGTCCACGAGCGGAAGGCCCTGGTCCAGGTCCTCCCCTACGCGGCCGGGGCATATCCCCTCATGGGCAAGGATTTGCGCCTCATGGAATTCGAGGACGCTCCGCCAACCGCCTATACGGAAGCGGTGTATTCGGGGAACCTGCTGGACGATCCGGCTGTGGTGAAGCGATCCCAGGCGGCCTACGATCTGCTCAGGGCCGCCGCGCTGTCGCCGGAGGCGTCCCTGGCCTTGATCGAGTCGGCGGCGGAGGACTACAGACGATGCGCGAGTACGACCTGAGCAACGCCCAGTGGCGCAAGAGCAGCTACAGCGACGCGAACGGCGGCAACTGCGTCGAAGTCGCGTACGACTTCCCCGGCGCCGCCTGGCGCAAGAGCACGCACAGCAACGGCGAGGGCGGCAGCTGCGTCGAGGTGCTGGACGACGTCCCCGGCGTCGTGCCCGTACGGGACAGCAAGAACCTCACCGGCCCCGTACTGATCATCGGCGCCGGCACCTGGGGTACGTTCATCAAGCAGACCTTTGGGAAGGCATAAGCCCGGCTTATGAGGTCATAGGCCAGGGGTGAGTACAAACTTAGGCTTGCCTTTGTTTAGGGTGGCCGACGAGCCAGTTGTCGCCGCTCGAAGGGAACCTGAACATGCCCCGCCCCCTGCGGGTAGCCATCGTCGGAGCCGGCCCCGCCGGGATCTACGCCGCCGATGCGTTGCTGAAGTCCGAGGTGGCCGCCGCCGAGCCCGGCGTCTCCATCGACCTCTTCGAGCGGATGCCCGCGCCCTTCGGGCTGATCCGGTACGGCGTCGCCCCCGACCACCCCCGGATCAAGGGCATCATCACGGCCCTGCACCAGGTGCTCGACAAGCCGCAGATCCGTCTCTTCGGCAACGTCGACTACGGCAACGACCTCAGCCTCGACGATCTGCGCACCTTCTACGACGCGGTGATCTTCTCCACCGGCGCGACGGCCGACCGCGCGCTTGACATACCCGGGATCGAGCTCGACGGCTCGTACGGCGCGGCGGACTTCGTCTCCTGGTACGACGGCCACCCGGACTGGCCGCGCACCTGGTCGCTGGAGGCCGAGAAGGTGGCCGTGCTCGGTGTGGGCAACGTCGCGCTCGACGTGGCGCGCATCCTGGCGAAGACGGCGGACGAGCTGCTGCCGACCGAGATCCCGCCGAACGTCTACGACGGCCTCAAGGCCAACAAGGCCATGGAGATCCACGTCTTCGGGCGTCGCGGCCCGGCGCAGGCGAAGTTCAGCCCGATGGAGCTGCGCGAGCTGGACCACTCCCCCAACATCGAAGTCATCGTCGACCCCGAGGACATCGACTACGACGAGGCTTCCATTGAGACCCGCCGGGGCAACAAGCAGGCGGACATGGTCGCGAAGACCCTGGAGAACTGGGCCATCCGGGACGTCGGCGAGCGTCCCCACAAACTGTTCCTGCACTTCTTCGAGTCGCCCACCGAGATCCTCGGCGAGGACGGCAAGGTCGTGGGCCTGCGCACCGAGCGCACCGCGCTCGACGGCACGGGCAATGTGAAGGGCACGGGCAAGTTCAAGGACTGGGACGTCCAGTCCGTCTACCGGGCCGTGGGCTACCTCTCCGACGAGCTGCCCAAGCTCCCCTGGGACATCGAGTCGGGCACGGTCCCCGACGAGGGCGGCCGCGTGATCGAGGAGTCCGGCGAGCACCTGGACTCGACGTACGTCACCGGCTGGATCCGGCGTGGTCCGGTCGGGCTGATCGGCCACACGAAGGGCGACGCGAACGAGACCGTCGCCAACTTGCTGGCGGACTACGCGGACGGCCGTCTGCAGACGCCCGCTTCACCGGAGCCGGAGGCGGTGGAGTCCTTCCTCGCAGACCGGAACATCCGCTTCACGACGTGGGACGGCTGGTACCGCCTGGACGCGGCCGAGAAGGCCCTGGGCGAGCCGCAGGGCCGCGAGCGCGTGAAGATCGTCGAGCGCGAGGACATGCTCAAGGCGAGCGGGGCGTAGGCGCCGCGCACGAGGGCCCGGTGGCAGCAGCGCAGCAGCCGCCGGGCCCTCGGCCTTCACGGCTTGGGGACAGTGCACCCCGCGCGGTTCAGGTCGATCTTGCTGCCCGGGCCGATGCAGGCTGCCAGGGGGTACGTCTGCTGCCCGTAGTTGATGCCCTCGCGCACCGTCACGTTGCCGCTCTCGTCGACTTCGCACGGGTTGTTGTCGGTGCACCGACCGCCGGACTCGTTGCCCGTGTTGTTGACGGCGACGACCTTGCCGGTGGCGTTGTCGACGACCGGGGAACCGGATGTGCCACCGATGGTGTTGCAGCTGGAGGTGTAGCGGACCGAGTCCTTCCAGGTCCAGGCGCCCTCCTTGAGCCGGTAGGCGAAGCCGTCGATGCTGCAGCTGTAGATCCGCTTCCAGTAGCCCGAGACGACCTTGATGGCCGTGCCCTCGGCCGGGCGGGTGGTGTTCAGCTCCAGGGCCTTGATGCCGTAGCGGGACTCGATCTGCCCGTAGGTGGTGGTGAGTTGGTAGAGCGAGGCGTCCGTGTCGGTCATCGTCGCGTACGCGATCTTGTCGGCGCGCAGGGTGGCGACGCGGGATCCGGCGGAGTCGAGCAGACCGAAGCTGCGCGAGGACGGCTGGTCCATCACCACCTCGCCGGGCCCGGGAAAGCCGGTCTCCAGGCAGTGGCCGTTGGACAGTACGAGTGCGGGGTCGCTCGGCTGGGACGCGGCGGTCCTGACGACGGAGCCGGAACAGTTGCTGAGCGCGACCGTTCCCGCGAAGGTCACCGCCTTTGCGCGCACGGCTGGTTCGGTGGCCGTGTCGGCGGCGACTGCTGGTCCGGCGCCCGCTCCGACGAGGGTGAGGGCGAGCAGCGCGCCGGCGAGAGGCTTGTTCATGTGGGGGTCCCCTCTGATGCGACGTGAGTGGCCGATGTGACGGCCAGAGTTGTCATGCGCATTGTTGGGGCACGGGTCCGGGGCGACAAGGCGTGGTTTTCAGCCACCGGGGGGGTGCGGGACGCCCGGGCGGGGTGCGTCGCCTGCGGGCGGGGGTGCTCGGTCACGGCGGGCGAGCTGAGCGGGATGTTTACCGGCCTGCTGTACTGCCTGGCGCTCACCCGGTGCATGGAGGCCGCGCGGACTTCGCGCGGGCCGCCGAATGGACGGGCGCGGCCATGGCATGGTGCTCGGTGCCCTGGTCGGAACACGTCACGCCGCCCTCCGGCTCCATCACACCGCCTTCCGGCGACACCAAGCCGTCCCGTCCCGCCGCGGCCGAGGTCCCGCATGCCTCCGCCCCCGTCGACAATCCGTTCCGCGGGCTGTGCCGGGTGCACCGCGTCCAGGTGCTCGACCTGCTCGGCGCATGGCCGCTCGCCGCGTCCGAGGCCGAGCGGGTCTGCCAGGAGGTGTGGCCCGACTGTCTTGAAGCGGCCGCGGCAGCCCACTACGCGGCCGGGGAGATCGAGCACCGCCGGGGCCGGCTCGACGCCGCCGCGGCCTCCTACGCCGCCGCCCACGAACTCGGCCTCGTCCCGCAGCCCGGCCTCGCCCTCCTGCGCCTGGCCCAGGGGAAGGCCGACGCCGCCATCACCGGCCTGCGCCTGGCCCTCGCGGAGTGCGACGACGCCCCCGCCGACCTGCTGGGCCGCTCCCGGCTGCTCGCCGCACAGACAGAAGTGGCCCTGGCCGTCGGGGACGTGGACCGTGCCGAGCTCAGGTCGAGGAGTTGGAGACGCTCGCCCGACTCGGCCCCAGCACCGCGGGTGTGACCCTGCTGGGCGCCATGGCCGACACCGCCCGAGGCGCGCTCGCGCTCGCCCAGGACGGCGACCGCGATCCCGACTCGGCCCTGCGCCCGCTGCGCTGCGCGCTGACGGCCTGGCGGGAGATGCGTATCCCGTACGAGACGGCTCAGGTCCGCATGCTGCTGGCCGCCGCGTACCGGGCCGCCGGTGACACCGAGGCCGCGCGGCTGGAGCTGCGGGCCGCCCGGACCGCCTTCGAGCAGCTCGGCGCGGTCCCCGACGCCCGGCGCGCGGCGGCGCTGCTGAACGAGCGGGCCAGGGCGCTGCCCGACGGTCTGACCCCGCGGGAGGCCGAGGTGCTGCGGCTGGTCGCGGCGGGCGGCACCAACCGGGACATCGCCCGCGAGCTGGTGATCAGCGAGCACACCGTCGCCCGGCACCTGAACAACATCTACGCCAAGTTGAGCGTGACCTCCCGCGCCGCCGCCACGTCCTACGCCTGCTCCCACGGCCTGGCCTGAGGAACAACAACGCCGTCGCTCGCCGGCCAGAAGGTCGCCGTCCCGCGCGGTGCCTAAGCGAAGGTGCACGTCCTCGGCTCCGGCGACACGGGGAACGTGACCGTACCCGCGGTCGCCTCCTACCCGGACGGTTCGAGCGCCACCGTGCCGGTGCGGCTGACGGGGTGGCTGTCGGGGCCCGCGTACGGCGAGACCCAAGCGGTGCGGACCAGCCAGATCCACTCCAGGTGCGGCCTGCTGGGCATCGAGGGCGTGATCTTCCCTCAGGCCGTAGCGCTCGACGCGGCGAAGGAGTCGGTCTCGCTCACCCTGGGCGTGCCGTCAGGAACGGCCCGGCCGCATGTGTTCGCGCTCTCGCCGGGAAAAGCCCAGGAGCGGGCTCGGTGGTTCAGGAAACCAACCGCCGCGTACCGGCTGCGGGCCATGTCGCCGAGCAACGCGGAGCGCGGCGGAGAGCGGCCGGGCAGGCCAGGCCGAACGGCAGCACGGCACCCACAACCGGGGCGACCGCGGCGCGTACGACCGTGTCCACCTGGCCGCACTCCACATCACGGGCGTCTTCCTCTGGTTCCTCTGGTCCGCCCGATGACCGAAGGAAACCGCCTAGCCTTTCAGGCCGTAGGCGCGGATCGTGGTCTGCTCCATCGAGTCGCCATTCGCCGCCTCCGCCTTGACGCGCAGGGAGACGAACTGCGCTCCGTCCGATGGCCTGGCGAGCAGCGCACCCCAGGTGTCGCCGTTGATGTGCTTCACCTCGGCGCGCTGCCAGGTCTTGCCATCGTCGGCGGACTGTTCGACCGTGACCTTCTCCACCTGGCCGGTCCCCGTGGACTCCGGCTGCGCGCCGACGGTGATCTTCAGGGGGAACCAGGGCCGGTCGGGTGCCCGGTTGTAGGTGTCGAACGGTCCGGTCATGTTGAGCGTGAGCAGCGGCTGGTACGTCACCTGGGCCGCGTTTTCGGACAGGAACGACCACGTGGTCCTGGTCTCAGGCGCCAGGGACGCCCACTTGGGGCTGCGGTTCGACGTCACCTCCAGGGTGTAGCGGCCCTTCTCCGCGGGCACTGCCCAAAAGCCCCATGGCTTCGGCGTGGTCCCGATCACCGTGCCGTCCTCCTTGGCGAGCGTGGTCTGCGCGGTGATGTACTGCGCGCTGAGTGCGGAGGGGGCGGAGTGGCCGGGATCGCCCGGCGAATACGGCCAGACCTGGGCGAGCAGGTTGTCGCCGAGCCTGACCACCTGGTTCCACGGGTGCATGGAGATGTCGGAGCCGATCACCGCGGAGTTCCAGGTGTGCGTACGCCGCTCACCCGGCTTGTAGCCGTAGTACCCGGCCTCGACGTGCCCGTCGAAGTCGCTGATCTCCGGCACGTCGGTCGAGCGCTGCCACAGGTAGTGGCTCCACCGGATGTCCTCCCTCGCCGAGTAGAACTCCGTGCGCCTCGACGGTAGGGGGATGTCGTCGAAGGCCGCGTTCACGAGGGACTGGTTCGGCAGGTAATGCGGGGTGGAGGAGCGGGTGCCGAGGGCGTCGGTGCCCTGCGCGCGGTACAGCGCGCGCTCCTGCCCCAGATCGCGGTCGCGCACCCGGTAGCTGAGCGAGTCCGGGATCCCGCCCGACGACGGCTGGGCGACGTAGTACGCGTACCTCTCGCTGCTTCCCGAGGCCGGCAGGAGGGTCTGGTAGATGCCGAAGTCGAACCTGGCGGGGTCGGCCTCCACCGGGATGGCGTAGAGCTCCTCGCCGCGGTAGCTGCGGTAGTTGGTGTGCACGGTGATGCCGGCGCCCGCCTTGCCGGCCACGTAGATCTGGTCGATGTCCGCGACGTGGCGTACGGCGTCCCGCTTGTCGGCCTTCACCTCGATCTTCGTGCCCTCACGGGCGTCCAGGGTGATCGTCATGGGCTTGTCGAGGACGATCTGCGGGACGCTCGCCCATGTCCTGTTGGCCGTCTGCGCCGGCTTGCCTCGCGTCGGCGTGTCGACGAGCGCGTTCAGGCCGTATGTCGCCTTGGGAACACGTACGGTCAGCGTGCCGTCCGTCAGCGGCGGCAGCTTGGGGGAGTCGCCACCGTCGAGGTTGACCAGATCGACATAGTGGTCGAGGTTGGGACCGGCCGGATTGCCCGCGCGGTCGAGGGCCTTGACCGTCAGCTCGAACGACTCGGGCTCGGTGGTCGCGGCGAACGGCGTGGTGACGGTGGCGCCGTCGGGCCCGGTCGCGGTGACGCGCCCGCCGAAGCTGCCGAGACCGCCCGCGAGCAGCGCCTTGGGCGTGACCGTCAGGTCGACGGTGGCCGTGCCGTGCGCGGGCACGGTGACATCGTTATCCGCAACGGCGAACGCACCGTCAGGCAGCTCGGTTCCGCCCGGTCCCGCCCCAGTGACCTGGAGGGACAGGGTGACCGGAGCGTCGCCGTCGTTGGCGTACGTCACGGACTTGGTGACGGGCGGGAGATCGGTCTGCGGGTACTTCAGCAGCCCGAAGTCCACAGCGGTGGTAGTGGCGCGGACGGTCTGCTTGACGGCGCGGGCCAGGTCGACCCGGCCGCTGCCCTGGTCGAAGACGCCTGCGCCTGCGACGGGCTTGGCGGTGCTGGTCAGCGCCGCCTTAACCGTCTTGCCCGACCAGTCGGGGTGCTGCTGGGCCAGGATCGCAGCGCTGGCCGCCACATGCGGGCTGGCCATCGAGGTACCGCTGGCGGTGGTGTAGTGATCGTCGACGGGCGTGCCCATGGACGTGCCCGCGGCGCGCGCCGCGATGATGGACTGACCGGGCGCGGCGATATCGGGCTTGACCGCGAAGTCGCGGACCCGCGGCCCGCGCGAGGAGAACCCGCTGACCCGGTCGGTCTTGGACACGCTGCCGACGGCGAGGGCGGCGTCGGCAGCGGCCGGGGTGGCAACCGTGCCCGACGCGCTGCCGCTGTTGCCCGCCGCGACGACGAAGAGGGTGCCGTACTGGGCGGAGAGCCGGTTCACTGCGGCGGAGAGCGGGTCGGTTCCGTCGGTGGCACGGGCGCCGAGGCTCATGTTGACTGTCTTCGCACGCTGCGCGGCCCACTCCATCCCGGCGAGGATGGCCGAGAAGTCGCACGACTGCGCGCCGCACACCTTGCCGATCAGCAACCGGGCGTCGGGGGCGACTCCCTTGTGCCTGCCGCCGGACGCGACTCCTGATCCCGCGATGGTGGAGGCGACATGGGTGCCGTGCCCGAAGGTGTCCTTGACTCCGTCAGGACTATTGGTGAAGTCCTTGGCCTCGACAACGGTAGAGCCGAAGTCGGGATGGGTGGCGTCGTAGCCGCCGTCGAGGACGGCGACGGTCACGCCCTTGCCGGTGTACCCCGCCTCCCAGGCCGCCGGCGCGCCGATCTGGGTGTTGCTTTCCTCGTCGGTGAGGCGGGCCTCGCCGTCCAGCCAGACCCTGGTGACTCCGTCCTTGAGCCTGCTCTGCTTCCCGGCACCCCGGGTGACGAGCGAGGCCCACAGCTTGCCGAGTGTCTTCTTGTCGGCGACGACCGACGAGCCGCCCAGGCTGGGCAGTCGGCGGGTCACCCTGGCGATCCCGACCGTGGCCGGGGTCTCGTCGGACCGGGAGGAGACGAGCAACGGCAACGTGCTGCGGGACTTGTCGTCCCGGTGCTGACGTACCAGTTCCGCAACGTCGAACAGGTTGCCGTCGAGCGCACCGGACGACACCAGTGACCGTGCGTCGTCGGGAATCACCACGATACGGTCAACGCCGTCCTGGTCTCTGGATATGTGTCTGATAAATCCGATGTCCTTGCGACCCGGACCCGGGAGCACCCTGAGTTCGTACCGCCGGTGGGGGAGTTGGGTGACGATGACCCGATCTCCGGTGAGGAGCGTCGCAGAGTGGGTCACCGGGTTCGGCGCACGGCCGGCGGCCGGTGCCCGGTCGTCCTTGTCGGACGCCGCGCCCTGTGCGGGCGCGATGGGCAAAAGCACGGCAGCTAACGCTGATAAGGCGACGAATGTACTGGTCCAGCGCATGATCGACTCCTTTGGAGAGCGCTGCGTGGCACGGCACCCGGACCGTAAGGCGATCGATTGAGCACTGGAGCAAGGCCCGGGCGTGATCGGTGCACGACTTCCAATGGCGCTTGCTACTCCATCGCCAACAAAGGCTGGACTAGACCTTTTTGGCTGTCAAGGTACAGACCAATTCGTGAAAGGCTCGCGCCATTCACAGCGAGAACCCTCCACCGCTCCGGCGGCTTGATCAACCCCTGAAGGGCTTCCACAGCCGATCATTCAGCGGCACTTCGGCGGCATCGACACGTCGGCCGCCCACGCCACCGGCGCGCTCCCCCATGGCCGCCGCCGGCCCCCTCGCGGGGTGCGACGCCTCCGGAACTGGTTGCACGAACTGCCCATTTCCGACGGATCGTCAGCCCCCGAGACGAATTTCAGCTCTCCGACCTGAGGTGGAACCAGAAACCTCGACCTGCATGCTGGCGCGCATTGGTCTACACCTTCACAATCACCCATGCACAGACCCCCCTACAGCACCATCTGAAGGGAGCACCGATGCGCACGCGCTCGAGGGTCTTGGCAACCGGTATCGGCGTGGCGTTCATGGTCGTAGGAATGCCTCCGGCCGTCGCCGACCCGAGTCCGACGCCACCCCCCATCACATCGTCAGAAAACCCCGGAATCGAGGCAGGCAAGACCAAGCCCCACATCCTGACCCTGGTCACCGGTGACGTCATCTCCGCCGCCGTCCAGCCCGACGGGAGGATCGCGGCGTCCGTGCAGGCCTCCGCCGGCGCCGGCCACCTCTCCTGGACGAAGGGCAAGGAGACCTACTTCCTGCCCAAGCAGGCCGCGCCCTACGTCACGGCGGGTCTGATCGACCGGGAGCTGTTCAACATCACCCGGCTGATCAAGGACGGCTACGACGACAGCAAGCTGACAGCGTTGCCGCTGATCCTTTCCTATGAGAAGCGGACGGCCCGCGGCCGGACGGACCGGCCCGCACTCGACGGCAGCGTCAAGGCCCGGGAACTGCGGAGCATCAACGCCACCGCGGTTCAGGCGGACAAGAAGCAGGCCGCTGATTTCTGGCGGGACCTCACCGGGATCGCGCCGGGGGGCGCACTGGCCAAGCCAGCCGCATCGCCTGGCTCGTTGAAGCTCGCGGACGGCATTACCAAGGTCTGGCTGGACCGCAAGGTCAAGGCCGCCTTGGACGTCAGTGTTCCGCATATCGGCGCGCCCGAGGTGTGGAAGTCCGGGTACACCGGCAAGGGCGTCACCGTCGCCGTCCTCGACACGGGGATCGCCAAGCACCCGGACCTCGAAGGCAAGGTGACCGCGGAGCAGGACTTCAGCGGCAGCGACACCGGGACCGACGACCGGACCGGCCACGGCACCCATGTGGCCGGGACCATAGCCGGCACCGGTGCCGCGTCCGGCGGAAAGTACAGGGGCGTGGCCCCGGACGCCACCATCCTCAACGGCAAGGTGCTCGGCGACGACGGATCCGGCATGGAGTCGTGGGTCATCTCCGGGATGGAGTGGGCCGCGAGCAAGGCACAGGTCGTCAGCCTGAGCCTGGGATCCGACCAGGCCAGCGACGGCACCGACCCGTCCTCCGAAGCGGTCAACAATCTCACCGAGTCCACCGGCGCGCTGTTCGTCGTGGCCGCGGGCAACTCCGGACCCCGAGCGCGCACCATCGGCTCGCCCGCCGCCGCCGACGCCGCCCTGACCGTGGGCGCCGTCAGCAAGCAGGATGAGCCGGCCGGATTCTCCAGCCGGGGGCCGCGCATCGGCGACAACGCGATCAAGCCCGAGCTCACCGCACCCGGGGCCGGCGTCGCCGCCGCCCGGGTCAAGGGGACCCTCGTCGGTGACAACGACCCCGTCGACGACAACTACGCCCGGGCCAGCGGCACCTCCATGGCCACCCCGCACGTCTCCGGCACCGCGGCGCTGCTCCTCCAGCAACACTCCGACTGGAAGGCGGACCGCCTCAAGGCCGCGCTCACCAGCACCGCCAAGGCACTGCCCGACCTGACCCCGTACCAGCAGGGCTCCGGGCGCGTGGACGTGGCCAGGGCGAGCAGCCACACCGTGAGCGCGTCCACGGGCACCCTCAACCTCGGCTATTTCGAGCTTCCCTTCGGCGATGACGCTGTGGAACCGGTGGTCAAGACGGTCACCTACCGCAACACCGGTGACCAGCCCGTCGTCCTCGACCTCAAGGCCGACGTGGCCAACGTGGCCGACGTGGCCGACGTGGCCGACGTGGCCGACGTGGCCGACGTGGCCGACGACAAGGGTGTCCCGGCGGGCGGCGACCAGCTCAAGGTCGAGCCGGCCAACCTCACCGTGCCCGCCGGAGGCACCGCGGACGCCACCGTCACCCTCGACCTCGCCAAGGGCCCGTTCGGCATCTTCGCGGGCGCCCTGACGGCGAGCGCCGGCGACGGCTCCCCTCTGCGCACGACCGTCGCCTTCACCAAACTCAGGGCGCGTGAAGTCCCGTTGAAGGCCATCGACCGTCAGGGTCGCCCGGCCTCCGCCTGGGTGGTGCTGGCCAGCCAGTCCAGCGGTGAGCAGTTCGTCGTCCAGATCGACGGCGGGACCGGCGAGGGCACCGTCAAGGTCGGGGATGAGGGCCCGTTCTCGGTCTCGGCCTTCGTCTCCACCAATGACGAGCCCAACCGGTACGAGATCGAGCAGACCGCCTTCGCGCTCCCGGACGCCAAGCTCGCCCAGGAGCGCGAGTTGGTCTTCGACGCCCGCAAGGCGAAGCCGATCGAGCTGCGGCTCGACAGGCGCACCGAGCACTACCAGCAGAGCCAGAACGTGTACCGCAAACAGGGCGAGGTGGACCTGCTCGTCATCAGCGGCACCTCCGACACGACAACCAGGCTCTCGGCCGTACCGTCCGAAACCGCCGCGGGCGGCGAGTTCGAGTACAGCACCCACCAGCACCGGATCGCACCGATGCTGCCGCGGGTCCGCACCGTCGGGTCGGGCGTCACGCTGCACCCGGCCTACATGGGCTTGATCGGCGGATTCTCCAACGCGCGTCTGGACGGCAGGTACCGCCTGGAGGTGGTCGACGTCGGAGCCGGACGGCCCGAGGACTACGAGGGCAAGGACGTGAGCGGCAAGATCGCGCTCATTGCCCACAGCCCTGAGGTGCCCTCGAGGGATCTGATCGCCACCGCTGCGGAGCGCAAGGCCAAGGCCACGCTGATCTACGGTGACCAGCCGGGCGTGTTCCACGACGACTCGGTGTGGCTCGCGAAGATCCCGCCCCTCGAGATCAGCCACGAGGAGGGCCGCAAGCTGCTCGAACTGCTGAAGTCCGGCCGGGTCCGGCTCGACATCCACGCGGTCGCGTCCGTGCCGTACGACTACATGCTCATGCTGCCGGAGAAGGACCGCATCCCCGACTCGCTCACCTACCGGTACACCGACGACGAGCTGGCGTCGTTCACGTCGAAATTCCACGCCCAGTACCCCGATCAGACCGGCGCCTACACCCTGCTCGCGCTCCGGCCTTACCAGTTCGGCGCGTTCAGCTACTTCGTCGAGTCGAAGCTCCCGCAGCGGGCGCGGCACCACGTCATCGCGGACGGTGGCAACCGGTACGGCCAGTCGGGCTGGAGCCAATGGCCCTACGGCCGGTACCCCTCCGTCAGCTTCGCGGACAGGTACGACAAGCCTGGCCACCAGGAGACCAAGGAATGGTTCAAGGCCCCGCTGGTGCCGGGCATCACCACGGTCCATGTGCCGCCCTCCCGGCGAGGCAACACGATCCTGCTGAACATGTCGTCGATCATCGACTCGAACCCCGAGCACGCCTTTGCGTTCCCCGCCAATGACAGCGAGACGCGCGTGTACGAGAACGGTGAACTGATCGCGACCCGTCCGTACCCTTCGGGACAGTTCACCGTCGGCAGCGGAGAAAAGGCCACCTATCGGGTCGAACATGATGTCAAGGAACAGGTGGACAACTGGCAGCTGTCCACCACCAGCCACACCGTGTGGACCTTCGCCTCCTCCGGTACGCCCGAGGACGACTGGACGCCGCTGCCGGTGGTCAACAACATCTGGGACCTCTCGCTCGACGGGAACAACGCGGCACGGGCCGGTGCGCCGTTCATCCTGGGACTCAAGCCCGCCACCCAGTTCGACGCCCCGCAAGTTCCGATCAAGGACGTCAGGATCGAGGTCTCCTACAACAGCGGCAAGACGTGGCAGCAGACCCACACACCGGTCAAGCTCCCGGACCGCAGCTACCGCGCCGCCATCCGCCACCCCGAGCTGGCCGACACCGACGGGAAAGTCGCGCTACGCCTGCACGTGGCCGATGAGCAGGGCGGCAAGCTCGAGCAGACCGTCCACGCCGCATACCTGCTGAAGGAGTAAAGGGAGCGGTTGAGGAGCGGGACCGGCCGCGGTGGGCCGGGGCAGCCACCCCCGGCCCACCGGTCGGCATCGCGCCATCACCACCGACCCGCTCGACCTCACCGGCCACGACGACCGTACTGGCGCTCCGACAGCGTGGTGATGGTCGACGACCTCGACAACAGCAGCGTTTCGCATACGAGTGGTGGCTCCAGGTGTCCCCCGGCACCTCGCCGAGGTCGCCAGACACCAGGTCAAGCAACCCTGGGGCCGGTCACGGCAGGTGCGGTCCAATCGGCGGCCTGCCTCTGCCGGGCATGGGCCGTTCTGCCCATGTCACGCACCCGGGCGGAGTGGACGGTTCAGGCGATGTGCGCCGCGGTGCCCCCGGCCTAGAACGGACTGGTGAGACCCAGACGCCCTCGCCGGACCCGAAAGCTGGTGCCGTCATGACCACGCTCACCACCCCCTCCGCCCCGTCCGCGCTCACCGCCCTGCTGCCCGGTCCGGCTCGGGAGCTGCTGCACGAGACCGTGCGCGGCAACGTCATCGAGCCCGGCGATCCGGCCTACGACGAGGCACGCCGCGTCTACAACGCGATCCACGACCGCCGGCCGGCCGTCGTCGTCCTGGCCGTCGACGCCGGCGACGTGATCGCCGCCATGCACACCGCCCGCGACCACGCCCTGCCGCTCGCGGTCCGCGGTGGCAGCCAAGCCGTCGCCGGACACGGCACCTGCGACGACGGACTGGTCGTCGACCTGTCCCGGATGCGTTCGGTCCGCGTGGACCCCGTACCCGGACCGCACGTGCCGAGGGCGGCTGTACCTGGGGCGACTTCAATCACGCCACGCACGCCTTCGGCCTCGCCACCACCGGCGGGGTCGTCTCCACCACCGGAATCGCCGGCCTCACCCTCGGCGGCGGCATGGGGCACCTCTCCCGCCGCTGCGGCCTGAGCTGCGACAACCTGATCTCGGCCGACGTCGTGACAGCGGAGGGCACCCTCGTCACCTGCGACGCCGAGCACCACCCCGACCTCTTCTGGGCCCTGCGCGGCGGAGGCGGCAACTTCGGTGTCGTCACCTCGTTCGCGTACCGCCTGCATCCCGTGCGCGACATCCTCGGCGGGCCCACCTTCTACCCGCTCGACGGCGACGTGGCGCGTCGCTGGCGGGACATGAACGCGGGCGCCCCCGAGGACTTCAACGCGATCTTCGCCGTCCTTCTCGGGCCCCAGGCCCCGTTCCTGCCGGAGCGCTGGCACGGCCGCCCGGTCTGCGGTGTCCTGACCTGCTTCAGCGGCCCCGCCGACGAGGACGACAGGATCCGCGCCCGGCTCGGCGAACTCGGGCCGGTCATCGGCCAGATCCTCGACCGGATGCCGCACCCCGTGATCAACACGATCTTCGACGAAGACCTGCCGCCGGGCCTCTACCACTACTGGAAGGGCAACTTCAGCCGCGAACTGACCGACGGCGCCATCGACGTCCACATGACGTACGGCGAGACGATCCCCTCGATGGAGAGCGACACCGTGCTCTTCCCGATCGACGGCGCGTGCCACCGGGTCGGGGCCGAGGACACCGCGTTCGCCTACCGGGACGCGGCCTACTCCCACGCCTTCGGCGCCAGTTACACCGACCCGGCCGACACCGCACACAACATCGCCTGGACCCGCGCGTACGACACGGCACTGCGCCCCCACACCGAGGAGGCTGGCTACGTCAACTTCATGGACGCCGACGACCAGGACCGCGTGCGCGCCAACTACCGGCAGAACTACGACAGGTTGCGCGCGGTCAAGCGCCGGTACGACCCGGAGAACCTGTTCCGCATCAACCACAACATCGTGCCCTGAGTCCCTGACCGCGGCGCTACGCGCCCGGTGTCACCAGGCCCGACTCGTAGGCGGCGATGACCAGTTGGGCCCGGTCGCGGGCGCCCAGCTTGCCCATGATGCGGCTCACATGGGTCTTGGCCGTCAGCGGGCTCAGGCCCAGGGACTCCGCGATCTCCGTGTTGTTCAGCCCGCGGGCGACCAGCGTCAGGACCTGGCGTTCCCGGTCCGTCAGACCGTCCGGGCCGCCCGCCCGCGGGAGCCGCGGTGCGCTCAGGACGCGGGCGATCAGCCGTGCGGTGGGGCCCGGGGAGAGCAGGGACTCCCCCGCCGCGACCGTGCGGATCGCGGCCAGCAGGTCGGCCGGTCTGGTGTCCTTCACCAGGAATCCGGACGCGCCCGCACGCAGCGCCTCGACGATGTGCTCGTCCGTGTCGTACGTCGTGAGCACCAACACCTTCACGCCCGCCAGGTCCTCGTCGGCGGCGATCCGGCGCGTGGCCTCGATGCCGTCGAGCTCGGGCATGCGGACGTCCATGACGACGACGTCCGCCCGTTCGCTCCGGGCCAGTTCGACGGCCTCGGCGCCCGTCCCGGCCTGGCCCACCACCTCCATGTCGCGTGCGGACTCGACGAGCATCGCGAACGCGGCGCGTACGAGGGTCTGGTCGTCGGCGAGCAGTACGCGGATCATGCGGCGGCCTCCGTGGGCTCCAGGGGCAACATCGCGGCGACCGCGAAGCCGGCCGCGTCCGTGCGCGGACCGGCCGACAGCGTCCCTCCGACGCTGCGGGCGCGTTCACGCATCCCGATGATGCCGAATCCGGACGGCCCCGAGGGTGTTCCCGCGGTGCCGGACGACGCCGTGCCGTCGTCGGTGACCCTGACATGCAGCGTCCCGCCGCGCCGGGTGAGGACGACCTCGACACGGGCGTCCGCACCGCCGTGGCGCACGGCGTTGGTCAGCGACTCCTGCACGATCCGGTACGCCGCAGCCTCCACCGCGGGTGGCAGCGCGCCCTCTCCCGTGTCCAGCGTCAGCCGCGCGCCCGCGGCCCGTACGAGTCCCGGCAGCGCGGCCAGGTCGGGCAGCGGCCCGTCGCCGTCCGGGCCGTCGGCGCGCAGCACCTCCAGGGTGGTGCGCAGCTCGCCGCGCGCGGTGCGGCAGGTGTCGGCGATGTCGTCGAGCGCCTTGGCGATCTGGGCCCGGTCGAGGCGGTCCGGGTCGACGGTCAGGACGTGGGAGGCGACGGACGTCTGGACGCCGATGAGCGTGATGGAGTGAGCCAGCAGATCGTGCAGATCGCGGGCGATGCGCAGCCGTTCCTCGGCCACCCGCCGGGCTGCCTCCTCCTCCCTCGTGCGCTCGGCCCGTTCGGCACGGCCCACCACAGAGGCGATGTAGAGGCGGTAGACGCGTACGTCGACGCCGAAGACCAGCACGGCGAGGATCCAGCCGGAGGTGCGCAGTGTCTCCAGCCCCTCATGGGCGCCGACGCCGAACATCACGGTGACGGCGATGCCGATGACGCCGCCGCCGACGAACAGCGTGTGCAGGGGGCGCGCGGTGGCGGCGTACGTGTACAGGGCGAGCAGCGACGCCGGTACGGGGGCGGCGTGGGCGTTGTCGAGCGCGTGGTAGGGCGCGACGCACAGCAGCACGGCGCCGAGCACGAGGCCGGGGCGCGCCCGGCGCCACACCAGGGGCACGGCGGTCCCGGCGAGCAGCGCCCAGCCGAGGGCGTCGGGCCGCCGGCCGTCGTCGAACAGGGCCAGCACGAGTCCCGCCACGCCGACGACGGCGGCGAACACGGCGTCGTTGCGGGTGCGGTGGGGCACGGTGAGGGGGTCGCGGCTCACGGCGGTGAGCAGGCGCTCGCCGAGATGGGGTGCGGGTCGGGCGGTCACGGTTCCATCCTGAGCCAGTCGCTGTCGTTTCCCCACCCCGCCCCTCCCCGTTTCCGGGGGCCCCTCCCCCGGGGCCCCGCGCCTACGGGCCGACGGCCCGGCCCCAGCGATGCTGGATCTCGCTGCGCGAAAGCAGCCTGCTCCAGCGTCTCGGGCGAAGCCCAGGGAGTTCGAGGACAGTCCCCTACGGCCTGGACGGCACGTGGGTGAGCCCCCGGCGAAGCCAGAGGAGTGCGCCGGCGGGGCTGGAAGTTGCCCTGCGAGCAACTCCAGCTCGTCGGTCCTCCCGGGCGACGCCCAAGGGCGGTTCGAGGACACCGCCCGAAGGGCGGTACGGGCCTGGGACGAAGCCCCGGTTCACGATCGAGGCACCCCCCTGGCTTCGCCGGGGGTCCCCACCCACGCCGCAGGGCGTAGGAGGCTGGCGGCCCCAGCCCCAGCAGTGCTGGATCTCGCTGCGCGAAAGCAGCCTGTCCGGGGGCTCCCCGGCGAAGCCCAGGGGGACTTCGAGGACACCGCCCGAAGGGCGGTCGGGACGGGGCGTGGGGCGAAGCCCCGAAGCCCGCGCCCGCGCCCACCAGGGCACGGCGCCACGAGGCTGGGGGCGAAGCCCTGTTCGGGATGGGGGCACCCCTGGCTTCGCCGGGGACCCCCCACCCGGCCGGGTGGGGGAAGGCACAGCCACCTACCGGCGCCCCGCCGGTTCCGGGTGGCGCGGCTCCGAGACCATCTGCGTCCCCTCCTTCCGGCCCGTCCGCGACAGGTTCCCCGGCCACCACACCCGCCGCCCCAGCAGCAGGCTCGCTGATGTCACCAGGTACGTACGGACCAGGAACGTGTCGAGCAGCACGCCGACCGCCACCAGGAAGCCCATCTCGACGAGGGGCACAAGTGGCAGGTTCATCAGCACGACGAACGTCGCGGCGAGCACGATGCCCGCGGAGGCGATCACGCCGCCCGTGGTACGCAGGGCGGTGAGGGCGGCGGCTCGCGGGTCGGCGCCGTTCAGCGCCTCCTCGCGCATGCGGTGCATCAGGAAGATGCCGTAGTCGACGCCGAGTGCCACGAGGAAGACGAAGGACAGCAGGGGCAGGCTGGGGTCGACTCCCTGGAAGCCGAAAAGCGGTTCGAAGACGAGCCCCCCGAGCCCCATGACCGCGCCCCATACGGCGACGACCGCGGCGATGAGCATGAGCGGTGCGACGAGGCTGCGCAGCAGAGCGATCAGGATGAGCAGTACCGCGCCCAGCACGAGCGGGACGACGATCACGCGGTCTCTGGCATTGGTGTCCGCGAGGTCGAGCTGCTGGGCGCTGGGGCCGCCGACGTGGGCGCCGTCGACCTCCGCGCGCAGCGCCTCGATGGTGGCGGTCTCCCCGGCGCTCTCGGGCGCGTCCTTGGCGAAGACGGTGATCTCCGTCCAGCCGTCGCCGCTGCGGCCGGGCCGGGCGCTCGCCACTCCGTCGGTGCTGCGGACGTCCTCCAGTGCCCGGCCGGTGGTGTCCGACGGGACGACGACGCTGATGGGCTGGTTGCCGCTGTCGGGATAGGCGTCGGCGAGCGTCCTCATCGCCGAGACGGACTCGGGCCGCTCGGTGAAGGTGTCCTCCTGGGTGAGGTTGCCCGGCGCGCCCAGCGCGCCGAGCGCGAGGGTCCCGAGCAGCACAGTGCCCGCCGCGAGGACGACGCCGGGGCGGCGGGCCGCGGAAGTGCCCATCGCGCCGAACAGCGAGCGCCGCTGCTTCGGCTCACCGCCGTGTACGGGCACGAGCGGCCAGAACACGCGGCGGCCGAGGAGCACCAGAACCGCCGGAAGCAGGGTGAGCATGGCGGCCAGCGCGCAGACGACGCCGACGGCGCCGACCGGCCCGAGCCCGCTCGCGCTGTTGACGTCGGCGGCGAGCAGGCACAGCAGTCCGGCGGCGACGGTGCCGGAGGAGGCGAGGACGGCGGGTCCACAGCCGCGCAGGGCGGCCAGCATGGCGTCGTACGGCCGCTGGACGCGACGCAGTTCCTCGCGGTAGCGGGCGACGAGGAGGAGGGCGTAGTCGGTGCCGGCGCCGAAGACGAGGACGGTCATGATGGCGGCGCTCTGGCTGGTGACGGTGAGGCCGAAGCCCTGGATGAGGCCGTACACGACGGCTTGGGAGGCGACCGCGGCGGCGCCGACGACGACCAGCGGCACGAGCCACAGGAAGGGACTGCGGTAGGTGAGGATCAGCAGGACGGCCACGACGAGGACGGTGGCGAGCATCAGGGTGCCGTCGATGGTCCCGAAGACCTTTTCCATGTCGGTCTGCACGGCGCCGGTCCCGCCGAGTTCGGCGTCGAGCCCTTCGACGGGGTCGCTGCCGAGTCGTTCGCGCACGTCGTCGACGAGGGCGGCCCGGGCGTCGTTGTCGGTGCCGGGCTCCGTGGTCGACACCGGGTACATCAGTGTGGTGCCGTCCTTCGACGGCACGCCCTGCGGCGGGCCGCTCGCGAGCTCGTGGGCGTCCGCGATCGCGTCGAGCCGCTCCTGCGCGTGGGCGCGGTCGGCGTCCGTCAGCCCGCGGTCGCGGTGGAAGACCACGACCAGGTCGGTGGACTCCCCGCCGGGCAGGGCCTGCTGTATTCGCGCGACCTGGGTGGAGTCGGCGCTCGCCGGGAGGTAGTCCACGACGTTGTCGCGCTGGGCGTCGTCGAGCTTGCCGGCGAAGGGGAAGGCGAGGGCGATGACGGCGGCCCAGAGGACGACGATCGCCCAGGGCAGGACCCGGCGGGCGGGCGCTCTCGTCGGCGGTGGCTCGATTGCGGTCGGCAGGGCACCCATGGGGCGTCTCCCCTTCGTCACGGGTCGGGTGGCGCGTTTGCGTCACCAGATTCCCGTCGCGCGGAGGGAGTTTCGTCGCACGGAGGACCGAGATCGGGCGTACTGCCCCAGGTGTCGTCCGAGGTCGGCTACTCCCTGGGGAGTACGCCCGCGGGAGCGGTCAGAACGGGGTCCGTGCCGTTTCGAGCAGACGCGCCGTGTCGTCCTCGCCGAACTGGAGCGCGGCGCCGACGGTGGACAGCACCTCCCGCTCGGCGGGGGTGTAGGGGCCGTCGGCGAGGGCGATACGGGCGCCCTGCAAAAGGATCGACTCCCGGCCCGCGGGGGCGAGATGGGGGGCCAGCGGCTCCAGCGCCTCGTGCAGTTCGATGGCGAGCGCCGCGCCGTAAGGGGTGGTGTCGGTGACATAGCGGCCGGTGTCGGCGGCGAGCGCCTCGATGAGGGAGGTCAGCTGCTCCTCGGTGCAGTCGTCGAGCCCTGCGGCACGGACGGTGTGCACGGCGGTCTCGCGCACGGAGCGGGAGGAGGTGCCGCCGGAGGCGAGGACCGCGAGGGCGACGGTGTGCACGGCGTCCCTCAGCATGGCCGAGAACCGGCTCGTGGTGGGGTGATCCAGGGCGTCGGGGCCGAAGTGGGTGTGGCAGGCGGCGCATTCGACGACGGGCCCCGCGATGCCGCGGCCCAGCAGGGGCACGCCGAGGAGCGTGAAGCGGCGGAGTCCGGTGCGACGGCGGTAGTTGCGGTCGCCTCCGCAGCCGGGGCAGAAGAACTCCCCGTCGCCGACGGTGCTCCAGGACGTATGAACACCGCAAACCCGCTGAATGCCGCAGACCCGCACTTTCCGGCCGAACACTCCCCGGGCTGGCAGCACGCCGCACCTCCGTAAACTTCCCCGTAGCCCTTTGGGCACGGGTGGTGCCCCCACGGCAACATTGCCGCGTGGACGTGATGTTAGCCACACGATTGAGGCCGCGTCAGCACCCCGACGGGAGTACGCGCGGACATGGCCGGATCCGCGCGATGCCGAATCAGGCGCACAACGGCGCAAAATCGCCGGGCGCACTCGGATGCGAGCACGCCCGGCGAGAGGGAAAGATCTTCGGAGTATCAGCGACCCGCGCGGTTGACGGCCGAGACGACGGCCTTCAGTGAGGCGCGCGTGGTGTTGGCGTCGATGCCGATGCCCCACAGGACCTTGCCGTCGATGGCGCACTCGATGTACGAGGCGGCCTGCGCGGACGCGCCCTCGCTCATTGTGTGCTCCTGGTAGTCCAGCAGTCGTACGTCGACTCCGATGGCGTTCAGCGCCTCGAAGAACGCGGAGATCGGACCGTTGCCGGAGCCGGTCAGCACCGTCTCGGCACCGTCGACGACCGCCTCGACGGTCAGGGTGTCGACGCCGTCCTTGTCGGTGGTGGTCTGGCCGGAGCGGATCTGGATGCGTCCCCACGGATTGTCCGGGTTCGGCAGGTACTCGTCCTGGAAGACGGACCAGATCGCGGCCGGGGTGACCTCGCCGCCCTCCGTGTCGGTCTTGGCCTGGATGATCCGGGAGAACTCGATCTGCATCCGGCGCGGCAGGTCCAGCTTGTGGTCGTTCTTCAGGACGTAGGCGATGCCGCCCTTGCCCGACTGCGAGTTGACGCGGATGACGGCCTCGTAGGAACGGCCGACGTCCTTGGGGTCGATCGGCAGGTACGGCACGGCCCACTCGATCTCGTCGACCGTCTTGCCCTGCGCGGCCGCGTCAGCCTCCAGCGCGTCGAAGCCCTTCTTGATGGCGTCCTGGTGGGAGCCGGAGAAGGCGGTGTAGACCAGGTCGCCCGCGTAGGGGTGGCGCGGGTGGATCTCCATCTGGTTGCAGTACTCGCTGGTGCGGCGGATCTCGTCGATCTGCGAGAAGTCGATCTGCGGGTCGACGCCCTGCGAGAACAGGTTCATGCCCAGGGTGACCAGGTCGACGTTGCCGGTGCGCTCGCCCTGCCCGAACAGGCAGCCCTCGATGCGGTCGGCGCCCGCCATGATCGCCAGCTCGGCCGCGGCTACGGCGGTCCCGCGGTCGTTGTGCGGGTGCACGGACAGGCAGATGTGCTCGCGCCGGGTCAGGTTCCGCGACATCCACTCGAACCGGTCGGCGTGCGTGGAGGGCGTGGAACGCTCCACGGTGGCGGGCAGGTTGAGGATGATCTCGCGGCCCGGGCCGGGCTGCCACACGTCGCAGACCGCCTCGCAGACCTCCAGGGCGAAGTCCAGCTCGGTGTCTGTGAAGATCTCGGGGCTGTACTGGTAGCCGAAGGCGGTCTCGGGGCCCAGCAGCTTCTCCGCGTACTCCATCACCAGGCGGGTGCCGTCGACGGCGATCTGCTTGACGTCGTCCTTGGAACCCCGGAAGACGACACGGCGGAAGGTCGGCGCGGTGGCGTTGTACAGGTGGACCGTGGCGCGCTTGGCGCCGACCAGGGACTCGACGGTCCGCTCGATCAGGTCCTCACGGGCCTGCGTCAGTACCGAGATGGTGACATCGTCGGGGATCGCGCCCTCTTCGATGATGGAGCGCACGAAGGCGAAGTCCGTCTCGCCCGAGGAAGGGAAGCCGACCTCGATCTCCTTGTAGCCCATACGCACCAGCAGGTCGAACATCTCGCGCTTGCGGGCGGGGCTCATGGGGTCGATCAGCGCCTGGTTGCCGTCGCGCAGATCGGTGGACAGCCAGCGCGGCGCCTTGGTGATCCGCTGCTCGGGCCAGGTGCGGTCGGGGATTTCCACGGCCTCGTAACGGCCGTACTTGTGGATCGGCATCCCGGACGGCTTCTGCGTGTGCGTCGTGTTGGTGATCGGGGTGGAGCGGCCGATCCACTGAGACTGGGACATTGCGTAGGGCTCCTCGGGGTCCATCTAGGGACGGCCGACTGTGTCGAAGCAGCACCAGACTCCGCGGTGAGGGGGTCGGCCTACGACTACAGGCCCTCGCCGCGGCAGCTAAGGAGAAGCAGCCCGAAACGCATGATGCGAAGAAGGCTAACTGAGCCTTGGCGGGAGCGCGCGTCTGTTCCAGTATGCGGGACGACCGAGCAGTAACGGTCAAATGTGGCCTATCACTCCATTTCACTAATCGATGTCGCATCTCGTGACAGTTACTGCACTCACTGCCACATTGCCGGACATGGACATTCATACCCCGGTCTTCTGCGGCATCGTGCCGCCGCACATCCTCGACAAGCTCGCCCGCTCGGGCGATCCCGTCCTCTCCGAACCCGCCCGTCGCACCCTCCAGGCGGACGCCGCACAGCGCACCGGCCGGCGGCTGACCACGGTTCTCGGCCCGGCCGCCCGGCCCGCTCCGGAAGCCGCCGAGGGCCCCCGCCGCACGCTCTACGACGCCGAGAGCGGCACCGCTCTGCCGGGCACGAAGGTGCGCGGCGAGGGCGAGGAGCCGGTCGCGGACGCCGCCGTCAACCGCGCGTACGCGGGACTCGGCGCCACCTTCGAACTGCTGCGCACCGCGTACGGACGCAACTCGATCGACGGCGACGGCCTGCCGCTGGGCGCGACCGTCCACTACGGCGAGAAGTACGGCAACGCCTTCTGGAACGGCGAGCAGATGGTGTTCGGCGACGGGGACGGGGAGATCTTCCTCGACTTCACCGTGGCCGTCGACGTCATCGCCCACGAACTCGCCCACGGCCTGACCCAGTACACGGCGAACCTGAGCTACTTCGGCCAGCCGGGCGCGCTCAACGAGTCCGTGTCGGACGTGATCGGCTCGCTGGTCAAGCAGCACACGCTCGGACAGACGGCCGACCAGGCGGACTGGCTGATCGGCGCGGGCCTGCTGGCTCCGCGCGTCACCGGGAAGGCCCTGCGCTCCCTGAAAGCGCCGGGGACCGCGTACGACGACGACGTGCTCGGCAAGGACCCGCAGCCGGCGACGATGGCGGACTACGTCCGCACCGGCCGCGACAACGGCGGCGTCCACATCAATTCGGGCATCCCCAACCACGCCTTCTACCTGCTGGCGAACCGGCTGGGCGGCCGGGCCTGGGAGCGGGCGGGGCAGATCTGGTTCGACGTGCTGACCGGCGGCGACCTCTCCGTGGACGCGGACTTCGCCAGTTTCGCCCGGTTGACGGTGGCCGCGGCCCGCGACCGGTTCGGCGAGGGCGAGGAGCACGAGGCGGTGCTGAAGGCCTGGTCGCAGGTCGGAGTCCAGACCGCCGGCTGAGCCGGCGGCAGGGTGCGGGCGGGCGGCGGCGGGGCGTTCCGGTGTCGCCCGCACACGATCCGTACTAGAACGGGAGCCATGCGTATCCAGGTAAGGCGTACGGGCGGGTTCGCTGGGATCGAGCGGCTCGCCGAGGTGGAGACCGACGGGCGCGCCGACGCGGGCGAGGTGCGCAGCCTCGCCGAGCGCGCGATGGCCGAGGGCCGGGAAACGCCCCCGGTCGGGGTGCCCGACGGGTTCAGTTACCAGATCACGGTGGACGGGCGGACCGTGTACTGCTCCGATCCGCGGCTGTCCGAGGCCCAGCGGGACCTGATCTCGCTGGTGCTCAAGGAGGGTTCGTGACGCCGTTCGCCCGGAGACCGCCAGCCACCGAGCGGGCGGCGCGCTCCCGTTCGTCGCCCGCGGCGACGGCGAAGTCGACGAGCGCGCCGGTGAGGACGTCCTCGGGCGTGTAGCCGCCCATGATGTAGCCGGCTCGGTCCAGTTGGGCGATCCCGTGCATCTGCGCGAAGAGCTGGCGCACCAGCAGGTCCGGGTCCACGTCCGCGCGGAAGCGGCCCGCCGCCACGCTGCGGCGGACCGCGTCGCGCGGGAGGCGCAGGACGGACACGCCCATGCTGCGGTCCTCGTCGTCCAGCTCGAATCCGGCCAGGGTGGAGCCGCCGAACAGGACCGCGTAGACGTGCGGCTCGTCGCGGGCGAAGTCCTGGTAGCAGCGGCACAGCGCGGCGACGGCCGCGACGGCGTCCTCGCTCTGCGGAACGGCCAGCGCCCTGATGCGGAAGCGGTCGAACCCCTCCCGCATCACCTCACGGATCAGGTTCGGCATGGAGCCGAAGTGGGTGTAGACGGCCATGGTCGAGGCGCCGACCGCCTTCACGAGACGACGGGCGCTGAGCGCGGCGGGTCCCTGCTCGGCCAGGACGCGGGCGGCCTCGTCGAGAAGCAGGCGGCGGACAGAGGGGGCCGGGGAAGCGGCGGTGGGGGCGGGAACTCCGGTTGGCACGGCAGCAGGGTAACGCTGTTATGCGGCGTTACGCAGGGGTGCGGGGACCATGCTGTGAGAAGTGCCTCCGCCCGTGTCCAGTGGCCCTGCCGGCGGCCGACGGGGACAGCGACTCACCACGGGCCACGGCCCGGCGCTGCGCCGACTGGGGATGCTCGGCGCTCATGGCTGCCGATGTGAGCGCGGCCGAGCAGCACGAGGGCTGGTCGGCCGGTTTGCCGTCGCGGAGGCCCGACACGCGGCCCGGGCGACTGGTCGCGGCCGACCGCGACTGTCCCCGCGCTCCCCGGTCCAGAAGCCGCCGGCCGCCGGCCCGGGTCAGAATCCGAGCTTGCGGAGCTGCTTCGGGTCGCGCTGCCAGTCCTTGGCGACCTTCACATGGAGGTCGAGAAAGACGGGGGTGCCCAGGAGCGCCTCGATGTGCTTGCGGGACTTGATGCCCACGTCCTTCAGGCGCTTGCCCTTCGGGCCGATGATGATGCCCTTCTGACTGGGCCGCTCGATGTAGACGTTCGCGTGGATGTCCAGCAGCGGACGGTCCGCCGGGCGGTCCTCACGCGGCAGCATCTCCTCGACGACGACCGCGATCGAGTGCGGCAGCTCGTCCCGTACGCCTTCCAGCGCGGCCTCGCGGATCAGCTCCGCGACCATCACCTGCTCCGGCTCGTCGGTGAGATCGCCCTCAGGGTAGAGCGCCGGGCTCTCGGGCAGCATCGGGATCAGCAGGTCCGCGACCAGCTGCACCTGCTTGTCGCCGACCGCCGAGACCGGGACGATCTCCGCCCACTCGATGCCCAGCTCCTTGCCGAGCCGGTCGATGGCGATGAGCTGCTCGGCGAGGGTCTTGGAGTCGACCAGGTCGGTCTTGGTGACGATCGCGACCTTCGGGGTCTTCCTGATCCCGGCGAGCTCCTTGGCGATGAACCGGTCGCCCGGACCGAGCTTCTCGTTGGCAGGCAGGCAGAAGCCGATGACGTCGACCTCGGCCCACGTGGTGCGCACCACGTCGTTGAGCCGCTCGCCGAGCAGGGTGCGCGGCTTGTGCAGCCCCGGGGTGTCCACCAGGATCAGCTGCGCGTCGGGGCGGTGCACGATGCCGCGCACGGTGTGCCGGGTCGTCTGCGGACGGCTGGAGGTGATGGCCACCTTCTGGCCGACCAGAGCGTTCGTCAGAGTGGACTTGCCCGCGTTCGGACGACCGACGAAGCAGGCGAAGCCGGCCCGGTGGGGGGCTTCGGAGGACTGGGTACGAGCGCTCATGGCGCCCATTGTCCCCCACGCCGGAAGCCCCCGGTGACGCCAGGGCCCGCGCGGGTCAGCCGGCGGTCACCATGGACCTGAGCGCCCCGTCGGGGCCGGCCAGCAGCACCGGGGTCGCGGCGCCGCCGAGGTCGCGTACGGCGGCACGGTCCGCGTCGGACGCGGTGTCCGCCTCCGAGACGACGGCCGCGGCCTCCAAGGACTTCGCCCCGGACGCCACGGCCATCGCGACCGCTGTCTGCAGGGCGCTGAGCTTCAGGGAGTCGAGCGCCACGGTCCCCGCGACATACGTGCGTCCGGTCTCGTCGCGCACGGCGGCACCCTCGGGCACACCGTTGCGGGCCCGGGCACTGCGGGCCAGCGTGATGATCTTGCGGTCCTCGGGGCCGAGGTCGGTGCTCTGCGTCATGCCCCGAGCATAGATCGGCCGCCCGGAGGAGCTCCGGGCGGCCGGTCATGAGGTGGTGGGCGGTCAGCTGGTGGCGCCCTTGACGAGCTTGTCACCGATGCGTGTGACGAGGTCGCCGAACGTCTTCTGCGCCTCGGCGGCATCCGCGCTCTTGTACACGGCACGGGTGGCCCCGGTGCCCTGGTGGGCGACGAGCATGTGGACCTTGATCTCGATGCCGGGGGCGAACGCCATGGCCATCGTGAACGCCTGGGAGGCCTCGGCGGCCTTCGGGGCGTCGACCCGCGCGATCTTGACGGGGACCTTGGTGCCCTCCATGTCGAAAGACACGGTGGTGCAGGTGGCCAGGGCCGTGTCGACCGCCTTGACGTAGTCGGCGGCGCCGGTGCCGGGGAAGGTGAAGACCCGCTGGTCCAGCTCGATTTTGCCGTCCGCCTGAACGAAGTCGATCTCATCGCCCTTGGTGGCCTTGACCACGCCCATCATGTCGGCGATCGGCTGGCACTCGGGCTTGTCGGCCTTGGGGGCCGGGTCGTTCGAGGACGGGATCTTGCGGACGCTCCACCCGGACGGCAGGTCGCCGAGTTCGAGCGTGGAGGCCTTCATCTGCTCGGCCGTCAGCGGCTCCGTGGAGACCTTCTTGTCCTCGGCGGGCTTCTCGGACGCCGATGAGCCGCCCTTCTCCGTGGAGGAGTCCGACTTCTTGTCGCTCGCGCCGCCGCAGGCGACGGACGTGAAGCCGAGGGCGGAGACCGTCAGTGCCGCGGCGATGCCGCGACGGATGCGCATATGCATGAAAGTGCTTCTCCCCATGGGAAACAGCTCGTTGGGGAGCTTCCCCCCTCCCCTGATGACGCACAGACGATACACATAACCCGAGGTCATCCCGCCACTGGATAGATCGCCCCGCGTCGGCCCTCCGGGCTCGCCAGCCACGCCAGCTTCGCGGCCGTGTCCGCCTTCGCGTCCGGAACCGGAGTGTGCATCACGATCACCAGGTCCGGCCGGGCGGGGACGCGCAGTTGGGTCGACTCCACCACCAGCCTGCCGACCAGCGGATGCTCCATCTCCTTGCGGATCTGGCCGCCGGGGGCGATGTCACGCCGCTCCCACAGTTCGGTGAACTCCGGGCTGAGCGCCTTCGCCTCCTCCACCACGGCCTTGAAGCCCTCGTCGTCGGGGCATTCGGAGCAGGCTGCCCGGAACTGGGCGACCAGCCGCGGGGCGACCTCCTCCCAACCCCCGCTGCGGGCCCGGTAGACGGGGTCGGTGAAGAACGCGAGGAGGCAGTTCTGGACGACGCCGGGGCGCATGCCGAGCACCATCGCCGCCGCGTCGTTGTACATCACGGTGTTCCAGTAGACGTCCATGATGTGCGCGGGGTAGGGCATCCACGTGTCGATCAGCCGACGCAGTCCCGCGCACATGTCCCTGTCGCCCGGATCCACCTCCGGCGGCGGCGGGTTGAGCCCGGCCAGCACATACAGATGGCGGCGCTCGGTGCTGCTGAGCCTGAGCACCCGGCCCACCGCGTCGAGCACCTGCGGGGACACGGTGATGTCCCGGCCCTGCTCCAGCCACTGGTACCAGGAGACGCCGACACCCGCGAGAACCGCTACCTCCTCCCGGCGCAGACCCGGAGTGCGGCGGCGGGCGCCGCCGTCGGGCAGCCCCGCCTCGGCCGGACTGATCCGCGCACGCCTGCTCATCAGGAACTCGCGCAGCTCTGCCAGGCGATGCGCCTTCATCGCGTCCGGTTCGGACGTGGCCACCTGCTTCCCCCGTCCGTCAGCGTGGTGGTGCGAGCAACAGGATAAGTCCCCGCTCCCCACGGGTATTCCGGCCGCCGGAGGGTGGTGGCCATGACTACCGACACCTCCCTCCCCACGCCTGCGGGCACCGTCCCGCCGCCCCGGCTCGATCCCCGGGCCCGGCTGATCCTCTTCGTGCTGTGCGCCGCCCAGTTCATGGTCGCCCTGGACTTCTCCGTACTGAACGTGGCACTGCCCGACCTCGGCCGGGACCTCGGCCTGAGCCCGGCCGCCCTGCAGTGGGCGGTCACCGCCTTCGCGCTGCCGTCGGGCGGTTTCCTCCTGCTGTTCGGCCGGATCGCCGACCTGTACGGGCGGCGCAGGCTCTTCCTCTGCGGCCTCGCCCTCTTCGGCGCCGCCTCGCTGCTCGCGACCTTCGCCTGGGACCCGGCCTCCTTCCTCGTCGGCCGGGCGCTGCAGGGCCTCGGCGCGGCCGTCATCGTGCCGACCGGCATGTCGTTGCTCACCACCACGTTCCCGGAAGGCCCTCAGCGCGACCGGGCGCTCGGCATCAGCGGCACCCTGCTGTCCCTCGGCTTCACCATCGGCATGGTGCTGGGCGGCGTCATGACCGACACGCTGGGCTGGCGCTCCACGATGGGGCTGCTCGCGCTCTTCACGCTGGTCGTCCTGCCGCTCGCGCTCCGGCTGCTGCCCGAGTCGCGGACGCCGGAGCGGCCCCGGCTCGACATCCCCGGTGCGGTGAGCGTCACCGGCGGTCTGCTGGCCGTGATCTACGCCCTGTCCACGGCCGCGGACCGGGGCTTCGGCGGCACAGACGTCCTTCTCGCGCTGGTCGCGGGCATCGCGCTGCTGATCGTGTTCGCCGTCGTGGAGTCCCGCAGCGACGCACCGCTGGTGTCCCTGCCGATGCTGCGCCGCCGTACGGTCGCGTTCGGCAACCTGGGCGGCTTCGTGACGTTCTCGATGATGAGCACGGTGGTGTTCGTGCTCACCCTCTACCTCCAGGAGACGCTGGGGCTCTCGGCGTTCGCGACCGGTCTGGTCTTCGGTGTGCAGGGCGTCGTCTCGGTGTTCGCGGGCTCCTTGGTGCCGAAGGTCATCGGCCGCATCGGGGCGCACCGGACGCTTGTGTACTCGCTGCTGGGCCAGGGCGTGTTCGTCGCGGCGCTGGTGGGCGTGGGCGCGGAGTCGGGCGCGCTGCTGGCCGGGATCGGCGTCTCGCTGGCGAGCATGTGCCACCTCGGCGCGATCATCTCGTACGGGGTGACGGTGACGTCCGGGGTCCCCGACGGGGAACAGGGGCTCGCCACGGGCCTGGTGACGACGACGCAGCAGGTGGGCATCACGGTCGGCATCCCGCTGCTCGGCGTCCTCGCGACGACGACCGGCACGTCCCTGCTGGAGGGCGTGCGGCTGGTGCTGGCGATCGACGCGGGGGTGGTGGTGGCGGCGGCGCTGCTGGTGGGCGCGGGGCTGCGGGGTGCGGCGCGGAGGGGGTGACTCTCCCCTCCCCGCCCCTTCCCACAACTGGGGCTCCGCCCCAGCCCCCGTGGCCCGGTGCCCTGGCGGGCACGGCCTCCGGGTCTTCGCCCCGGGCCCCGTACCGCGCTTCGCGCGGTGTCCCCAATCGCCGGACGGGCTGATTTCGCTCCGCGGAACCCAGCCCCGCCGACGGAACCTTCCCTGGCTTCGCCGGGAGACCCCCACCCACGCCCCCAGTCCGGAGGGGACCTGCGCCTCGCCCCGCCGGGGCACCTCCCCTGGCTTCACCAAGGGACCCCCACCCACGCCCGCAGGCCGCAGGGGGAAATGGAGACGCAGGGGCCCCCGGAGGGGCACCTTCCCTGGCTTCGCCGGGAGCCCTGCACCCCAGGCCCGCCGGACCGTAGGGGGAGAGCGAGACGCAGCAGCCCGCCAGGCGACCTGCGCCTCGCCCCGCCGGGGCACCTTCCTTGGCTGCCAGGGGACCCAACCCACGCCCCCAGGCCGCAGGGGGAGATCGACGCAGGAGCCCGCCCCGGGACCTGCGCCTCGCCCCGCCGGGGCCGCAGGCGCGGGGCCCCCGCCCGCAGGGCGGTCCCGCTAGCCCCGGTCCAGCCGGAGGCGCTCCGCCTTCGGCAGACCCGCCACCACCAGGTCGTACGAGTCCTCGATCAGCTCCCGGACCATCCGGTCCGGGAGCCCGCCCACCGTCACGGTGTTCCAGTGGCGCTTGTTCATGTGCCACCCCGGCACGATCGCCGGGTGGTCCGCACGCAGCTGGACCGCCTGCTCCGGCTCGCACTTGAGGTTCACGGTCAGGGGCTCGGCGTCCAGCGCGCTGAGGGCGAACATCTTGCCCAGCACCTTGAACACCGACGTCTCGGGGCCGAAGGGAAACTCCTCGACCGCCGCGTTGAACCCGAGGCAGAACGCCCGCAGTTCCTTCGCCTTCACCCCATCGCCCCTTCTTCCGCCCGCTTCTCCACCGGCTCCGACAGCACCGTGACGATCTTGTTCCGCCGGCCGGCGGGGGACTCGGCCGTCAGTCGCAGGGCACGTCCGTCCGGCAGGTCGACCACCACACGCGCGCCCGCGATCGGGACGCGGCCCAGCGCCTTGGCGAGCAGGCCGCCGACCGTCTCGACGTCCTCGTCGTCGAGCTCGTCGGCCCCCAGGCCGTACAGCTCGCCGAGGTCGCCGATGTCGAGGCGCGCGGTGACCCGGAAGCGTCCGTCGCCGAGCTCCTCGACCGGCGGCAGCTCCCGGTCGTACTCGTCGGTGATCTCGCCGACGATCTCCTCCAGGATGTCCTCGATCGTGACGATGCCCGCCGTGCCGCCGTACTCGTCGATGACGACGGCGACGTGGTTGCGCTTCTGCTGCATCTCGCGCAGCAGGTCACCCGCGTTCTTCGTGTCGGGGACGAACACGGCCGGACGCATCGCCGTGGAGAGCGGATCGGCCTCCGCGTCGCGGTTGACGTGCGTCTTGCGGACCAGGTCCTTGAGGTAGACGACACCCACGACGTCGTCCTCGTTCTCCCCGGTGACGGGGATGCGCGAGAAGCCGGAGCGCAGCGCCAGCGTCAGCGCCTGCCGCACGGTCTTGAACCTCTCGATGGACACGAGGTCGGTGCGCGGGACCATCACCTCACGCACCAGGGTGTCGCCCAGCTCGAAGACCGAGTGCACCATGCGGCGCTCGTCGTCCTCGATCAGCGACTCCCGCTCGGCGAGGTCGACCAGGGCCCGCAGCTCGGCCTCGGAGGCGAACGGCCCCTTGCGGAAGCCCTTTCCGGGCGTGAGCGCATTGCCGATGAGGATCAGCAGCTGTGGGATCGGGCCCATGATCCGGGCCAGCGGCAGCAGGACGTACGCCGCGGCGGTCGCGGTGTTCAGCGGGTGCTGACGGCCGATGGTGCGCGGCGAGACACCGACGGCGACATAGCTGACGAGCACCATCACGGCTATGGCGACCAGCAGCGCCGACCAGGTCTCCTCGAACTCCTCGAGGCACGCATAGGTGACGAGCACCCCGGCCGCCATCTCGCACGCGACCCGCACGAGCAGGGCGACGTTGAGATAGCGGGTGGGGTCAGCGGCGACCTGCTCCAGCTTGGCGGCGCCGCGCCGACCCGACCGTACGGCCTCGGCGGCGCGGAAACTGGAGACCCGGGCGAGACCGGCCTCCGCGCAGGCGGCGAGCCAGGCGACGACGACCAGCGCGACGGCGCCCGCGAGCAGTTGGCCGATCATGAGACGGTCGGCGCCGGGGAAGGGCCGGTGAGGCCCTTCCCCGCCCGCCAGCCGTCGACGATCGCGGCCTGCAGCCCGAACATCTCCGCCTTCTCGTCCGGCTCCTCGTGGTCGTAACCGAGCAGATGCAGCACCCCGTGGACGGTGAGGAGCTGGAGCTCCTCGTCCATGGAGTGCTGCGTCGGGGCTTCCTCGCCCTGCCTCTTGGCGACCTCGGGGCAGAGCACGATGTCACCGAGGAGACCCTGCGGGGGCTCGTCGTCGTCCTTGCCCGGCGGACGCAGCTCGTCCATCGGGAAGGACATGACATCGGTCGGACCGGGGAGGTCCATCCACTGGATGTGCAGCTGCTCCATGGCCTCGGCGTCCACGACGATCACCGAGAGCTCGGAGAGCGGGTGGATACGCATCCGCGCGAGCGCGTAGCGGGCGACATCGAGGATCGCCTGCTCGTCGACCTCGGTTCCGGACTCGTTGTTGACGTCGATCGACATGGTGCGGCTGGTCTACTTCCCGTTTCGGTTGTCGTACTGCTCGTACGCGTCGACGATACGGCCGACGAGCTTGTGCCGTACGACATCCTGCGAGGTGAGCAGCGAGAAGTGCACGTCCTGCACGCCGTCCAGGATCTCCCGGACCTGGCGCAGACCGCTCTTGGTGCCGCCCGGCAGGTCGACCTGCGTCACGTCACCGGTGATCACGATCTTCGAGTCGAAACCGAGCCGCGTCAGGAACATCTTCATCTGCTCGGGGTTCGTGTTCTGTGCCTCGTCGAGGATGATGAACGCGTCGTTGAGCGTGCGGCCGCGCATGTATGCCAGGGGCGCGACCTCGATCGTGCCCGCGGCCATCAGGCGCGGGATCGAGTCGGGGTCGAGCATGTCGTGCAGCGCGTCGTAGAGCGGGCGCAGATACGGGTCGATCTTCTCGTACAGCGTGCCGGGCAGGAAGCCGAGGCGCTCACCGGCCTCCACCGCTGGCCGGGTCAGGATGATGCGGTTGACCTGCTTGGACTGCAGCGCCTGCACGGCCTTGGCCATGGCGAGGTACGTCTTGCCGGTGCCCGCGGGGCCGATGCCGAAGACGACCGTGTGCTTGTCGATCGCGTCCACGTACCGCTTCTGGTTGAGCGTCTTGGGACGGATGGTGCGGCCGCGGCTGGAGAGGATGTTCTGGGTGAGCACTTCCGACGGGGTCTCGACGGCCTTGCCCCCCGTCTCCTCCCTGAGCATGGCGATGGAGCGTTCCACTGCGTCCTCCGTCATCGGTTGCCCGGTGCGGAGCACGAGCATCATCTCGTCGAACAGGCGCTGGATCAGCGCGACTTCCGTAGCGTCGCCGACCGCGCTGATCTCGTTGCCCCGGACATGGATGTCTGCCGCGGGGAAGGCCTTCTCGATCACGCGCAGGAGGGCGTCACCAGAGCCGAGGACCGTCACCATCGGATGCTTGGCGGGGACGGTGAAGTGGGCTCGCGCCTGCCCCGGCGCTGGGGTCTGGGCTGTGGGTGTCTGAGTCATGGGCCGGCTCTGTGGCCTGCACATACCTCCCGTTGCAGGGTTCTCGCTGCTCGACAACCTCTGGACCATCCAGGGTACGACCTGTCACTGACAGGACCGAGGGCTTTTCCGGGGCCGGGCGGGGTTCCTGGGCGCGCTCAGCCGTTGCGGCCGAAGCCGATCGTCGGGACCGCGCGGCGCAGCGGCCAGGGGCGGGCCGCCGCCGGCAGCAGGTCCGCCAGGAAGGCGTAGCGCCGCAGGGCGGTGGGATCCTGGTCGGGGAGGCCCTGCACCGACTGCCACCAGGCCGCGATCTCCGACCAGCCCGGCGCCGAGAGGGACCCGCCGAACTCCTGCACCGACAGCGCCGCCGTCAGTCCCGCGAAGGCCAGACGGTCGGCGAGCGGCCAGTCGGCGAGCGTGCCCGTGACGAAGCCCGCCACGAACACGTCGCCCGCGCCGGTCGGGTCCAGCGCCTGCACCTCGATGGCCGGGACCTGCGCGCACTCACCGGTCGAGCCGTCCACGGCGTACGCGCCCTCGGCACCGAGCGTGACGACCGCGACCGGGACGTGCTCGGTCAGGGCGTGCGCGGCGGCGAGCGGGCAGTCGGTGCGGGTGTAGCGCATCGCCTCCTCGGCGTTGGGCAGGAACGCCTCGCAGTGCTCCAGGTCCGCGAGGTCGGCCGGGTCCCAGCGACCGGAGTCGTCCCAGCCGACGTCCGCGAAGATCCGGGTGCCCTTGCGGGCGGCCTGGGCGATCCACTCGGCGCGGTCGGGCGCGAGGGAGGCGATGGCCGCGCGCGCGTGAGGCGGGCACTCGGGGGCGGGCTCGGGCGGCGGCGCCTCGTGCCCGTGGGACACCATGGTGCGCTCGCCCTCGTACGCCATGGAGACGGTGACGGGCGAGTGCCAGCCGGGAACGGTGCGGGAGAGCGTGAGGTCGATGCCCTCGCCCTGTTCCAGCGCGTCCCAGCAGTATTCGCCGTAGTGGTCGTCACCGAAGGCAGCGGCCAGGGACGTCCGCAGCCCGAGGCGGGCGAGCGCGGTGGCCATGTTGGCGACGCCGCCGGGGCTGGAGCCCATGCCGCTCGCCCAGGACTCCGTACCGCGGACGGGGGCGGAGTCGAGGCCGGTGAAGATTATGTCGAGGAAGACGCTGCCCGTGAGATAGACGTCGCAGGGGGGATCCGCAGGCGTCCGCAGGGCGGCCAGGGGATCCAGGCCGGCCGCCATGCCCAGGTGCTCTCCGTCGCGAGTGGTCACCGTGCGCTCCCGTACGTGGTGCAGGTATCAGGCCAGTCTGCCCGAAACCATGCGGTGGGTAGCGGCGCGGGGGCGGCGGCGTGGGTGATGCCCGGAGCCCGTGCTCGGCGGGAGACACTGCCGTGCGCGTAGGGACTGGGTCCCGTCCACCCGGCCGCGACGCGGCGCCCACCCGGCGGGAGACGTCGGCCTGCGGTGCGCGGCCTCGGCCCGCCCGTGGGAGCGCGCCGGCACGGTCGCCTGCGTTGCGCACGGCGGGCGGCGCCGCCGCCTGCGCGAGGGCCGCCGTGCCCGAGGGGAGACATCACCCTACGCATACGCCGGGGCCGGGGGCTCGTCCACCCATCCGCGATGCGCCGCCCGCCCGACGGGAAGGCGTCGCCCGGCTGCGGGACCTCGGCCCGCCCGTGGGAGCGCGCCGGCACGGTCGCCTGCGTTGCGGCGGCGCGGGTGGTGCCCGTGGCACGCCGTGCCGTACTGGGCGACGGTGAGCCGCGATGGGCGGTCCTGCGTCATCTCGGAGAGCGGCGCCGACGCCGTCACCGCGATCGATTTCCCGACCGGCAGGAAGGTCGCGACCGTGTCCGTCGGCGACCATCCGCAGCGGGTGCGCGTCGCCCGTGTCCCGGCGGACTGGACGGGCCCGGCGACCCGCTAGCCCCGGCGCCCGGAGTCGTGCGCGGCGCGCCCGAAGTCGTACGCCGCGACCTCGGCCAGATACCGGTCCCGCAGTTCCTCCTCGTCGTCGAGGAACGACGCCAGGAAGGAGTTGCGGGCCAGCTCGCGCAGGTCCTCGTCGCCGAGCGGCAACGCCTCGCGGACGGCACGGAAGTTGTCGCCCGCGTACCCGCCGAAGTAGGCGGGATCGTCGGAGTTGACCGTGCACATCAGACCGGCCGCCATCATCCTCGGCAGAGGGTGGTCCGCGAGAGTGTCCACGGCTCGCAGCCGGACGTTGGACAGCGGGCACAGCGTGAGCGGGATTCGCTCGCGCACCAACCGCGCCACCAGGTCGGGGTCCTCCATCGACCTCAGCCCGTGGTCGATCCGCTCGACGCCGAGCACGTCCAGCGCCTCGCGGACGTACGCGGCCGGGCCCTCCTCCCCCGCGTGCGCGACCCGGCGCAGCCCGAGGGCGGCCGCGGCCTCGTAGACCTCGCGGAACTTCGACGGCGGGTGCCCGACCTCCGCCGAGTCGAGACCGATCCCCGTGATCCGCTCCAGATACGGCTCCGCCTCCCGCAGCGTCGCGAGCGCGGAATCGGCCGGCTCGTCGCGCAGGAAGCACATGATCAGGCGCGTGGACACCCCGTGCCGCTCCCGGGCGCCGTCCAGCGCGCGCCCCAGGCCCTCGATCACCGTGCCGATCGGGACACCGCGGGCGGTGTGCGCCTGCGGGTCGAAGAAGACCTCCGCATGCCGCACGCCCTGCTCCGCGGCGCGCGCCAGATAGGCGTCCGCCAGCTCGGCGAAGTCGTCCTCGGTGCGCAGCACGGTCATCAGCCCGTAGTACAGGTCGAGGAACGACTGGAGGTCCTTGAAGTCGTACGCCCTGCGCAGCTCTCCGGCGTCCGCGAAGGGCAGGTGAACCCCGTTGCGCGCAGCGAGAGCGAAGGCGAGCTCGGGCTCCAGGGTTCCTTCGACATGCAGGTGCAGTTCGGCCTTGGGGAGGGACATGTCCCGATTCTAGGCCGTATGTCCTTCAGGACCGCTTGGGCACGGGGATGCGCCACAGATCCCGGGCGACGGTCACCTCGCCGTCGAACCCGGCGGCCCTGGCCTGGTGTTCGAAGATGTCGGCGGCGTCCGTGTAACGCTGCGAGAAGTGCGTCAGGACCAGGTGCCGTACGCCTGCCTCGTGCGCGACGCGGCCGGCCTGACCTGCCGTCAGATGGCCGTGCTCGGTGGCCAGTCGCTCGTCCTCGTCGAGGAACGTGGACTCGATGACCAGCATGTCGCAGCCCTCGGCGAGGGCGTGCACCCCCTCGCAGAGCCGGGTGTCCATGACGAAGGCGAACCGCTGTCCGCTCCGGACCTCGCTGACGTCGTCGAGCGTGACGCCGCCGAGCGAGCCCTCGCGCTGGATCCGGCCGACGTCCGGACCCTTGATGCCGTGCGCGGCGAGCCGGTCGGGCAGCATCCGGCGGCCGTCGGGCTCGACGAGCCGGTAGCCGTAGGACTCCACGGGATGGGAGAGCCGGTGCGCGTGGAGCGTGTACGCGGCGGTCTTGGCGAACATGCCGTCGGCGGCGACGGGCGTCTCCACGAGCGGCACGGTCTCGCGGTAGGCCGTCGCGTACCGCAACCGGTCGAAGAAACGCTGACCGCTCGCGGGATAGTGCGCGACGACCGGATGCGGGACCTGGTCGAGGTTGATCCGCTGGATCACCCCGGCCAGGCCCAGCGAGTGGTCACCGTGGAAATGCGTGACGCAGATCCGGTCGATGTCGTGCGCGGAGACACCGGCGCGCAGCATCTGCCGCTGGGTGCCCTCGCCCGGGTCGAAGAGGATGCCCTCGCCGTCCCAGCGCAGCAGATAGCCGTTGTGGTTGCGGTGCCGGGTCGGGACCTGGCTGGCGGTGCCGAGCACCACCAGTTCACGTACGGACACTGCTCTGTCCCACCCCTACCCGGGAGGCCACTCGAGACCGCGGCCGCCCAGGACGTGCGCGTGGGCGTGGAAGACGGTCTGGCCCGCGCCGGAGCCGGTGTTGAAGACGATGCGGTAGCCGGTCGCGTCGGCCTTGTCGTCGGCGGCCACCTGACCTGCCTCGCGCAGCACGTCCGCGGCGAGCTCCGGCACGGCGGCGGCGAGGGCGGCGGCGTCGCGGTAGTGGGCCCTGGGGATGACCAGGACATGGGTGGGCGCCTGGGGGTTGATGTCCCGGAAGGCGACGGTGGTCTCGGTCTCGCGCACGATGGTGGCGGGGACCTCCCCTGCGGCGATCTTGCAGAACAGGCAGTCCGATTGCGGTTCTCCGGCCATGCGCGGGGCGCCTCCTCGCGGGTGGTGTGTCACTGCTGACGGCATGCTATCGGCCTGGACGGGCCTTCCCCCGCCCTCCCCTGCGGATGGCGGCGGAGGTGCCCCGGCCACGGAACCGGGGCGCCACCCGAGCCCCGTACGGCCCTTCGGCTCCTCCCTGGCTCGACGGCCGTGGGAGGGCCCGTGGGCGGTTCCCCGCCATCGGGCCTGGGCATCGACCCAGGCCCCGTACGGCCCTTCGGCTCCTCCCTGGCCAGACAGCCGTAGGAGGCGCCGGACGGCCCGGGATCGCCGCAGCCCGGCACCACAGCCGCATCGGCGAATCCGGCCCCGCCGGGAAACCCGGCCAGGCGGCGCTGTGAGCCCCGGTGTACGGCTCGGGCCCCGCAGCCCGCCTGGTGATGTGGGCGGTGCGCCGACCCCGGAACCAGGGCGTCGACCCCGGCCCCGTACGGCCCTTCGGGGCTCCCCTGGCCAGGCAGCCGTAGGAGGCGCCGGACGGCCCGGGATCGCCGCAGCCCGGCACCACAGCCGCATCGGCGAATCCGGCCCCGCCGGGAAACCCGGCCAGGCGGCGCTGTGAGCCCCGGTGTACGGCTCGGGCCCCGCAGCCTGGCCCATGCGCCGGCAACGTCGGCGCTGCGCCCGGGAGGACGGGCCTGGAAGGGCGGCCCAGGAGGCCGGGAGGGGCCGGTCTGACCGCGACAGCCGAGGCGATGACGATCGCCGGCACAGCCTTCGCGAGCCTGTTGCGGAGCTCCCGCCCGGGGAGGGACCCGGAGGGACCGGTAGGACCGATGAACCAGGTAGGACCCGTGCAGGACCGGAAGGACACCGACGGACCGGAGGGACCCGCCAGGGACCGGAGGGACCGGCCAGGGACCGGAGGGACCGGCCAGGGACCGGAAGGAACCGCCAGGGACCGGAAGGACACCGACGGACCGGAGGGACCCGGGAGGACCCGGGGCGGGAGCTACGGCAGGCTCGGCGGGGTCTTCGCCGGGTTCTCCGTCAGGGCCGCCAGTGACATCCTGATCGCCTCGTCCAGTTGTGGGTCCCTCCCCGCCGCGTGGTCCTGCGGAGTCGTCACCACCTCCACGTCCGGATCCACGCCCCGGTTCTCCACGTCCCAGCCGTAACCCTCCAGCCAGAAGGCGTACTTGGGCTGCGTGACCAGCGTGCCGTCGACCAAGGAGTAGCGGCTGTCGATGCCCACCACGCCGCCCCAGGTCCGCGTGCCCACCACCGGGCCGATGCCGAGCGCCTTGATCGCCGCGTTGACGATGTCGCCGTCCGAGCCGGAGAACTCGTTCGCCACCGCCACCACCGGCCCCCGCGGAGCGTCCAGCGGGTAGCTGGACGGCTGCATTCCGCGTGGCAGGTCCCAGCCCACGATGCGGCGGGCCAGCTTCTCGATGACGAGCTGCGACGTGTGGCCGCCGCGGTTCTCGCGTACGTCGACGACGAGACCTTCACGTGTCACCTCGACCCGCAGGTCCCGGTGGATCTGGGCCCAGCCCGGCGCCTGCATGTCCGGCACATGGAGGTAGCCGACCCGTCCGCCGGACCTCTCGTGGACGTACGCCCTGCGGTCCGCGACCCACGCGTGGTAGCGCAGCGGCTCCTCGTCGGCCAGGGGCACCACGACGGCGTGCCGCGGATCGCCGCCGCCCGCCGGGGACACGGTGAGTTCGACGGGCTTGCCGGCCGAGCCGACGAGCAGCGGCCCGGGGCCCCGTACGGGGTCGACGGGCCGCCCGTCCACGGCGACGATCGCGTCGCCCGCGCGCAGCGCGACCCCGGGTGCCGCGAGCGGCGAGTGGGCGTCCGGGTCGGAGGTCTCGGACGGCAGGATGCGGTCGATCCGCCACGACCCGTCCTCGGCGCGGGAGATGTCCGCGCCGAGCAGCCCCTGCCGTGTCGCGCCGCTGCCGTACCCGCCGCGCGGCATGACGTACGCGTGCGACGTGCCGAGTTCGCCCTGCACCTCCCACAGCAGGTCGACCAGGTCGTCGTGCGTGGCGACCCGGGCCAGCACCGGCCGGTAGCGCTCCAGCACCGCGTCCCAGTCGACGCCGCCGAGGTCCGGGCGCCAGAAGTGGTCGCGCATCAGCCGGCCGGCCTCGTCGTACATCTGCCGCCACTCGGCGGCCGGATCGATCGTCCGGCGCACGCGACTGAGGTCGACGGTGATGTTGGTGTCGGAGTCCTCGTCGCGGGAGGCCCGCCGGTCGCTGGGGACGACCTTGAGCTTGTCGTCGGTGTGCAGCAGGACCCGCCTGCCGTCGCCGCTGACGCGGAAGTAGGCGGCGTCGCCGGACAGTTCCTCGACGTGCTGCTGGGCCAGGTCGTAGCGCTCCAGCACGGTCTTCGGGCCCGGGTCGTCGGGCGTGGCACGGGTCGTGCCGAGGACTCCGCGCAGCGGATGCCGCAGCCACAGCAGCCCGTCCTTCGCGGCGCGCAGCGTCGAGTAGCGGGCGGCCTCGACGGGGAACGGCACGATGCGGTCCGCGAGTCCGTCGAGGTCGATACGGGTGACGGGCGCGCCCTCGTCGGTGGCGGAGTCGGACGGATCGTCCTTGTCGGAGTCGAAGGCCCGCCCGTGCCGCTGCGGACCGAACGGCGACGGCGTCGTCGCGGCCAGCGTGATCAGATGCGGCCGGCAGCCGCCGATGAAGGCGAGGTCGAAGACATGGGTGTCGTAGACGGGGTCGAAGGCCCGCTCGGACAGAAAGGCGAGGTGCCTGCCGTCGAGCGTGAACGCGGGCTGGAAGTCCGCGAACCGCAAGGGCGTCGCCTCGGAGACCGTCAGATCACCTGTGTTGGCGAGTTTGATCTGGCGCAGCGGGCTCGGGCCGGGGTGTGACCAGGCGAGCCAGCCGGAGTCGGGCGAGAAGACGAGCCCCTGGGCGTCGCCGTGCTCACTGCGGTCGACCTCGCGCACCTCGCCCGATTCGCGTTCGACGAGGAGCACCCGGCCGTCGTGCGAGGCGACGGCCGCGCGACTGCCGTCGGGGGCCACGGCGAGGCTCAGGACGCGGCCGAGCCGGCCGGCGGCGAGCCGGCGCGGCGGGGCACCCGCCGCTGCCCCGGTCGCCGGCGCGAATTCGAGCGCGTCGTCACCCTCGGCGTCGGTCACCCAGGCGACGTGCTCCTCGCCGCCGACCCGGAACGTGCGCGGCAGCCTGGCCCGTACGCCGGGTTCCACGGCCAGCGCACGCGCCGGCCCTCCGCGGTGGGTGACCCAGTGGATGCCGCCGCGGACCTCGACCGCGCTGCCGCGGCCCGTGTGGTCGGGGGCGGCGTCGCCCAGGTGATGGTCGGCGTCGACCGGCCGGGGGCGCAGATCGGTGCGCTGGCCGCCGAGCCTGATGTCGAGCCGGCGCGGTTCGGCGCCGTCCAGGTCGTCGAGGACCCACAGCTCGCCGGCCGCGGCGTAGGCGACGCGGGTGCCGTCGGTGGCGGCGTGGCGGGCGTAGAACCCGTCGATGCCGGTGTGGCGCCGGAGATCGGCGCCGTCGGGCAGCGACGAGTAGAGGGCGCCGACGCCCTCGTGGTCGGAGAGGAAGGCGATGCGCTCCCCGACCCAGAGCGGGCACTCGACGTTGCCGTCGATGTCCTCGTGGAGGCGGATGAACTCCCGGCCCCCGGCCGCCTCGTCACTGGGCTTTCCGTCAGCGGCCGTCTCGATCCACAACTTGCCCGCGGTACCGCCCCGGTAGCGCTTCCAGGCGGCGGCCTCGCGTCCCATTGTCGCCGACAGCAGCAGTGTGCGCGGGCCGAAGGCGACATCGCCGACGGGCCCGTACGGCAGGGTCGTGGCGGGGCCGCCGTCGAGCGGCACGGCCCGCGCCCAGGTGCGGCGCAGCGACGCCTGCCCGTGGGTGGTGAGCGCCAGGACATGGCCGTCGGGGGTCCAGCCGCGTACGGACGTCTTGTCACTGCCCCAGTAGGTGAGCCGGTCCGACGGCCCGCCGTCGAGGGGCGCGACATGCACCTCGGGCGCGCCGTCGCGGTACGAGGTCCAGGCGATGTGCGTGCCGTCGGGCGAGATTCTCGGACGGCTCACGGGCACGTCGTCGGCGCTGACGCGCCATGCGCGGCCGCCGTCGAGGTGCGCCACCCAGACGTCGTCCTCGGCGGTGAAGGCGATCGACTCGCCGTGCAGATGGGGAAACCGGAGGTAGGCAGGCTGCGTCACACCGTCACCCTAGGCAGGTGGGTGGCCTGTGCGGGAGGCTTTGGATCACTTGGCCGGAACGGCGGTCACGGTGACGGTCTCGGTGACCGTGACGGTTTCGGTGACCGCGGGACGGGGCCGGGACCCGTCGGAGGGCCGGGGCGGTGTGGTGGTCGGCACCGCCGAGCAGTCTCCGAGCATGGTCGCCTGGAAGACGATCTTCCTGTCGATCCGGGCGGTCATATCCCCGCGTACGCACCTGCCGGCGCGCTCGTCCGTCACCCGGCCCTTGACGGTGATGTCCTGGCCGGATCCGGTCTCTCCCCGGCAGTCGACGGCCGCGCCGCCGGCCGCCTTCGACTCCCCCGAGGCCGCTTTCGACGCCCCTGTGGCCGGATCCGCCTTCGCGGTGCAGCTGAGCCATGCCACGTCGAAGGTCAGCCGTTCCAGCGTGGCGGTCGCGGTCCGGTCGGTGGTGACGGCCACGGCGGCGGAGTCGAGCCCACCGGCCGCCGGTTGGCATCCGGCAAGGCTCGCGACGGCGATCCCGCAGGCACCGATGGGGACCACGATTCTCAGCACGCTCATGGCGGGAAGAGTGCCACCAGCGGGGGCTGCGGCAAAAGACCGGTTGTGGCCAGTGTGCGACCGTACGTCCCAGGAGCAGCGCGGTGCCTCGCGGCCCCCAGCCACGTCCGCGTCAGGCTCCCGTTCAGGCCCCGCCCGCCCGCGTCATGCCCCTGTCCAGCCCCGCCCGCCCGCGTCATGCCCCTGTCCAGCCCCGCCCGCCCGCGTCAGGACCAGCGGCCGGTGCGGCCCAGGAGCAGCGCCGTCGCCGCTGTTCCGGCGGTGGACGTGCGCAGCACGCTGCGGCCCAGGCGGTACGGCTTCGCACCCGCCGCGGCGAACGCCTCCAACTCCTGTGGGGACACGCCCCCCTCGGGCCCGACGACCAGCACGATCGAGCCCTGCTCGGGGAGTTCGGCGGTGGCCAGCGGCTCCGCGCCCTCCTCGTGCAGCACGGCGGCGAAGTCGGCGTCGGCCACAAGTGCCGTGACCTGCTTGGTCGTTGACGCCTCCGCGACCTCCGGGAAACGCAGCCTGCGCGACTGCTTGCCCGCCTCCCGGGCCGTGGAACGCCATTTCGCCAGCGACTTGGCGCCGCGCTCGCCCTTCCACTGGGTGATGCAGCGGGCGGCCGCCCACGGCACGACGGCGTCGACGCCGGTCTCCGTCATGGTCTCCACGGCGAGTTCGCCCCGGTCGCCCTTGGGCAGGGCCTGGACGACGGTGATCCGAGGCGTCGGCTCCGGTTCGGCCCGGCACGCGTGCACCTCGATCGTCAGCCGGTCCTTGCCCTCGGTGGCCAGCACGGTGCCGGCCGCACCCTGGCCCTGACCGTCCGTCAGGACGATCTCCTCACCCGGCTGCAACCGCTTCACGGACACCGCGTGCCGCCCCTCGGGACCGTCCAGGGTGACGACGGCGCCCGGCGCGGCGCCCGAGAGCGAGTCGACGACGAACACGGGGGCGGTCATCGCGCACCCCCGAGCGCCAGCGCGGCACGCGCGGCGTCCAGTTCCGCGGCGAAGACCTCCACCAGCTGCCCGGCGGGCAGCTCGCGCGCCAGCCGGTGGCCCTGCCCGGCCCACAACGCCATGCCCTGCGGGTCCCCGGCCTTCGCGGCCGCCTTGCGCAGTCCGCTCGTCAGGTGGTGGATCTCGGGGTAGGCGGCGGGGGCGTACGGGCCGTGCTCGCGCATGAAACGGTTCACCAGCCCGCGTGCCGGCCGCCCGGAGAAGGCGCGGGTCAGCTCGGTACGGACGAACACGGGGTTGGTCATGGCCTGCTTGTGCAGGGCGTTCGCGCCGGACTCGGGACACACCAGGAACGCCGTCCCGAGCTGCGCGGCACTCGCTCCCGCCGCCAGCACGGCGGCGATCTGGGCGCCGCGCATCAGGCCGCCGGCCGCGACGAGGGGAATCCGCACGGCCTCGCGGACGAGCGGGATCAGCGAGAGCAGCCCGATGCCGGAGCCGTCCGCGTCGGGGTCGTCGCGGTGGGTGCCCTGGTGGCCGCCTGCCTCGATGCCCTGCACGCACACGGCGTCGGCTCCGGCCCGCTCGGCGACCTGCGCCTCCTCCGGCGTGGTGACGGTGACCACGGTGAGCGTGCCCACGGCACCCAGCGATGCGAGCGCGTCGCGGGACGGGCAGCCGAACGTGAAGGACACGACCGGGACGGGATCGTCGAGCAGGATCGCGAGCTTCGCCTCGTAGCCGTCGTCCCGCCCCGCGTCGGTGTCGCCGAGGGGCGTCTCGTACCAGGTGGCCTCACCGGCGAGCTGCTGCCGGTAGACATCGACGGCCGCCGGGTCGGCGGTGCCGGGCTGCGGCATGAAGAGATTGACGCCGAAGGGCCGCGCCGTGAGGGTGCGGATCTGCTTGATCTCCTGGTACATGCCGTCCGCCGTCTTGTACCCGGCGGCGAGGAAACCGAGCCCGCCGGCATCGGACACGGCGGCGGCGAGACGGGGGCACGACGCGCCGCCCGCCATGGGGGCCTGCACGATCGGATGACGGCATAGATCGGTCAGCGCGGAGGACATGCACGCATCGTGCCATGTCCCCGCGACGGGGCCGAATCCCCCGTTCCGGAAGGCGGTACACGGTGCCTGCGGCGGGCGCTTTCCCAGGCTGCGCCCGAGGTCCCGCACCGCACGCCGGCCTGGCTCCTGCTTCCGACGACCGGCCTGCTCGCCCTGCGCTCGCCGCTGCTGGTCGGGGCCCTGCCCACCCTCGGCTGGCGCTTCCTTTCCGCCGAGGACCACTACTGGTCGACCGACTGGCACTACGACGCGGTTCTCATGCCCGTCCTCGCCTTTGCGCTCGCCGAAGGGTGGGGTACTCACCCTGGCTTCTCCGGGGCCCCCGGTCACCAGGCCGCAGGCGGAGTGCCCTCAATCGCCGGCCGGGCCGATCTCACTCAGCGACATCCGGCCCCGCCGGGAGTACCACCCACGCCGCCAGGCCACAGGACGGGATTGAGGTTCGGGAGCCCCGGGGGCGGAGCCCCCGCTACCGCAGGCCGCTCGCCACCCCCGGGCTACCGCCCGTTGAACGCGTCCTTCAGGCGCGAGAACAGCCCCTGCTGTCCCGGCTGGAACTGACCCGTCGGCCGCTCCTCGCCCCGCAGCTTCGCCAGATCCCGCAGCAGACGCTCCTGCTCGGGGTCCAGCTTCGTCGGCGTCGTCACCTCGACGTGGACGATCAGGTCGCCCCGGCCGCCGCCCCGCAGGTGCGTGATGCCGCGGCCGTGCAGCGGGATCGACTGGCCGGACTGCGTACCGGGCCGGATGTCGACCTCCTCCACACCGTCGAGCGTCTCCAGCGGGCACTTCGTGCCCAGCGCCGCCGCCGTCATGGGGATCGTCACCGTGCAGTGCAGATCGTCGCCGCGCCGCTGGAAGACCGGGTGGGCGATCTCGTGGATCTCGACGTACAGGTCGCCGGCGGGGCCGCCGCCGGGGCCGACCTCGCCCTCGCCCGCGAGCTGGATCCGGGTGCCGTTGTCGACACCGGCGGGGATCTTCACGGTCAGCGTCCGCCGCGACCGGATGCGGCCGTCGCCGGCGCACTCCGGGCACGGGGTCGGCACGACCGTGCCGAAGCCCTGGCACTGCGGGCAGGGGCGGGACGTCATGACCTGGCCCAGGAAGGACCGCGTCACCTGCGAGACCTCACCGCGGCCGCGGCACATGTCGCAGGTCTGCGCCGAGGTGCCGGGCGCGGCGCCCTCGCCGGAGCACGTCGTGCACACCACGGCCGTGTCGACCTGGATGTCCTTGGTCGTACCGAAGGCCGCCTCGCTGAGCTCGACCTCCAGGCGGATCATCGCGTCCTGGCCGCGGCGGGTGCGCGAACGGGGCCCGCGCTGCGACGCCGTGCCGAAGAAGGCGTCCATGATGTCCGAGAAGTTGCCGAAGCCGCCCGCGCCGAAGCCGCCCGCGCCGGCGCCGGCGGACTGGGACAGCGGGTCTCCGCCGAGGTCGTAGACCTGCTTCTTCTGCGGGTCCGACAGCACCTCGTACGCGGCGTTGATCTCCTTGAAGCGCTCCTGCGTCTTCGGGTCCGGATTCACGTCCGGGTGGAGCTCGCGCGCGAGGCGGCGGAAGGCCTTCTTGATCTCGTCCTGCGATGCGTCGCGGCGTACGCCGAGTACGGCGTAATAGTCCGTGGCCACTTACGACTCCGCCAGGATCTGTCCGACGTAACGTGCCACTGCGCGTACCGCTCCCATCGTTCCGGGGTAGTCCATGCGGGTCGGTCCGACCACGCCGAGTTTGGCGACTGCCTCGCCGCCCGAACCGTAGCCGACCGAGACGACGGACGTGGAGTTCAGTCCCTCGTGGGCATTCTCATGCCCGATCCTCACGGTCACGCCCGATTCCTTGGCCTCGCCGAGCAGCTTGAGCAGCACGACGTGCTCCTCCAGCGCCTCCAGCACCGGCCTGATCGTCAGGGGGAAGTCGTGTCCGAAGCGGGTGAGATTGGCGGTGCCGCCGATCATCAGCCGCTCCTCGGTCTCCTCGACCAGGGTTTCCAGCAGGGTCGCGAGCACCGTGGAGACCGTGCCGCGGTCCTCGCTCTCGAACGACTCCGGCAGGTCCTGCACCAGCTGCGGCACGTCCGCGAAACGGCGGCCGACGACGCGGCTGTTGAGCCGGGCCCGCAGGTCGGCCAGCGAGGTCTCGCCGAACGGCGCGGGGCAGTCGACCATCCGCTGCTCGACGCGGCCGGTGTCCGTGATCAGCACGAGCATCAGCCGGGCGGGCGCGAGCGAGAGCAACTCCACGTGCCGGACCGTCGAACGGGTCAGCGAGGGGTACTGGACGACGGCGACCTGCCGGGTCAGCTGCGCGAGCAGCCGGACCGTACGGCCCACGACGTCGTCGAGGTCGACGGCTCCGTCCAGGAAGTTCTGGATCGCACGGCGCTCGGGCGACGACAGCGGTTTGACCCCGGCCAGCTTGTCGACGAACAGCCGGTACCCCTTGTCCGTGGGGATACGGCCGGCGCTGGTGTGGGGCTGGGCGATGAAGCCCTCCTCCTCCAGCACGGCCATGTCGTTACGGACGGTGGCCGGCGAGACGCCGAGCTGGTGCCGCTCGGTCAGCGCCTTGGAGCCCACCGGCTCCTCGGTGCCGACGTAGTCCTGGACGATGGCGCGCAGGACTTCGAGTCTGCGTTCGCTGAGCATCGCGCGCACCTCCAGCTGCCGGTCGTAGGTGTGGCCTGGCACTCGATACGGCCGAGTGCCAACATTCCCCCGGCCAGTGTACGGCGGCGGGGTACGCCCCTAGCAAGGGCGGCCGACCACGCTATCGCGAGACCTGTGCTGGTCGATGCGGATAGCGTCGCCGTATGGACGCCGCTTGGGAAGACTTCGGGTGGGAACGGCTGGGCGAGGGCGTCGGCCGGCGCAGGATGCCGACCTGGGACGCGACCGTCGGCCTGGTGGTGGGCGACGACCACGTCCTGCTGTACGACACGGGCTCGACGATCCGCGAGGGCGCCGAGGTCCGTGGGCAGGCGCAGGCACTGGCGGGCGGGCGCCGCGTGACGTACATCGCACTGAGCCACCCGCACTTCGACCATGTGCTGGGTACGGCCGCCTTCGCGGGTGCGGAGATCTACGGGGCGGTCGGCATGGACGCGCTGCTGAGCCGCGAGCGGGACACCATCCGCGCCGACGCGGTACGGCACGGGGTCCCGGAGGCCGCGGCCGCGGAGGCGGCCGATCTGCTCGTGCTGCCGCACCACCCGGTGAGCGGCGAGTGCACGCTCGACCTGGGCGGCCGCCGGGTGCTGCTGGCCAACGTCGGTCCCGGCCACTCGGGGCACGATCTTGCGCTGTTCGTGCCCGGTGAGCCGGAAGTCGTCTTCTGCGGGGACCTGGTGGAGGAGTCCGGCGAGCCGCAGGCGGGCCCCGACGCGATCGCTTCGCGCTGGCCGGCGGCGCTGGACCGCCTGCTTGCGCTGGGCGGCGAGGACGCGCTGTACGTGCCGGGGCACGGTGCGGCGGTGGACGCGGCGTTCGTGCGGAGGCAGCGTGACCTGCTCGCGGCACGCTTCGGCGTGTCGTAGGGGAACCGGTCGTATCGTCATGCGACATGCGCAGTTACAGCCCTGACCTGACGCCCCCGTGGAAGCGGTCGGCACCGGTTCCGGAGGTCCCCGCGGAACCCGACCTGGTGGTGGAGGAGGTCACGACCGGCTTCTGCGGGGCGGTGATCCGCTGCGAGGCGGACACCGTCACGCTGGAGGACCGCTTCGGCAAGCACCGTGTCTTCCCGCTCCGGCCGCGGGGTTTCCTGCTGGAGGGCAGGACGGTCACGCTGGTCCGCCCGTCCGCCTCTGCACCGGTCCGCCCCGTCCGTACGGCCTCGGGCTCGCTCGCGGTCCCCGGCGCGCGGGCCCGGGTCGCCCGCGCCGGCCGCATCTACGTGGAGGGCCGCCACGACGCGGAGCTGGTGGAGCGGGTGTGGGGAGACGACCTGCGCATCGAGGGCGTGGTCGTCGAGTACCTGGAGGGCATCGACGATCTCCCGTCGATCGTCGAGGAGTTCGCACCCGGTCCGGACGCACGCCTCGGCGTCCTGGTCGACCACCTCGTCGCCGGGTCCAAGGAATCGCGCATCGCGGCCTCGGTCACGGACCCGCATGTGCTGGTCGTGGGCCACCCGTACATCGACGTGTGGGAAGCGGTGAAGCCGTCGTCGCTCGGCATCACCGGGTGGCCGCGGGTCCCGCACGGCCAGGACTGGAAGAAGGGCGTGTGCCGGGCGCTGGGCTGGCCGGAGAACACGGGCGCGGCCTGGCAGCACATCCTGTCGCGGGTGCGTTCGTACAAGGACCTGGAGCCGGCGCTGTTGGGCCGGGTCGAGGAACTGATCGACTTCGTGACGGAGATCGACTTCGTCACGGAGCCCGGGTGACCGGAGGAGTCGCGCCGGGGTAGACGCCGAACTCGCTGGTGTCCACGTCCACGTCGAGGACCGGCAGGTGCAGGGTCTCGCCGAACTTCCACTTCCGCTCGGAGCGGTAATCGGCGGCCTCGCCGCTACCGCTCGGCTCGGTCAGGACCAGGCACTCGGCGCCGCGCGGATCCACGATCAGGTAGACGGGGACGCCGCCCGCCGCGTAGATGGAGCGCTTGACCACGTAGTCGCGGTGGACGCTGGTCTTGGAGACGACCTCGACGAGGAGGGAAACCACCTGGGCGGGAAGCAGGCGACCGGCGGCCGGCCCGGCACCACGCTCAAGGACGACCAGGTCGGGCTGGGGCTCACTGGTCTCGCCCAGAAGGTCGATGTCCTGGGTCTGGAGCCGCCTCCACCGCTTACGCGGAAAGTGGTCCAGCAGGGCGTCCACGATGTCGTTGTGGACCAGGTCCGGCCCCGCCATCATCACGATTTCCCCCCGGAGTAGCTCCACCTTGTATCCCTCGGGAACTTCGAGATTCTCGAAGAACTCCACGACGTCGGTGGTCATCGATCGGTCGTCCACAGCGGTCATCTCCGCAGTCCTCCGGTCTCTGCCGCCGTCAGCTGACGGCGGCAGCCTATGCATCAGAGTAGGGATCGAACCCCGGTTCCGCAGTGGCTCACCCGTTGGGGTGATCAGTCGACGAGATCCCTGACCACCGCGTCCGCCAAGAGGCGTCCGCGCAGGGTCAAAACCGCCTGCCCGGCCTCGTACGGACCGGTCTGCAGGAGCCCGTCGGCGAGGGCGCGGCGCGCGGCGGCGAGGCCCTCCGGCCTGAGGAGGTCGAGGGGGCAGCCCTCCCGCAGCCGCAGCTCCAGCAGGATCCGCTCCACCCGGCGGTCCTCGGCGCTCAGCACCTCGCGGCCCGCGCCCGGCGAGCGGCCCTCGGCCAGTGCCGCCGCGTACGCGCCGGGGTGCTTCACGTTCCACCAGCGCACGCCGCCCACATGGCTGTGCGCTCCCGGGCCCGCGCCCCACCAGTCGGCGCCGCGCCAGTACAGCTCGTTGTGCAGGCAGCGGCCGGCCTCGGAGGTGGCCCAGTTGGACACCTCGTACCAGGAGTAGCCGGCGCCCGCGAGAACGTCCTCCGCGATCAGGTAGCGGTCCGCGTGGACGTCGTCGTCCGTCATCGGGACCTCGCCGCGCCGGATGCGCCGGGCCAGCTGCGTGCCTTCCTCGACGATCAGCGCGTACGCCGACACGTGGTCCGGCCCCGCGCCGACCGCCGCTTCCAGCGAGGCCCGCCAGTCGTCGTCGCTCTCGCCCGGTGTGCCGTAGATCAGGTCGAGGTTGACGTGCTCGAAGCCCGCCGCCCGCGCCTCGGCGACGCATGCCTCCGGGCGGCCGGGGGTGTGCGTGCGGTCGAGCACCTTCAGCACATGCTGCCGGGCGCTCTGCATGCCGAACGAGATCCGGTTGAAGCCCCCCGCCCGCAGCGCCTGAAGATACTCCGGGCCCACCGACTCCGGATTCGCCTCCGTGGTGATCTCCGCGCCGTCGGCGAGGCCGAACTCCTCCCGTACCGCGCCCAGCATCCGTACGAGATCCCCGGCCGCGAGCAGCGTCGGCGTGCCGCCGCCGACGAAGACGGTCTGCACCGGGCGGGGGTCGTCGCCGAGGACCTTGCGGGCCAGCCGGATCTCGTCGGCCAGCGTCTCGGCGTAGTTGTCGCGGGAGGCGAGCACGCCGCCCGAGCCGCGCAGCTCGGTCGCGGTGTAGGTGTTGAAGTCGCAGTAGCCGCAGCGCGTGGCGCAGTACGGCACGTGCAGGTAGAAGGCGAGCGGCCGGTCACCCGCGTCGTCGAGGGCGGTCGCCGGCAGCGAGCCGTCGTCGGGGACGGGCTCGCCGTCGGGCAGTACGGAAGGCATGCCCCCCATTGTCCGTCACCGGCGGCATCATCCCGCCTGGAGCACCAGCAGCGCGAGATCGTCGCCGGGCGGCGTCTGCGCGAACGCGTGCACCGCAGCCCTGATCCGTTCCGCCACACCCTTCGCCGACAGCCCCGCGCACCCGGCGAGGACCGCGGCGAGACCGTCCTCGTCGTCGAACATGCGGCGTCCGCAGCGCCTCTCGGTCACGCCGTCGGTGACGCAGAGCAGCGTCTCGCCCGGCGCCAGGTCGAAGGTGCTGCTCTGGTACGCGACGTCGTCGACCACCCCGAGGAGCACCTGCGGCTCGGCGATCACGGTGACCGTGCCGTCAGGGCGCAGCAGCAGCGGCAGCGGGTGGCCGGCGCTGGCGAGGGTGCACCGGGCGCCGCCGCGGCCGTCCGGCGAGGGCACGACCTCGCCGTAGAGCAGGGACAGGAAGCGGGAGTGCTGCCCTTCCGGCAGGCCGGGCCCGTGCCCGCCCGTGACGAGCAGGGCGGCGGCCTCGGCGGCCTCCATGGCATCGTCGAGGAGCAGGCCGTTGAGCCGGTCGAGCACCTGGCCGACCTGATAGCCCTCGCGGGCGAGGAGTCGCAGCCAGGGGCGGGCGAGTCCGGTGACGACGGCGGCCTCGGGACCGCTGCCCTGGACGTCGCCGAGTACGAAGCACCAGCGGCCGCTCGACCCGGCCCGGAAGACGTCGTAGAAGTCGCCGCCCGCGACGCCGTCCCCGCTCGGCTCGTAGACCAGGCAGGTGTCCACGCCGGGGATCTGGCCGACCTTGCTGGGGAGCAGCCCCCGCTGGAGGACGCGGCTGATGGTGGCCTGCCGGGTGTATTCGCGGGCGGCGCTGATGGCGAGGGCCACCCGGCGGGTGAAGTCCTCGACGAGCGCGGTCACTTCGTCGGGCAGCCGGGTGGTGTCCTGCTGGGCGACGACGAGCACGCCGAGCCCTCGGCCGCCCGCGGCCAGCCGGTACGCCAGCGCCGTCCCGCCGCTCTGCCGACCGTCCGCGCCCCCGCCCGTGTCCCGGTCCGGGTGCACGCCCTGGTGGACGGCCTGGTGCGCGGCCGGCCACGGGACCGGTACGGGCCCGCTGAAGCCGGGGTCGGGCGGTTTGGGCGCCTCCGTGCCGAGGGCGGCCCGCAGCTCTTCCACGGCGGCCTCGTCGCGGTGCCAGACCCCGGCCAGGCGCGGCGCGACCGCCGTGCGGCCCGGTTCGCGCAGGCCGTGCCAGCCGGTGTCGCCGTCGAGCCAGACGGCGCACCAGTCTGCGAGCCTCGGCACGAGCAGCTGTCCGGCGAGGGCGGCGACCATGTTCTCGTCGAGCTGCCCGGCGAGCAGGTCCGACGCCTCCGCCAGGAAGGAGGCCGCTCCGCCGCGCGCCAGCCAGTGGTGGTCGTCCCGCCCGGGCGCGAGGGCCTCGGGGGCGGCGTCGCCGAGCGGGGGCCTGTGCAGGGGCACGGCCTGCTCGCCGGTCCGCGGCCGGATGCCGCGACCGTCGAGCGGCAGCCTGGCCCATACGGTCTTGAGCGCGGCGCGGTAGGTGACGCCCCAGCGTTCGGCGAGGGCCGCCACGAGGTGCAGGCCGCGCCCGTAGTCGGGAGTGCCCGACTGGTCGAAGCCGTGCGGGTGGCTGTGGACCGGGCGGTCTGGGTGGTGGTCGGAGACCTCGACGATCACGGCGGCTTGGTCCGCAGCGTCGGCGGCGTCTTCGGCGGGATGTTCGAACCGGCACACGAGATCGGCTGCCGTGCCCGCGTGGACGACGGCGTTGGTGACGAGTTCCCCGGCGACGAGGGCGGCGTCGTCCGCGAGCCGCTCGGGGCAGGGAGTGCCGGGCGGGCAGCCGCCGGCGAGCCCGTCGCAGCGGGCACATGCGTCGAGCAGGCCGAGCCCGGTCCACTCGGCGACGGCCTCGCGGACGAGCCGCCGTGCTGTGCCGGGCGCCAGGAGGCTCCCGGGCAGGCTGATGCGGACCCCCGCGCCGGGCTCTGACAACCCGGTGGACATGGGTGCGGGCCGGTTGCCGGTGTCTCGCTGCAACGGAATGGACCCCACGTGCGGCTCCTGGTCGGTGCTGTGTGCGCCGCTCTGACACCGACAGGGTGACAGACCGAGCCCGCCCATAAGCACGGAGTCACCGAACTGGTGGGGTCCTTTCGCATTCCGGCTGGTCGTACGGTGTGTTGCGAGGATCACGCCGCACGCCTGTGTCGCGGTCGTGCGGCGTTCTCCCCTGCCGGGCACGGCTCCTCGGCACCCGGCGTCACGTCAGGAGGAGGCGTTCGGTACGGCCCGTCCCGGTGTCGGGACCGGCCGTCAGATCGCCCGTGCAGGCGGTCACGCCTCCCGGGAGCCGGCGTACATGTCCTCGATCAGGTCCTTGTACTCCCGCTCGACGACCGGACGCTTCAGCTTGAGGCTGGGCGTCAGTTCGCCGTGCTCGATGTCAAGGTCACGCGGCAGCAGGCGGAACTTCTTGATCGTCTGCCAGCGCTGCAGGCCCTCGTTGAGGCGCTGCACATAGCCCTCGATGAGCTGCTCGGCCTGCGGGGAGGCGACGACCTCCGCGTAGGACTTGCCGCCCAGGCCGTTCTCCTCGGCCCAGCCGAGGATCGTGGGCTCGTCGAGGGCGATGAGCGCGGTGCAGAAGTTCCGGTCCGCGCCGTGCACCAGGATGTTGGAGACGAACGGGCACACGGCCTTGAACTGGCCCTCGACCTCGGCCGGCGCGATGTACTTGCCGCCGGAGGTCTTGATCAGGTCCTTCTTGCGGTCCGTGATGCGCAGGTAGCCGTCCGCGGACAGCTCCCCGATGTCACCGGTGTGGAACCAGCCGTCGGATTCGAGGACTTCGGCCGTCTTCTCGGGCAGCTTGTGGTAGCCCTCCATGATGCCGGGGCCGCGCAGGAGGATCTCGCCGTCGTCGGCGATACGCACCTCGCAGCCGGGCACGGGCTTGCCGACCGTGCCAGTCCGGTACGCCTCACCGGGATTGACGAACGACGCGGCGCTGGACTCGGTGAGCCCGTAGCCCTCCAGGATGTGGATGCCGGCGCCGGAGAAGAAGTAGCCGATGTCGGGAGCGAGGGCGGCGGAGCCGGAGACGGCGGCGCGCAGCCGGCCGCCGAACGCCTCGCGGAGCTTGGAGTAGACGAGCGCGTCGGCGACCTTGTGCTTGGCGCCGAGACCGAAGGGCACCGAGGCGGTGCCGGTGCGGCGGAAGTTGTCCTGCGAGACCTTGGCGTACTCGCGGGCGACGCCGGCGGCCCACTGGAAGATCTTGTACTTGGCGCCGCCGCCGGCCCGGGCCTTGGCGGCGACTCCGTTGTAGACCTTCTCGAAGATGCGGGGCACGGCCGCCATGTAGGTGGGCTGGACGACCGGCAGGTTCTCGATGATCTTGTCCACGCGGCCGTCGACGGCGGTGACATGGCCGACCTCGATCTGGCCGGAGGTCAGCACCTTGCCGAAGACGTGCGCGAGCGGCAGCCACAGGTACTGCACGTCGTCCTGGGTGATGAGGCCGGTCGCGGCGGTGGCCTTCGCCATGTACGACCAGTTGTCGTGCGGCAGGCGCACGCCCTTGGGGCGACCCGTGGTGCCGGAGGTGTAGATGAGCGTCGCGAGCTGGTCGGGGGTGATGGCCGCGACCCGCTCCTTGACGGCCTCGGGATGCTTCTCGAGGTACGCGGCGCCGCGGGCCTCCAGATCGGCGAGGGTCAGCACCCAGCCCTCGGGGTCGGCGGCGTCCGGCTCGACGCCTTCGGCGTCGACGACGACGACATGCCGCAGCGTGGGCAGCTCGGCGCGGCGCTCACGGGCCTTCGCCAGCTGGGCGGCGTCCTCGGCGATGAGCACGAAGCTCTCGGAGTCGGCGAGGATGTACGCCGCCTCCTCGGCATTGGTGGACGGGTAGATCGTGGTGGTCGCGCCGCCCGCACACATCACGCCGAGGTCGGCGAGGATCCACTCGACTCTGGTGGAGGAGGCGAGCGCGACCCGCTCCTCGGCGGCGAGCCCGAGGTCGATCAGGCCGGCCGCGATGGCGTAGACCCGCTCGGCGGCCTCACCCCAGCTAAGGGACTTCCAGTCATCGGGCCCCGTTCCCGAGGCGGGGGGCACCGGATAGCGGTACGCCTCGGCGTTCGGCGTGGCCGACACGCGCTCGGTGAAGAGGGTCGCCACCGATGGCGGTCGGTTCTCGATCTGGGTGTGGGTTTCGCTCACGACGTCCTCCGGGCCTGCGGCAGCATGCACGACTGGCTGGTTGTTTAACTTGCGAGTAACCATTGAGCCGCGATCAGAGTAGAGCGCACATCGGCGGCGCGTAAGTGCCTACGGGCTGCCGCTTCATAACGAACAGAGCGCACGTCCGCTCTTCGGAGCAGCCAGTCCATGCCGTGTACATGTAACGATTGACACCTCTCTGGATGGCCGAAAAGCGCCCGTCCTGAGCCGGACGGGCGCTTTTCGGTACGGGTGCGACAGGCGGCACAAGCCGCCCTGGTCACTTCTTGCTCTTGCCGCCCTCGTCGCTGGACAGCACCGCGATGAAGGCCTCCTGCGGGACCTCCACGGAACCGACCATCTTCATCCGCTTCTTGCCTTCCTTCTGCTTCTCCAGCAACTTCCGCTTACGCGAGATGTCGCCGCCGTAGCACTTGGCGAGGACGTCCTTGCGGATCGCGCGGATCGTCTCGCGGGCGATGACCCGGGAGCCGATGGCGGCCTGGATCGGCACCTCGAACGCCTGCCGCGGAATGAGCTCGCGCAGCTTGGCGACGAGCCGCACACCGTAGGCGTAGGCCGCGTCCTTGTGGGTGATGGCGGAGAAGGCGTCGACCTTGTCGCCGTGCAGCAGGATGTCGACCTTGACGAGGCTGGACGCCTGCTCGCCGGTGGGCTCGTAGTCGAGGGAGGCGTACCCGCGCGTCTTGGACTTCAGCTGGTCGAAGAAGTCGAAGACGATCTCCGCGAGGGGCAGGGTGTAGCGGATCTCCACCCGGTCCTCGGAGAGGTAGTCCATGCCGAGCAGCGTGCCGCGGCGGGTCTGGCAGAGCTCCATGATCGAGCCGATGAACTCGCTCGGCGCGAGGATGGTCGCCCGCACGACCGGCTCGTGCACCTCGCCGATCTTGCCCTCGGGGAACTCGCTCGGATTCGTGACCGTGTGCTCGGTGCCGTCCTCCATGGTCACGCGGTAGACCACGTTCGGAGCGGTGGCGATCAGGTCCAGGCCGAACTCCCGCTCCAGCCGCTCACGGATCACGTCCAGGTGCAGCAGACCGAGGAAGCCGACGCGGAAGCCGAAGCCGAGAGCCGCCGACGTCTCCGGCTCGTAGACCAGGGCCGCGTCGTTGAGCTGGAGCTTGTCGAGCGCGTCGCGCAGCTCGGGGTAGTCCGAGCCGTCCAGCGGATACAGGCCCGAGAACACCATCGGCTTGGGATCCTTGTAGCCGCCGAGCGCCTCCGTGGCGCCCTTGTGCAGGGTGGTGATCGTGTCACCGACCTTGGACTGGCGGACGTCCTTCACACCGGTGATCAGATAGCCCACCTCGCCGACGCCGAGACCGTCGGCAGGCAGCATCTCCGGCGAGTTGGTGCCGATCTCCAGCAGCTCGTGGGTGGCGCCGGTGGACATCATCCGGATGCGCTCGCGCTTGTTGAGCTGGCCGTCGATGACACGTACGTACGTGACGACACCGCGGTAGGAGTCGTAGACGGAGTCGAAGATCATCGCGCGGGCGGGGGCGTCGGCGACACCGACCGGTGCCGGCACCTCGCGGACCACCCGGTCGAGCAGCGCCTCGACACCGAGACCCGTCTTGGCGGACACCCTGAGCACGTCGTCCGGGTCGCAGCCGACCAGGTTCGCCAACTCCTCGGCGAACTTCTCCGGCTGCGCGGCCGGCAGGTCGATCTTGTTGAGGACCGGGACGATGGCGAGGTCGTTCTCCATCGCCAGGTAGAGGTTGGCGAGGGTCTGGGCCTCGATGCCCTGCGCGGCGTCGACCAGGAGGACCGTGCCCTCGCAGGCGGCCAGGGACCGGGAGACCTCATAGGTGAAGTCGACGTGCCCAGGCGTGTCGATCATGTTCAGGATGTGGGTCCTGCCCTGGTCCTCGCCCTCGGTGGGCGCCCACGGCAGACGGACCGCCTGGGACTTGATCGTGATGCCGCGCTCGCGCTCGATGTCCATACGGTCGAGGTACTGAGCACGCATCTGCCGCTGCTCGACCACGCCGGTCAGCTGGAGCATCCGGTCGGCGAGCGTGGACTTGCCGTGGTCGATGTGCGCGATGATGCAGAAATTGCGGATCAGCGCCGGGTCGGTACGGCTCGGCTCGGGCACGTGGGTAGGAGTCGCGGGCACGCAGGGTCCTGATTCTTTGGCAGACGCCGGGTCGGTGAGCTCGGCTCGGGTCAGTGTCGGATCGATACGTAGGCTCCATGGTCCCACGCGTTGGGCACTGTGCTCGGTTTGGGCCGCCTGCGGGGCGACTGGTAGCCTGAGCAGCTGTGTCTCGTGCCCTCTCCGGAGGCACCTCCCGTACCGAAGGGTTACGGGGGAGGGACGCAACCTCAGAGATCATCGAACCTGCAAAGGCTCTTTCGTGGCGAACATCAAGTCCCAGATCAAGCGGAACAAGACGAACGAGAAGGCGCGCCAGCGCAACAAGGCCGTCAAGTCGTCGCTCAAGACCTCCATCCGCAAGGCCCGCGAGGCCGTCGCCGCCGGCGACGTCGAGAAGGCGACCGTGGCTGCTCGTGCCGCCGCGCGTCAGCTCGACAAGGCCGTCTCCAAGGGTGTCATCCACAAGAACGCCGCCGCCAACAAGAAGTCGGCGCTGGCTTCCAAGGTTGCCTCCCTGCAGGGCTGAGCAACTTGACTGATCGCCGCTAGGGATCAAGCGGGCCCTCTCATCCGCTCCCGACCGGCACCCCTCGCGCCGCACGCGGCCTGCGTTCGCCACGCGGGTGCGGCGCACCCAGCTTGACGCCGAGGCCCCGCCCGGTCCTTCCCCAGGACTGTGCGGGGCCTTTGCCGTGCCTGCGAGGGCCGCGGGTGCGGGCGCTCCAGTGGGAGGCAGGACCTCCCCGGGGCGCGGCCCGGGGCATAGGGACAGGGCCAGGTGCGGCGGGAGGCGCGTGGGTGTGCTGCCCCTGGCGGAGGCGCATGGGTGGGCTGCCCCGGGGGGAGGCGCACGGCGTGAGCTGATTCCCCCCGGGACGGGCGGCCGGCGTGAGGCGGGACGCCCGGGACGTGCCGCGCATGGCGTGAGCTGATTCCCCCCGGGACGGGCGGCCGGCGTGAGGCGGGACGCCCGGGACACGTGGCTAGGCGCGCCGCGGAGGCGGGCGACGCCGTGAGGCGGGACGCCGGAACACGTGGCTAGGCGCGGCGGAGGCGGGCCGCTCGGGCGACCGTGACGACCGCCTTCTCCAGGGCGTACTCCGCATCGTCCCCGCCGCCCTTCACCCCCGCGTCCGCCTCCGCGATCGCCCGCAGGGCCATCGCGACGCCGTCCGGTGTCCAGCCACGCATCTGCTGCCGGACCCGGTCGATCTTCCAGGGCGGCATACCCAGCTCACGGGCGAGGTCGGCCGGCCTCCCGCCCCGCGCGGCGGACAGCTTTCCGATCGCGCGCACGCCCTGTGCCAGTGCGCTTGTGACCAGCACCGGCGCGACGCCCGTCGACAGCGACCAGCGCAGCGCCTCCAGCGCCTCGGCCGTCCGGCCCTCGACCGCCCGGTCGGCGATGTTGAAGCTCGACGCCTCGGCTCGGCCGGTGTAGTAGCGCCCGACGATCTCCTCGTCGATGGTGCCCTCGACGTCTGCGGTCAGCTGGGACACCGCACTGGCCAGCTCCCGCAGATCGCTGCCGATCGCGTCGACCAGGGCCTGGCACGCCTCGGGCGTCGCGGACCGCCCCAGCGCACGGAACTCCGAGCGAACGAAGGTGAGCCGCTCGGCCGGCTTGGTCGTCTTGGGGCAGGCGACCTCACGCGCGCCCGCCTTCCGCGCCGCGTCGAGCAGGCCCTTGCCCTTCGCACCGCCGGGGTGCAGGAGCACGAGCGTGATCTCCTCCGCCGGCGCGTCGAGGTACGCCTTGACGTCCTTGATCGTGTCGGCCGACAGATCCTGCGCATTGCGCACGATCACCACCTTGCGCTCGGCGAAGAGCGAGGGGCTCGTCAGCTCTGCGAGCGTGCCGGGCTGCAACTGGTCTGCGGTGAGGTCGCGTACGTCGGTGTCGGAGTCGGCGGCCCGGGCCGCAGCCACCACCTGCTGCACCGCGCGGTCGAGGAGCAGATCCTCCTGGCCCACGGCGAGCGTGACGGGGGCGAGGGGGTCGTCGGTCGTATTCTTCCTGGCCATTGCGGTCAAGCATCCCACGGGCCACTGACACTCCTCGGCGCATCCCGCGGCGTACCGGAGAATGGGCCGGTGAGCGAACGACATGTACTGGTGCTGCCCGACCGCGACGCCGCCGAGGACGCGGCCGAGGAACTGGCCGGACGCTTCGGCGTCACCGATGAACCGCAACTGGTGCGAGACGCGCTGGCCGGCGAGGACGACGCCGAGGACGCCCAGTGGCTCCTCGTGGTGGAGGACCCCGACGGGCGCCTGGACGCGCGCGCCCTCGACGAGTTCGCCGCGGAGTACGAGGGCTGGCTCGAGGCCCCATAGCCCCGCGACCGCGCGCCACCCGTGCGGCCAGCGGCGTGCAGCCCGCGACCGGAGCGACACGGCATTCGCCGGGCGGCACGCGCGCGTACACGGACCCGAAGGGCACATCACCGGGCCGCGGGATCGGGCGGCAGCCGGTCGAGCACCAGCCCGAAATGCTCCTGGTACGCCGCCAGTACCGCAGCGTCGTCGGAGAGCTGCCGCTCGTGCCGCTCACCGTGCTCGGTGACCACCAGGGTGCGTCCGCTCAGCGTGATCCGGCCTTCGGGAGTCAGCCGTGAGCAGACGAGGGACCGCGTGAAGTGCGAAGCGGGCGAGGTGCGGTGGTACCAGGCCCCCGCCTCGAAGTCGGTGAGGTCACGCGGCCGGGTGTCCACCCGGAACTGCGGCTTGCCGTCCCGCAGCAGGTCGAGGTCCCCGTACCGCCCCCCAGCCACGATCCGGAACACGCCTGCCGGGTCCTGCTGGTCCCCCCTGTCGTCCAGCGCGAGCGGATGGTGGCTGTGGTCCCCGAACCCGACGTCGGCCAGCCAGGGCCCGGTGCCGTCCACCGGCTCCACCCGCAGGGTGAGGTGGTCGTACGGGATGCCCAGCCGCCCGCCCTCCCCGAAGACGCGCGCCTGGTACAGCGTCACGGTGAAGCCCAGAGCGCGGAGCAACGCCGCGAACGCGCCGTTGAGTTCGTAGCAGAAGCCGCCCCGCCGCGCCTCCACGATCTTGGCGACGAGCGGCTCGTCGGCGAGGACGAGGTCCTCGCCACGATGGATCGACAGGTTCTCGAACGGCACGGTGTGCAGATGCCGGAGCTGGAGCTCGCGCAGGGCCGCCGCGTCGGCCCGCGCCGGGCGGTCGGCGCCGATGCGGCGCAGGTAGGCGTCGACGGTCCGCTGCGGGAGCGCCTGCGGCGGCTCGGGCTCCTGTCCTGGTGTTCCCATGCCATGAAGTCTCCTCGGTCTCATGCCCCCATGCCATGCGCCTCCGGTCCCGGGCCAGGCGGTCGCCGGTCCCGGGTCGCCCGGCGGAACGCCTCGGTCCCCGGGCCTAGTGCTCTGCGGGGCCTGCGCGGGTCGTGACCCGCAGCCGGGGCCCCGCTCCCGCCACCGCGATCGCCCCGTCCCGGTCTGTGCGCAGCACCATCGCCCCGCGGGCCCGCAGCATGCCGACGGTCACCGGCGCAGGGTGGCCGTACGGGTTGTCCCGGCCACAGGAAATGAGCGCCAGTCTCGGACGGATGGCCGCGAGCAGCCCTGGGTGTTGGTACGCCGAGCCGTGGTGGGCCACCTTGAGCACGTCCACCCTCGGTATCGCGGGATGCGCTCGCAGCAGGGCCTGCTGGGCGGGCGGTTCGAGGTCGCCGAGGAGCAGCAGCGACAGGCCCCCGGCCGCGCGGACCAGCAGGGCGACGCTGGCGTCATTCGGCCCCTGCGGTCTCGTGCCCTGCCTGTGGTCCGGCCACAGCACCTGCCAGTCGATGCCGCCGGTGCGGCGGTGCTCCCCCTGTGCCGCGTGCGCGATCGGCACACCGGCCTCCGCGGCGACGCGGCGGACGAACGCGGCCTGCCCGGGCGGTTCCTGGAGCCTCGTCGTCTGAATGACTCCGACGCTCCGTCCCTTGAGCGCGCCGGGGAGGCCGGCGACATGGTCGGCGTGGAAGTGCGTGATCAGAAGCAGCGGAATCCTTGTCACTCCGAGGTCCCGCAGGCAGCGGTCCGCCAGCTCGGGGTCTGGGCCCGCGTCCACGACCACGGCCGTCCCGCTCCCGGCCGCGAGCACGGTGGCGTCCCCCTGACCGACGTCGCACATCACGTAGTTCCACTCCGGCGGCGGCCAGCCGCTGATGACTCTGGTGAGCGGTGGCGGGCGCAGTACGAAGAAGAGCATCAGCAGCGCGCACACCGCGCCGACCAGGGGATGGCGCGGCAGGCGTCGGACCAGGAGCAGGACCACGGCCGTGACCGCCGCCAGCAGCAACCCGCCGGCCCAGCCGTCCGGCCACTCCGCGTCGGCGCCGGGCAGCGCCGCGCCAGTCCGGGCGACCTGGGCGATCCAGCCGGCCGGCCACCCCGCGCAAAGGGCCAGCACTCCCGCGACCGGTATCACCACCGGCGCCGCCGCCAGCGCGGCGAAGCCCAGGATCGTGGCGGGCGCGACGGCGACTTCCGCAACGAGGTTGCAGGGGATCGCGACCAGGCTGACCCGGGCGGCGAACACCGCCACCACGGGGCCGCACACCGCCTGAGCGGCGGCGGCCGCCGCGAGGGCCTCGGCGAGCCGCGGCGGCACGCGCCGCCGCTGGAGTGCGGCGCTCCACCCGGGCGCGATGGTGAGCAGCGCCCCTGTCGCCAGCACGGAGAGCAGAAATCCGTAACTGCGCGCCAGCCATGGGTCGTACAGCACGAGCAGGAGCACGGCCGCGGCAAGCGCGGGGATGAGCGATCTGCGGCGGCCCGTCCCGATGGCGAGCAGGGTGACGAGTCCGCAGGCCGCCGCTCGCAGCACGCTCGGCTCCGGCCTGCACACCACGACGAAGGCGAGTGTGAGCGCTCCGCCCAGAAGGGCTGTGCCGCGCAGGGTGATGCCCAATCGTGGCGCCATGCCGCCCCGTTCGGCGAGCAGCGCCCGGCCCGGAGGACCGACCAGAAGGATGAGGATGATGGTGAGATTGCTGCCCGAGACAGCGAGCAGATGCGTCAGGTCCGTGGCCTCGAAAGCCTCGTGCAGGTCCTCCGGCACGCGGGAGGTGTCACCGACGACCAGGCCGGGCAGCAGCGCCCGCGCGTCCGGCGCCAGGCCGTCGGACGCCTCGCGCAACCCGGCGCGCAGATCCCCCGCCAGGCGCTGAAGAGCCGTCGGCGGTCCGGTGATCCGGGGTGGGCCGGAGCCTTCCGTGCGCAGCACGGCGGCGATGCGGTCGTCCGGCCGGAGGGGCGGTACGAGGCGGCCCGTGAGCCGCAGCCGGGTGGAGGGGAGCAGCCTCTGCCACTCGGTGGCCGCGCGGCCGGCGGGGACCATCACCAGGATCGGTGTGCGCATGTCGGTGTTGACAGCGCCTGGCCCCGTCACCCGCGTCGCCTCGGCGTTCAGCACCGTGACTCCCGGTGCCAGCCGGTTGCCGACGACCCTGGGGCGCACTGGCCTCGGGTCCGAGGTGACGGTCAGCTCCAGCGTCACGTGCGCACGGTGACGGGCGAGGCCGGGCAGCGGCCCCCGGCGCAGATCGGCGCCATGCAGCCCAGCGGAGGCGGCCCCGGCGGCGGCGCACAGCAACACGGCTACGGCAGCGGTGGCGTTGAGCCGCAGGAGCCATCCGCCTGCTTCGGGGGCACGTGGCACCGAGCCGCTCGCCTCGGGTCCGTACGGCACCCCGGCACGGGCCCTGACCCGGCGTTGCGCGATCACCGCGAGCGCGATCGTGCCCGCGGCAACGAGACATGCGGCCACACCCGTCGCCGTCCACCAGCCCGGCGCGGCGACTGCGAGCGCTGCCGCGCCCCAGGCCGCCAGAGCGGGAAGGACGAGGCGGAGGTCAATGGGGCCCTCCGGCCGCGGGTCTGCCGCGCCCAGCCGGTTCACCGACGCGGCGTGGACGGTCGCGCATGTCATGGCCGCACCCGATTCTGCAGGTCCGCGAAGCGCCGGTCACCGATCCCGTTGACCTCGCGCAGTTCGTCGATCGAACGGAAGCCGCCGTGCCGGGTGCGGTGGTCGATGATGTGCTGAGCCAGCACCGGGCCGACGCCCGGCAGCGTCTCCAACTGCTCGGCGGTGGCCGTATTGAGGCTGACCGGTCCGGCATCCGCCCCTGCCGGACCTTGGCGCGACAGGCCGGATGGACCGGCTGCTCCGGCGGGCGGTGGCCCTCCGACCACCACCTGCTCTCCATCCATCAGCACACGTGCTCGGTTGAGGCCCGTCAGGTCCGTTCCCGCCGCGACTCCCCCGGCCGCCTCCAGAGCATCGGCCACCCGTGACCCGGCAGGCAGGCGCAGTACTCCCGGCCGACGGACCTTGCCGCTCACGTCCACGACGATCCGGGCAGCCTGCCGGGCCTCGGGGAGCGGGGGCGCACCGGTCGACGGTGCCGGTCCCGTCATGGGCTCCTCCGACAGCGGCTGCGCGGCTCCCTGCCGCACCACCTCCGGAGCCCGTACAGCCTGCGGCCGCCCTGCCCAGAAGTGCTGGGCGGCGAACACCGTGGCGGCAACGAGCACGACGGCGAGAGCCGCGAGCGTCCTCGGCTCCAGTCCGCATCTCAGCTGGACCCACACCGGCAGCCGCTCCCGCAGCGCGAGGCCCCGCCACGGAGCCGTGCGCCGCGGCCCCATGCCGGTGGTGTCGGCGCGGCGCGACGCCCCGCTGTCGGGTCCGCGCCCGCCTCCGGCCGCCGTCGCTGCCGTGTCCGCGCCCGGCCCGGGTCGCCTGACGCGGAGACCGCCCCCGTAGGCCGAGGCGCGCAGCTCCGCCGCTGCGGCACGGGCTCCGCCGTCCAGGGGCCGGTAGGCCGGGGCGTGGGAGGTGCCGGGCGGAGGCGGGGCGTCGAGGCGGGCCCGGGTGTCATGGCTCGCTCGGGCCCCCTGGTTTGTCCGGGTGTCGTGGACCGGCCGGGTGTCGTGGACCGGCCGGGTGTCGTGGACCGGCCGGGTGTCGTGGACCGGCCGGGCCTCCTGGCTCCGCCAAGTGTCGTGGGTCAGCCGGGTGTCAGGGCTCTCACCGGCGTCCTGGACCGTCCGGGCCTCCTGGCTCGGCTGAGGGCCCTGCCTCGGCCGAGTGTCTTGACTCGCCCCGGCGAGACGTGCCGCCTCCCGCCGGGCCGGCAGGGCTCCCGCGAACAGTGCATCGGCCCTCCGGCGGAGGGCGTCGGCGGAGGGGGACGACGCCCGGCCGCGCCGCAGCCGCCCCGGCCGCAGAAGACCGGGCTGCGCAGTAGCAGGCGGAGCGCCTGGCCTCGGGACAGCCCCGCCCCAGGCAGTGAATCCCCCCGCCGCCGCCCGCAGATCGGCGTCAGGGTCAGCACCCGCCATGGGATCGCTTCCGGAGAACGGCGGCCGGCTCGCCCCTGCTCCCGCTTCCCCACCCGCGCCCGCCTCCCTCGCGCCGTGTGGCGACACCCCCGCCGGCCCGGCGCCCGCCACCGGGCCCGAGCCCCAGCCCGCACCTGTACCCCCTCCCGCTCCCGCCACCGGGCCCGAGCCGGAGCCCGACCCCGAACCCTGGTCCAGGCGCCGGTTCACCGGGGGGCCCGCCCTGACGACCGGGTCGGCTGCGGAGGTTCGCGCGGAGCCCTGCCCCACGGCGCGGTGACGGCCCCTGGGGCCGACGCGCAGGCGGCCGTGGTGCATGCGTCCGTCCGAGGCCGGGGCACGGCCGGGTCCACTCGTTGCGGAGCGTGATCGAAGAGTCATGCCACAGGACGGTAGGCACATGTGCCCGAATCCGCCGGGCAGGCCCGATTTCTGTGGACAACAAGCCTGTTGTGGACATCTCCGCCACCCTCGTGAGTGAGAGGCGGTGACAACTGCCCTGCCGCACCGCCCCTTTCAGCGAGCCGAGACCACAACTCCCAGCAGACCGGGTCCGGTGTGCGCACCGATCACCGCGCCGACCTCGCTCACATGGAGGTCCGCCAGTCCGAGGACCCGGTCGCGCAGCCGGTCCGCCAGGGCCGCCGCCCGCTCGGGCGCGGCGAGGTGATGGACCGCGATGTCCACCGCAGACGTACCGGCCCGCTCAACGACGATCTCCTCCAGCCGGGCGATGGCCCGGGAGGCGGTCCGCACCCGTTCCAGCGGTTCGATCCGGCCTCCTTCGAGCTGGAGGAGCGGTTTCACGGCGAGCGCGGAGCCGAGCAGGGCCTGTGCGGCGCCGATCCGGCCGCCGCGGCGCAGATAGTCGAGGGTGTCGACGTAGAAGTAGGCGGACGTTCCACCGGCGCGCTTCTCGGCCGCCGCGGCGGCCTCGTCCAGGGAACCGCCCGCCTGCGCCGTCTCGGCCGCGGCCAGTGCGCAGAAGCCGAGCGCCATGGCGACCATTCCCGTGTCGACGACCCGCACCGGCACGGGGGCGTCCTTCGCCGCGAGCACCGCCGCGTCGAAGGTCCCGGAGAACTCCGAGGACAGGTGCAGCGACACGATCGCGGTCGCACCGGTTTCGGCGATCGCCCGATAGGTCTGCGCAAACGTTTCGGGACTGGGCCGGGACGTGGTCACCGGCTTGCGCTTCTGCAGCGCGAGGGCCAGCGAGCGGGCCGAGATCTCGGTGCCCTCCTGCAGCGCCTGATCGCCGAGCACGACGGTCAGGGGCACCGCGGTGATGCCGTGCCGCTCCATCATCGGTGGCGGCAGGTAGGCCGTTGAATCGGTGACGATAGCGACATGGCGGGACATGAGCGGGAGGTTACCCGCAGGCGGGGCCGTGCGGCAGCCCGACCCCGCTCCACGCTCCTCCGGGGCGTTCGGCAGACGGGTCCGAACGGCGGCGCGCCCGCTCCGCCCTGATCAATTGGTGGTCTCGGGGCGGGCAGACTTCTGCCAGGGATAGGTGGTCTGCTGCCGCGGATCACGCGCTGTGATGGCCTGCGGCTGTCCCGGAGCGGACCGCTCCGATTCCTGCGCCGACGGTCCCGAGGGTTCTGAGGACTCGGAGAGCCGCGACGGCCCCGACGACTGCGCCCGAGACCGGTCGGCCGGCCCGCCGGTCGTCGCGGAACCCTGGGCCGACGACGACGAGGCCCCCGTCGCCGGCGCCGCGTCCGGGTCCTGTACGGACCAGTGCCTCAGCGCACCCGCCTCCATGTCGATCTGGGCGCTGAGCACGTCCAGCTCGTCTTCGGCGAACTTCTGCGCGCGGTCCCTCGCCGCCCACCGCAGCGACTCCGCGGAGTGCGTGATCCGCTCGGTACGCTCCCGCAGGCCCGGCAGCAGCGAGGCCACCGTCGCCCGGTCGGGCTCGCGCTCCAGCCGCTTGAGCTCCGCGTCGAGTTCCTGCCCATGGGCGCTCAACCGGTGGAACAGAGCCAGCGACTCGGAGAGCGACGCGTCCTCCGCCGCACCCGCGTGCAACGCCTCCTGGGTCGCCCGCATCGATGTGCGCAGGGCCAGCCGCAGCTGCGCCAGCTCGCCGGTCACACCTCCCTGTCCGTAGCTCCTCGCCCGCAGTGTGGTGTCCTCGACGGTGCGACGGGCCTGGGTGACCGTGCGCTCGACCCCGCGCTTGGCGGCGCCCACGACCTTCACTGCCACATAGACCCCCAATGCCACGAAGGCGAAGAAAAGCAGCGCCAGGATCGTGATTACGGCTCCGGCATCCATGAACGCCCTCCGGCAATCGGTTCTGGTACTTCCCACCGTAAACGGAAAGGACAGGTCGAGGGTTCCATCGGAACCCTCGACCTGCCCCTAGGGGAGACCCTGGTCCTGTTACGCGGGAACGATGTTGACCAGCTTCGGCGCCCGCACGATGACCTTGCGGATGCCCGCGCCGCCCAGCGCCGCCACGACAGCGGCGTCGCCCAGAGCCAGCGCCTCCAGGTCCGCGTCACTGATCGACGGGGACACCTCCAGCCGGGCCTTGACCTTGCCCTTGATCTGCACGACGCAGGTCACGGTCTCGTCCACGACGTACGCCGGGTCGGCGACCGGGAAGGGGGCGTGCACGACCGAGCCGGTGTGGCCCAGCTTGTGCCACAGCTCCTCGGCGATGTGCGGGGCCAGCGGAGCGACCAGCAGCACCAGCCGCTCGGCGACCGAGCGTGACAGCGGACCGACCGTCTTGGTCAGGTGGTTGTTCAGCTCGGTGATCTTGGCGATCGCCGTGTTGAACCGCATCGCCGCCAGGTCCTGGCCCGCACCGTCGATCGCCTTGTGCAGGGCGCGCAGCGTGTCCGCGTCGATGTCGGCGTCCTCGGGGTCGACGACGGTGACCTCGCCGGTCGACTCGTCGACAATGTTGCGCCACAGGCGCTGCAGCAGCCGGTACTGGCCGACGACCGCGCGGGTGTCCCACGGGCGCGAGACGTCCAGGGGACCCATCGCCATCTCGTACAGCCGCAGGGTGTCCGCACCGTACTCGGCGCAGATCTCGTCGGGAGTGACCGCGTTCTTCAGGGACTTGCCCATCTTGCCCAGCTCGCGCTTGACGGGCTCGCCCTCGAAGAAGAACTTCCCGTCCCGCTCCTCGACCTCGGTGGCCGTCACCGGGAAGCCGCGGCTGTCCCGGTAGACGTACGCCTGGATCATGCCCTGGTTGTACAGCTTGTGGAACGGCTCCGCGGACGAGACGTGCCCCAGGTCGAACAGCACCTTGGACCAGAACCGGGCGTACAGCAGGTGCAGTACGGCGTGCTCGGCACCGCCGACGTACAGGTCGACCCCGCCGTGCGGCTGACCCTCTCGGGGGCCCATCCAGTACTGCTCGACGGCCGGGTCGACCAGCTTCGCGCTGTTGTGCGGGTCCAGGTAGCGCAGCTGGTACCAGCACGAACCTGCCCAGTTGGGCATGGTGTTGGTCTCGCGGCGGTACTTCTTCGGACCGTCGCCCAGGTCCAGCGTCACATTGACCCAGTCCTCGTTGCGCGACAGGGGCGTCTCGGGCTGGGTGTCGGCGTCGTCCGGGTCGAAGGTGCGCGGCGAGTAGTCGTCGACCTCCGGCAGCTCCAGCGGCAGCATCGACTCGGGCAGGGCGTGCGCGACGCCGTCCTCGTCGTAGACGATGGGGAAGGGCTCGCCCCAGTAGCGCTGGCGGCTGAACAGCCAGTCACGCAGCCGGAAGTTGATGGTCCCCTCGCCGATGCCCTTGGCCACCAGCCACTCGATGATCCGGCTCTTGGCTTCGGCGACGTCCAGCCCGTTCAGCGAGATCTCGTCATTGGCGGAGTTGATGGCCGTGCCCTGGCCGGTGAACGCCTCGCCCTCCCAGCCCTCGGGCGGCTGGACGGTGCGGACGATCGGCAGCTCGAAGACCTCGGCGAACTCCCAGTCCCGCTCGTCCTGTCCCGGCACGGCCATGATCGCGCCGGTGCCGTAGCCCATCAGCACGTAGTCGGCGACGAACACGGGGATGCGGGAGCCGGTGACGGGGTTCAGCGCGTAGGCGCCGGTGAAGACACCGGTCTTGTCCTTGTGCTCCGTCTGCCGCTCGACGTCGGTCTTGGTCTGGGCCTGCTTGCGGTAGGCGGCGACGGCGACGGCCGGGGTGGCCGCACCGCCGGTCCAGGACTCCTTGGCGCCCTCGGGCCACTCGGCGGGCAGGATCGAGTCGATCAGGCCGTGCTCGGGCGCCAGCACCATGTACGTCGCACCGAACAGGGTGTCGGGGCGGGTGGTGAAGACGGTGATCTTCGCATCGGGACGGGAGTCGACGGGGAAGTCGACACGGGCGCCCTCGGAGCGTCCGATCCAGTTGCGCTGCTGCAGCTTGATGGCCTCGGGCCAGTCCAGCGCGTCCAGGTCGTCCAGCAGCCGGTCGGCGTAGGCGGTGATACGCATGTTCCACTGGCGCAGCTTGGCCTTGAAGACGGGGAAGTTGCCCCGCTCGGAGCGGCCGTCGGACGTCACTTCCTCGTTGGCCAGCACGGTGCCCAGCCCGGGGCACCAGTTGACGGGCGCGTCGGAGGCGTACGCCAGGCGGTACTCGCCCAGGACGTCGGCGCGCTCCTTGGCGCTCAGGTCGCTCCACGCGCGCGTGCCGGGCAGGGAACGCTCACCACTGGCGAACTGGGCGACCAGTTCGTCGATGGGGCGCGCCTTCTTCGCCTTGTCGTCGTACCAGGAGTTGAAGATCTGCAGGAAGATCCACTGGGTCCACTTGTAGTAGTCCGGGTCGATCGTGGCGAACGAGCGGCGCTTGTCGTGGCCCAGACCCAGCCGGCGCAGCTGGACGGTCATGTTCTCGATGTTGGCCTCGGTGGACACCCGCGGGTGGGTGCCGGTCTGCACGGCGTACTGCTCCGCGGGCAGGCCGAAGGCGTCGAAGCCCAGGGTGTGCAGGACGTTGTGCCCGGTCATGCGCTGGTGGCGGGCGAAGACGTCGGTGGCGATGTATCCCAGGGGGTGGCCGACGTGCAGTCCCGCACCGGAGGGGTACGGGAACATGTCCATGATGAACTTCTTGGGTCGGGCGACCACGTCCGGGTCGCCGGCCAGATCACCGCTCGGATTCGGCGCCTCGTAGGTCCCCTCGGCGTCCCAGAAGTCCTGCCAGCGTGCCTCGATGTCGGCTGCCATGGCAGCCGTATAACGATGCGGGGCTGCTGCCTCGGCAGCAGAAGTCATCTCGCTCATGATCCTTAAAAGCTCCATCGATCGTCTCTGCCAGCTGCCGCTGATTCATCCGGTGACGAAATGAAAAATCCCCTCGCACAGGAGGGGACGCCGCGCCGATTCCGACGGGTTCTTTCATCCGCCGGGACTGATCAGCGCGGCTCGCTAAGCAGAAGGCGTACGGCACGCATGGCGCCAGGGTACCGCAGCGGGGGAAGTGGCCGCATACGCCTTCCACCGTGCCGCGCGACAGGCCGAGCGGCCACTCGGAGCGATCATGGTGTCCGCGTTACCCCGCGTATCGACCCTATACAGGGCAACCCCCCGGGTCAGTTGCCGGAGCTTCACCGTTAATAACAGTGAAACCTCGTACTGGGCGGTATGCGTCGACCTAGAGTGCGTCAACGGGACAGCTTTCCCGCACCATTCGGAGTCGCCCCATGAACCCTCGTCTCAAACAGCGTTTGTCGCCGGGCCCCGGGCCCGTACTCGGCCGCCCGGTGCAAGGCGGCCTCTACGCGGCCGCGTTGATCCTCATCCCCGTACTCGCCATCGGGGGCAGCGACAGCTTTCGCGCCGCACTCGACTTCACCACCGGGGTTCTGTCCCTGGTGTCGCTGACCGCCTCGGTCGCGTGGGGACTGATCGCCACCGACCGGGTGCTCCTCTCACCGCGCCACCGCCTGCTCGCCCAGGGCATCCACCGGACGACCGCGATCGCCTCGCTCGGCTTCCTGCTGCTGCACGCCACCGTGAAGGTCTCGCTCGGGCATGTGGCACTGATCGGCGCTCTGATCCCGTTCGGCCTCGGCGTCACGGGCACCTCTGCCCTGATCGGTTTCGGATCGCTGGCCGGATTCCTGATGGTGGTCGCCGCCACGACGGGCGCGCTGCGCAGCGCTCTGGCGGGCAACCCCCGAGTCGCGGGCCGCTGGCGGCCGCTGCACATGCTGGCCTATCCGGCCTGGTCCTTCGCCCTGGTGCACGGACTCTACGCGGGTCGCCCCGCCGCCACCTGGGTCGTCACCATGTACTGCCTGGCCCTGCTCGGCGTGGCCGCCGCCGTGTCGGTCCGGCTGCTGCCGCGGCCGGTGCAGCGGCGCGTCGCCGCCAGGATCATGTCCCTGACCGGCGCCGCCGACGGCGGACCGCTCTCCGCCGATGAGCAGGCACAGCGGGACCCGGCCACCTCGCCGCTGCCGGGCGCGGGCGGACTGAACGGGACGGGCCGCCCGACCGTATCCGCGGGCATGGACCGCATGGACCGCATGGACCGGGCGAACGGCATTCCGCCGCAGCGCCCGTACGAGCAGGAGTTCCAGCCGCCGCTCGGACAGGCGCGTGCGCAGCCCCCTCGGCTGGCCGCCCCCGCGCCGCAGCTCTACGAGGCCCCGCCGCCCCCGGACACCGAGCCGACGGTGGTGCCGAGCGCTTCCGGCGCCCGGCGCGGGCCCCGCATGGCCGCGGCCTACCGGGCCATGTCCCTGGCGGCCGAGGACCCGGCTCCGCTCGCCGAGCGGGTGCCGATGACCGAGGAGATACCCGTGGTGTCCGAGACGGGATCCCGTCCGGGCACCTGGCCCACGCCCTCGCCGCCCCCGCCGGCCCAGGCGGTGCCTGAGCAGGCACCCCCGCTGTACGACACCCCTCCCCCGCCGTTCGACCCGGCGCCGTCCTACGACACCCCGCCCGCCTACGACTCCACCACGCCGTCCTACGACACCCCGCCCGCCTACGACTCCACCACGCCGTCCTACGAACCCGCCGCCGCGTCGTACGAACCCGCCGCCGCGTCGTACGGGCCCACGGCCGGCTACGACGCCGTGTGCGTCGACGACACCACCGCGGGCTACGGCTCCCCCGCCGGCTCCTACGGCGCCGCCGGTGCGAACGAGGCCGCTTCACCCTTCCCGTACGACGACCGCTCCGCGTACGGGACCGGCGCCCCCGCCGCGTACGACGAGACAGCGCCTATGCCAGGACCCCTCTTCCAGCCGCCGGCCGGAGAACCCTGGAACGCACCTGCAGGAGAACGACCGTGAACACCCCGCTCCCCGATGTCCCCGAGGTCCGCGTCGTCGGACTCCCCCAGCTGACGCAGGGTTTCGACCTGGTCGAACGCCTGGACCTGCAGATGCATCTGAAGGTCCACGGGCCGCTGGAGCCGGTCAGCGGCGAGCGGCTCGCCCAACTGGCCGAGGAGATATCGCTGACGGGCCGCGGCGGCGCCGGGTTCCCGTTCGGCAAGAAGCTGCGCGCCGTCGCCAAATCGGCGATCCGGCGCGGCGTACGGCCCGTCGTCGTCGTCAACGGCAGCGAGGGGGAGCCCGCCTGCCGCAAGGACACGGTGCTGCTCAACCGTGCGCCGCATCTCATCCTGGACGGCGCGCTGCTGGCCGCCGAGGCCCTCGGCGCACGCACCCTTGTCGTCGCGGTCACCCGTAATTCCACGGAGGTCTCGATGCGTGCCGCCCTCGCCGAACGCGGCCTGAGCGACCGGCGCGGGCAGCAGCTGCGCGCCAGGGTCGTCCGCACACCCGAGCGGATGGTCTCCGGTGAGGCCTCCTCCGTCATCCGCGCGGTCAACGGCGGCCCGGCGCTGCCCCCCGGCCGCCGGGTGCGTGCCGCGGACTCCGGGGTCGGCGGCGCGCCGACACTGCTGTCCAATGCGGAGACGTTCGCGCAGCTCGCCGTCGCCGCGCGTATCGGCTCGCGCCGCTACGGCCACACGGGCCTGGACTCCGAGCCCGGGACGGTCATGCTGACGATCTCCGGCGCGGTCGCGCGCCCCATGGTCGTCGAGGTCCCCACGGGCGTCCCGCTTCGGTACGTGCTCCAGCTGGCCGGTGCGCCGCCGCTGCCGCAGGGCGTGCTCACGGGCGGCTACCACGGCAACTGGATCGACTCCGTCGCGGTGCACGAGGCGGTCGTCTCCAAGGCGTCCCTGGCGTCCGTGGGAGGCGCCCTGGGCGCGGGGGCGATCCTGCCCATCGGCCCGGAGACGTGTCCGCTCGGCGAGTCACTGCGCGTGGCCAACTGGCTCGCCGCGGAGACCGCGGGTCAGTGCGGGCCGTGCAAGCTCGGCCTGCCCGCCGCGGCCGGCGGTCTCGCCGATGTGATCAACGGCGGCGGCCCGGCGGCACTGGAGGCGCTGCGGGAGGTAACGGGAGCGGTGAAGGGACGCGGCGCGTGCAAGCACCCCGACGGTTCCGCACGCTTCTTCGCGTCGACCCTGTCCGCCTTCACCGACGATCTCGCCGCCCATGTGCTGGACGGCGGCTGCGGGCGCCCGACGACCGGGGTGCTGCCCCTGCCGCTGCCCGGCTACGAGGAGGCGGAGGAGTCCATTCCCAGCGGCGAGAAGGTCTTCATCGACTGGACGCTCTGCCAGGGGCACGGGCTGTGCGCGGACATCATCCCGGAGCTGATCCGGCTGAACCCCGACGGCTACCCGTCGGTGGCGGACGCGGTCGTGCCGATGCACATGCGCGGGCGCGCACAGCGTGCCGTGCGCCGCTGTCCCGCGCTCGCGATGCGGATCGAGCAGGTGGCGGCTCCGGCGCCGGAGCCGTCGCGGCCCGCGCTGCCCAGCAGCAACCGCAAGGCGCTGGGCAGCGGCCGGAGTTGACGGATGGCGCAATGGACAAGAAGGCGGGCCACCCGATCGGGTGGCCCGCCTTCTTCTTCTGTGGAGCTAAGGAGAATTGAACTCCTGACCTCCTGCATGCCATGCAGGCGCTCTACCAACTGAGCTATAGCCCCTTGCCGTGTGCCGCCCCGTCCGGGTTCCCCCGCGGCGACGTAGAGAACATTAACGCTCCCGTCGGCGCATCTCCAAATCGTTTCCGCCGACGACCGGTGACGCCTGGAATGTCCATTTCGCACAGGCGGGGCGGAGGATGCGGAGGCCGGCTCAGGCTGTGGCGAACGAGTAGAAGCGCTTGAGGGTGCAGTGCTCGTCCAGCAACCGGCCGTAGATCGGCTCCCCCTCGAGCTCCCGGTAGGTCTCGATGGGGTCGCCCTTTATGATCAGCGCCCGCGCGCACTCCTCGCACCAGTACTGGTACTCAGGATTGACCGGATCCATGTCCCTGACGATCGGCGTACCGCTGCCGCACCAGTCGCATTTCCGCCTGTGGGCACCCATCATTCAGCTCCAGCTGTGGCCGCAGGCCGTGCACACGTAGGAAACGCCTCCGTTGTCCCCGAGGACCTGGGCGACATGGGCGGAACCGCAGGATGGGCAGTTGAGGCGAGCACGCGCCTCCGCCGTGGCAAGCAGGTCATCGGCAGCCTCCTCGGCTTCCTCGCCGCTGGCGGACATCGTGCTCTCCCTCCCGTACCGCCGGTGTCCCCTCCGGCCGTCCGATTCTGCCATGGCCACGCAAGGAGGTCAGCGGCGTTTGCGAACGAGACCGGCCACGGCACCCAGTCCACAGGCCGCCGCCAGCGCGAGCGCGGTCACCCAGAGTGCGTTCCCGGAACCGCGCGGTCCGGATTCGGTGAGCCGGCCCAGGAAAAGCGTGCCGAACAGCGCGATGCCGATGAGCTGTCCCAAGTGGGTGACGGTGGCCGGCAGCCCGCTGGCGTCCGCGGCGTCCTCCTGCCGCACCTTCGCCAACGTGCCGGTCAGGGTGGGGCTGTAGGCACCGGGGCTCTTCCGGCACCACTGACGACGAAGGCCGCGAACAGCAACGGTCCGCCGTCTCCGCCGTCCCGCAGCAGCGCGCCCACGGCAGCAGTCGTCGGACCGGTCACGAGGAACCCCGCTGGAACCATGGCCCGGTGCCAGGCGACCGGCAGCGACACCAGGTCATCGCCACGACGCCGAACACGACGGCGGAGGGCGCGAGCAGCAGCCCGGCGCGCAGTGCGCTGCATCCCAGCCCGCCCTGGACGTGGAGCGTGATCGTGAACAGGAGGGCGGCGTTCACCGCCATGACGGCGGCGATCCTCAGCGCCGCCGGCCCGATACCGGGAGTGCGCAGCGCCCGCGGCGAGATCAGGGGAGCGCCGCCCCACCCGGCGAGCCGCGCCTCGTACGCCAGCAGGCCACACACGATCAAGACGGACGCCGCCTGCGACAGCCAGGATCACGGCGGCCAGTCCTGCTCCTGGCCCAGGACGAGCGGAGCGGTGAACAGCGACACCGCGGCCGTGAGCAGCACCAGTCCGGGCAGATCGAGCGAGCGGGTGCGCGCGCCGGTCTCCCGCCGGTCCCGCGGCAGCACCCGCGCTCCCACGAGCGGGAGGGCGAGGCCGATGGGCACGTTGACGAGGAAGACGGGCCGCCAGCTCGTACCGAACAGGTCGGCGCTGACCACCACCCCGCCGACGACCTGGCCGGCGGCGGCACCGCTCGCGAGGACCGCGGCGTAGGTCCGAGCGCACGCACCCGCCCCCTCCGGTGAAGATGCGCTGGATGAGGCTGAGCACCTGAGGGATCATCAGGGCCGCACCCGCCCCCTGGAGGAAGCGGAACGCGATCAACTGCCCGGTGCCGGCGGCGACTCCACAGGCGAGCGACGAGTCGGTGAAGACCGCCAGGCCCCCGAGGAACACGCGCCGGTGCCCGAGCAGCGCGCCGAGGCGGGCGCCGGTGCCCGAGCAGGACGGCGTAGGAGATGGTGTATCCGACGACGACGAGTTGCAGGCCGGCGCCGGAGGTACGGAGTTCGGCACGGATCGTGGGTGCCGCGGCGTTGACGATGAAAGTGTCGAGGAGCGCCATGAACTGCGCGGCGAGCACAGCGGCCAGGAGCAGCCGGGCGGACGCTGCGGGCGCTGCGGGACTGACCGGCGCCGAGCGCCCAGGAGTCCCTGTGGGGATCACACGGGATCGCAACGCGAAGATCCCGCCCCCTGCCGGGGACGGGATCGTGATTGTGGAGCTAAGGAGAATTGAACTCCTGACCTCCTGCATGCCATGCAGGCGCTCTACCAACTGAGCTATAGCCCCGCGTGTTCTTCGCGCGCCGCGCTGCGAACAAGATGAACTTTAGCCTGCGACCTGCCGGAAAGTGAAATCCGGGTCCGCGGGCCGCCCCGGCGGTCGTCGCCGGGGCGTGACCGGTGCCGGACCCGTGGCCTCTGCGCGGCAGGGCGGGAGCCTGCCGGGAGGGCCGTCGGGTCTCAGGTGTCGTCGCCTAGCACCGGCTGGGGAAGCGTTCCTGCATTGTGCTCCAGCAGCCGCCAGCCGCGCGCGCCCTCGCCCAGCACGGACCAGCAGCAGTTCGACAGACCGCCGAGGCTCTCCCAGTGGCGGGCCTCCAGGCCCAGCAGCCGGCCGATGGTCGTACGTATGGTGCCACCGTGGCTGACGACGACGAGCGTGCCGTCGTCGGGCAGCTTCTCCGCGTGGTGCAGAACCACGGGCGCGGCCCGGTCCGCGACCTCGGTCTCCAGCTCGCCGCCGCCGCGGCGCACGGGCTCGCCGCGCTTCCAGGCGGCGTACTGATCGCCGTACTGCGCGATGATCTCTTCGTGGGTCAGGCCCTGCCAGACGCCCGCGTACGTCTCGCGCAGCGCCGCATCGTAGGAGACGTCGGCGCCCGTGATGGCGGCCAGCTCGCCCGCCGTCGCCGCGGCCCGCTTGAGATCGGAGGCCACGATCGCGTCGGGCTTCAGCGCGGCGAGCAGCCGGGCCGCGCGGCGCGCCTGCGCGATCCCGGTCTCGGTCAGTTCGATGTCCGTGGAGCCCTGGAAACGGCGCTCCAGGTTCCACGAGGTCTGTCCGTGGCGCCACAGGACCACACGGCGGCCCCGCTTCCTGCTGGTACGGACGTCACCGGCCGCACCCCCGCCCCTCGTGCCGTTCAGCTCAGCTCACCTTCCGCTTCCTTGCCGGCGAGCCGAGCGTGCTCCTCGGCCTTGCCGCGGGTCTTCTTGGCGTCCTCGGGCAGCGGGAGCTCGGGGCAGTCCTTCCACAGCCGCTCCAGGGCGTAGAAGACGCGCTCCTCGCTGTGCTGGACGTGGACGACGATGTCGACGTAGTCAAGCAGGATCCAGCGGGCGTCACGGTCGCCCTCGCGGCGCACCGGCTTGGCGCCGAGCTGCTTGTTCAGCCGCTCCTCGATCTCGTCCACGATCGACTTGACCTGACGGTCGCTGGGGGCTGAGGCGAGCAGGAAGGCGTCGGTGATCGACAGCACGTCGCTGACGTCGTACGCGATGATGTCGTGCGCGAGCCGGTCGGCGGCCGCCTGGGCGGCGGTGTTGACGAGCTCGATGGAACGGTCCGTGGCGGTCACAAGCAGGCTTTCGTCGGCGGTCGGGAACCCTTCAAGGGTCTCACGGACCGCCGACACACCTCACCGACATATCCCGGGGGGCCACGTCAGCTCCCGGAGCCCGACCGCCAGGCCCAGGGCTCGGCTGCGGCGACGGGCTCGCCACGGTCGCCCGGCCGGGCCGCTTCAGTCGGCCGGCGCCACGGTCCGACGGACCGGGCCGCATCAGTGGGCCGGCCGGCCCCGTCCGCCCGGACCCTGCCCGCATCAGTCCGCCTGGCCACCTCAGTCCGCTGTGTCGCCTGCCTTGAAGTCGGAGCCGAGGACCACCGACACATCGGCGTTCGCGGCGGCCTTGCCCTTCTTGACCACGTCCACGGGCAGATCGAGCGTCTTGGCGACCTCGACAGCCTTCGCCTTCTGCGCCTCGTCCCCGTAGGTGATCCGCGAGGTGGCGACGGTGTCGGCCCTGCCGCTGTCGATCACCGTGTAGCCGCCGTTGACGAGCGAGATCCTGGCCGTCTCGGTGGCCTTGTCGTCGCCGGTGGCGTTCTTGATGCCGACCCGCACGGCCGCACCCTGCTCCGGTGCGCTGACCGAGCCACCCAGCACGTCCTTGACCACGCTGTTCGCCGCCTGCTCGGTGAGCGTGCCGTCCTGCTGCACGGGCAGTAGGGCGGTCCGGTAGTCGCCGCCCTTGGCGTGTTCGGCGAGGGAGGCGAGCGAGGTGCCGAGGTCCTTCTCGTTCAGGGAGGGGTCGAGGATCTGCGCGAGGGTCTCGATGACGACGGTCGCCGACCTGGGGTCGTCCGGGAGCTTCTTCAGCACCCCCTGCATGACCTGGCCGAAGCGCTGCAGCTGCTTCTCCTCGGCCTCACCGGGCCCCACGTACGTGGCGTAGGCGACGGCGGCGCGTCCGTCGAGGGTCTGGTTCTCGCCCTTCTTCACCAGGGGATCGTCGCCCTTCTTCACGCCGGGCACCCCGATGTCGGTCGTCAGATCGATCGTCCCGACCAGTTCGACGAGGTTCTCCAGGTACGGAGTGTCCAGCCGCCAGGTGCCGGAGAGCTTCGCGCCGAGCAGGGTCCCGATCGACTCGCGCGTCCCGGTCGACCCGTCGTCCTCGACGGACTTGCCGAGCGTGGTGGCGGTGCCGTCGTCGTTGGCGACAGAGAGGGTGTTCGGGAGGAGGACGGTGGTGCCCTGCCCAGTGGTCACGTTGTCGACGAGGAGCGCCGTGGAGGTCCGCTCACTCTTGGTGTTGTGCAGGTGGACCACGATGACGTCGCGCTTCTGCGGGCCGGCCGCCGTGCCGCCAGTGCTCTTGGCATCGGACAGGCCGGGCAGCTTCCCCGCGTACCAGAGGTAGCCGACGCCGCCGACGAGGACGAGCGCCATCGTGACGACGAGCGCGACGACACGGTTGCGGCCGCGGCGCTTGGCCTCCTCCCGGCGTTCGGAACGGCTCTCGGTGAACTTGAGCCAGTCGATAACGTCCTCGGAGTCCTCATCGGGCTCCTCGATGAAGGAGAACTGCTCGGTGCGGTAGTCGCGGTCGTCCGCACCGCGCCGCTGCTCCGGCACGGCCGCCGGACCGGGCGCGGCCTGAGCCTGGGCGCGGGCCTGGTCGTGGCGCCGCGCCTGTGCCTGTGCCTGTGCCTGTGCCTGTGCCTGTGCCTGTGCCTGTGCCTGAGCCTGAGCCTGAGCCTGAGCCTGAGCCTGAGCCTGAGCCTGAGCCTGCTGCTCGGCGGGAACGGGCTGCTGATGGGGAATGTTCCACTGCTGGGTGGTGTCCACGACCGCGGGCCGCGTGCCCGTGTCGTATCCGTACCCTTCGTAGCCGTATCCCTGTCCGCCGGACTGCGGGTGGTGCTGGTGGGTGGCGTAGGGGTCGTACTGCCCGTACTGGTCCGGCCGGCCCGACCTGTCCGTGCCCTGCTGGGCGTACGGGTCGTAACCGTAATCCTGTCCGGCCTGGGGCTGCTGCCCCTGCTGCTGCCCCGCGGACTGCTGGGGATACGGCTGCTGAGGGTGTTGGGGTTGCTGCTGTGCGTAGGGGTCGTACGGCTGGGGCTGCTGGTAGACCGGCTGTCCGTACTCGTCGTAGCCGACGATCTGCGGCTGCTGGCGGTACGGGTCGTAAGGATGCTGCTGGTCGTTCACCGGTGCCCCTCTCCGTGGCTCACTCGCCGCGGTACAACTGGCGCTTGTCGATGTAGCGCACCACACCGTCCGGCACCAGATACCAGACCGGGTCACCCTGGGCGACCCTCTCCCGGCAGTCGGTCGACGAGATGGCGAGCGCGGGAACCTCCACCAGGGAGACTCCACCTTCGGGCAGCCCGTCGTCGGTCAGGTCATGGCCCGGCCGGGTCACACCGATGAAATGGGCGAGCGAGAAAAGCTCTTCGGCGTTCCGCCAGCCGATGATCTGGGAGAGCGCGTCGGCGCCCGTGATGAAGAAGAGGTCCGCGTCGTCGTTGAGGGAACGCAACTCCCTCAGCGTGTCTATCGTGTACGTCGGCCCGCTGCGGTCGATGTCGATCCGACTGACCGAGAACTGGGGGTTGGACGCCGTGGCGATGACCGTCATCAGATAGCGGTCCTCGGCAGGTGACACATTCTTGTGGGTCTTCTGCCACGGCTGCCCCGTCGGCACGAACACCACCTCGTCGAGGTGGAAAAGGGCGGCCACCTCGCTGGCGGCCACCAGGTGCCCGTGGTGGATCGGGTCGAACGTCCCGCCCATCACACCGAGCCGGCGCTTGCCGGAACCGGAACCCGTAGCCACGTTCTGCTCTCCCATGCGTGCAGAGCCTACTGGCACGGGCGGCCGCCCCGGGACTCAGCGGTCGCGGTTGAAGCGGGTGGTGACCCACAGCAGCAGGAGCAGCACGAGCAGGGCGCCGCCGCCGGTGATGTACGGGTTGAGGCTTTCGTGGTTGCCACCGTGCTCGCCGCCTTGGGCGAGAGTGACCAGGTTGGCGGCAGCAGCGCTGGTGAGGCTCATCTTCAGCAGGACCTATCGATCGGGAGTCGGGGCAGAGACTTCGCGCACATCGTATGCGGGCCGTTCGGGCACGCTCACGCCGACTCGGTCGTTGTCGTTGTCCACGGCTCGGCAACTGCGGTTATCCACAGCCCCCCGCCGCGTCAAACCCCAGCGCCTACGCTGGGTGCCGTCAAAGGGGGACGAGCACGGCTCGCGACAACAACAGGGGGCACCATGACCGAAAGCCAGGAGCAGGCGCCGAGCAGGCGGCGTCAGAGGTTCCCGGACATCTCCTCACGGGCTTACGAGCATCCGGCGGACCGCTCGGCGCTGGTGGCGCTGCGCAAGCTCACCGGGTTCGACACCGTGTTCAAGGCGCTCAGCGGGCTGCTGCCCGAGCGCAGCCTGCGACTGCTCTTCCTCTCCGACTCGGTGCGGGTGAGCGACGCCCAGTTCGCGCATCTGCACAGCATGCTGAGGGACGCCTGCTACATCCTGGACCTGGAGAAGGTCCCCGCGATGTATGTGACGCAGGACCCGCGTCCCAACGCGATGTGCATCGGCCTGGACGAGCCGATCATCGTCGTCACCACCGGCCTCGTGGAGCTCCTCGACGAGGAGGAGATGCGCGCGGTCGTCGGCCACGAGGTGGGCCACGCGCTGTCGGGCCACTCGGTGTACCGCACGATCCTGCTCTTCCTCACCAGCCTGGCCCTCAAGGTCGCCTGGATCCCCCTCGGCAACATGGCGATCATGGCGATCGTGACGGCGCTGCGGGAATGGTTCCGCAAGTCGGAGCTCTCGGCGGACCGCGCCGGTCTGCTGGTCGGCCAGGACCTACAGGCGTCGATGCGCGGCCTGATGAAAATCGCCGGTGGAAATCATCTGCACGAGATGAACGTCGACGCGTTCCTGGCGCAGGCCGAGGAGTACGAGGCCGGCGGCGATCTCCGCGACTCGGTGCTGAAGATCCTCAATGTGTTGCCGCGCTCGCACCCGTTCACCACCGTCCGGGCCGCCGAGCTGAAGAAGTGGGCGGAGAGCCGCGACTACCAGCGGATCATGGACGGGCACTACCCGCGCCGCGCGGAGGACAAGGACACCTCGGTGAGCGACTCCTTCCGCGAGTCGGCGTCGCACTACGCGGAGTCGGTGCGCACCAGCAAGGATCCGCTGATGAAGCTGGTCGGCGACATAGCCGGCGGCGCGGGCGACCTGGGCGGCAGGCTGCGCGACAAGTTCACGGGCGGCGCCCCGGGCACCGGCACGGGTGGCGGCGGCACGCCGGACGCCTGACCGAGCGGCACGCGGCGCGCCGCGCCTGCCGGGCAAGCGGGGTGCGCTCGGCGGGGGCCGCCTGGGTCGGCCCGAGCCAGGCTGAGCGATGCGGGCGTGCGACGCCCTCGCTCCGGGGGCGGCCAGGCTGGCCCGAGCCGACCCCGAGCGGCCCGGGGTGTGCACGCCGCTCCCGACGGCCGGGACGCCGACCGTACCCGGGCGCGTCGTGCCCCCTGCGGCGGGCGCCACGACCACGCCGGAGCCCGGACGAGCCCAGCCGCGGCAGGGGAACGGCTGAGCGGGCTGGGCACTGGGCGGCAGGGCGCCTGGAGAGCAGCGTCCCGCACAGGGACGCGGTCACGCGGCCGGAGCCGGACGGACCCAGCCGCGTCGGCTAGGCAGCGGGGCGGCGTAGGGGCGGCTGGGCACTGGGCGCCTGGAGAGCAGCGTCCCGCACAGGGGCGCCCCTCCCACTGGCCGGAGCCCGGACGGACCCAGCCGCGTCAAGGAGACGGCTGGGCAGCGGAGGACAGCGTCCCGCACAGGGACGCTGTCGCAGGGCCCGGAGCGTACGGGTCGGTGACAGCCGGGCCGTCCGTGCCGGCGCGCTGGCCGGCGAGCAGCGGCCGCAGGAAGCCCGTCGCGTCGGATCCGCAGTCCTGCGGCCCTGCGTGGACGGACCCGGCCAGTGCCTCCAACCGGTGGTGGCGTAGGTCGTCCCGGTCGAAGCGGAAGCGCATCTCGCGCCGCACGGTGAACAGCGACGCCTCGTCGCTCGCGGGTCCGGTCGTGGCGGCGGGCCGCAGCGCGTAGACGAAGGTGTGGTCAGAGGTGATCTCCAGCGCTTCGGATGCCGTCTCCGTGACGATCAGGGTGCCCTCCACCCGCACGGTGTCGTCGGCCAGCGCCACCTTCGCCGGGTCGAAGCGCACCAGCCACCCCGTGGTCGCGTGCCGGCCGTCGGCGGCGGGGGAGGCCACGCTCCGGTCGAACTGCGCCAGTTGGTCGGGATGGAGCAGCGCGCGCACCGGGCGCACCGCGCCGCCGGTGAGCACGTCGGGGTCCAGGGACGACTCGACCAGGAAGTCCTTGGCCGTGGCCAGGGCGGTCAGCACCTGGCCCTCGCTGAAGTGGGCGGTGCGGCGGACCGCGGGCATGGTGATCCCCGCAGCCCCGCTGCGGTACTGGGCGGCCGGGCTGTCCGCGAAGAGTTCGGCGGGTGTGCCGCCGGGCACCGGGCCGCGGGGCGCGAGGGGGACGAGGGTGATGCGGAGCTGTTCCGCCGGCCTGACCGCCCCAGGCTGGTGGGGCTGGCGGATGCCGAGATAGACGGCGGTACCGAAGGCGACGGCGACGAGGAGGACGAACAGCAGAATCTGTTTCGAGGCGCGGCGCATGCCCGCTGCGGGAAGGCTGCGAACGGCGGGAGCGTGCTCGCCCATACGCTCCTCGGCGGAGAATTCCTGGACCCGGGCAGCCTGTACGAACGATTCGTCGAACACGACGGATCGGTACTCGTCCTCACCGCCAGGGAGCCCCTCGGGCGTCCCCTCAGGCGGGTCTCCGCGCCGAGCCATACTTTCAGGGTAGGTCTGACGCGGGCACGATAAACGCGCTGGTACAGACGAGTTGTGACGACTTCTCACGCGCTCGGCCACATGGCCGCACGCCCCGTTTCAGGGGGTGCGCGGTTCCGCGTGGACCCGTGGTGCCGGGCGGTCGGCGGCGGCGGTGGTGGGACCGCCCCCGCGGCCGCTGACCGTGGCCCCTGTCGGCGGCGCGTCCACGCCCGTCCGGGCGGGCTGCGGCACCTGGTCCTGACGGTTGCCGGAGGCTCCCCGGTAGACGGCCGTGAAAGCGAGGGCGACCATGCCGATGCCCATCACCAGGGCCAGGATCCAGGCCACCGGCCGGTGCCAGCGTGCCGAGCCTCGGTAGGGACGCAGAGCCCCGCCGTGGCGGCCGTAGGGGCTCACGGGGCCGAGATCGTCGTCCTCGTCCGCGTACTCCCGGCCATGGCCATGGCCGTAGGGAACGTGGAGCTCGTCGTAGAGATCGTCGTCGGAGGGGGCACCGCGCGGGGCCGAGCGAGCGGCGTCGGCCTCGGCGCGCGCCTCGGCGGCGGCCAGCAGCCGCTCGATCGCGGTCGGCTCATGGATCGCGGCGGCCCGTACGAAGTCCTCGTCGAACACCACGGAGGCGAAGTCCTGATCCGCGCCCCCGCGGTCGACAGAGTCCTCAGGGTCCCCGCCGTCCTGAAACGGCCTGCCCCCCACGTCGTCCGGCACGCTCTCAGAGTAGACCGGGACGGGGGGTTTGGGCAGGGAGAGGGCGAACTCTCCCCACCCGGGTGACGCCCGGGAAGGCGCCGCTGACGGTCAGCGGACGTGACCGTCGCCCGTGACGATGTACTTCGTCGAGGTCAGCTCGGGCAGGCCCATCGGGCCGCGCGCGTGCAGCTTCTGCGTGGAGATCCCGATCTCCGCGCCGAATCCGAACTGACCACCGTCGGTGAAACGGGTGGACGCGTTCACGGCGACCGTCGTCGAATCGACCAGCTGGGTGAACCTGCGGGCCGCGGCCTGCGAAGTGGTGACGATCGCCTCGGTGTGACCGGAGGACCAGAGCCTGATGTGGGCGACGGCCGCCTCCAGCGACTCGACGACCGCCGCGGCGATGTCGTAGGACAGGTACTCGGTCTCCCAGTCCTCGGCGGTCGCCGGCACGATCGTGGCCTTGGTGGCGTCCGCGTACTCCACGACGCGCTCGTCGCCGTGGACGGTCACGCCCGCGTCGGCGAGCGCGTCCAGGGCGCGCGGCAGGAAGGCCGCGGCGACGTCCTTGTGGACGAGGAGGGTCTCGGCGGCGTTGCAGACGCTCGGTCGCTGCGCCTTGGAGTTGATCAGGATCTCGACCGCCATGTCGATGTCGGTCTCGGCGTCGACGTAGACGTGGCAGTTGCCCGTGCCGGTTTCGATGACGGGGACGGTGGACTGCTCGACGACCGTCCGGATCAGGGAGGCCCCGCCGCGCGGGATGAGGACGTCGACCATGCCGCGGGCGCGCATCAGCTCCCGCACGGAATCACGGCTCTCGCCGGGCACCAGCTGCACGGCGTCGGCCGGCAGCCCGGAGCCGCCGACAGCGTCCCGGATGACCTTCACCAGGGCGGTGTTGGAGGAGTACGCGGAGGAGGAGCCGCGCAGCAGGACCGCGTTCCCCGACTTCAGGCAGAGGGCGGCGGCGTCCGCGGTCACGTTGGGCCGGGCCTCGTAGATGATGCCGACGACGCCGAGCGGGACGCGCACCTGGCGCAGGTCGATGCCGTTGGGCAGGGTCGACCCGCGCACCACCTCGCCCACCGGATCCGGCAGGGCCGCCACATCGCGCACGTCCGCGGCGATGGCACGCACCCGCTCGGGGTTGAGCGTGAGCCGGTCGATGATCGCCTCGCTCGTGCCGGCTTCGCGGGCCCGGGCGATGTCCTCGGCGTTGGCAGCGACGATCTCGCTGGTGCGGACCTCCAGCGCGTCGGCGATCGCCAGCAGCGCGTCGTCCTTCGCCGACCGCGGCAGCGGCGCGAGGTCGGCGGCGGCGGCCCTGGCCCGGTAGGCGACCTGGGCGACCGGGGACATGTTGTCGTACGGCGAGACCGAAGGGAGCGACGTCATACCCGCAGGGTAATGCGCCGCCGTGGCGGTCCGGAACGTATCCCGTAGTGCGAGACAGAAGCCTCAGAAGGGGTGTACGCCCACCGGGGACGCGGGCGGCGGGCCGTATCCCTCGGCGATCCGCTGGTGGTAGGTCTGGCGGTCGATGACCTCCAGGCCGACGATCTCCCACGGCGGCAGCCTGGCCGTGGAGCGGTGCTCGCCCCACAGCCGCAGGGCCACGGCCGCCGCGTCGTGCAGATCGCGGGCCTCTTCCCAGTAGCGGATCTCCGCGTGGTCGTTGGCGTAGCGGCTGGTCAGCAGGAAGGGGTGGTCGTGGGCGAGCTGTTCCAGGCCGCGGCGGACCTCCTTCAGCGGGGCTTCCGGTCCCGAGACGCTGAGCGTGATGTGCCACAGCTTGGACAGCACCTGCTCGTCGGGGCGGCCGGGCGTCTCGGTGACGCCCCGCACCGCGGCCGGGCCGCCGGGTCCTCCGGCCGACGGACCACCGGCTCCCCTGGGCCCGTCGCCGCCGCTCAGTCCGTCACCGAACCCGTCACCGAATCCGTCGTCCAGTTCGGCGGCCCCGCCGACACTGGTCAGGGTTCGTTCCTCGCCCCCTGCCCGGCGGGCGGGGGATGTCCTCCCCTTGCCTCGGGGCACGTCCCCAGGGCGCGCTCGTTTCACCGGCGGCCTCCTGTTGCTGCGTCGTTGCCTTCCCCGACCAACCCCCGCAACAAAGTGGACCAGTCCGCGGCGGGGTGTGGGGCGGTTTTGGTAAAGGTCTCTGCCAGATGGCGGGACTTTCCGCCCTTTCAGGGCCCGGTCAGGACTCCAGGACGACGAGATCGTCCCTGTGTACGACTTCCCGTTCGTATGCCGGGCCCAGCTCCCGCGCCAGCTCGCGGGTGGAGCGGCCGAGCAGTTGCGGGATCTCCTTGGCGTCGAAGTTGACGAGCCCGCGGGCGACCGCGCGGCCCGCGGTGTCGCGCAACTCGACCGGATCGCCGGCGCTGAAGTCGCCGTCCACGGCGGCGATCCCGGCGGGCAGCAGCGACTTCTTGCCGTGGACCACGGCCCGCACGGCGCCCTCGTCGAGGGTGAGCGATCCTTGCGGGGTGGAGGCGTGCGCGAGCCACAGCAGACGGTCGGCGGAGCGGCGTCCGGTGGCGTGGAAGAAGGTGCCCGTGGGCCGTCCGGCGAGGGCGTCGGCGGCGCGGCTGGCGGAGGTGAGGACGACAGGCACACCGGCGGCGGCCGCGATCCGGGCGGCCTCGACCTTGGTGACCATGCCGCCGGTGCCGACGCCCGCCTTGCCGGCGCTGCCGATCTGCACATGGGCGATGTCCTCGGGACCGCGTACCTCCTCGATGCGCGAGGTGCCGGGGCGGGCAGGGTCGCCGTCGTAGAGGCCGTCGACGTCGGAGAGCAGGACGAGCAGGTCGGCGCGTACGAGGTGGGCGACGAGTGCGGCGAGCCGGTCGTTGTCGCCGAAGCGGATCTCGTCGGTGGCGACCGTGTCGTTCTCGTTGACGACGGGGACGGCGCCCATGGCGAGCAGCTGGTCCAGGGTCCGGTAGGCGTTGCGGTAGTGGGCGCGGCGGCTGGTGTCGTCGCTGGTCAGGAGCACCTGGCCGACTCGGACGCCGTACCGGGCGAAGGAGGCGGTGTAGCGGGCGACGAGCAGGCCCTGTCCGACGCTGGCGGCTGCCTGCTGGCGGGCCAGGTCCTTGGGGCGCCGGGTCAGGCCCAGCGGAGCGAGTCCCGCGGCGATGGCGCCGGAGGAGACGAGGACTATCTCCTTCTCGCCGCCGCTGCGGATCTTGGCGAGGACGTCGACGAGAGCGTCCACCCGATCGGCGTCGAGACCGCCCGAGGCGGTGGTCAACGACGACGAACCGACCTTGACGACGATCCGCCCGGCCTGCGTCACCTGCTGTCTTGCCACTGTCACAGGCCGAATCTATGTCAGGGCGCCTGTCCGATGCGCGCGCATTCCGCCCGCTGGACGGCAGTGCTGCGCCAGCCCCGCCGAGCGGTTTCGGCCGTGCGGCCGGGCCCCCGGGCCGCGCGCCACGCCGCAGGAAGACCGAAAGCCCTTTCCCATACCAGGAGTTGAGCCGATTGCTAATACAGGATCCGGACAACCGCTAAGGTGCTGATGGGCGGTGGCGCGCGCCCGCATCGCCCTGCCTCCGGCCCCCACCTTCGACTCGGGTTCCCACAAGAGACGGGGCACATTGTGTCGGTCAAAGTGAGTGTCGTCATTCCGGTGTACAACCCCGGAAAGTACATCGATCCCTGCATCGAGTCGCTGCTCGGGCAGACGCTGCCCGCCGAGGAGTTCGAGGTCCTGTTCGTCGACGACGGATCCAGTGACGACACTCCCGCGCGCCTGGACGAGCTGGCCGCCCGGCACCCCCACTTCCGGGTGATCCACATTCCCAACTCGGGCTGGCCCGGCAAGCCGCGCAACATCGGGGTCGCCGAAGCCAAGGGCGAGTACGTCCAGTTCCTCGACCAGGACGACCACCTCGGCACCGACGCCCTGCGCCGGCTGTACGACATGGGCCACCGCAACGGCTCCGACATCGTCATCGGCAAGGTCGCCAGCAATTTCCGGGGCGTCCCGCACGGCGTGTTCCGCAGGAACCGCGAGAAGTGCACCCTGCGCAACGCGCCGCTGTACGACAGCCTCACCCCGCACAAGATGTTCCGTACGCGGTTCCTGCGCGAGCACGGCATCGCCTATGCGGAGGGCAAGCGCCGCCTCGAGGACCAGCTGTACATGATGAAGGCGTACATCCCGGCGAAGGTCGTCTCGATCCTCGGCTCGTACACCTGTTACCACTACTCCAAGCGCGACGACGGCAAGAACGCCGGGTCGGCGAAGCTCGTCCCGGCCGGCTACTACGGCAACCTCCGCGAGGTCCTCGACGTCGTCGTGGCGGGCACCGAGCCGGGCCCGCTGCGGGACCGGGTGCTGCGCCGCTTCTACCGGGTCGAGATGCTCGGCAGGCTCAGCGAGCCGGCTGTCCTCACCTACGACGACGACTACCTGCGCGAGATGGTCGCGGCGGTGCGCCCCCTCGCGCTGGACTTCATGACCGACTCCGTGCACAACGGTCTCGGCCCGCTGCTGCGCCTGCGCTCCACGCTGCTGCGCAACGACGACGCGGCGGGGCTCGTACGGGTGGCCCGGTTCGCATCATCCGTCAAGGGCGCGGTGCGGCTGGAGGACCTCGCATGGCAGGACGACGGCCGCATCGCGATCGGCATCACCGCGCGCCTGGTGCACGGCGAGGACAAGGAGCCGCTCACGCTGCTGCGCCGCGACGGCCGGCTGTATCTGCACCCCGACCTGAGCGCGAGATTCCTGGCCGCCGGCGAGCTCGTCGACATCACCGACGACCTTGGCGGCTTCACCGCCGAGGTCTCGCTGCGCGACCGCGAGAAGGCGGTCGAATGGCCGTGCCCCGCCTCCTTCACCGCCGAGGTCGGGGACCGCGACGACGGGAGCTGCGAGGTCGTGCTGCGCGGCACGGGCATGCTGGAGCCCGAGGGCGGGAAGAAGGGCCGTGGCAGCCTTCCGCGCGGCTTCTGGGACGCCTGGGTGAACGTGCGCGGCCTGGGGCTCGTCCGCCGGGCGCGCCTGGGTGCGGACCGCGATGGCCGGGTCGACTCCCGCTGCCTGCCCGCGCTGCTGTCGTCGCCGCCCCGCTCGGTGATCCCGTACTTCACCGACCCGCACAGCAACCTCACGCTCGATGTGGCGCGCAGGGGCAAGAAGGTGGCCCCCTATCTCGCGGGCCGCACCGTGCTGCGTATGCCGGGGGCACGTTTCCAGTTGCGTCTGGACCTGTTCACCACCGATACCACCGGCGAGGGTACGGGCCTGGGCAGCGGCGCCCCGGAACTGGTGCTCACGAAGCCCGCTCAGGGCGAGGAGGTCCCCGACGCCGTGCACACCTTCCCCGGCACGCTGGAGCCCGAGCTGGGGCGGGCGCACCTGACCGTCCCGCGGCGTGTGCCGGGCGCTCCCGAGGGCGACTGGCAGCTCTGGGTCCGGCTGGACGGGCCGAAGGCCCCGATGGTGCCGCTGTGCGGGGTGGGCGTGGACGGCGCGGGAAGGCTTCGGCCGGACGACAGCCTCCCCGTGCCCGAGCCCGCGATGCTGCGGAAGCTGGCCGCCCAGCGCAAGCGGGCGGCGCTGCGGCGCGCGGCCCGGGCTGTCGCCGGTCCGGTGGTGCGCCGGCTGCCGTCGGCGGGCCGCAAGAAGGTGCGCCGGCTGGCGGCGCGGGTGCTCGGCTGACGGGGACGGCCGAGCCGCGCGCCGTCCTTCGACGAACCTGATCATGACAGCGAGGAGTGGAACGGATGCGGCAGCTCTCCATCGGCGGAGTGTGGGTGCACGAGCCGAAGGTCTTCCCCGACAGCCGTGGGAGCTTCCACGAGTGGTTCCGGGCACCCGACCTCGCCGAGGCGGCAGGGCACCGGCTCCGGCTGGAGCAGGCCAACTGCTCGGTGTCCGCCCGGGGCACGATGCGCGGCATCCATTTCGCCGATGTGCCGCCGAGCCAGGCCAAGTACGTGAAGTGCGTCCGCGGCGCGGTCGTCGACGTGATCGTGGACATCCGCGTCGGCTCCCCCACGTACCGCAGGTGGGAGGCGGTGTGCCTCGACGACGCCGACCACCGTGCCGTGTATCTCGCCGAGGGCCTGGGCCACGCCTTCATGGCCCTGACGGACGATGCGACGGTGGTCTACCTCTGCTCCGAGGGTTACGCCCCCGAGCGTGAGCACGGCATCCACCCACTCGACCCGGACCTCGGCATCGAGTGGCCCGGGGACGTCGCACCGCTGCTGTCCGACAAGGACGCCGCCGCGCCCACGCTCGCCGAGGCGGAGCGGACGGGGCTGCTGCCGAGGTACGAGGAGTGCGAGGCGTACTACGCACGGCTGCGCGCCGGCGGGCTGAGCGCAGGAGAGGCCTCGGTGGGCTGAGCCGCCGGGCGTGCTGCGGGCCGAACACGCGGAACGGCCCCGGGTCCGGCCGGTGGGACCCGGGGCCTTCCGCGGCGGGACCTCAGCCGGTGATCTTCTCGATGCCGCGGCGCACGGGCGCGAACGCGGCGCGTGGCCTGCGCAGCGTGCGCGCCCGGATCAGACCGGGCCAGAAGTCCGCGCCGAGCAGCGCCTCGGGCTGCACGGCGTTCTTCCGTACGAGCACTTCGTCCGGGACGTCCTGCGGGTCGGGGACGACGTACTCCTCGATGATCTTGTCGTACGCGTCCTTGAGGACGGTGCTCTCCGGGTCGGCGCCGAAGACGGCGACGACGCCGGTGGGGGCGGTGTCCACCTCGACGACGACCAGGTCGGGGCGGTACCTGCGCAGCACCTGGACGACCTTGTAGACGTCGCCCGCCCAGAACTTGGTGTGCCGCTCACGCGCGGCCTCGTCCACATTCCTCGGAAGCATGTCGTCGAGAACGATCACGCTGGACCAGCGGGAATGCCGTTCGACGTTCATGAAGTCGCGCAGCGCGTACTCGAAGAGATGCATTCCGTCGATGAACGACAGCTCGAGCCGGGGCTCTCCGCCGAGGAGGTTCATCGGGTCCTTGCGGGCGAGGGCGCGAAATGGATTGCGGCCGTTGCGCAGATGGACCAACGGGTCCTTACGGGTGAAGAAATCGTCGCTGGTGGCTCTGACCAGGTGCACATCGCAGCTGATACTCGTCACGACCCGGAATGCCGGGTCGATAGCCACAGAGGGAACCCGGGAAAGCGCCAGACTGCGCCCGTCGTTGACCCCGATCTCCAGATAGTTCCGGGGTTTGTAGATGCGGTGCAGCTGGCGCAGGAAGCCATGGCGGTCCACTGATGGAGCCCTTCACTGGGAATCAAATGGATTGATTCCCAGCGAAGTTAGCGTGTACGCCGCCCTGACGTAAACGTCTACCGACCGGTAGCACCCATTCCGCGCTCTGCGCCAACCACTTCCGGGAACGCTTCTGCGAGCGCTTCACGCCAGTCGCGAAGGGGTTCGACGCCACTGCGCCGAAGCCCCTGATGTCCCAGCACGCTGTACGCGGGGCGCGGCGCGGGCCGCACGAAGGCGGCGCTGGTCGTCGGGCGCACGCGCTCGGGGTCGGCGCCCAGCAGTCGGAAGATCTCGCGGGTGAATCCGTACCAGGTCGTCTCCCCGGCGCTGGTGCCGTGATGGACTCCGGCGGGCACGGTGCCGACGAGCGCGCCCTGCCCGAGCCGCACCAGCAGATCCGCGAGGTCCGCGCTCCAGGTGGGCTGGCCGCGCTGGTCGTCGACGACGTCCACCGTGTCCCGTGCGGCCTCCAGACGGATCATGGTGCGCACGAAGTTCGGGCCGCCGGCCCCGTAGAGCCAGGCCGTGCGCACCACGTGGCCGCTGTCGGGCAACAGGTCGAGCACGGCGCGCTCACCCGCCAGCTTGGTGCGCCCGTAGGCGCCGCGCGGCCCGGTCGGCGCGTCCTCGGCGTACGGCTCGTGCGCGTCGCCGGCGAAGACGTAGTCGGTGGAGATGTGCAGCAGGACGGCACCGCTCTCCTTGCACGCCTCGGCGAGGACGCGCGAGCCGGTGCCGTTGACGGCGAGGGCTGCCTCCTCGTGCTCCTCGGCGCCGTCGACGTCCGTCCAGGCGGCGCAGTTGACCACCACGGCCGGCCGATGCGCGTCCAAAGCGGCGCGCACCGCGTCGGGGCCGGTGATGTCGAGGTCGCGGCGCGCCAGCCCCGCCGCGGGGACACCGGCCGCCGACAGCCGGCCGAGGACGTCACGGCCCAGCATGCCGCCGGCGCCGGTGACGAGCCAGCCGCTCACAGGGCCGCACGCTCCTTCAGCGGCTCCCACCAGGCACGGTTGTCCCGGTACCACCGCACGGTCTCGGCGAGGCCGGTCGCGAAGTCCTTGCGCGGCTCGTAGCCGAGTTCCTGACGGATCTTGGTGCAGTCGACCGAGTAGCGGCGGTCGTGGCCCTTGCGGTCGGCGACGTACTCGACGCCGGTGTCCCAGTCGGTGCCGCACGCCTGAAGCAGCAGGCGGGTCAGCTCCTTGTTGGACAGCTCGGTGCCGCCGCCGATGTTGTAGACCTCGCCGGGGCGGCCCTTGGTGCGGACCAGTTCGATGCCCTGGACGTGGTCGTCGATGTGGAGCCAGTCGCGGACGTTGCCGCCGTCGCCGTAGAGCGGGACCTTCCGGCCGTCCAGCAGGTTGGTGATGAACAGCGGGATGACCTTCTCGGGGAAGTGGTGGTGCCCGTAGTTGTTGGAGCAGCGAGTCACACGCACGTCGAGTCCGTGCGTGCGGTGGTAGGACAGGGCGATCAGGTCGCTGGAGGCCTTGGCCGAGGAATAGGGCGAGTTGGGCTGCAGCGGGTGCGTCTCGGGCCAGGAGCCCTCGTCGATGGAGCCGTAGACCTCGTCGGTGGAGATGTGCACGAACGTCCTGACGCCGGCCCGGTGGGCGGCGTCCACCAGGGTGTGCGTGCCCATGACGTTGGTCCGGACGAACTCGGCGCCGCCGTCGATGGAGCGGTCCACGTGCGACTCGGCGGCGAAGTGCACCACCTGGTCGTGCTCGGCCATCAGCTTGGCCACCAGGTCGGCGTCGCAGATGTCGCCGTGGACGAAGTCGAAGCCGGGGCGGCCCTGCACCTCGTCGAGGTTCGCGGGGTTGCCGGCGTAGGTGAGCTTGTCGAGGACGGTCACGGCCACACCACCGGGGCCCTCCGGGCCGAGCAGCGTGCGGACGTAGTGGGAGCCGATGAATCCGGCGCCGCCGGTCACCAGGATCTTCGTCGTCATGAGGAGATCTGCACCTTACTGTGGTCGCCGAGCACAAGACGGTGGGACGAGGGGTTGCGGGGAGCGGGGGTGACCTCGACGTCCCGTCCGATCAGGGACGCCTCCACGCGCCGCACGCCGGTGATGGAGGCGCCGCGCAGGACGATGGAGTACTCGATCTCGCTGTCCTCGATGCGGCACCCTTCGGCGACCGAGGTGAACGGGCCGACGTACGAGCCGCTGATCACCGTGTCGGCGCCGATGACGGCGGGGCCGACGATGCGGCTGTTGGTGATCCGCGCGCCCTCCTCGACACGGACCCGCCCGATGATCTCGCTGTCCCCGTCGACCACGCCCTCGACACGGGGCTCCACGGTCTCCAGCACCAAGCGGTTGACCTCCAGCATGTCGGTGACGTTGCCGGTGTCCTTCCAGTAGCCGGCGATCGTCGTGGAACGCACGTCCCGGTGCTGGTCGATCAGCCACTGGATGGCGTGCGTGATCTCCAACTCGCCGCGCCAGGAGGGCTCGATGGAACGCACGGCCTCATGCACGGCGGGCGTGAAGAGGTAGACACCGACGAGCGCCAGATCGCTCTTGGGCTGCTTCGGCTTCTCCTCCAGGCCCACGACGCGGCCCTGACCGTCGAGTTCGGCGACGCCGAAGGAGCTGGGGTCCTGGACCCGGGTGAGCAGGATCTGCGCGTCCGGGCGCTCGGTGCGGAATTCGTCGACGAGGCCGCTGATGCCGCCGACGATGAAGTTGTCACCGAGATACATGACAAAATCGTCTTCTCCCAGAAACTCCCGGGAAATGACCACCGCGTGCGCGAGCCCCAGTGGCCGCTCCTGCGGAATATAGGTGATCTTGACCCCGAACCGTGAACCGTCGCCGACCGCTTCCTCGATCTCCGGCGCCGTCTCTCCGACGATGACACCGACCTCGGTGATCCCGGCTTCCGCAATCGCCTCCAGGCCGTAGAAGAGCACCGGTTTGTTGGCGACCGGTACCAATTGTTTGGCGGATGTGTGCGTAATGGGACGGAGTCGTGTACCGGCTCCTCCGGAGAGTACGAGTGCCTTCACAGTTCCTGCCCTAAGAAGTCGTCAAGAGCGTTCCCCCGCCGGATGCCGCCCCGGCACTTCGATGTTACCTATGTCTCACCCTTTGCTTTCCCGCGTCGCAAAATGCCTGCCCGGCGGGCATGTACCGCACTCCTGCGGATCCTGCCGAGAACCCTGCGCGGAAAACTGCGGACCGCGGGCGGAAGCACACGCCGGCTGCCCGACCAGTCGGGCACGGTCACCTCGTAGACGGACCGCGCAAGGCCGCTGTGGCGGTCGCCGAAGTGCGGGTACGCGAGATAGATCCGGCTCCACCGGCGCACCACCTCGGGCGCCTTCCCGGCAGCGGTGAACTCCAGCACGTCCTTCAGCAGATCGAGCCGCCCCCGGGCCACGCACTCCAGCACCAACCGCTCCCCGACCTTGATGCGGCGGGCGACACCCCTGGTCCAGTACGGCCCCGCCATCTCCGCGGCCAGCCGCAGCCGGTCGTGCTGCTCGGACTCCGGCGCACGCAGCAGGGCGGGCCCGAACTGCTGGAGCAGCCCGACCGTGAAGGGCCGGACCATCAGCAGGTCGCGGCCGCGGCCGGGCGGTTCGAGCCGGGCGATCAGCCGGGCCAGGGCGGTCAGCGCCTCGAAGCGGGGCGGGTAACCGCCGCGCCTCGTCGCGTGCTTGCCGTCCTCCCTGCCCACCAAGTAGTAGCAGTCGTAGTCGGCGACGACGGACACGCCGTTGCCACTGAGGTACGCCTCCATGGTGAACAGCGCGTCCTCGCCGGTCAGGAGACTCTCGTCGAACCGGAGTCCGAGCCGGCCCAACAGCTCACGGCGGAACAATTTCTGCGCGCTGAGCGCGTAGATGACGCGCGAGGTGGGGACGTCCACATGCTCCAGCGTCTTTTCGAACATCGACCGTGGCACGCCGCGGCCGCACCCCGCCATCCGGCCGAGCACGACGTCCGTCCCGGCCCGGTCGGCCATGGCGACCATCCGTTCCAGCGCCTCGTCGCCGAAGAAGTCGTCGGCGTCGAGGAAGAAGACGTAGCGGCCGCGGGCGAGGGAGAGGCCGAGGTTGCGCGGGCCGCTGGGGCCGCCGGAGTTGGCCTGCCTGATGACCGTGGTGCGGACCTTGGAACGGGCGGCGAACTCCTCCAGGTACTCTCCCGTGCCGTCGGTCGACCCGTCGTCGACCGCGACGAGCTCGATACGGTCGGCGCCCAGTGTCTGCGACTCCACCGACTCCAGGCAGCGGACGAGATAGGGCATGGCTTCATAGGCGCCGACGACAACCGTGACGTCGGGCACGAAACTCTCATTCATAGAGATACAAGACAACCGGAGAGCACCAACGGTTGCCTTATATGACGCACCGGGCAAAAGGCGCATGTTGCTGCGGATGGCGGTCGAAACGCGAAACGGCCCGATGGCACCACCCTTTCGGGAGTACCACCGGGCCGCTCGGCCGCCGGGTCAGCCGACGGGCGTGTCGTCCAGGCCGGGTGACTGCTCCGCGTCGGCCAGGCGCTGCAGCACCCCGGCGTTACGGGCCTCGGCCTTGGCCGCCAGCGCCTGCACCGCCACGTCGAACTGCTCGATGGAGGTCGGCTCGTCCGGACCGAGCAGGTACTCCTTGAGCTCGTGCCGCGCCACGGCACGCGGGTCGGCGTCCCGGTCGGCGACGGCGGTGAGCAGCTCGTCGAGCTCGACCGCGCTGTTGGAGAGGATCACCGCGGCACGCACCGCGGTGTTCTGCCGCTTGAACTCGGCCTCGCCGAGACCCGCGGAGTCCGTGACCGCGTACGGCTTGCCGCTCGCGATGAAGTCCGAGACCACGCTGGAGATGTCCGAGACCATGCCGTCCGACTCGTTGAAGCAGTCGTAGAGACGCGGCTCGGGACCGGTGACGACCTTGTGCTCCCACCAGCCGAAGGAGCGCCAGTACGCGGCGTTCCACTCCTCCTTGAGCTTCGCGGTCTCCACCTCGCGCACCGGGTCCGCCTGGGAGTCGCGCGACTCCTCGGCCTCGTCCCGGCCGACGCGGGCCGCGCCCGACAGTTCGGCGAGGCGTGCCTCGATCCGCTGCAGCTCGGCGCGGGCGGCGGCCTGGTCGGCGGCGTGCGACGCGGCCTCCTCCACCCACCTCGGCTCGCTCGCGCGGGCCGCGGCGGCCTGCTCGACCATCGCGGTGATCCGCTCGTGCACGGCCTTGGCCCTGGGGGCGCGGGTGCCGGTGAACGGGTGCGGCTTGTAGATCAGGCGAACCGGCTCGGCGGAGTTCAGCAGGCGCTTGACGATGTTCTCGCCGGCCAGCAGCAGGGAGGTGTTGCCGGGGGCGTCCTCCCAGCCCTCCCAGGTGGGGGCGTAGAGCACGGTCGGAATCGGGTGGAGCGGCTTGCCCGTCCAGTGCTTGATGGGGGCCAGCTGCGGGCGGCCCACCTCGACGATGTCCTCGCTGAGCACACCGACGTCGGCCAGCGCGTACCGGTCACGGCCGGCGCGGCCCGCGGTCCACACCTCGTCGTACGCCTTGCTGAACGGGTTGACGCTGGCGAGCTTGTCGCTGTCGCCGTGACCGATGAAGACGTGCTTCATGGTGGGCACGCGCAGCATGTGGATGTTCTTGCCGACGTTGGCCGCGTACAGCGCGACGCGCACGGACGACAGGTCCAGGTTCATCAGGTGCACGCCGCCGGGCACGCACAGGACGGGGACCGAGGTGTTGCCGAGCTGCGGCACGATGGTGCGCTCGCGCAGGAAGATCAGCGGCCGGCCGCCGAGCTGCGCCATCGTCTCCAGCCACATGTTGACCTGGTACGCCGAGTCCTTGGAGCCGGAGAAGTACAGCATCACGGTCGGCCGGTACTCGCGCAGCCAGGCGTCGATGCCCTCGAGCACCTTCTCCGGCGAGGCCGGCAGCCGGGCGGCACGGAGATTGGGCAGCAGCACGGCGAGATAACCGACGGCGAGCAGCAGCGTCAGGCCCAGACCCGCGTACGCGAACGCATTGACGCCGGTCTCGATGGCGACGATCACGCCGACGAAGGAGAAGACGTCGAGATGCAGCATCTTCTCGGCGGAACGGTTGATCAGGCCGGGCCGCGGGGCGTCGGGAATGCGCACGTGCGAGAGGTCGATGTTGCGGGTGACCACCGGCAGCTTCCGGCGCAGCCGGATCAGCGTGACCATCGCGCCGTGGGGCGCCTGGAGACCGTAGAAGCCGAGCAGGCAGGCGACCGTCACATAGAAGACGGCCTCCTCCGCGTATCCCATGCGGGCCAGCAGCAGCACGAGCAGCAGCTGACGCACGAGGAAGCGGATCGACAGGCCCGCACGGACCTTGGCCAGCCGGTTGACCAGATAGCTGGACCGCTGGTGCAGGTACTGGTCGGCGAGGTAGGTCACGGCGACGGCAGCCGCGAAGAACCAGAGACTGGGGATTATCGCCGCGAGCATGACGCACGGGAATCCGAGCATCAGGAGAATTGCGGCGGCCAGCTCCGATCCGCTGCCCACGCGAGCCATGCGAATGGCTTTCGAAATCACGAAGAACCTGCTCCAAGGGGTGCCGACTGTTTGCATTGTGAAACCATGACGCGAAGGAGATGTGAAGGCCAGGCTTCACGGACACGGACCACCGCAGCGCGCCTCGCGGCGGCTGCCGAGGCCTTGCCGTCCGGCATCACGCGTCTCCGTGACGGTCCAGGAGAGCCGCGAGCGCCTGTTCGAAACCCGACGCCTCGGAGACGCCATGGGTCGGATCCTGCTGCCGTACGTCGATGACATGACCGGTGAGCGCGGACAGCAGCACGTCGAGCGAGGTATGGGCCACAGCCTCGGACGACAGCAGCGAACCGGTCGGCTCGGTGCCGAACGCCTTGGTGCGCATCGGGGTGGCGGTGCGCTCGGGGTTCACGCAGTTGACGCGGATGCCGTCGCCCGCCCACTCGTCGGCCAGGGCCTGGGTGAGGTTCACCATGGCGGCCTTGGTGGAGGAGTAGAGGCTGTACTCGGCGCGGCCGCGGGTGTAGCTGCTGGAGGTGTACAGCAGCAGCTGCCCCTTGGTCTCCGCGAGGTACTTGTGCGAGGCGCGCGCGATCTGCACCGGGGCCAGGTAGTTGACGTTCAGCGCTTCCTGGATGGTCGTGTTGTCCGTCTCGGCCAGCTTGCCGATGCGCAGCACGCCCGCGGTGTTGATGACGTAGTCGACGCGGCCGGTCTCGGCGTAGGCCGTGGACAACGCGTCGTCGACGTCCTCCGGGTTCTCGACGTGGGTGCCGGTGGTCGAGCGGCCCAGCGCATAGACCGTGGCGCCGTAGGACTCCGCCAGCTTGGCGATGTCCGCACCGATGCCGTAGGAGCCGCCGAAGACGACCAGGGTCTTGCCCGCCAGCAGCTCGCGGTAGGCGGCCTCGTCGGCCTGTGCCGGAGCGGCCGTGGAGGCCAGCTGGAACAGCTTGTCGGCGATGAAGACGTCGACCGGCTGCGTGACCTTCATGTTGTACTCGTCGCCCGCGACGACGTGGATCGGCACGTCCGGCAGGTACTTCAGCACGACCGAGCAGTCGTCGGTCGCCTGGAAGTTCGGGTCGCCGGCCGCGATCTCGTACGCCCTGCGGATCGTCGACAGCTTGAAGGCCTGCGGGGTCTGGCCGCGGCGCAGCCGGGAGCGGTCCGGGACGTCGGTGATGAACTCGCCGTCCTCGCCGTGCGTGCGGGTCACGATGATCGTGTCCGCGGACGGGATGGCGACGTCGACGGCCTGGTAGCGGTCCAGGGCGTCGACGCAGTCCTTGATGACGCGCTCGGAGAGCAGGGGGCGAACGGCGTCGTGGAACAGGACGTTGCGGTCCTCGCCCTCGGCCAGGCCCTCGCCGAGGGCCGCGATGGCGCGCTCTGTGGTCTCGTTGCGCGTGGCACCGCCCTCGATGACCTTGACAACCTTGGTCAACCCGGCCTTTGCAATGATTTTTTCGACATCCGGAACATAGCCGGGGGCCATGAGCACCATGACGTCGTCAACGACGTCCACCTGTTCGAAGATCGCGAGCGTGTGTTCGATGACGGCCTTGCCGGCAATCTTCAGCAGCTGCTTGGGAATCGACAGACCCACGCGCTGGCCGGTCCCACCGGCAAGTAGGACAGCAGTGGTTCGGGATTTGACCATGGGCTGCACAGGAAAAGAGAACCTATCGTGCGAGGGCGGGGAGATAAACCGATGCTTGCATTCTCATTTACCTTCCCGCAAGACAGGTGACGCCGCGCACACAAATAGGTAAACCCGCTGCGCACGGGCGATCCGGAGCCCTCACCTCCGCTCAGCACAACACGATCGAGTGACGGACGCCACACATTTGAGCGGAACAAATCACCCAAGATGGGTACAAATAATCGGTCACAGATCCACCACATTGAGTGCGACGTCGTTGGAGAACGTGTAGAAGACGCGCACGCGGATCTTCTTGCGCGGTCTGCCCAGTACCCGCTTGGCAATGACGCGGGCAACACTTCCCTCACGTTTCTTGCTCATCACGGTGTGGGGAAAGACAAAGATCCCCTGCTTCGTCACCACATCGTCGAGAATCCGCCCGATCCTGACCGGCCCTGCGTTCGACGCATAGCGGATGAAGGCGTCCCACACGTCGTGGGCGGTGGTCTGCGAGGCGGCGGGCACCGTGGCGGAGAAGGAGAAGCGGAAGCCGTCCTCGCCGACGCGCTCGCCGGGGAACAGGATCTCGTCCCTGGGCCTGCCGCGGCGGCGCAGCACCAGCGTCGGATCGCCGGCCACCCTCGCCGTGCCGAGCATGCTGCCCTCCAGAGTGACCCGGGAGCCGTCGACCTGGACGTTCGCGGCCTCGGCGTGGACCGGCCGGTGCCAGGCGCGCAGCATCAGCGCACCACCCTTGGCCTTGTCCTCGTACGGGACGAGGTTGCGCACCGGGCCGCCCGGGCTCAGCCGCTCGGCCGCGTGCAGGGCGCCGCGCTGGTCGACCACGCGGGCCGAGACCCGTCTCCGGGCGCCTGCCCCGGCCAGCTCCACGAACACGTTCCACACGCCCTCCGGTAAGACCTCGCCGGCCGGGACGGTCGCGGAGCCACGCTCGTCGAAGTCGAAGGTCCGCACCTCGGTACGGGCTCCGGTCCGTGTACACACCAGCCGGGCACCGTTCTCGACGCCCTCCGGCAGCGGCGGGACCAGGCTCACGTCCACCGAGCCGTCGACGGCGACCACGCAGTCCGCGACCGGGGTCATCCCGGGGATGTGCGCGCGCTGCGCCGCCTCGGCGGCGAGCTCGTCGAAGAGGGCCTCGTACTGCTTGGTGACCACACCGGGGTCGAAGCGGCGCGCGTTGCGCACGGCGGCGGCGGCCATGCGGCGGCGCAGGTCCTCGTCGTCGATCAGCCGCAGGAGCGCCCGGGCGACGGCGTGCGCGTCGCCCACGGGGACGAGCATGCCGTCGACACCGTCCTCGATGATCTCGCGCGGCCCGTAGTCGCAGTCGGTGCTCACCATCGGCACGCCGCAGCGCATCGCCTCCACGAGGGTCATGCCGAACGACTCGTGACGGGACGTCGACGCGGCGATGACACCCTTGGCCCACTCGGGCTCGATGGGCGAATGAGGGCCCATCAGGTGGATCTCGTTGTACAGGCCGAGCTCGTCGATGCGGGCGCGCAGCCTGTCGCGCTGGTCGCCGGAGCCGTAGATGCGCAGGGACCAGTCGGGCCGCTGTCGGACGACCTCGGCGAAGGCGTCGACGAGTACGTGATACTGCTTCTCGGCGGCGAGCCGCCCGGCCGCGACGACGGTCCTGCCGGTGCCGTCGGAGGGCGGGACGGACGGCTCGGGGACGCTGTTGGGAATCGACAGGACGCGGGTCGTTGGCAGCGGCATCTTCTCGCGCCACACCTTGGCGTCGCCCTCGGAGACGGTGACGAACGCGTCGACGGTGTCGAGGTGTTCGTACATCTCCTCGCGCAGGGCGGCCTTGTGGTGGTTGTGCGTCATGTGCTCCTGGCCAATGCGGACGGCGGTGGCCGGAGCGAACTGGGCGACGTAGGCGACGAGGCCGGGGCGGGTCCCGATGACGACGTCCGCGTCGGACGCGGCGTAGTGCGCGCGCACCCGCTCGTCGACGAGGCGGTTGTACTCCCTGTAGCGGGCCTCGGCGCGCGGGAAGGCGGCGGAGGGCTCGGCGAACAGGGGCTCCTGCCGGTCGGCGCTGCCCCGGCGGATGTCGACCAGGGGCACGACAGCGATGCGCGGGTCCAGGGCGAACGCGGAATCGTCGCGGTGCCGGAAGACAGAGACGATCTCGACCTCATGGCGATTGGCCAGTTCCTCCGCCAGATTCAGCGTCGTGCGGATGGTTCCGCCGATCCCGTAAATGGTGTGGATGAGAAAGGAGATCTTCATCGGCACTCCGTTCGCTTCCGCTTACGGTATGCCCGATATCTACCTGCCAGCCATGGGTCGGCCCGTTCCGGGTGAATGCCTGGCAGTCACCCGGAACGGGCCATTGCCCGCGTAAGGGCCACTGCCCTGCCCGGCTCAGCGGTCCTGAGCGGGATGCCGCAGGCGCCAGCCCTGCCATGCCGAGGCGACCATCTCCCGGACGTCGTAGCGGGCGCTCCAGTCCAGCTCCTTGCGGATCAGATCGGCCGAGGCCACCACCCTGGCCGGGTCCCCGGCGCGGCGGGGCGCGATCTCGGCCTCGATGTCCGTATGACCGCTGACGTCGCAGATGAGGCTCACCATCTCGGCGACGGACACACCCTCACCCCGGCCGATGTTCAGGACGAGTTCGGCGGAGGGGTCCTCGACCAGTCGGCGCGCGGCCGCCACGTGCGCGGACGCGATGTCCTCGACGTGGATGTAGTCCCGTACGCAGGTGCCGTCCGGCGTCGTGTAGTCGTCCCCGAAGATCCGCGGCGGCAGGCCCTGGTCGAGACGCTCGAACACCATGGGCACCAGGTTGAAGATGCCTGGGTCACCGAGTTCGGCGGACGCGGCACCGGCCACGTTGAAGTACCGGAGAGAGGCGGTGGCCATGCCGTGCGCGCGGCCGGCCGCACGCACCAGCCACTCACCCGCGAGCTTGGTCTCCCCGTACGGACTCATCGGTGCGCACTCGGTCTGCTCCGTGACCAGGTCGACGTCGGGCATCCCGTAGACCGCAGCCGAAGAGGAGAACAGGAAACGGCGGACACCCGCGTCGGCGGCGGCCTCCAGCAGGGTCTGGAGTCCCGTGACGTTCTCGCGGTAGTAGTGGAGCGGACGCTCGACGGATTCGCCGACCTGCTTCTTCGCCGCCACGTGGACGATGCCCTCGACCGCGTGGTCGCGCAGCACACGGTCGACCAGATCCCGGTCCAGTACCGATCCGCGCTCCAGCCGTACGCCGGCCGGCAGCCTGGCCGGGTCGCCGGTGCTGAGGTCGTCGAGGACGACCACCCGCTCACCGCCCTCGGTGAGGGCCTTCACCACATGAGACCCGATGTAGCCGGCACCGCCTGTGATCATCCACGTCATCCGGTCATTCTAGAAGAATGCTGAGCCGCGCTTCGCCGAGACCTCTCAGGTCCGGCCCGGGATGTCCCGCAGCTGTGCGACCACGGGCCTGCCGTCCAGCCCGAGGGTGACCACCGCCACCGGGCCGCCGCCCGCGGCGCCCATGACTGCCGGGGTTCCCACCGCGAAGGTGAGCGCCTGGGCTCTCGCCCTGGCCACCATGCCGTCGCGGCCGTCGTACACCAGCCCCTCACCGGTACCGGTGCAGACGGCCATGCGGAGATCGTCCGCCCCCGGCTTCCGGCCGCCGACCAGACTGACGCGCCCGTAACCGGGCACCGGCACGTCCGCCACCGTCGACCAGCGGCGTGTCCGCCCCGCAGCCAGGCGCTCGACCATCACGCGGTCGCTGGCGATCCGCCGGTAGCCGACGAGCACGGAACCGTCCGAAGCAGTGACGGCGTCGGGGGCATCCCCCGGCTCCGCCACGAATCTCCGTGACCCCTTGCGGAGTCCGGCGGACGGCGTGCGCTGGGTCCAGTGCTCCACCCATCCTGAGGAGGCGGCGAACAGATGGATGTGCCCGTCGCCGTCCACCGTGGCAGCAAGGCCGTCCTGTATGTACCCGCCGGGCAGCCGCCGCCAGGGCGACCAGTTGCCCTGCCCGTCGAGCACGCGGGTGCTCACCCCCTTGTCCCCGTTGCGCACGAAGACGTGGACACGGCCGTCGGCCCCGGTCACAGCGGTCGGCGGACCGGTCAGCCGGCTGCGCCGGGGCTCGGTCTCGGGGTTGCCGAGACTGCGCCAACTGGGCTCGAAATCGCCTCCTGGCGTCTGCTGCCGGAGCATGACGATCTCGCGGACGTTGCGCGAGGCGCTCGCCTCCATCCGTGAGAAGCGCAGGGCGAAGATCAGTCGGCGGCCGTCCGCATCCGTTGCCACGGCTATCGCCGGCGCCAGCGGTCCGCCGCCGAGGTCCTCCGGCGCGCCAAAGCCCCCCGCAGGTGTACCGGTCCACCGCGCGAGCCGGGTCCCGAGCACTCCGTACACCGACAGGGCCCCGTTTGCACCGATCACGGCCTTGGGACCGGCGGTTGGATACCGCCGGTGCGTGCTGCGGACCCAGCCACGTTTCGAGACCAGGACGCGGTCGCTGCCGATCGAGTAGTCGCCGCAGCCGGATGCGTTGCCGCACTCCCAGGACGGGTCACCGCCGTAGGCGTTGAGGTAACGGGCCTTGAGGGCGACTGTCTCCAAGGGGAGATTGTGCGGCCAGCGCTGGTTGTAGTAACCACGGTACGACTCGGTCTGGAACGCGGGGGCCTTGGCTCTGCCTCCGGTTCCGTCGGCCCACTCGGCGAGTGCGCGCCAGGCGAAGAGCGCCGTGGCGGTGTGGTCGGGGTGGTCCGAGTAGCCAGGCTGATCGCTGCCGCGCGTATGCCGCTGATCGTGCACCTGGGCGTCCGGGTCCGGGTCGAGCGTCCGTATCAGGGTGGGCCGGTGCCGCCGGAACAGGAAGACGAGGGTGTCGACGAGGTCGTCACGACTGTAGGAGAACGTCCCCCGGACCGGGGACTCGGGCGCGGACTGTGTCGGGAGGCGGACACCCGGCCTGCTCCACAGGTGCGTCATGTTGACGGCTCTGCCTCGGTCCTTCGCATGCATCCGGAGGTTGAGGAAGATCAGCTCCACACGCCTTCCGTGGTGCTCGAGCCGGTTGAGTTCGGCCTCGCGCCCTCCAGGCAGCCGGATAGCCGTGCGTTCCCATGCCGTGAACAGCGGCGCACCGGCCATCTGCGCGTACGCCTGCCGCAGTCCCTGCTGGCGCGAGGAGACATACGCCGGAACGTCCACCGCCGGCTCCGGTCGGCCCGGGACCGCGTTCACCCCGAAGGAGCCGCCGTCCGTGACATAGACGGAGATCACCGGCACTCCGCTGGCCAGCGTGTGAGCCACGTCGGGATTCATGAAGAACAGGTCGTCATCCGGATGGGCCACGATCTGCATGACCCGCGCATCACCGGGTTCCGCGAATCCGTTCCGCGGCTCTGCGCCCAGTTGTCGCACCGGCACACCGGAACCGCCCGCGCCGGCCGCTGCGTCGGAACCGGCAGAGGGGCGGCTCAGGGTGCGGCCGCCCGCCAGGCCCACCGCGGCGGCCCCGGCCAGGGACGCCAGTACGGCACGCCGGGGCGGCACAGGATAATGAGCTTCGGACCGGCGCCCCATGGCTCCCCCTTGACGTCTGCGGCGACCGAGCAAGATCGCCACACGTAAAGAGGGAAACCGTGAGATCAGGTTTCACGAGATCAAGTGATCGTCATCACATAAGGGTCGATTTGTGAGTCAACTTGCCGATGCCTCTCATACTTGGCACCATGCGACGCTGACCATCAGCCTTGAGTGGAAGCAGGGATCGCCGTGAGTGACTCACTGCTGCCCTATGCGGTGGGCGCTGCGAAGCGTGCTCGCCGGGCCGCCGTACGAATGCGCCGTCGCGTCGAGCAGTTGCACACGGTGCCGACGATCGGTGGCGGAATCCGGCCGCGCGCGCAGCTCCGGGCCGTCCACTACTCGGTGTTGAGCGGCCGGACCCTCAACTTCGCGGTCGCGGTTCCGGGCCGGGACGTCGCCTCCGCCGTTCTGATGCTCTCCCACGCCACGACCCGTGAGCGGGTGCCTCTGGAGCTCGAACCACAGGCCGACGGAAGCCTGCTGCTCACCGCGACCGTTCCCCTGCGCCACCGGGACCGGCCGGAGCCGGCCGACCGTGGACCGGCCCTCAGCAGCGGCATCTGGAGGCTCGCCGTGCTGATCACGGACCTCGGCGGGCAGACGCACCGTACGAAGGTCACCGCTGCTGCCGCCCGGGAGGTCTCGGACGGGCCGACCCTGCCGTCCTCGCCGTCGCCGACGAGCGGCGCGATCTTCCGTCCCGTCCGCTCTCTCGACGGGTTCGCGCTGCTGAAGGTCCGGGCTCCCCGCCCCCACGCCGAACTCACCGCGTTCGACCTGCGCTGGGACCGGATCACTGTCCACGGCCGGCTCATCGGCTGCGCCCCCACCGAGACGTCCGGAACGGCCGAGGCCGTGGTGCGCCGCGGCAATCACAAGGCCGTCGTGGCAAAGCCCGAGTGGCAGGGCGACCGTTTCAGCTTCGACGTGCCGCTCGACAAGATGGGCGGTGACCGCGGAACGGCCCGCACCTGGGACCTGTACCTGCGGCTCGGCGGCACCCGGCTCAAGATCGCCCGGCAGCTGACCGACGTCCGTCACCCCCGGCAGGTCTACCGCACCCCCTTCCGTATCGTCGCCCTCGACAACGGCTCCCTCATGCGGGTACATGCCCATGTCACCGCGGCCGGAGCGCTTGCCGTCAACTGCACGGAAGTCATAGCCCCGCCCCAGAGCACAGAGGAAATCGCATGAAGATCACGTTCCTGCTCACCTGGGGCGATGAGATGGGCGGCACCGAGATGGCCGCCTACACGCAGGCCATTCATCTCGCACCCCGCCACGACGTCGAAGTCCTCAGCGTCTTCAAGACACGGCAGGAGCCGTTCTTCGCAGCCGCCCGGAAGGTCCAGCGGCGCTACCTGGTCGACCGAACCGGCGCACACGAGCGGCCCGTGAGGGACTCGTCCCTGGACGCCGAGGCGTGCCGCACGCTGGCCTCCCTGCCCAGCGAGATCATCAAACCGGCCTGGGAGAGCACCTTCAACCGGCTCTCCGACATCGAGATGACCAGGGCGCTGGGCTCCCTGGACACCGATGTCCTCATCACCACGACGCCGGCGCTCATGGCCGCCGTCGCGGAGCTCGCCCCGGCCCGCGTCATCACCGTGCACCAGGAGCACCGCGCCTCTCAGCTCCGCGGCGTCTCCGGTGAGCCCCTCCTCGTGTACGCACCCCGGATCGATGCCCTCGTCTCGCTCACCGAGCGCACGAACGACTGGTTCGCAGACTCACTCCAGGACGCCGCCCCCGAGCTGGTCGCCATCCCGAACGCAGTCCCCGACGGCTACCGCCCGCGGGCCGACCTGGAGAGCAGGACCATAGTCCTGGCCGCCCGGATGACCCCGGAAAAGCAGCTGGACCACGCCATCCACGCATTCCACCGGGTCTCCGCCGACTTCCCCGACTGGACGCTGCGCATCTTCGGCGACGGCCCGCAGCAGGTGCGCCTGCGTCACCTGGTCGAGGGACTCGGCCTGCACACGCAGGTCGAACTCATGGGTCGCTCCGACCAGATGGAGCAGGAGTGGGCCAAGGCTTCGCTGTGCCTCCTGCCCTCACGCAACGAGGCGTTCCCTCTGGTGCTGCTCGAGGTGTTCGCAGCCGGAGTGCCGGTGATCGCCTACGACATCGTCACCGGGCCCGCCGAGATCATCCGGCACGACGTGGACGGACTGCTGGTCCCACCGCGTGACATCGACTCCCTCGCCGACGCCATGTCCCGTCTGATGAAGGACGACGACACGCGGCACGCCTTCGGCAAGGCGGCGAGGTCCGGCGTCAACGAGCGCTTCTCCGGCGAGAAGATCACCGCACAGTGGGAGGAGCTGTTCGAGCGCCTCGTCGCCCGTCGTGACACTCCCGAGCGCCTCGCCGCCCGCGCCGACCGCACGGCCATGCGCATCGCACAGGGCGGCACCAAGAGTTTCAGCGTTGCGGCGCCCGTGTCCCTCCTGGCGAACTCCTCCGACGAGCAGAAGGCGCGCGAGGTACTGATCCAGGCACAGAACCGGTCTCTCATCCGCTCCGCCGGTCGCCTCGCCGAGGAGCGGGACGACATCGACGGCCCGACGATGGCCAACCTCAACCTGGAGATCACCGCCAAGGCGTTCGAGGACTCCGGCGTTCCCTTCGTGCTCGTGCGCAACGACGGAATCGCGCACCTTCTCGCCGTACCGGTCGAGCAGCGTGCCCGCGCCCTCCAGGCGCTGGCGACCGAGTTGCAGGGCAAGCCCGTGTACGGCGAGCTGATCACTCCGCGGGGCGCCGCTCCCGGCGCCGTACTGGCCGAGCGGCTCGACGGTGTCGGCGAAATCGCCGGCGTGCGGGTCTTCAAGCCGGTGACGAGCGCGAGCCGGACGCTGCGCTATGGGCCGGCGTACGGATGCACCGTCGAGTTCTGGGAGGAGGACGAAGACGGTTGGCGCAACAGCCCGCGTGCGACCACACTCCTCGGCCGCCGTCTGCCCTCGCTGGCGCCCACCGCCAAGCTCCAGGTCGGCGAACACGCCTATCCGACGCTGACCCAGTTCACCAAGCAGCTGATGTGGGACGTGGACTTCCCTGTCGATGTCGTCTACACCTGGGTCGACGACACCGACCCGGCGTGGCGCAAGCGGCGTGACGACGTCCGCCGAAGCCTGGACATGCCGGTCGACGACGCCGACAGCGGCGACGTCCGGTTCCGCAACCGGGACGAACTGCGGTACTCGCTGCGGTCCCTGGCGATGTTCGCGCCATGGGTGCGCAATATCTACCTGGTGACGGACGACCAGACGCCGGAGTGGCTGGACACCGACCAGCCCGGCATCGAGGTGGTCGCCCACCGGGACATCTTCCCGGACCAGTCGTGGCTGCCCACGTTCAACTCGCACGCAATCGAGAGCCAGCTGCACCGTATCGACGGGCTGTCCGAGCACTTCCTGTACTTCAACGACGACGTGTTCATCGGCCGCCCGCTCTCTCCGGGTTCGTTCTTCCTGAGCAACGGCGTCGCCAAGCTCTTCCGTTCGCCGACGTCCGTCCCGCCGAGCGAGCCGTCGCCGGACGACGAAGGCTACTTCGCGGCGGCCAAGAACAACCGGGCTCTTCTGGAGGGGGCGTTCGGCCGGGTCGCCACGCACGGCTTCCTGCACGCCCCGCATCCGCTGCGCCGCAGCGTGCTCACGGAGATCGCCGAGCGGTTCCCGGAGGAGGTCTCGGCAACGGCCCGCAACCCGTTCCGGGCGAACTCGGACCTGTCGATCACCTCCTCGCTGCACCACCACTACGGCTACCTCACCGGCCGTTCGGTGCCGTCCGCCATCTCCTGCAGCTACATCAACGTCGGCAACTACGAGCACCACTCGGTGCTCAGCAGGCTTCTGGCCTCGCGCAGCCACGACGTCTTCTGCATCGGAGAGTCTGCTGACGCCGAGGTCCCGGTCGACGAGCAGGACCGCGTGCTGCAGGCCTTCCTGAACGCCTACTTCCCGGTCCGTTCGCGCTTCGAGCGCGACTGACGACAGGCAGCGCATGAGAGAGGCCTTCCTCGTCCGGCCGGACGAGGAAGGCCTCTCTCATGCGCTCCGTCTACTACTGCTTCTTCTCGAACGGGCTCGGCACCGGGAAGTACGCCTCGAGGAACGGCGTGATCAGGTCCTTCTGCTCCGTCACGTCCTGCTCCGTCGAGACCGTGTCGTTGACGCAGAAGACCGTCTTGTCGCGGTTGGCGAGCAGCCGCCCGAGCCGCGTCTCCGTCCACGGGTGCGTCAGGTCGAGGTAGGCGTAGGGCAGTTGGGACGGCACCGCACGCTGCGTGTGGAAGGCGTAGTAGTGGTGCAGCGACGACGCGATGGATATGTCGTCGATGCTGCGGAACCTACTCGCCTCGGTGTGCCGGTAGTCGGCGTCGAACTCGGACTCGATCTCCGTCAGCACACTGCGGCGCAGCGGATGCGGCATGTGCTTCATCTTCTGCACGAGCACGGCGCCGTAACGCTCCTCGATCAGGCGCCGATTGTTCTTGCCGGCCGCCGCGACCGGCGGGTCGTCGACGGTCCGCTCACCGAGCGGCACCAGGGCGGAGGACGGAAAGAACTTGGTGAGGCCGCTGGAGACGAAGAAGTCCTGCGGTGTCACCTCGTTGCCGAGCATCACGTCGTCGTTGAAGTACAGGAAGTGCTCGGACAGCCCGTCGATGTGGTGCAGCTGGCTCTCGATGGCGTGCGAATTGAAGGTGGGCAGCAGGTGCGGGGACCGGAAGATGTCCTTGTGGCTCACCACCTTCAGGCCCGGAACCTCGGTGTCCAGCCAGTCGGGCGTCTGGTCGTCGGTCACCAGGTGGACGGTGCGCACCCAAGGGGCGTACATGTGCAGGGAGCGCAGCGAGTAGCGCAGCTCGTCGCGGCTGAGGTAGCGGGCGGCATTGGCCGCCTCGGCGTGGTACCCCTCGCCGGAGAATTCGGCGCGGCGCCGCAGCCAGGCGGGGTCGGCACCGTCCACCCAGGTGTAGACGACATCGATGGGGAAGGTGACCTCGTCGGTGTGGACGACGGCCATCTCCGGACGGGTGGGAACCTGTGCGGCGTCGGCCGACTCCCGCGGCGCGAGACTCGTGAAATACGCCTCCGAGACGGTGACGCTCTTGCCCCGGACCGGCAGAGCTGCGGCAACCTTGCCGGGCCTCGGCGGGACCAATTCGCCCTTCTCCTCGTGCCAGAACTCGATGTCGCAGCCGTACAGGTTCCCGAGCGTCAGCAGGTGCGTGGGATCGGTGCGGTACCAGGTGATGCGCACGATGCCGGCGTCACGCAGCCGCTGCCAGGTGGACGTCTCGAAGCCGGGATGAGAGATCGCCGAAGCGGGACCGTTCCCCGTGACGAGCGTGACGTAGCCGGGAAGCCGGTGGCAGGCATCGGCGAGCGCCGCGAGGGCGGCGGCGCGATCCCGCTCGTGCACGGCCACGGCGGCGGCGGTGTCCGACTTGCCCCGTACGCAGAAGTGGTCGATCTGCGCCTCGGCGAACGCGCCCAGCACGGCGTCCAGGTTCGCGCGCCGGGCCTCGAGCGGGGTCACCCCCGGAGTGACCAGGGCGACCTTCGCCTCGCGGCCGACGCTGACGACGGCACGGTCAGGTCCGGAGGCAAGCGCCTCGTAGCGCTTGGCGACCCGGCCGCTGCGGAACCGCTCGGCGATGGCCGTGCCATGGGCGATACGCATCTTCAGCCGGCGGCGCACATCGGCGTCGACCTGCGAAACGATGGCCCGCCGCACACGCTCGGGGACGGCTCGGCGGTAGACCCCAAGCAACCGGGGCGCCTCGGGATTTCGCACTTCGGTCGACTCCTTGAACCTGATCCGTACGAATGGTGAACGTATCCAGTATGACGTGTGACCGGGGCCCCTCCTGCCGGACCTGCCACTACTGGGACGGCTGAGGGCGGGGCCGATATGGGCGGCGCGGTTGCTCCGCTTGGCGGTAAGTGGCCGGCTCTGCAGAGAGAGCATCCGAAACGTCTCACCGGCCTGGCCTGGGGGCGGGTCTCGCCGGCTGCGTACTGCTCCGCTCGGGCAGGACGCCGACGGCTCGTAGTGGTGGCTTGACGCCGGTTCCCCCTTACCGGCGCCACCGTGCTGCGGTGCGGGTCCCCGACCGCTCGACTCCCTCGCCGTCATGGTCATGTTCAACGCCTGGCAGACCCCGGGAGCTGTTCACCGCCTGGTACACCGTCGCGATGGCCGCCTTCGGCTCCGCTCCGGCCACCGGACGGCCACCGCCCGCCCGGCGCTGCTGACCTTCGGCGGCATCGCGGCGGCCGGACTCGTGAACAGGAGGTGACAGCCGGTGCGTGACGACGAACTCCTCACCGTTCCGAGGTGATGGCCCGCCTCAAGATCGGCCGCTCCGCTCTCCACGACCTTCTGCGCACCCGCCGTCCCGCCTTGGACGCGCGCATCCCGGCCCACGCCCTGGACTCAGACCACGGTCGGCGGCCTGCCGGTCGCCGAGTCGGTCACATCACGTACACACGAGCGTCAGCGGTGAGCCACGGATCCGCGGGACGGCGCACCAGTCATTGACACGGGCTCCGAAAGGCGACCTTGTCGGTGCCGGAGGGCGCCGTCGTCAGAGTCCGGACACAGCACTTCGCCCCGCCAAGATCCTTGGCGGGGCGAAGTGCTGTGAAGTTGCTGGGTTCAGGTCCGATGTCGGCCGGTCGGCGAGCGTCGGTACGGGTGGTGACGCGGCGTCACACCTGGACCTCCCAGGCCGGCACGCACAGACCATGTGTCCATGCCGGAAAGCCCATTCCCTGCCCCGGACGCTGCACCAGCGCAGCCCCGGGGCCGGTCTGGTACCCCTTTAGAACGGGTCGAAGCCCTCGAACTCCTTCTGCGCCTCGTCGCGCTCCGCCTCGCGGTCCCGGCGACGCTGCGCCGCCGGTCGGGGCGCCTCGAAGCGGTGGTCCTCGCCGCGGCGGCCGAGCATCTCCGCACCGGCCATCATCGTCGGCTCCCAGTCGAAGACGACCGCGTCGTCCTCGGGACCGATCGCCACGCCGTCGCCCGCCCGGGCCCCGGCCTTCATCAGCTCGTCCTCGACGCCGAGGCGGCCCAGGCGGTCGGCCAGGTAGCCCACGGCCTCGTCGTTGTTGAAGTCGGTCTGACGCACCCACCGCTCCGGCTTCTCACCGCGCACGCGGAACAGGCCGTCCTCCTCCTGCGTGACCGTGAAGCCCGCGTCGTCGACCGCCTTCGGGCGGATGACGATCCGGGTCGCCTCCTCCACCGGCTTGGCGGCGCGCGCCTCGGCCACGATCTCGGCCAGCGCGAACGACAGCTCCTTGAGGCCCTTGTGCGCCACCGCCGACACCTCGAAGACGCGGTAGCCGCGCTCCTGGAGCTCCGGGCGGATCATGTCGGCGAGGTCCTGGCCGTCGGGGATGTCGACCTTGTTCAGGACGACGATGCGGGGCCGGTCGTCCAGGCCGCCGTACTGCCGCAGCTCCTCCTCGATCACGTCGAGGTCGGAGACGGGGTCACGGTCGGACTCCAGCGTCGCGGTGTCCAGCACATGCACCAGCACCGAGCAGCGCTCGACGTGGCGCAGGAACTCCAGGCCCAGGCCGCGGCCCTGGCTGGCGCCCGGGATCAGGCCGGGGACGTCCGCGATCGTGTACACCGTCGAGCCGGCGGTCACGACGCCCAGGTTCGGGACGAGCGTGGTGAACGGGTAGTCCGCGATCTTCGGCTTGGCGGCGCTGAGCACCGAGATCAGCGAGGACTTGCCGGCGCTCGGGTACCCGACGAGCGCGACGTCGGCGACGGTCTTGAGCTCCAGGACGACGTCGCCCGACTGCCCGGGGACACCGAGCAGGGCGAAGCCGGGGGCCTTGCGGCGGGCGGAGGCCAGGGCCGCGTTACCCAGACCGCCCCGGCCGCCCTCGGCGGCGACGTAGGTGGTGCCCTGGCCTACCAGGTCGGCGAGGACATTGCCCTTCTTGTCGAGCACGACGGTGCCGTCCGGCACGGGCAGGACCAGGTCCTGGCCGTCCTTGCCGGAGCGGTTGCCGCCCTCGCCGGGCTTGCCGTTGGTGGCCTTGCGGTGCGGGCTGTGGTGATAGTCGAGCAGCGTGGTCACGGACTGGTCGACGACCAGGATGACGTCGCCGCCACGGCCGCCGTTGCCGCCGTCGGGGCCGCCCAGCGGCTTGAACTTCTCCCGGTGCACGGAGGCGCAGCCGTGGCCTCCGTTACCCGCGGCGACGTGCAGCTCGACGCGGTCCACGAAGGTGGTCATGGAATGCCTCCAGTGATGACGGGGGTGCCACCGGCGGCAGTGACGCCGGTGACGTACATACGGAAATGTCTGTCTCTCAACACACGAAAGGCGGACCCGCTTCCCGACCCGGGAAGTGAGGTCCGCCCCTCGCGAAAAAACCGATCAGGCGACCGGAACGACGTTCACGACCTTGCGGCCACGGTGGGTGCCGAACTCCACGGCGCCCGGCAGCAGCGCGAACAGGGTGTCGTCGCCGCCACGGCCAACGCCCGAGCCGGGGTGGAAGTGGGTGCCACGCTGGCGGACCAGGATCTCACCGGCGTTGACGACCTGACCGCCGAAGCGCTTCACGCCGAGCCGCTGAGCATTGGAGTCGCGACCGTTCCGGGTGGACGATGCGCCCTTCTTGTGTGCCATCTCTCCTCAGTCCCTTACTTCGCAGCCGCGGGGATGCCGGTGACCTTGATCGCCGTGTACTGCTGACGGTGACCCTGGCGGCGGCGGTAGCCGGTCTTGTTCTTGTAGCGAAGGATGTCGATCTTCGCGCCCTTGTGGTGGTCCACGACCTCGGCCGTGACCTTGATGCCGGCCAGCACCCACGGGTCGCTGGTCACGGCGTCGCCGTCGACAACGAGCAGGGTCGAGAGCTCGACCGTGTCGCCAACCTTGGCGGTGGAAATCTTGTCAACCTCAACGATGTCGCCGACAGCAACCTTGTGCTGGCGACCACCGCTGCGCACGATGGCGTACACGCGGATCTCTCTCTCGCTCGGAACGAAACCCCTGATGCCAGCCGCCCACACGGGCGCGGGCCCATGACGATCCGGAATGGACGAGCGGCCTCTCCCGGCGGACCGGGAGGGAGGTGCTCAGGGGTGGACGCATATGGAAACACGCCGATTGACAAGGTTACGGACCTGCCGTCGGCGGGTCAAACCGGCCCCGTTCAAACCTCATGTAGTCAGCTGTCACCGAAACGTGACGGCCACAGTGCCTCCACACGATGGGGTGGTTTGTAGGATCTTGGTGCGCCGACTTTCCTTGAAAAACACCTCAACAATGGCCATCGAGTCGACCGGGGGGGCTGCGCGTGCAGCGACCAGCGCTCGGGCTGCACGCGGAACGGACGACGAGCTTTGACCACGCCGGACATCTCGGTGATCATCGGCGCCTACAACGCCATGCCGTATCTGACGAAGACCCTGACGTCCGTCGTCGAGCAGTCGATCGGGCGCGACCGGCTGGAGATCATCACCGTCGACGACGGCTCCACCGACGGTACCGGCAGGGAGCTGGAACGCTTCGCCGCGGAGTACCCCGGCCTGTTCCAGGTCTTCCACCAGGAGAACTCCGGCGGTCCCTCGGCCCCCCGCAACAAGGGCCTGGACCACGCGCGCGGAAAGTTCGTCTTCTTCCTGGACGCCGACGACTACCTCGGCGAGGAAGCGCTCGAGCGCATGCTCGCGATGGCCGAGAAGAACCAGACCGACGTGGTGCTCGGCAAGATGAAGGGCGTCAACGGCCGGGGCGCGCCCGCCTCGATGTTCGTGCGCAACCAGCCCCGCACCGACGTTTTCAACTCCCGGGTCTACTGGGCGCTCAACCCCTTGAAGCTCATCCGGCGCGAGCTGATCGAGAAGCACGGTCTGCGCTTCCCGCTCGGGTACAAGACCTGTGAAGATCAGCTCTTCACAGGCATGCTCTACCTCAAGGCCGACGGCATCTCCGTCGTCGCCGACTACGACTGCCTGTACATCGTCAAGCGCGACGACGGCGGCAACATCACCACCTCCACGCGCGGCGCCGACAGCCGCATCAAGGTCCTGGAGCTGATGGTCGACCTCGTCGAAAAGCATGTCCCGGCCGGACCCGACCGCGACGGCCTGCTGAACCGGCACCTGTCGATCGACATGTTCCACGCCCTGATCCATCTGGCCAGGGAGTCCGATCCGGAGCTGCAGCAGAAGAACTACGAGCAGCTGCGCGCCCTGCTGGAGCGCTCCTACCCGGATTCGCTCAAGGCCGGGGTGAACGCGATCACGCGGCTGCGCTGTGAGCTCGTCCAGCGCGGGATGCTCCAGGAGTCCATCGAGCTGGAGAAGGTCGACCGCGGCCACCGCTCGAGCGGCGAGCAGCCCGGGATCCTCGTCGAGGGCGACCGGGCGTACACCCTGCTGCCGTTCTTCCGCGACGCCGAGCGCGGCATCCCCGACGAGATCTTCGACGTCACGACGGCGCTCGGGGACCGGCACCGGCTGGACTCGGTCACCATCGACGGCGGCGTACTGAAGATGACCGGTCACGCCTATCTCCGGCGGGTCGCCCAGGATGTGCCCAGCAGCACGGAGCTGGTGCTGCGCGAGCGCGACACCAAGGCCGAGCACCGCTTCCCGACGACGGTCGTGGCCACGCCCGAGCTCGGCGCGGGCAAGGAGGACGGCGGCAAGTACCGCTACCCGGAGGCCGGTTTCTCGGTCGAGCTCGACCTGACGAAGGCGGTCGCCGGCGGCCGCCTCCCCGAGGGGCTGTGGGACGTCTTCGTCGCCGTGCGGGTCCAGGACGTCGTCAAGGAGATCCGTTTCGGCCACAGGCGTCTGGCCACGGTCGACGCCAAGCCGCAGACGTACGTCGTCGCCGACGGCGAGGAGAACTTCGCCGCCGCGCTGTACTACACCCAGCCGTACAGCAACCTGACGCTCGACGTCGGCGAGAACAAGCACAAGGTCGCCGACAAGCTCCGCATCGAAGGCACCCGCTGGTCGACGACGATCCCCTCGCAGCTGGAGGTCAACGGCGGCTGGAAGCTCGCCGGGCTGCCGGCGGGCGTGCTGGGCGTACGGCTGGAGGACGACGGCGGCAGGTCGGTCACGGTGCCGGTCACCCCGGACGGCGACAGCGCCTTCACGGCCAACGTCTCCCTGGACGGCCTGGCCCCCGGCTCGTGGACGGTGTCGCTGTGGCTGCCGTCGCAGCGCGGCAAGGGCTGGTCCAAGCCGGCGGCGCCGCAGTCCGACCTGACGAACACGCGCTGGATCAGCCGGGGCGTTCCCCGCTACGCGACGCCGGCGAAGAAGCGCAACAAGCTGGTGCTGCGCGTGGGCCGGGTGGCGATCGTGAAGGCGGTGCTGAAGCGCCTGAAGGCACTGACGTCCGCGAAGCGCTGACGCGCGGGCCCTTACGGGCGGCACGTCGAAGGGCCCGTGGCCCCTGGGAACGGGGAGCGCCACGGACCCTTCCGCATCCCAGCGGTGCCCCTCCGAGCCCTGACGGGCCGGGACGCGCAGGGGGTGGACACACCGCATCGTTTCGGCCGCCCGGAGGGTGCAGAACGGTCGGGAGGCACCCACTGGGCAGGGCCGTGCAGCGACATGGGTGGCTGAGACCGGTCGCGTCCTGCGATCAGACGACTGCGCCTGCGGCTCGCGCGCGTGACCCGGTGACGGACGGAGCCTGCGATCCGGCGAACATCCGGGCCACGTGGCGAGAGAATCCGGCCAGGTACGCGGGCGGGCACCGTGTCGCTCGGCTGCGCGGGGCCGCGAACCATGTGTGGCGCGTGCCGCGGGCCTCTCCGCAGTACGGAGGGTCACGCGGCCCCGCGGCGGCGACGAGCCGGCCGGAGGACATACGACGCGGCCCGGCCCCCGTGGAACAGGGGCCGGGCCGCGTCGTATGGGTGGCTAGTCCTCGGACGTGGTCGCCGAGACCGACGCGGACGCCTGGTCGGCGGCCACCGTCTTCTTCGAGACCTTCTTCGCGGCCGTCTTCTTCGCCGTCGTCTTCTTCGCGGCCGTCTTCTTGGCCGCAGCCTTCTTCGCCGTGGCCTTCTTTGCCGTCTTGCGGACTGCCTTCTTGGCCACCGGTGCCTCGGCCTCCGCCGGCTCCGGCTGCGGCTCGGCCGCCTTGGGCTCGGCGGGGACCACGACGATCGCGGCCTCCTCGGCGCCCGACGGCGAACCGGCCGGGGCGGTGACCTTGCGGGTCACCCGGCGGCGGGCACGCGGCGGAGCCGCGACCGGGGCCTCCTCGGCAGCGACCGCGGGGACCTCGGGCTCGGACACCGGCGCCACCGGTGCCACTGTCACCTCGGCCGGCGCCGGGGAACCGGCCGGAGCCGACACCTTACGGGTGACGCGACGGCGCGTACGGCCCGCGGGAGCCGCCTCCACCACCTCGGCCGCCACCGGAGCCTCGGGCTCTGGCGCAGCGACCGGCTCGGGCGCAGCCACAGCAGGCTCCGCCGTCTTCGGCGCACCGGCCGGGGCCGACACCTTGCGGGTCGCCCTGCGGCGGCCACGGCCGCGCGAGGCGGCGGCCTCGGCCTCCGCGATGCTGCTGTACAGCTCCTCGTCCGGCGCGAACGCCGGCTCCTCGAGCGCCACAGGCGCGGCCGCCTCCGCGGCGACCTCCGCCTCGGTCTCGATCTCCGGCTCCGCCGGCTCGGCCAGCGGCTCGACGTGCTCGTGCTCCACAGCGGCACCGCCGCGGCCACGCTTCTTCGCACGCTTGCCACCACCGCCACCGACGGCGGACGGCTGCTCCATGTGCACGATCACGCCACGGCCGTTGCAGTGGACACAGGTCTCCGAGAACGACTCCAGCAGACCCTGGCCGACCCGCTTGCGGGTCATCTGCACCAGGCCCAGCGAGGTCACCTCGGCCACCTGGTGCTTGGTCCGGTCGCGGCCCAGGCACTCCAGGAGCCTGCGCATGACCAGGTCCCGGTTGGACTCCAGCACCATGTCGATGAAGTCGACGACGACGATGCCGCCCAGGTCGCGCAGCCGCAGCTGGCGCACGATCTCCTCGGCCGCCTCCAGGTTGTTCCTGGTGACGGTCTCCTCGAGGTTGCCGCCCTGGCCGGTGAACTTGCCGGTGTTGACATCGATCACGACCATGGCCTCGGTCTTGTCGATCACCAGCGAGCCGCCGCTCGGCAGCCAGACCTTGCGGTCCAGGGCCTTCATCAGCTGCTCGTCGATCCGGTTGGCCGCGAAGACGTCGACCTCGCTGGTCCACCGCTGCAGGCGGTCGGTCAGGTCGGGCGCCACGTGCGAGACATAGCCGTGGATGGTCTCCCACGCCTCGTCACCGCTGACGACGACCTTGGAGAAATCCTCGTTGAAGATGTCGCGGACGACCCGGACGGTCATGTCCGGCTCGCCGTAGAGCAGCGTCGGCGCGTTGCCGTTCTTCGACTTCTTCTGGATCTCCTCCCACTGCGCCTGCAGACGCTCGACGTCACGGCGCAGCTCGTCCTCGCTCGCGCCCTCGGCGGCGGTGCGCACGATGACACCCGCGTCCTCGGGGACGATCTTCTTGAGGATGGTCTTCAGCCGGGCGCGCTCGGTGTCGGGCAGCTTGCGGCTGATGCCGGTCATCGAGCCCTCGGGCACGTAGACCAGGTAGCGGCCGGGCAGGGACACCTGGCTGGTCAGCCGGGCGCCCTTGTGACCGATCGGGTCCTTGGTGACCTGGACCAGCACGGACTGGCCGGACTTGAGGGCGGCCTCGATACGGCGCGGGCCGCCCGCCATGCCCAGCGCCTCGAAGTTCACCTCGCCCGCGTACAGCACGGCGTTGCGGCCCTTGCCGATGTCGACGAAGGCGGCCTCCATCGACGGCAGGACGTTCTGGACCTTGCCCAAGTAGACGTTGCCGACGTAGCTGGTGGCCTGCTCCTTGTTGACGTAGTGCTCGACGAGCACGTTGTCCTCGAGGACGCCGATCTGGGTGCGCTCGCCGCTCTGGCGGACGACCATCACCCGCTCGACGGCCTCGCGGCGGGCCAGGAACTCCGCCTCGGTGATGATCGGCACCCGGCGGCGGCCCTGCTCGCGGCCCTCGCGGCGGCGCTGCTTCTTGGCCTCCAGACGGGTCGAGCCCTTGATGGACTGGACCTCGTCGCTCGGCTCCTCCTTCTTGCGGGGCTCACGGACCTTGACGACCGTGCGCTCGGGGTCGTCCGCGCCCGTCTCGCCCTCCCCGGCGGCCTCACCGCTGCGACGGCGGCGACGGCGACGGCGACGGCTGCTGCTGGTCCCGGCGGCGGACGGCGTGCCCGCCTCGGCCTCTTCCTCGTCCTCCTCGTCCGCTTCCTCTTCGGCGGCCTCGGCCTCTTCGGCGGCCTCCTCCGCGGACTCGTCCATGTCGGCGGCCTCACCGCGACGGCGGCGACGGCCCCCGCGACGACGACGGCGCGATGGCCGGTCCTCGTACTCGTCGGACTCCTCGGCCTGCGCGGCCTCCGCCTCCTCGGGCTCCGCCTCTTCCTCGGCCGGGACGGCCTCGGCGGCGGGGGCGGGGGCGGGGGCGGCGGGGGCCTCGACGGGCTCGGCGGCCTCACCGCGACGGCGACGGCGACGGCGACCGGCGGGCTGCTCAGGAGCAGCGGTCTCGACGACCGTCTCGACGGACTCCTCGTCCGCCTCCGGCTCCGGACCGCTCGCGGCCGCGGCGGCAGCGGCGGCAGCCGTCTCCGGCGTCTGGAACATCGGCTCCGTGAAGACCGGGGCCTGGAAGGTGGGCACGGCGGGGCGGGCACGGCGGCCTCGGGCGGGAGCCGCGGCCTCCTCGGCCTGCGCCGCGGCCCGCGGCTGAGCGGTGAACTCCGGCGTCGCGGCGCGCCGACGGGTGCGGCCACGAGTGGCGGCCTTCTCCGCGGCGGCGACCTCCGCCTCCTCGGCGGCGATCTGCTCGACCGCGCTCTCGGGCAGGCTCTCGCCCGCCTCGGCGGTGTCCTCGACGGACACCACGGCGGCCGGGGCGCCTGCGGGCGCGGTGGCCTTGCGGGCCGCCCTGCCCTTGCGCGGGCCGGGCGCGGCCGTCTCGGCCTCGGCCTCTTCGCCGGCGGTCGCCTGCGGCGCACCCGCAGGGGCGGACGCACGACGGCGGCGACGCGACGTGACAGCCTCGGCGGCCTCCGGCTGGGCGGCCTCGGGCTCGGCGGCCTGCGCCGACGGAGCGGCGGCAGCGGCCTCGACGGTCTCGGGGGCGCCGGCCGGAGCGGTCGCCTTGCGCACCGCACGACGGCGGGTCCGCGGCTCGGGCGCCTCGGCCTCGGCGTCCGCGGCCGGCGCGGCGATCTGCGAGATCTCCGCCTCCTCGCTCTCCGCGACCTGCGGTGCACCGGCCGGAGCCGTCGCCTTGCGCGCGGCCCGGCGGCGGGTACGCGGGGCGGGTGCCTCGGCCTCGTCGCTCTCGGCCACCACGGCGGACACTCCCGCCACGGCGGGGACCACGGCCTGCGCGGCCTCCGCCTGGGTGGGCGCGGCGGCGGGTGCTTCGACGGCCTTGGGAGCCCCGGCGGGAGCGGACGCCCGGCGGCGCGCACGGCGCGGGGCGGCGGTCTCGGCGACGACCGGCTCGGCTGTCTCCTCGGCCTCGGAGGTCTCGTCGGCCTCGACGCCCTCCTCGGTCTCCAGGGCGTCGGCGGCCTCGGCCTGTACGGGGCCGGCGGCGGGCGCACCGGCAGGCGCGGTGGCCTTGCGGGCGGCGCGGCGTCGCGTACGTGGCGCGGCCGTCTCGTCGGACCCGGCCTCGGCCGGCTCCGCCGTCTCGGGCGCACCCGCCGGAGCGGTCGCCTTGCGGGTCGCACGACGACGGGTCCGCGGCGCGGGCGCCTCGTCTGCGGGCGCCTCGTCTGCGGGCGCCTCGGCTGCGGCCGGCTCGACGCTCTCGGTGGTCACGGCAGCGGCCGCGACAGGTGCGGGCGCGGCCTGAACGACCTCGGTCACCGCGGCGGTGTCATCCGCCGCGGCAGCGCTCGGCGGGCCCGCCGGACGCGACGCGGCGCGGCGCCTGCGCGGGGGCAGCGTGTCGCTGGGTGTGGCGTGTTCTTGGTTGTTGTTCCCGGCGGTGCCGGGTTCGGTCGGCTCGAGCATGCGGGCGTTTCTCCCGTCGCGCTCCCGGGCGCCGCGCCTTGTCCGGTCCGGCTGCGGCCCGCGTGATGTGCGCGGTGCCGCCGTCCGGGGCGCGGGCGCCGCACGGGAGCTGATGTCTGGCTCGCCGGTTCCGTACGCGATGTACGTACGGCCTGGCGAAAGTCTCCTGTGTCAATGCGCGGCCCGTCTCAGGTGGCTCCCGAGTGTCCAGAGCCGCGCTACGACGACCGTCCTTACGCGGCGGGACCTTCCGGCGCCGTCGCAGGGGCTGTCCCGGCGGCCATGGATGGAGCGGCCGGGGCTGCCTCGCGGTCGGGCGCGAGCGGGTCGGTCACCGTGCCGGACTCCTCGTCGAAGAGCCCCTGCGCCAGCCTGGTCACCGCTGCGGGGACCGGCGGCGCCAGGTCGGCCACAGCTCGGAGACCGGACAGGACGTCGTCGGGTCGCACGGCAGGTGTTACGTGCCGAACAACCAGCCGCAGTATCGCACAGGGGCCCTCTCCTGGCCTATCAGGCTGTGGACCATCCGCCTGCAGGTCCGCTACGGCACTGCGGGCGTCGAAGGTCCGGATGCCGTTCTTCGTCTTCCGCTGGACCTCCACGGTCCCGGCGGCGAGGAACGCGGCAACGGCACTCTCGGCGGCCTCGGGCTCGACCCCGTCCAGCCGCAGCTCCCACACGGATGCGGTGAGCCGGTCGGCGAGTCCGGAGGTGCGGGCCTCCACGGCGTCGATGATGTCGAGCCCGTCCGGCAGCGACTCGTCGAGCAGCTGGCGCAGCTTGTCGGGGTCGCGGTGCTCGGTGAGGGCGATCTCCAGATACTCGGCCTCGCTGCCTGTGCCGGTGGGTGCGGCATTGGCGTACGACACCTTCGGGTGCGGGGTGAAGCCCGCCGAGTACGCCATGGGCACCTCGGCGCGCCGCAGCGCCCGCTCGAAGGCGCGCTGGAAGTCACGGTGGCTGGTGAACCGGAGGCGGCCGCGCTTGGTGTAACGCAATCGGATGCGCTGCACCGCGGGTGCGGGCGGCGGGCCTTCGGGCTGTCGCTTGCCCAGTGGTTCTTCTCCTCGGTGCGGAGCGGCGCGGGTGGCGCGCCGCCCTCGGACGTGCGGGGGGTTCCCTCGGGGCCGGCCGGCTCACCCCTGCTTTCGCAGGGAGATCTCGGTCTCGGCCGCCGCGCCGGGAACGGTCTGTGGTTGTTGCGTATCTCCCAGGTTACGCGCACGCCGCACCGTGCCCGTCATGGGCGTGACGGGCGCCGGATGCGCCGTCCCGCCGCCCAGGGCGCGCCATGCGTCGCGGCGTGCCCGGCGCAGCGTCTCGCGGGCCGCGGCGAACGCGGCGCGCGCGGTCCGGCCCGTCTCGACGGCCGCCCGCTTGACCGGGTGCCAGAGGGCGTCGCGCACGAAGTGCCCGACCGGGGTGCACACGGTGCGGTAGAACCAGCGCCCCGGGCGGCCCGCGAGGTTCCAGGCGAGCCACTTCAGCGCCCGGCCGACGGCGCGCGACACATACCCGGCGGCCTGCCATGCGAGCCGGAGGGCGGCGACGGTCTCCCGGGCGATCGGCGCGAGGACGTAGCGGTGAACCCAGAGCAGCGGCGCGACCAGCAGGTTCGTCACCGCCCACACAACGCTCCGGCCCAGCGGGGTCAGCACATACCGGTAGAGCCACCCGGCCGGCACGACCAGCCCGTACGTCACCACCGGCACCACCACGTACCGCCACAGCGCCACCCACGGCCACACGAACAACGCCTTGCCGAGCAGGCGCAGCGCGGCCACGACGCCGCGGCCGAGCGGGGTCAGTACGTACCGGTTGATCCACACCAGGGGGCCGACCAGCAGATGGGTGACGACCCACGCGATGCCCCGGCCCAGTGGGGTCAGGACATGGCGGTGGATCCACACCAGGGGAGCGACGAGCAGGTTCGACACCATCCACACCAGCGGTGCGACCAGCAGATTCGCCACTGCCCACACAACGCCCCGGCCCAGCGGGGTCAGCACATACCGGTAGAGCCACCCGGCCGGCACGACCAGCCCGTACATCACCACCGGCACCACCACGTACCGCCACAGCGCCACCCACGGCCACACCAACAACGCCTTGCCGAGGGGGATCAGCAGATACCGCAGGACGGCCCGGCCGGTCCAGGCGAGCGCGCGGCCGAGCGGGTGCAGGAGCATCCGGTGCAGCGTCTGTCCGCAGACGACGAGCACGTCCCAGACGATGCGCACCGGGACGACCAGGAGCACAACGACGATCCGCAGCGGAATCCTGATGAGCTGCGCCAGACACCCGTCCCCGGGTTCGTACTCCTTGACCGCGCCGTACTGCCGCTGCCCACCCGCCGTCGGCGGCTTCTCGCACTCCATGTCGGTCATGACGCACGGCGGACCAGTACGGATCCGTTGTTCCCGCAGGTCTTTCCCGACGAGGGACGCACGAAGGCCCAGCCCAGGGGCTCCCCTGTGGCCGGGCCGTGTCCCGAAATCGCCTGGGCCGTACGCTACTTGACGACGGTCAGCGGCAGCAGCTTCTTGCCGGTTGCTTGCCGTCCCTCAGTGCGCCGGGGGTCTGTCTTTTTCGGCCCGCACCACCATGGCGAACGACGTGCAGATCCGCCGAAAGCCGCGATGGTTGCTCAGGCCGGTATGGCTCATGCACTCGACATCGACCGCCGCACTGTCAGGCGAAGGCTCTGCCTTCCACTTGCAGTGCAGGCACTCCGCTTCGAAGGCCACGTCCGTGTCCGGATGCCGCGTGATCCGGTGTGTCACGAACCGCAGTACCGTGCGAGCCATCACTCGGCCCCGTGGGCTTCCCGGATGTGCGTGCGGAGCACGACGTTCGCGTCCGTCGCCTTCGAGTAGTCGCCGACCGATCGGGCGTTGGCTCGGGTCACGGCGACGCCGAGGCACTGCCGACAGCCCGCGACGGGGTCCGGGTCTCCCTCCGGAAGGGTCAGGTTCACCGGCCCTGCCATCGTCGTCTTGGGTGTGCTCATCCGTGCGACCTCCCGACTGTTCGCCTGCCGAAGGATGATCCCCCGGGGTGCGCACGGAATGGCGCTTCAGTCACGTAGTCGACTGAAGTCATGCACGGCAAGCGGCGGACCACTCGGCGAGCCGTGCCCGGAGGTCTGTGCCGAAGAGGGCGTGTTCCTCGTACCCGGCGAACTCCTTCAGGTACGCCTGAACGTCCCGGCCGTCGCGGAGTACGAGACTTCCCGCCGTCGTCTCGATGGTGACCAACGCGGTGTCGTAGATGGTGAACGTACTCAGCGGGGTTCGGGGCGTCGGTGCACCCACAGGGATCACCCCGATCTGAAGGGTGGGGAGGTAGGACAGGGACGCCAGCCGGTCCATCTGCTCGGCCAGTGCCAGTGGGGAGACGACCGGCCAGCGAACCGCCTGCTCAGTCAGAACGAACGTGAACCGCTTCGAGGTGTCGTAGAGGACGGCTTGCCGTCCTAGCTTCCCCGCGACGGCCTTGCTCGTGTCGGCCGTCGAGTGAACCAGGCTCGCCCGTACGTACTCCGGTGTTGCGAGCAGGCCGGTAACCATCGAGAGCAGGAAGTACCGCATCTGCGTGGAGGACGCTTCGAGCGACTTCAGCTCGGCCTGTCTCGTACCGAGCCCCTTGCGCCGAAGCTCTCGGATGTTCCGCCACTCAGTGTTCGCCATCCTGGCGAGGGCGGAGACCTCGGCGACCAGTTCCGGTGGAGCGTCCAGCGCTCGCAAGATCTGCTCGACATCGACCAGGGACGGCCGTGTCCTGCCGTTCTCGATGCGAGACACCTTCGACTGGGACATGTTGCAGCGTGCTGCGAGCCGGTCCCCTGAGAGGCCGGCTCGTTTGCGCAAGTCCCGAAGCAGAGAGGCAAGTTCGGTACCCGACTCGCCAAGCTGCTCAGCTTCGAACGTCACTCCGTCACGCGCTCCGCGTACTCCAGGAAGGGAACCGACTCGGCAACGGCGATGCGCTGCCACTCGATGAAAGGTGCAGGGTCGCCCTCGTACAGCTCCCGGCTGATCTGCGTGCCGTCGCCCTCGTAGTGCATCAGGACGACCGTCGAGCGGTCGAACATCCAGAAGTCCCCGATTTCCGGCAAGGGGTTCTCTCGCTCGGTCACGTCAAGGATGCGGATTTCCTCCCCGGCGAGCGCGTGCGGGGCGTAGTACCGCGAGAACTCGAAGCGCAGGTACTCGGAGAGCGGTCGAGTCAGGACGTGCACTCGCCCCTTGCTCTTGCCCTCGCCGCGCAATCGCTTCAGGTCTTCCGTGTACGCGGACGAGTAGGCGTGCGGGTCGACGCGCTTGCCCGCCCGGAAGGCTTCAAGCTCTTCCGCCTCCTGCGGTACGAGGTACTGGGGCAGGGCCTCCAGCCGCCACGCCTCCGACCGGAAGCCCCGGAGCATCGCCCGCCACTCGTCACCAGCCAAGAGCACGAACGGCCTCCCGAAGAACATTCTCGGGGATCTCCACGAGCCCTTCGCCCTGCGGGGGCGTGAAGACGTCGGACACGTCGCCCTGAACCACGATGGAGCCGGAAGCGGTGCGGTAGACGTTCGGGCAGTCGTCCTCTCCGCACGTGCCGTTGCCGTTGCCGGTGAGCCGAGTCAGTTCTTCGCGTGCCATGCGGAACCCCCTTGACTTGTCGGCCCGGTCAGGCCGCCTGAGACGACCGTACGGGGGGCGCTCGCGGCCGTCCATGCACGAACGTGACTCATGCACGTTGTCGCATAAACAGGGCCCCAGGAACGCCGAGAGGCGCCCGGACAGGATCGTCCGAACGCCTCTCTACGCCCTACACCCACTCGACCGCCGAGACGATGCCCGAGTCCTGCCGAGGGGCGGGAAGTGGCGTGCACCGCTTAGGGCGGGGAGCCTGCTCGCGCTCCTTCACGCCGAGCCCTCGAAAGGCTTCAGCGCGGTCCGCCTCGGGTACGTCGGCAAGCGCCTCAGCCATCCGCCGGATGGCATCGCCGCAGGTCACTGCTACTTCTTGACCGTGAGCGGGAGCAGCTTCTTGCCGGTGGGGCCGATTTGTATAGCCGTATCCATCTGAGGGCACACACCGCAGTCGAAGCACGGCGTCCAGCGGCAGTCCTCGACCTCGGTCTCGTCCAGCGAGTCCTGCCAGTCCTCCCAGAGCCAGTCCTTGTCCAGACCGGAGTCCAGGTGGTCCCAGGGCAGGACTTCCTCGTAGGTGCGCTCTCGGGTCGTGTACCAGTCGACGTCGACGCCGAAGTCCGGCAGCGTCTTCTCGGCGCAGGCCATCCAGCGGTCGTACGAGAAGTGCTCGCGCCAGCCGTCGAAGCGGCCGCCGTCCTCGTACACGGCGCGGATGACGGCGCCGACACGGCGGTCACCGCGCGAGAGCAGGCCCTCCACGATGCCCGGCTTGCCGTCGTGGTAGCGGAAGCCGATCGAGCGGCCGTACTTCTTGTCGCCGCGGATCTTGTCGCGCAGCTTCTCCAGCCGGGCGTCGGTCTCCTCGGCGGACAGCTGCGGCGCCCACTGGAAGGGGGTGTGCGGCTTGGGCACGAAGCCGCCGATCGACACCGTGCAGCGGATGTCGTTGGACCTCGAGACCTCGCGGCCCTTGGCGATGACGTTGGCCGCCATGTCGGCGATCTGGAGCACGTCGTCGTCGGTCTCGGTCGGCAGGCCGCACATGAAGTAGAGCTTCACCTGACGCCAGCCGTTGCCGTACGCGGTGGCGACGGTCCGGATCAGATCCTCTTCCGAGACCATCTTGTTGATGACCTTGCGCATGCGCTCGGAGCCGCCCTCTGGGGCGAAGGTCAGACCGGACCGACGGCCGTTGCGCGTCAGCTCGTTGGCCAGGTCGACGTTGAACGCGTCGACGCGGGTGGAGGGGAGGGACAGGCCGATCTTGTCCTCCTCGTACCGGTCGGCGAGGCCCTTGGCGATGTCGCCGATCTCGCTGTGGTCCGCGGAGGAGAGGGACAGCAGGCCGACCTCCTCGAAGCCCGTCGCCTTGAGTCCCTTGTCCACCATCTCGCCGATGCCGGTGATGCTTCGCTCCCGCACGGGGCGCGTGATCATGCCGGCCTGGCAGAAGCGGCAGCCGCGGGTGCAGCCGCGGAAGATCTCGACGGACATCCGCTCGTGGACGGTCTCCGCGAGCGGGACCAGCGGCTGCTTGGGGTAGGGCCACTCGTCGAGGTCCATGACGGTGTGCTTGGACACCCGCCACGGGACACCCGACTTGTTGGGCACGACGCGGCCGATGCGGCCGTCCGGCAGGTACTCGACGTCGTAGAACGCGGGGATGTAGACGGAGCCCGTCCTCGCGAGGCGGAAGAGGACCTCCTCGCGCCCGCCCGGGCGGCCCTCCGCCTTCCAGGCACGGATGATCTCGGTCATCTCCAGGACGGCCTGCTCGCCGTCACCGATGATCGCGGCGTCGATGAAGTCTGCGATCGGTTCGGGGTTGAAGGCGGCGTGGCCTCCGGCGAGTACGATCGGGTCGTCGATCGTCCGGTCCCTGGACTCCAGCGGGATGCCCGCGAGATCGAGGGCCGTGAGCATGTTGGTGTAGCCGAGCTCGGTGGAGAAGCTCAGCCCGAAGACGTCGAAGGCCTTGACCGGGCGGTGACTGTCCACGGTGAACTGCGGGACCTGGTGCTCGCGCATCAGCTCCTCGAGGTCCGGCCACACGCTGTAGGTGCGCTCGGCGAGCACGCCCTCGCGTTCGTTCAGTACCTCGTAGAGGATCATGACGCCCTGGTTGGGCAGTCCGACCTCGTACGCGTCGGGGTACATGAGCGCCCAGCGGACATCGCAGGCGTCCCAGTCCTTGACGGTGGAGTTGAGCTCTCCGCCGACGTACTGGATCGGCTTCTGGACATGCGGGAGAAGCGCTTCCAGGCGTGGGAAGACCGACTCGACAGGCATCGTGGTGTCTCTCGTGAGCGGACAGGGGGTGACCATCAAGCGTACCCCGGTGCTCAGCCGGTCAGAGCCGCCCGCAGTCCGGGGGCCGTCGCCCGCTCCCACACCTGCGGCAGCTCGGCCTCGCACTCCGCGGCGCGGGCGGATTCCTGGCCGTACAAAAGGCCCCAGGTGAACGAGGACTCGCCCGCGGCGTCCGCCCGGATCGCCAGGTCACGCAGCGCGTCTCGGGCGACGACGCTGTCCTGGTGCTCACCGAGGACCTTCTGCACGGCCTTCATCCGCTTGGCGAACTGCCGCGCCGGACGGCCGAGCGCCTGCGTCGCGGCCTCCGCCGCGTAACGGGTGCGCTTGGCGGCCTTGCGGGCGTCGTGCAGGGCCACGTCCCGCTCCCCGCCGGCGGGCAGGGCGAGGGCGTGCTCGACGCGGCGGGACAGCCGGTCGTACTCCTTCAGCACCGCGTCCGGCAGCGCGGCGTCGGCCGCCTTGCCGGCGGCCTTGAGCAACGGCGGTTCTTCGAGCAGGGCGTCGAGTGCGGAGAGCAGGTCCAGGTAGCGGGTGCTGTCGAGGGCGGCCACCGCGGTCCCGCGGGCATCGCTCCCGCGGGCGACCGCCCAAGCCTTCAGTCGTGCGGCGACCGGCCCGAGCAGCAGGGTGTCGGGGAGCGCGTCGACGCGGGAGCGGAGCCGTTCGGCGAGGACCTCCTGGTCGCGCGCGACGCCGAGCTCCCCGGCGAGCCATGTGAGCTCGTCGGTCACGGGCCGGGTGACCTCACGGTCGAGGATCTTCCGGTACGTGCGCAGGGCGCTGCGCAGCCGCCGGGTGGCGACGCGCATCCGGTGCACCGCGTCGGGCAGGTCCCTGCGGACGCCGGGGTCGTAGGAGACGAGCGCGTCAACCTGTTCGCGGAGGTAGCCGAGGATGTGGTCGCCCGCGGTGCGCGGGGGCGGTGCCACGGGCCGGGACGCCGGGGCGGTGCCGGTCTCGGCGAGGGCCCGGGCGAGCTTGGACGGTGTGGTGGCCTTGTGCAGTCCCGCCTTGCGGAGTTTCTTGTCGACGGCGTCGAGGAGGGCGGGGTCGCCGCCGTCGGCGAGCTCGACCTCGATCTCGCCCCAGCGGGCGGTGCGCCCGCCGTCCGCCGGCCGCTCGGCGTGCACCTCGTCCCTGCTGACCTCGGCGAGGAGTGCGCCGTCGGCGTCGAGCAGGTGGCGTACGGTGCGGACCGAGCGCAGGCGGACGACGGGGGCGAGGTCGGCGTCGCGTGTGTACACGCGTACGAGCGCCCCCAGTTCGCCGGGGATGTCGTCGGACAGCGGGGCGCTGATCTCGTCGCGGACTTCGGGGGCCACGGGCAGTTTGAGGTGCCAGCCCGCGTCGGCGCCCCCGGTCCTGCGGCGCAGGGTGACGGAGGCGGCCGCGAGCCGCAGGTCATCGGTGTCGTAGTAGACGGCGTCCAGCTCGTCGACACCCCGGTCCCGGACGTCGGCGACCTGGGACACCCGTGTCAGGTCCGGCAGCCGGGCGTCGGGGCCGGCGTCGTACTTCCGCTCGATCTCGCGCTTGGTGTCCGCCATGAACCGAATCTAGTCGCCCGCGCGCCGCGGCGGCAGTGCGCCGCCGGGCCGTCGCCCGCCGGCCGTTGCCGGCGACCCGCCGGGAGCGGGGAAGGGGCTCCGGCCCTCCCCCGACCCCCGCGTGCCGGGGCGGACGCGCCATCGCAACGCCCCGCCGTACCCGGGACGTGTGCCCGGGTGCTGCCCTCCCCCACAGCCCGTGGGGCATGGGGTGCTCCCCTCCGGCTATGCGCTTATCGGGCGCTGGACCCGGATCGACTGGAGCAGGCCCACCGCGATCCACACCGCGAACATGGACGTGCCTCCGTACGACACGAACGGCAGCGGCAGACCGGCCACCGGCATGATGCCCATCGCCATGCCGATGTTCTCGAAGGACTGGAAGGCGAACCAGGCGATGATCCCGGCCGCGACGATCGTGCCGTACAGCTCGGTCGTCTCCCGGGCGATGCGGCAGGCCCGCCACAGCACGACGCCGAGCAGCGCGAGGATCAGCCCCGCGCCGAGGAAGCCCAGTTCCTCGCCTGCGACGGTGAAGATGAAGTCGGTCTGCTGCTCGGGCACGAACTGGCCCGTGGTCTGGTGGCCGTTGAAGAGCCCCGCGCCGTACAGCCCGCCGGAGCCGATCGCGATCCGCGCCTGGTTGGTGTTGTAGCCGACACCGGCGGGGTCGAGCTCGGGGTTGGCGAAGGCGGCGAAGCGGTTGATCTGGTACTCGTCGAGCAGCCCGAGCGCGGCCACCAGGACGGCGCCCGCCGCGCCCGTGCCGATGAGGCCGAGGATCCACCGGTTGGAGGCGCCCGAGGCGAGCAGCACACCGAGCACGATCACGACCATGACCATCACCGAGCCGAGGTCGGGCATCAGCATGGTGATCGCCATGGGCAGCACGGCGAACCCGAGCGACTTGGCGACCGTGCGGTGGTCGGGATGGAGCTGGTCGCCCGCGTCGACCCGGGCGGCGAGCATCATCGCCATCATCAGGATGATCGTGATCTTCACGAACTCGGACGGCTGGAGCGACAGCCCGCCGATGACGAGCCAGGCGTGGGCACCGTTGATCGTGGCGCCGAGCGGCGTGAGCACCAGCAGGACGAGCACCACCGAGAGCCCGTACAGCATCGGCACCGCACCGCGGAGCATCCGGTGGCCCAGCCAGATCGTGCCCACCATGAGGGCGAAGCCGATGCCGATGTTGAGGCTGTGCCGGACGAGGAAGTGGTACGGGTCGCCCTGGTTGAGTTCGGTGCGTCCTCGGGTGGCCGACCACACGAGCAGGGTGCCGATGACCGACAACGCGATCGCCGAGGACATCAGCGGCCAGTCGAGCCTGCGCGCGATCGAGTCGCGGGCGCTGAGCCGGTTCCACAGACCGTCGCGCCCCGGGCCGTAGCCGGAGACGGAGAAGCCGCCTGGGCCTGTCATGTCAGTCCCTCCGTGCGGGCGACCCCGCGAGCACTGGTTCGGGGTCCTTCGGCTTCGGAGGAACGTAGGGCCTGATCTCCGGGGCGTCGATCGAGCCGTCCGGGAGGATCTTGGGCAGGCCCTTCTGCGGCTGGGGAAGCAGGGCCCTCTTCAGGTCCTGGTTGCCCTCCTTGTCCAGGCCGTACATCGCGTCGTAGATGTTGCGCACCGCGGGACCCGACGCGCCGGAGCCCGTACCACCCTGGGAGATCGTCATGACGATCGTGTAGTCGTCGGTGTAGGTCGCGAACCACGAGGTGGTCTGCTTGCCGTAGACCTGGGCGGTGCCGGTCTTGGCCCGCATCGGGATCTTGTCCTGCGGCCAGCCGCCGAACCGCCAGGCGGCGGTGCCACCGGGCTCGACGACGGAGCGCAGGCCCTTGTCGAGGTCGTTGATGGTCTCGGCGTCGACCGGCAGCCTGCCGTGGGCGTCGGGCTTGATCTCCTCGATCCTCTTGCCGTCGGGGCTGATCACGGCCTTGCCGATGGTGGGGTTGTACAGGGTGCCGCCGTTGCTGATGGCGGCGTAGGCGGTGGCCAGCTGGATGGGCGTGATGAGAACGTCGCCCTGGCCGATGGCGAAGTTGATGCTGTCGAAGGCCTTCAGCTGGTTGCCTTCGAGGCAGCTCTCGTAGGCGATCTGTTCGACGTACGTGCCGCCCTTCTTGCCCTGCTTGCACCAGGAGTCCTTGTTGGCCTCCCAGAACTTCTTCTTCCACTGGCGGTCGGGGATGCGGCCGATGACCTCGTTCGGCAGGTCGACGCCGGTCTCGGCGCCGAATCCGAAGTCATGGGCGGTCCGGTAGAACCAGTCGTGGGCGTTCTTCTTCGGCTTTATGCCGCCGTCGCGCTGCCACTCCTGGTGGCCGAGACGGTAGAAGACGGTGTTGCAGGAGAACTTGAGGGCGTCGCCGAGCGAGATGGGCCCGTGCCCCTTGGACTCGAAGTTCGCGAAGCTCCGGTTGCCCATGCTGTAGGAGCTGCTGCAGTTGTAACGGCCGTCGAAGGGGTAGCCGGCCCGCACGGCCGCGCTCGCCGACACCACCTTGAAGACGGAGCCGGCGGGTGCCTGGCCCTGGATGGCCCGGTTGAGCAGCGGGTAGTTGGAGCCCTTGCCGGTGAGCTTGGCGTAGTCCTTGGCGGAGATGCCGCCGACCCAGGCGTTGGGGTCGTAGTCGGGCTGGGAGGCCATCGCGACGACGCGGCCGGTCCTGGACTCCATGACGACGACGGCGCCCGCGTCGGCCTCGTACCTGCGGCCGGTGATCTTGTCGGTCTCGTGCCGGACGGTCTTCATCGCCTGGTGGAGCTCGTGCTCGGCGACGGCCTGGACCCGGGCGTCGATGCTCGTGACGACGTTGGAGCCGGGCACGCCCGGGTCGGCCTCGGTCTGGCCCATGACCCGGCCGAGCTTGTCGACCTCGTACGACGTGACGCCTGCCTTGCCGCGCAACTGCTTGTCGTAGGTGCGCTCCAGGCCCGAGCGGCCGACCTGGTCGGAGCGCAGATGCGGCGAGTCGGTGTCCTTGGCCTGCTGGATCTCCTCGTCGGTCACCGGGGAGAGGTAGCCGAGCACCTGCGCGGTGCGCGCCTTGCCCGGTGCGGGGTAGCGGCGTACGGCGGTGGGTTCGGCGGTGATGCCGGGGAAGTCCTCGGAACTCTCCCGGATCTGCAGCGCCTGCTGCGTGGTGGCCTCGTCGGTGACCGGGATCGGCTGGTACGGGGAACCGTTCCAGCAGGGCTGCGGCGTCTTGGAGTCGCACAGCCTGACCTTGTCCATGACCTCCTTCGGCTTCATGCCGAGGACGCCCGCCAGTCGGGTGAGGACGGCCTTCCCGTCGTCCTTCATCTTCATCAGCTCGGTGCGGGACGCGGAGACCACCAGGCGGGTCTCGTTGTCGGCGAGCGGGATGCCGCGGGCGTCGAGGATCGAGCCGCGTACGGCGGGTGAGACGACGCGCTGCACGTGGTTGCCGCTTGCCTCGTCGGCGTACTCGTCGCCGTTGCGGATCTGGAGGTACCAGAGCCGGCCGCCGAGAGTGAGCAGGAGGGAGAAGACGAGTACCTGGATGATGACGAGCCGGACCTGGACCCGGGGGGTCCGCCCCGTCTCCGGAATGTTGCTCACGCTGCTGCCCCCTCGGTCACAGTCGCTTGACTCCCTTGATGCGTCCGGCCCGTGTGGCCCGCGTCCTGGCCGCCTTGATCTTCAGCCCGCTGCGCTGGGCGCCGATCCGCAGACCGGTGCCGGAGGACAGCCAGCCGGAGGCGACGTCCTGGACGTTGCCGCTCTGGCTCTCGGCGAGCGGGTCGCTGTCGCTGCGTCTGGCCAGCCACATGATCAGCGGCACGGTGAAGGGCGCGAGGATCAGGTCGTAGACGGCGGCGGTGAACAGCAGGCTGCCGAGGCCGACATGGCGGGCGGCGGTGTCGCCGACGAGGGCACCCACTCCCGCGTACAGCAGGGTGGCGCCGACGGCGGCGGCGACGACCACGAGCATGGGACCGGTGGCGGAGCGCAACTGCTGCCCGTTGTCGGGCCGGACGAGGCCGGCGAGATAGCCGATGACGCACAGGACGAGCGCGTAGCGGCCGGCCGCGTGGTCGGCGGGCGGCGCTATGTCGGCGAGGAGGCCGGCGCCGAAGCCGACGAAGGCGCCCGCGACGTGGCCGTAGACCATGGCGAGTCCGAGGACGGTCAGCAGCATCAGGTCGGGAACCGCGCCGGGCAACTGGAGGCGGGCGAGAATGGTGACCTGGATGACGAGGGCGACCACGACCAGGGTCGTGGAGAGCAGCATCCGGTTGAAGCGCATGAACGGATCAGCTCCCACTACTCGTCGTTCTGGACATCGGCCGCGTTGTCACCCGGTGGATCAGGTGCGGCGTCCTGGGCGGCCTGTCCGTCGTCCTGCGTCTGCGGGTCCGGTGCCTGGCCGTCCTGCGGGGTGTCGGCGTCGCCCTGGACCTGCCCGTCGCCGTCGTCGGACGCACCGGGTGTGACGGTCACCGTCACGGTGGGCGTCGGCTTGGGCCTGGCGGGCTTCGGCGGCAGGACCATGTCGCGCGGGTCGCTGCTCGGTGCCTGGACGACGACGCCGACGATGTCGAGCCTGCTGAAGGCGGCGTACGGGCGGACGTAGACGTTCCGGGTGAGGTCGCCGCCCGCGGGATCGACGCGGATGACCTCACCGACCGGGACCCCCGGTACGAACGGCTTGTTGGCCTGTGAGCCGAAGGTGACCAGCCGGTCGCCCTTCTTGACCTTGGACTTGCCGTTGAGGAGCTGGACGAGGAGCGGCCGGTCGCCCTGGCCGGTCGCGAAGCCCAGCTCGCTGGTCTTCTCCATACGGGTGCCGACCGTGAAGTCGGGGTCGCTGGCGAGCAGGACCGTGGAGGTGCTGGGTCCGACGGTGGTGACGCGGCCGACGAGTCCGTCGCTGTTGATGACGGTCATGTCACGCCTGATGCCGTCGTTCGCGCCGATGTCGATGGTGACCGTCCAGGAGAAGCCCTGGGCCGCTCCTATGGCGATGACCTCGGCGCCCTTGATGCCGTACTGTCCGGCCGCCGCGGTCCGGATCAGGCCGTCGAGCTCGCGCAGCCGGCTGCGGTTGCGGTCGTCGCTGCCGAGCCGCTGTTTGAGCTCGGCGTTCTCGCGCTCCAGTTCGCTGATGCGGTCGTGCCGCTCGCCGGAGTCCCGTACGGCGCCGATGGCGTTGCCGATCGGGTCGACGGCCGCCGCGACACCGCTCTCGACAGGGCCGAAGACCGTGGCCGCGGCCTGGCGGGCTCCGTCGACCGGCGAGTCCTCACCGCCGCGGATGTCCACCGTGATCAAGGCGAACGCGATGGCGATCAGCAGCACCAGGAGCAGCCGGCTCTCTCGTGTGTCCCTCACGTGCGGCGGCCGTGCCTTCCTCGTTGGAATCGTGGTGTCGGTGGAACAACGGTCCCGCCCTTGAGGCGGAGGGGGGGGAAGGACCCCGCCCGGGGCCCCGCAGGCCCCGAACGGCGGACGGCGGCCCAGCTGCTGCCGGGCCGTCACCAGGCTAACGACGCGGCTGGGCGTCCAGTACCTGCTGGAGCGCCTCGAACTCCTCGACACACTTGCCGGATCCGAGCGCCACCGAGTCCAGCGGGTCCTCCGCGATATGGATCGGCATGCCCGTCTCGCGGCGCAGCCGCTCGTCGAGGCCGCGCAGCAGTGCACCACCGCCGGTGAGGACGATGCCGCGGTCCATGACGTCGCCGGACAGCTCCGGCGGGCACTTGTCGAGTGTCGTCTTGACGGCGTCGACGATCGCGTTGACCGGCTCCTCGATGGCCTTGCGGACCTCCGCGGCGGAGATGACCACGGTCTTGGGCAGACCGGAGACGAGGTCACGCCCGCGGATCTCGGTGTGCTCCTCCTCGTCCATCTCGTACGCGGAACCGATGGTGATCTTGATGCTCTCGGCGGTCCGCTCACCGAGCAGGAGCGAGTACTCCTTCTTGATGTGCTGGATGATCGCGTTGTCGAGCTCGTCGCCGGCGACGCGGATGGACTGTGCCGTGACGATTCCGCCGAGGGAGATCACGGCGACCTCGGTGGTGCCGCCGCCGATGTCGACGACCATGTTGCCGGTGGCCTCGTGGACGGGGAGGCCGGACCCGATGGCCGCGGCCATCGGCTCCTCGATGATGTGCACCTGACGGGCGCCTGCCTGCGTCGACGCCTCGATGACCGCACGACGCTCGACACCTGTGATTCCGGAGGGGACACAGACGACGACGCGCGGCCGGGCGAGGTACCGGCGCTTGTGGATCTTCAGGATGAAGTAGCGGAGCATCCGCTCGGTGATCTCGAAGTCGGCGATGACGCCGTCCTTCAGCGGCCGGACGGCAACGATGTTGCCCGGCGTCCGGCCGATCATCTTCTTCGCCTCGGCGCCGACCGCGAGAATGCCGCCCGTGTTGGTGTTGATCGCGACGACGGACGGCTCGTTGAGAACGATCCCCCGGCCTCTGACGTACACCAGCGTGTTGGCGGTCCCGAGGTCGACAGCCATGTCACGGCCGATGAACGACATGTTGTTCCCCATGAGGATGCGTCTGGCCTTCCCAAATCGAGCGTTTGATGGCTTTTCAGGATGGCGAGGTGGGTGGTGTGGCGTGGAGGCTTACATCGTAGTGCCGTCCCCACGGACACGGCGCGCTGGTCCACCTCTGATTAGGTGACGATGTGTCGCAACGATGCGTTCCCGCAATGCTCCGGCCTATGCCAAGGGGCGACCGAAATTCCTTCGGTCGCCCCAGGTCATGAGCGCTGTTCGGCTGACGTCTTGTCAGGAAAGACCCGGAAAGAAAATCTTCAGCTCTCGAATGGCGGACTCCTCCGAGTCCGAGGCGTGGATGAGATTCTCCCGGACGATGGTGCCGAAGTCACCACGAATGGAGCCCGGAGCCGCCGCGATCGGGTCGGTGGGACCCGCCAGCTGGCGTACGCCCTCGATGACGCGCTCGCCCTCGACCACGAGGGCGACGACGGGGCCGGAGGACATGAAGGCGACCAGCGGCTCGTAGAACGGCTTGCCCTTGTGCTCTCCGTAGTGCTGCTCCAGGGTCTCCTGGTCCAGCGTGCGCAGCTCCAGCGCGGTGATGCTCCAGCCGGCCTTGGCCTCGATACGGCCGATGATCTCGCCGATCAGGCCGCGTCGTACGGCGTCGGGCTTGAGCAGGACGAGCGTGCGCTGGCTCACGGTACGGGCTCCTTCATGTGCGGGTTTCAGTGCCTGCCGCGTCCCATCCGGCCGGCAGGCACTGATGAGGCTACAGGGCGGACGACGCCGCCGATTACGCAGCGTCAGGTCCTGCCGATGCCTGAGCCGCCCACTTGGCCTTCGCCTCGTCGATCCTGCGGCCGTAGAACACCGACGCCCACCACAGAGCGGCGAACAGCGCGCCGAGGAAGAACATGGCCGGCACGACGAACCCGCTCGCGATCAGGGCGATCTGGAGCGCCCAGCCGAGCTGGATCCCCCCCGGCCGCGTGATCATGCCGCACAGCAGCAGCGAGAGCAGCATCGCCACCCCGCAGACCGTCCACACCACGGCCAGCGAGGCGCCGTCCGACTTCATGGCCACGAGACCGGCGAAGCCGATCACGAAGAACTCGCCGATCAGCGTGGATGCACAGAGCGTACGCATCGGATGTCAGCCCCTCCCCAGCAGCAGCCGGGCCTCGCCGACCGTGATCACGGAGCCGGTCACCAGGACGCCCGCGCCCGAGAACTCCGACTCCTCCTCCGCCAGGGTGATCGCCGCCTCCAGCGCGTCGTCCAGGCGCGGCTCGACGACCACCCTCTCGTCACCCAAGACCTCCACGGCGATCGCCGCGAGCTCGTCCGCGTCCATTGCGCGGTGGCTGGAGTTCTGCGTGACGACGATCTCGGCGAAGATCGGCTCGAACGCCTCCAGCAGACCGCGCACGTCCTTGTCGTCGCTCGTGCCGACCACGCCGATGAGGCGGGAGAAGCCGAACGACTCCGTGATGCCGTCGGCCGTCGCCCGTGCGCCCGACGGGTTGTGCGCGGCGTCCAGCACGACCGTGGGGCTGCGGCGCACGACCTCCAGACGGCCGGGCGAGGCGACCGCGGCGAACGCCTTCCTGATCGTCTCCGGGTCCAGCACACGCGCCTGCTCGGCGCCCACACCGAAGAACGCCTCGACCGCCGCGAGCGCGACCGCGGCGTTGTGCGCCTGGTGGGCTCCGTACAGCGGGAGGAAGATCTGCTCGTACTCGCCGCCGAGTCCGCGCAGCGTCAGCAGCTGGCCGCCGACCGCGATCTCACGCGAGACCACACCGAACTCCATGCCCTCCCGGGCCACCGTGGCATCGAGCTCCACGGCCTTCTTCAGCATCACCTGGGCGGCGTCCACCGGCTGCTGCGCCAGGATGACCGTCGCGCCCTGCTTGATGATCCCGGCCTTCTCCCCGGCGATCTCGCCGGGGGTGGAGCCGAGCCGGTCGGTGTGGTCCAGGTCGATCGGGGTGACCACGGCGACCGAGCCGTCGATCACGTTCGTCGCGTCCCAGCTGCCGCCCATGCCGACCTCGACGACGGCGACGTCCACCGGGGCGTCGGCGAACGCGGCGTACGCCATGCCGGTGAGCACTTCGAAGAAGGAGAGCCGGTACTCCTGGGCGGCGTCGACCATGTCCAGGTACGGCTTGATGTCGTTGTACGTCTCGATGAAGCGCTCGGCCTCGATGGGCGCGCCGTCCAGGCTGATCCGCTCGGTGATCGACTGGACGTGGGGCGAGGTGTAACGCCCGGTGCGCAGGTCGAAGGCGCCGAGCAGCGCCTCGATCATGCGGGCCGTGGACGTCTTGCCGTTCGTCCCCGTGATGTGGATCGAGGGGTACGCGCGCTGGGGCTCGCCCAGCACGTCCATCAGGGCGGAGATCCGGGAGACCGAGGGCTCCAGCTTGGTCTCGCCCCAGCGCGTCGCCAGGTCGGCCTCGACCTTGCGCAGCGCCCTGTCCACCTCCGGGTCCGCCGGCCGGGCGGGCACGGCATCGGTCTGCGGCGTCCCGGCCTGCGCGCGCAGGGTGCGGCTGCCGGCCTCGATCACCGCCAGGTCGGGGTCACGGTCTCGCCCCGCGGTAGCGGATGGTGTCTCGTCGGCATCGACGATCTCGTCGAACGGGTCGGGGTGCTCACTCACGGGATCCAGTCTACGGAGCGGCACCGACAGGAACGGGCGAGGCCCCGGGGGCGTCCCCCGGGGCCTCGCCCGTCACGGCGTCGCTCAACCCTGCGGCAGGTTCGCCAGCTGGGCCGTGATGCGGGCGATGTCGTCGTCCGCGGTGGCGAGCCGCCCCCGGATCTTGTCGACCACATGGTCCGGCGCCTTCGCGAGGAACGCCTCATTGCCGAGCTTGGCCGTCGCCTGGGCCTTCTCCTTCTCGGCCGCGGCCAGGTCCTTCGTCAGACGCTTGCGCTCGGCCTCGACGTCGATCGTGCCCGACAGGTCCAGCGCGACCGTGGCACCGGCGACCGGCAGGGAGGCGGTGGCGTGGAAGCCCTCGCCCTCCGGCTGGAGACGCAGCAGCTGCCGGATCGCCGCCTCGTGCGGAGCGAGCGCGGTGCCGTCCAGGGTGAGCCGCGCCGGGACCTTCTGCCCGGGCTGCAGGCCCTGGTCGCTGCGGAAGCGGCGGACCTCGGTGACGACCCGCTGCACGAGCTCGATCTCCCGCTCGGCGGGCTCGTCGCGGAAGCCGCTGTCGCTCGGCCAGTCGGCGACGACGAGCGACTCTCCGCCGGTCAGCGTCGTCCACAGGGTGTCCGTGACGAAGGGGACGACCGGGTGCAGCAGGCGCAGCATCACGTCCAGGACCTCACCGAGGACCCGGCCGGAGACCCTGGCCTGCTCGCCACCTTCGAAGAAGGTGGTCTTCGACAGCTCGACGTACCAGTCGAAGACCTCGTCCCAGGCGAAGTGGAACAGGGACTCGGAGAGCTTCGCGAACTGGTAGTCCTCGTAGTAGGCGTCGACCTCGGCGACCGTGGTGTTCAGCCGCGACAGGATCCATCGGTCCGTGGAGGACATCTGCTCAGGGGCGGGCAGCGGGCCCTCCACCGTGGCGCCGTTCATCAGAGCGAAGCGGGTCGCGTTCCAGATCTTGTTGGCGAAGTTGCGCGAGCCCTGGACCCAGTCCTCGCCGATCGGGACGTCGACACCGGGGTTGGCGCCGCGCGCGAGCGTGAACCGCAGCGCGTCGGAGCCGTACTTGTCCATCCAGTCCAGCGGATTGACCGCGTTGCCGAAGGACTTCGACATCTTCTTGCCGAACTGGTCGCGGACCATGCCGTGCAGGGCGATGGTGTGGAACGGCGGGGTGCCGTCCATCGCGTACAGACCGAACATCATCATCCGGGCGACCCAGAAGAAGAGGATGTCGTAGCCGGTGACCAGGACGGAGTTCGGGTAGAACTTCGCGAGGCTCTCGGTCTGTTCCGGCCAGCCCAGGGTCGAGAAGGGCCACAGGCCGGAGGAGAACCAGGTGTCGAGGACGTCGGTGTCCTGGGTCCAGCCGTCGCCGCTCGGGGGCTGCTCGTCGGGTCCGATGCAGACGGTCTCGCCGTTCGGCCCGTACCAGACGGGGATGCGGTGCCCCCACCACAACTGGCGTGAGATGCACCAGTCGTGGAGGTTGTCGACCCAGTCGAAGTACCGCTTCTCCATCTCCTGCGGGTGGATCTTGACCCGGCCGTCACGGACCGCGTCGCCTGCGGGCTTCGCGAGCGGACCGACCTTGACCCACCACTGCATGGACAGGCGGGGCTCGATGGTGGTCTTGCAGCGCGAGCAGTGGCCGACGGAGTGGAGGTACGGCCGCTTCTCGGCGACGATCCGGCCCTCCGCGCGCAGCGCGCCGACGATCGCCGACCGGGCCTCGAGCCGGTCCAGGCCCTGGAAGGGCCCGTGCGCCGTGATGACGGCGTGCTCGTCCATGACGGCGACACTCGGCAGGTTGTGCCGCTGACCGATCTCGAAGTCGTTCGGGTCGTGTGCCGGCGTCACCTTGACGGCGCCGGTACCGAACTCCGGGTCGACGTGCTCGTCCGCGACGACCGGGATCGTACGGTCGGTCAGCGGCAGCTTGATCTGCTTGCCGACCAGGTGCTTGTAGCGCTCGTCGTCGGGATGGACGGCGACGGCGGTGTCACCGAGCATCGTCTCGGCGCGCGTGGTCGCGACGACGATGGTGTCGTCGCCGTCGCCGTACTTCATGGAGACGAGCTCGCCGTCGTCGTCCTGGTACTCCACCTCGATGTCGGAGATGGCCGTCAGACAACGCGGGCACCAGTTGATGATGCGCTCGGCGCGGTAGATCAGCTCGTCGTCGTAGAGCTTCTTGAAGATGGTCTGGACGGCCTGGGACAGGCCTTCGTCCATGGTGAAGCGCTCACGCGACCAGGCGACACCGTCGCCGAGGCGACGCATCTGCCCGGAGATCTGGCCACCGGACTCGCCCTTCCACTGCCAGACGCGCTCGACGAACGCCTCACGGCCGAGGTCGTGGCGGGACTTGCCCTCCTTGGCCAGTTCCCGCTCGACCACGTTCTGCGTGGCGATGCCGGCGTGGTCCATGCCAGGCTGCCACAGGGTCTCGTAACCCTGCATGCGCTTGCGGCGGGTGAGGGCGTCGATGAGCGTGTGCTCGAAGGCGTGGCCGAGGTGGAGGCTGCCGGTGACGTTCGGCGGCGGGATGACGACCGTGAACGGCGGCTTCTCGCTCTTGGCGTCCGCCTCGAAGTACCCGCGTTCTACCCAGCGCTCGTACAGCGCCCCTTCTACCTCGGCCGGCGCGTACTGGGTCGGCAGTTCGGGGGTGCTGGCTGGCTGATGCTGAGTGTTCTCGGTCACGGGGTCAGTTTAGGGGTGTCACGGGGCGGTCCTGAAACGCGATTGTTCCGTAACGGTGTGCCCCCCGCCGCCCCGGGGGGTCGGCGCTTGCGACAGGATGTTCGGAACACATAAACATCACGAGGGGAACACCCGTAATGAGCTACAACCAGCCGGGGCCGTACGGCGGCCAGCCGCAGCAGCCGGGGCCGTACGGCCAGCAGCCGCCGGCCCCGCAGCCCGGTTACGGGTATCCGCAGCAGGCTCCGCAGGGCGTTCCGCCGCAGGGCTACGGCTACCCGCAGCAGCAGCCCGGCCAGCCGGGCCAGTGGGGCCAGCCCCAGCAGCCGGGCCCGTACGGCCAGCAGCCCCAGTACGGCCAGCAGCCTCAGTACGGCGCGGGCCCGGGCGCCTACCCGCCGCCGCCGGCTGCGGGCGGCGGCGGCAAGAAGACCGGCCTGATCATAGGCGCGGTGGCGGTTGTGGCGGCGCTGGGTGTGGGTGCGTACTTCGTCTTCGGCGGGGGCGGGAGCGACGTCGCCGACGACGGCCCGCACAAACTGACGACGCCGGACACCGTGCTCACCGAGTACAAGAAGTCGCCCAACAGCGGCGGCGGCGACAGCGACGACTTCCTCAAGGACGCAGAGAAGAACGGCGTCAAGAACGCGAAGCAGGTCGAGGCCAGCTACCAGGTGAAGGACGAGAACAACCCGCTGGCCGGGAAGCTGCTCCAGTTCGGCGGTCTCTACGGCGAGATCGAGGACCCGGAGAAGGTCGTCGACCGCGTGTTCGCAAGCATCGAGGCTGAGTCCAAGAAGGACAAGGACGACGAGGCCGAACTCGTGGGCGAACCGCAGGTCTTCACGCCCGCCGAGGCCGAGGGCGCCGTGGTGAAGTGCCAGCAGATCAAGTCCAAGCCCGACGCCGACGCGCCGAGCGCCGGCCCCAAGGAGTTCAGGATGTCGGTGTGCGTGTGGGGCGACCACAGCACCCTCGGCTTCGTGATCCCGATGGATATGGCGAGCCTCATGTCCGGCAAGGGCACGTCGCCTGAGGACGCTGCCTCCATCACCGCGAAGTTCCGCAAGGAAGTCCGCGTCAAGCTCTGACGAACGTGGAAGGGGCGCCGGGCAGTCCAACTGCCCGGCGCCCCTTCCACGTTCGCGCGCGCTCCGCGCGCCTACGCCGACTTCTCGTGGCGCCCGTTGCCCTCGTCCTTCACGATCCTCGGCACCAGCGTCGGGTTCACGTTGTTGTGGACCACGTCCTCCGTGATCACCACGCGGGCCACGTCCTTGCGGGACGGGACCTCGTACATCACCGACATCAGGACCTCTTCCATGATGGCGCGCAGGCCGCGCGCGCCCGTGCCGCGCAGGATCGCCTGGTCGGCGATGGCCTCCAGGGCCGGGAGGTCGAAGTCCAGTTCCACACCGTCGAGTTCGAACAGGCGCTGGTACTGCTTGACCAGCGCGTTGCGCGGCTCGACCAGGATCTTCAGCAGCGCCTCGCGGTCCAGGTTGTGGACCGAGGTGATGACGGGGAGGCGGCCGATGAACTCCGGGATCATGCCGAACTTGACCAGGTCCTCCGGCATGACCTCCTGGAACTGGTCGCTCGCCTCGATCTCCCTCTTGGAGCGGATCGTGGCGCCGAATCCGATGCCCTTCGCTCCCGCGCGGGACTCGATGATCTTCTCCAGGCCGGCGAACGCGCCGCCCACGATGAACAGTACGTTCGTCGTGTCGATCTGGATGAATTCCTGGTGGGGGTGCTTCCGGCCGCCCTGCGGCGGGACGGAGGCCGTCGTGCCCTCGAGGATCTTGAGGAGGGCCTGCTGGACGCCCTCACCCGAGACGTCCCGGGTGATCGACGGGTTTTCGCTCTTACGGGCGACCTTGTCGATCTCGTCGATGTAGATGATCCCGGTCTCGGCCTTTTTGACGTCGTAGTCGGCCGCCTGGATCAGCTTGAGGAGGATGTTCTCGACGTCCTCGCCGACGTAACCCGCCTCCGTCAGCGCGGTCGCGTCGGCGATCGCGAACGGCACGTTGAGCATACGGGCCAGCGTCTGGGCGAGCAGTGTCTTGCCGGAGCCGGTGGGCCCGAGCAGCAGGATGTTGGACTTGGCGAGTTCGATCGCGTCGTCCCGGCCCTGCGCGCCGCCGTTCTCGCCGGCCTGGACGCGCTTGTAGTGGTTGTACACCGCGACGGAGAGCGCCTTCTTGGCCGGCTCCTGGCCGACGACGTAGCTCTCCAGGAACTCGTAGATCTCGCGCGGCTTGGGAAGCTCCTCCCAGCGCACCTCACTCGTCTCGGCGAGCTCCTCTTCGATGATCTCGTTGCAGAGGTCGATGCACTCGTCGCAGATGTACACCCCGGGGCCTGCGATGAGCTTCTTCACCTGCTTCTGGCTCTTTCCGCAGAACGAGCACTTGAGCAGGTCGCCGCCATCACCGATGCGTGCCACGAGGTGCTTCCCCTTCGCCTGGGAGCGGCTTGGTTCAGCCGGCTCCTGGTGCCTCATATCCGACGGTACCTTGCCTGGCCCCTCGTTCGGGCCCCCCTTGGTGCGGTTCACATTGTCGTGTACCGCACCAAGGTGCGCCGGATCCGTCAGGCGGCCGCTGCGGCCGTGGTCTTACGGGTCGAGACGATCTGGTCGACAAGGCCGTACGCGAGCGCGTCCTCGGCGGTCAGGATCTTGTCGCGCTCGATGTCGTCGCGGACCTTCTCGATCGGCGTGGTGGAGTGCTTGGCGAGCATCTCCTCCAGCTGCACGCGCATGCGCAGGATCTCGTTGGCCGCGATCTCCAGGTCGGAGAGCTGCTCCCGTCCGGTCTGCGAGGACGGCTGGTGGATCAGCACGCGCGCGTGCGGCAGGGCCATCCGCTTGCCGGGGGTGCCGGCGGCCAGCAGCACGGCCGCGGCGGACGCCGCCTGGCCCATGCAGACCGTCTGGATGTCCGGCTTCACGAACTGCATCGTGTCGTAGATGGCGGTCAGCGCGGTGAAGGAGCCACCGGGGCTGTTGATGTAGATCGAGATGTCGCGGTCCGGGTCCATCGACTCCAGGCACAGCAGCTGCGCCATCACGTCGTTCGCCGAGGCGTCGTCGATCTGCACGCCGAGGAAGATCACGCGCTCCTCGAAGAGCTTGGCGTACGGGTCGTACTCGCGCACGCCCTGCGAGGTGCGCTCGACGAAGCGCGGGACGACGTAGCGGTTGTCCACCGCGGGGCCCGTGTAGAGGCCGCTGGCGGAGACGCCGGGGAAGTTGCTCATATGGGTGTTCACCATCCTGGTGGCGTTCTGCGGGCTGGGGGTGAGGGCGGTACGGCTCAGGCGCCGGTGCCGCCGCCGCCCGGGACACCCGATGCGGCGGAGATGATCTCGTCGATGAGGCCGTAGTCCTTGGCCTCCTCCGCGGTGAACCAGCGGTCGCGGTCACCGTCGCGGATGATCGTCTCCACGGTCTGCCCGGAGTGCTGTGCGGTGATCTCCGCCATGCGCCTCTTGGTGCGGAGCAGGTACTCGGCCTGGATCTTGATGTCCGAGGCGGTACCGCCCAGTCCGGCGGAACCCTGGTGCATGAGGATGTCGGTGTTCGGCAGGGTGAAGCGCTTGCCGGCGGCACCGCCCGTCAGCAGGAACTGGCCCATGGAGGCCGCCATGCCCATGCCGATGGTCACCACGTCGTTCGGGATGTACTGCATGGTGTCGTAGACCGCCATGCCGGCCGTCACCGAGCCACCGGGGCTGTTGATGTAGAGGTAGATGTCCTTGTCGGGGTCGGCGGCCAGGAGCAGCATCTGCGCCGTGATCTTGTTGGCGATGTCGTCGTCGACCTGCTGGCCGAGGAAGATGATGCGCTCGCCGAGCAGCCGGCTGTAGACCTGGTCGCCGAGGCCACCACCGATGGACGGCTCGCCGGCGGCGTAAGGCATCAGATTCGTCACGTGTCCACCTGCTCGTCTCTGACGGCTTCGGCCGTCTCAGCGTCTTCGTACCGGGGGCGGGGACTCCCCTGCCCTCGTATTCATGGACCCTAACGCGCAGGTCGGACATAGCCATCCCGGTTCCCGAACTGTTCGCTCGGAGCGCAAGGTAGTTGGGCCCCGGCGGTGTGCCCGGTCCGGCCGTCTACGCCGACGGGCCCCGGCCGCCCTGCGGCGTCCGGAGCCCGTCCATGAAGGGGCGCGAGGCTCAGGCCTCGGACTTCTCCGCGGCCTCGTCACCCTCGACGACGGCCTCGACCGTCTCGGCGGCGGCCTCGGTCTCGTCCTCGTCCTCGAGGTCGACGACCTCACCGTTGGTGTCGGTGACCGTGGCGGCCTCGACGACGACGGCCAGCGCCTTGCCGCGGGCGACCTCGCCGACGAGCATCGGCACCTGGCCGCCCTCGACGACGGCCTGGGCGAACTGGTCGGGGCTCATGCCGGAGGACGCCGCACGCCGCATGAGGTGCTCGGTGAGCTCCTCCTGGTTGACGTTGAGCTTCTCCCGGTTGACCAGCTCGTCCAGGACGAACTGGGTCTTGATGCCCTTGACCGCCTGCTCCTTGGTCTCGGCGTCGAACTCCTCGGCGGTCTTGCCCTGGATCTCCAGGTACTTGTCGAGGGTCAGGCCCATCTGACCGAGCTGGTGGTGCTCGAGGTTGTGCTTGCGGGTGTTGACCTCGTCCTCGAGCAGCTTCTCGGGGACCGGGACCTCGACCAGCTCGAGCAGCTTCTCCAGGACGCGCTCCTGGGCCTGCGTGGCCTGGTCGTACTGCTTCATGTTCTCGAGGCGCTTGCGGCTGTCGGCCTTCAGCTCCTCGAGGGTGTCGAACTCGCTCGCCATCTGGGCGAAGTCGTCGTCGAGCTCGGGGAGCTCACGGGCGGCGACGGCGGTGACCTTGACGGTGACCTCGGCGTCCTTGCCCTCGGCGGAGCCGCCCTTCAGCTGCGAGGTGAAGGTGGCCTCGCCGCCGGCCTCCAGGCCGGTGACGGCCTCGTCGATACCGTCGAGGAGCTCGCCGGAACCGATGGTGTACGAAACGCCGTTCGCGACACCGTCGGGCAGGACCTCGCCGTCGACCTTGGCCTCGAGGTCGATCGTGACGACGTCGCCCTCGGCGGCGGCGCGCTCGACGGGGTTCGTGGAGGCGAAGCGCTCGCGCAGCTGCTCCACGGACTTCTCGATGTCCTCGTCGGTGACCTCGACGGCGTCGACGGTGACCTCGATGCCGGAGTAGTCCGGGATCTCGATGGTCGGGCGGACGTCCACCTCGGCGGTGAAGTTCAGCGTCTCGCCGTCCTTCAGCTCCGTGATGTCGACCTCGGGCTGGCCGAGCGGGTTGATCTCGGCCTCGTTGACCGCCTCGGTGTAGAACTTCGGGAGGGCGTCGTTGACGGCCTCCTCCAGCACCGCACCGCGGCCGAACCGCTGGTCGATGACCCTGGCCGGGATCTTGCCCTTGCGGAAGCCCTTGACCGTGACCTGCTGGTTGATCTTCTTGTACGCCGCGTCGAGGCTGGCCTTGAGCTCCTCGAAGGGCACCTCGACAGTGAGCCGAACCCGGGTCGGGTTCAGGGTCTCCACGGCGCTCTTCACGGTTCGGTCTCCTTGGTGGCTGACTTCTTGGGTTCGCTGACGCTGCGATTCAGCGGTTCAGCGCATCGGGCCCGGTACATCAGACACACGGGCACGCAGCTTGCATAGTAACGGCAAGCAGGAGGAGCCTCACAACGTGATCTTGCTGGTCGGGGTGGCCGGATTCGAACCGACGACCTTCCGCTCCCAAAGCGGACGCGCTACCAAGCTGCGCCACACCCCGTCGGTGCGAACCGTAGGGTACATGCCCCGGGGCTGTGGACCGGCCCCTTTACGGACGTCTTCAGGGGGGCGCGGAACAATGTGTGCACCCGGCGGCACGGACCCGCTACGATGCTCTTCGTGCCGCGCGGTCGTGACCTGCGGCGCATGCGTGCGGGCGTAGCTCAATGGTAGAGCCCTAGTCTTCCAAACTAGCTACGCGGGTTCGATTCCCGTCGCCCGCTCCACATGGCTCAGGGCCAGGTCGGAGGTTCATCCTCCAGCCTGGCCCTGACGCGTTTTTCGCATCCGGTGCGATCGGCGCACTGCGGGCCCTGCCCGGTGGATTCCACCGGGCAGGGCCCGCAGTCGTCGCGCGCCCGGGGCCGGGCGCTCAGAACCTGATCTGGTTGATCGTCTCCGCTATCGAGTTCATGAATCTCTCGATCGACGGGGCCATGCCCGTCGATGCGAGAAAGAACCCGAACAGCGCCGCCACAATGGCCGGCCCCGGCTTGATGGAACCACTGCGGATCAGCACCACGAGGACGATCGCCAACAGCAGCACCACAGACAGTGAAATGGCCACAACTGATCACACCCTCGGTCGGTCCGCCTTGCCGGCCTGGGGACGTGCGGCCCAGCACACCCCCGCCTGCACCATCGTGCCACCAACCTCCCTGCCCTTGCTGCCGGGTGACGAATCGTCGATGTCAAGATCACGCCAAGCCGGAGTCGGCCGCGCAGTCGCCGCACGGCGGCGCCGGCCGGCCGATGGGCCGGCGGAGTGAAATAGGAGAAGGAATACGACGTGATCGTTTCGATGCCCCCACATGTTGGTCACACGAAATTCGAAGGCTGTTTGGCGATGTAATTCATGTCACCTCCCCGGTGCTGCGATATGCCCTGTTCAATGGGGATTAATTGGGGCATAGGGGGCGGTTGGTGGCGGTTTCAGGTTCGAATGGACCGAACGTCTGGGTGTTTTACGAAATCGAATCCGCGCGGCTAAGGTGCATTGAATGTTCCACGCTGCGCACGGATATCAGAGGGCTCCGATCCCCGAGGCTCCGGAGTCGGGACCCACCCCAGCCGCCCGGGCGGCGACCGCTCCCGCCACGGCCGGGACCGGCCTGAAGTCGGCTCCGGGGCCGGCTCCGGAGCCGAAGCAGTCCGCCGACCGCGACGCCTACTTCGACAACGCGAAGTACCTGGCCATCGTGCTGGTGGCCGTCGCGCACGCCTGGGAGCCGGTGATGGACGGCAGTCGGGCGGCCCGCGCGCTGTACATGATCGTCTACACGTTCCACATGCCGGCGTTCATCATCGTCTCCGGCTACTTCTCGCGCAGTTACCAGGGCAAGCCGCATCAGCTGCGCAGGCTGCTGACCGGGATCGCGCTGCCGTACGTCGTCTTCGAGGTGATGTACTCCCTGTTCGCCCGGTACGCGAACGACGACCCCGGGCATCCGGTCAGCCTGCTCGACCCCTTCTATCTGACCTGGTTCCTGGCCGCGCTCTTCATCTGGCGGCTGACCACACCGCTGTGGCGCATCGTCCGCCGGCCGCTGCCGATCGCGCTGGTCATCGCCACCCTCGCGGCGCTCACGCCGAACATCGGGGCGGACCTCAATCTGCAGCGGGTGCTGCAGTTCCTGCCCTTCTTCGTGCTGGGCCTGTGCCTCAAGCCGGAGCACTTCCAGCTGGTGCGACGACGCGAGGTGCGGCTGCTGACGCTGCCGCTGCTCGCCGGCACGGCACTGTTCGCGTACTGGGCCGCGCCGCGGATGAGGCTCAACTGGTTCTACCGGTCGAGCAGCGTGCAGGAACTCGGGGCCCCGTGGTGGTCGGGGGTCGTGGTCTTCCTCGGCCTTCTCGCCTGTGCGCTGGTCCTGTCGGTCGCCTTCCTCGCCTGGGTGCCGGGCCGCAGGAACTGGATGACGGCCCTGGGCGCCGGGACCATCTGCGGCTATCTGCTGCACGGCTTCCTGGTCAAGGGCGGCGACTACTTCGGCGTCTTCGAGGAGAACGCCTGGCTCGGCAGCCCGCTCGGCCTGGTCCTTGTCTCGCTGTTCGCGGCGGGTGCGGTCACGCTGCTGTGCACCCCGCCGGTCCGGCGGGTGCTGCGGCCCGTCACCGAGCCCGAGATGACGTGGGCGTTCCGCAGGGACGCGGGCGAGGTCGGCGCGCGTCGCTGAGACGCCCTGAGGGCGCCAGGGCTTCAGGTCCCTGCGTCCTCCAGGCCCAGCAGCCGCCGCGTCCTCGCGTACTTCTCGGTCAGCCTGGCGCGCGTCTCCTCGTCGAGCAGGGCCAGGCGCGCGGGGTCGGAGTTGTGCGCCAGGTCCGCCTCCTTCACCACGAGCGCGCCCGGTGTGGCCAGGATGCGCCGGGTGTACGACGTCAGGTCCTCGCCCTCACCCTTGGTGAGGGCGAGGACCATGTCCTTCACGGACTGCGGCAGCGCCGCGCCTTCCAGCCATTCACGGCTCAGGGCGTCGTCCTCGACGGCGTCGTGCAGCCAGGCCGCGGCGATCTGCTCTTCGCTACCGCCCCGGGCGCGTACGCCCTCCGCCACGGCGGCGATGTGCTCGGCGTACGGGCGTCCGGCCTTGTCCGTCTGGCCGGCGTGGGCCTCGCGGGCGATGGCCTCGATCTCGGCCGGGCTCAAGTTCTGCGGCATGGCACGACTGTACGGCTCCGGAAGCCGCCGCACCCCGAAGAACGCCGGCGGCCGGGGCGCGACACTAGGGCCGGCGGCACAGCAGAAGCAGCGCCCGGTCGTCGTTGACGTCCTTGGCGACCGCCTCGATCAGGTGCCAGGCCGCGCCCTCGAAGCCGGGGCCCACATAGAGGTCGGCCTCGCCGGTGAGGCGGTCGATGCCCTCGCTGATGTCCCGCCCCGACGCCTCCACCAGGCCGTCGGTGAACAGCATCAGTACGTCGCCGGGGCGCAGAGTGCCCTTGACCGGGTCGAACTGCGCCCCGTCGTAGATCCCGAGGAGCGGGCCCTCGGCCGCCTTCTCCTCCCAGCGGCCGCTGCCCGCGTGCAGCTGGAGCGCGGGCAGATGGCCCGCGGACAGCAGCTCGTAGTCGCCGGACTCCAGGTCGAGGACCAGATGGATGGAGGTCGCGAAGCCCTCGTCCCAGTCCTGGCGCAGGAGGTAGCCGTTGGCCGCGGGCAGGAAGCCGTGCGGCGGGAGCGAGCCGAGCAGTCCGCCGAAGGCGCCGGACAGCAACAGCGCCCGGGATGCCGCGTCCATGCCCTTGCCGGAGACGTCGGTGAGGACGACCTCCAGGGTCCGGCCGCCGTTCGTGCGGGCCGCGACCACGAAGTCGCCGGAGAAGGACTGACCGCCCGCCGGGCGCAGGGCCATCTCACGGTGCCAGCCCTGCGGCAGCCGCGGCAGCGCGCTCTGGACGCGGATGCGTTCGCGCAGGTCGAAGAGCATGGTGCCACCGCGCCGCCACGGCACGCCGACCCTGGCCCGGAACTGCGCGATCAGCAGCCCGAAGAAGCCACAGGCCGCCACGACCAGCACCGTGCCGGGAGTGACCCTGGCCGGGCCCTCGCTGTACGGCCCCAGCACTATGGATTCCACTATCAGCGCGCCCGCCGCCGTGGCGTACAGGCCGATGAGGCTGGCGGGCCGCAGCAGCAGACCGCCGGCGACGATCGGCAGCACCAGGGCGACCGGTGAGAACCACACCGGCGAGGCGATCGTGCCCAAGGTGATGGCGGGGATCGTCAACAGCAGTCCGGCGAACGCGATCCGGTCGGAGCCGCCGCCGCGGAAATAGTCGACGGCGGACCGGCGCAGGGCGGTGCGGACCCGGTACACGGCTTTCCGCATCCGGGCCGTGAACGAGTCTGCTGCTGCGCCGCGGGCCATTGCGGTGGACCCTATCCATCCGGCGCGGCCCGCGTGCAGGGGGACCCCCGCGACAATGCGTTCGAAACTGGGTCGCGACGGGCAGGTCGCCGCTGGTAGGCATGGCATATGACGACTCAACTCCGGGTGTTGCAGCGGTCCGAGTGGGATCAGTGGTACGGAAAACTGGAACGCGCCTTCGGCGGTGTCGCCGACTCCCGGCAGGAGCGCAGGCTGTTCGAGTCGCTGACCGAGCTCGACCGGTCGCTGGCCGCGTGGGACGGCGACGAGTGCGTCGGCACGGCCGGGGCGTTCACGTTCCAGGTGTCGGTGCCGGGCGGCGCCATGGTGCCCGCGGCGGGCGTGACGATGGTGAGCGTCGCGGCGACGCACCGCCGGCGCGGCATCCTCACCGCGATGATGCGCCGCCAACTCGACGACGTCCGCGCCCTGGGCGAGCCGCTCGCGGTGCTCACCGCATCCGAGCCCGTGATCTACGGGCGGTTCGGGTACGGCACCGCAAGCCACCAGATGTCCGTGGAGATCGACTCCTCACGGGTGCGGCTCCTCGTCCCGCCGGGCACGGACGACGTACGGCTGCGCTTCGTGACGGTCGAGGAGGGCGCCGACGCCTGTGAGCGGGTGTACCGGCGCACGATCGGCTCACGGCCCGGAATGCTCGCCCGTACCCCGGGCTGGGAGGGCCTGGCGCTGCTCGATCCGCCGAGCGAGCGCGAGGGGGCGTCGCCGATGCAGTGCGTCCTCGCCGAGCGGGACGGCGAGGTCGTGGGCTACGTCCGCTTCCACAACAAACCCGAGTGGTCACCGGCGGGCCCGGAGGGCTCCGTCTCGGTCCGGCACATCGACGCGCTGGATCCCGCGGCGTACGCGGCGCTGTGGCGGTTCCTGTGCGAGATCGACCTGACGTCGACCGTGCAGGCGCGCAACCGGCCGGTGGACGACCCGCTGCTGCACCTGGTGACGGACGTGCGCCGGTGCAACGTACGGCTGAGGGACTCGCTGCACGTGCGGCTGGTGGACGTGGGTGCCGCGCTGGCGGCGCGGACCTACCAGGCGCAGGTGGATGTGGTCCTCGACGTCGAGGACGCCTTCTGCCCCTGGAACGGCGGGCGCTGGCGGCTGACCGGCGACGCGAAGGCCGCGTCCTGCGAGCGGACCGAGGATGCCGCCGAACTGGCTCTCTCGGTACGGGAGTTGGGGGCGGCGTACCTGGGCGGCGTGTCGCTGTCGTCGCTGGCGGGTGCGGGGCGGGTGCGGGAGCTGCGGGAGGGGGCGCTGGCGGAGGCGGATGTCGCCTTCGGCTCTGCTGTGGCGCCGTGGTTGCCGCACGGGTTCTAGGGCGCGGGACGATGCGGCCGCGGGCTGTAACCCCCGGCCCCCCGCCTCGAATTGACCTCTACGGCCTGGCCGCCGTGGGAGGTGCTCCCTTGGGACCTGAGTTCCCCTGACAGGACGGGCACCAGAAGAGATTGCGGGCGGCGAGACCGGCGGTGCGGATCTCGCCGCCACAGATGTGGCACGGCATGTTCGCCCGGCGGTAGACGTAGACCTCGCCGCCGTGGTCGTCGACGCGCGGCAGGCGGCCCATCGCCTCGGGGGTGTGCTCGGGACGGACGGTGTCGATGCGGTTGTTGCGCACGCCCTCGCGCATCAAGGCCACCAGATCGTCCCAGATCGCGTCCCATTCACGCCGGGTGAGGTCCTTGCCCGCGCGATACGGGTCCATGCCGTGGCGGAAGAGGACCTCGGCGCGGTAGACGTTCCCGACGCCCGCGACGATCTTCTGGTCCATGAGGAGGGCGGCGATCGTGGTACGGGAGCGGGAGATCCGCGCCCAGGCCCGCCCTGGTCCGTCGTCGTCACGCAGCGGATCGGGGCCGAGGCGGTCGTGTATCGCCCGTTTCTCGCCGTCGGTGAGCAGCGCGCAGGTGGTGGGACCGCGCAAATCGACGTACGAGTCCGGGTTCGCCAGGCGCAGCCGCACCGTGTCGGTGGGCGGGGGCGCGGGTGCGTCGCCGAAGTTCACCTTGCCGAACAGGCCCAGGTGGATGTGGACCCAGCCGAGCGGCCCGAAGCCGAGGAAGAGGTGCTTGCCGTGGGCTTCGGTGGTCTCCAGCGTCTGGCCGTCGACGAGGGCGGCCGAGTCGGAGAACTTGCCCTGGGGGCTGGTGGCGCGCACGGACCGGCCGCCGAACCTCTCCAAGTGGTCGGCGGCCAGTCGGTGGATGGTGTGCCCTTCGGGCATCAGGCGGTCGGCTCCTGCGGGTGGTGCGCCGGGATCGGGGGGAGGTCGCCGGTGGTCTCGTACGCGGAGAGCATCTCGATGCGGCGGGTGTGACGCTCCTCACCCGAGTACGGCGTGTTCAGGAAGATCTCGACGAACTTCGTCGACTCCTCCAGGGAGTGCATGCGGCCGCCGATGGCGACGACGTTGGCGTTGTTGTGCTCGCGGCCGAGCGCTGCGGTCTGCTCGCTCCAGGCGAGGGCGGCACGGACGCCCTTGACCTTGTTGGCGGCGATCTGCTCGCCGTTGCCGGAGCCGCCGATCACGATGCCGAGGCTGTCCTTGTCCGCTGCCGTCCGCTCGGCGGCACGCAGGCAGAACGGCGGGTAGTCGTCCTGGGCGTCGTAGATGTGGGGACCGCAGTCCACAGGCTCGTGGCCATGGGCCCTGAGCCACTCGACGAGGTGGTTCTTGAGTTCGAAGCCGGCATGGTCGGAGCCGAGGTACACGCGCATGGTTCGAGTGTGGCATGCGGGGCAGGCGCACACCGGTCCGGGGCCCTGCTCGGCCCGGACCGGGTCGGAGCGACGAGTGCGGCATCCAGCTCCGGCATCGCGGCGGCGGGGCCCGCCATCCTCGTGTCGTACGCGCTCGTCGGCCTGCTGGTCGTCTTCGTGATGCGGATGCTGGGCGAGATGGCGGCCGCCAGCCCGAACTCCGGATCCTTCTCCGCCTACGCGGACCGCGTCCTCGGCCGCTGGGCCGGTTTCTCGATCGGCTGGCTGTACTGGTTCTTCTGGGTCGTGGTCCTCGCCGTGGAGGCGACGGCGGGCACCGCGATCCTGGAGAGCTGGATACCAGCGGTGCCCCAGTGGGGCTGGGCGCTGATCGTCATGGTCGTGCTGACCGCGACCAACCTGGCGTCGGTCGCCTCCTGCGGCGCGTTCGAATTCTGGTTCGCCGGGATCAAGGTCGTCGCCATCGGCGCCTTCGTCGTCATCAGCCTGCTGGCCGTCTTCGGCGAGAAGATGTGGCTCTTCCCGTACCTGACCTGGGCGACCGCCGCGGTGATCACGTTCGTCCTGGGCTACATGGTCTACGACGACGCCAACCGGCAGGTCGCACTCCTGTCGGTGCTCGTCGCCGCGATCGTCGTGAGCATCGTCGTGGTGCTCGACGTCCTGCGCAAGCGCAAGGCGGCCGCCGCTCCCGTCTCCGGCTGACACACCGCAACGCCGCAGCCCCGGTCCGCTTGGCGGGCCGGGGCTGCGGCGTTCGCCGGTGCGGGACTCAGCCGCGCCGGCCGGCCGGCTTCCACGCCGTCGGCAGTGCGCCCATCGCCAGGGCCGTCTTCAGCGCGTCACCGATCAGGAACGGGACCAGGCCGGCCATGACCGCCTCGCCGAACGACATGCCCGTCGCCAGCGCCAGGTTCGGGACGCCGACCGCGCAGATGATCGCGGAGCCCGCGGCCATCGCGCCCGCCGTGCGCAGCACGCTCCGGTCGGCGCCGGGCGAGGGCGCCCACCACGGTCGCGGCGAGCAGCATCCCGAGGATGTAGCCGAAGGACGGCATCGCATGGCCCGAGGCGCCCTCGGCGAACCAGGGCACACCGGCCACGCCCGCCACCGCGTACAGGCCGAGGGCGGCGAAGCCCCGGCGGGTACCGAGCGCCGTGCCGACGAGGAGGGCCGCGAAGGTCTGGCCGGAGACCGGGACCGGGGAGCCGGGGACCGGCACGGAGATCCGGGCCGCTATGCCGGTGATGACGGCGCCGCCGGCGACGAGGGCTATGTCACGGACACGGGACGACGACGCGGCCCGTCCTCAGGTGCTGTGGTCGGCCGGGGCGACCGCCGCCGTGCTGCTGGTGTCGGCCATCCGCGAAGTGCGGTCACGGGAAGGGTGATTGGGCGGGCGCGATGTGTCGGCGTGCTGACCTTGCGTGAACATCGTGACCGTATAGCGGACATGTGTTCCCTCTGAGAGGACATGGCGCCCAGACTGTCGGCTGCTCCCCCGTCAGCTGAAAAACAAGGCCGCCCATGTCCCGGACCCCCGTGCCCGCGCCCGTCGACCAGAAGGCCGACGGCGTGCTCACGCACGAACTCAAACAACGCCATCTGTCGATGATCGCCCTCGGCGGTGTCATCGGCGCCGGGCTCTTCGTCGGCTCGGGCGCCGGCATCGCCGCGGCCGGCCCGTCCATCGTCATCGCCTACGCGCTCTCCGGCCTGCTCGTCATGCTGGTGATGCGCATGCTCGGCGAGATGTCGGCCGCGAACCCGGCCTCCGGCTCCTTCTCCGTGCACGCCGAGCGTGCCATCGGGCCGTGGGCGGGCTTCACCGCGGGCTGGTCCTTCTGGTTCCTGCTCTGCGTGGCCGTGGGTCTGGAGGGGATCGGAGCCGCCAAGATCATGACGGGCTGGCTGCCGGGAACCCCCGAGTGGGCCTGGGTCGCCCTGTTCATGCTGGTCTTCTGCGCCACGAACCTGGCGGCGGTGAAGAACTTCGGCGAGTTCGAGTTCTGGTTCGCCGCCCTCAAGGTCGGCGCGATCGTCCTCTTCCTGGGCATCGGCGTGCTCGCCATCGTCGGGGTCCTGCCCGGCAGCGATGCGCCGGGCACGGGGAACCTCACCGGTGACGGCGGCTTCCTGCCGAACGGCTCCGAAGGCCTGGTCGTCGGTCTGCTCGCCTCGGTCTTCGCCTACGGCGGCCTGGAGACGGTGACCATCGCCGCCGCCGAGTCCGAGCACCCCGTGCAGGGCGTCGCCAAGGCCGTGCGCACGGCGATGTGGCGCATCGCGGTCTTCTACATCGGTTCGATGGCCCTCATCGTCACGCTCGTGCCGTGGAACGACCCGAAGGTCGTCGAGCTCGGCCCGTACGTCGCGACGCTGAACCACCTGGGCATCCCGGCGGCCGGACAGATCATGAACGTGGTCGTGCTCGTCGCCCTGCTGTCGGCGATGAACGCCAACATCTACGGCGCCTCCCGCATGGCCTGCTCGCTGGTGGCACGCGGGGAGGGCCCGAAGGCGCTCGGCCGGGTCAACGGCGGCGTGCCGCGTACCGCGGTGCTCGTCTCGTCCGCCTTCGGCTTCCTGTGCGTTCTGCTGAGCTACTGGCGCCCCGACGACGTCTTCATGTGGCTGCTGAACACCATCGGCGCGATCATCCTCGTCGTCTGGATCTTCATCGCCGTCTCCCAGCTGATCCTGCGCCGCCGCACCGAGCGCGAGGCGCCCGAGAAGCTGGTCGTGAAGATGTGGCTGTACCCGGCCCTGACCTGGATCGCCCTGCTGGGCATGGCCGCGGTCTTCCTGCTGATGCTGCGCCAGGAGGAGACCCGGCTCCAGCTGCTGGGGACCGGCGTCCTGACCCTGGTGCTGGCCGCGATCGGCTTCGCGCTCCAGAAGGTGCGCGAGTCCCGCGCGGCGACCGTGGCCACCGAAGCCACCGAGTTCAGCACGGCAGATTGAGACTGATCAGCGCGGCCCGCTCGGAGTCCGCCCGCAGGCGCAGCTCGCTGACCGCCGCGTTCCGCAGCTGCGGGAAGACCCTGCGGTAGTCGGCGAGCTCAATGCCGAGCAGGTCGCAGAGGACCAGCCGCAGCAGGGTGTTGTGGGCGACCACCAGCACCCGCTCCCCCTCGTGCGCGCCGGCGATCCGGCGCAGCGCTGCCGACCCCCGGGCCGCCGCGGCCCGGGGGTCCTCCGCGTCCGGGAAGGGGTGCGCCACCGGATCGGCGCGGAAGGCGTCCGCCCCGGCCGGGTCGTCGGCCGCGAACTCGGCGAGCGTGCGGCCCTCGACGGCGCCGAAGTCGCATTCACGCAGGGCGTGTTCGGTCCGTGGTACGAGCCCGAGGGCCCGGCACGCCGGCTCCGCGGTCTCGATCGCCCGGGAGACCGTGGAGGTCCAGACGGCGTCGACGGGGTACACCTTCACCCAGGAACCGAGGGCCTCCGCCTGGCGGCGGCCCTCGTCGGTCAGGGCGACGTCGCTGACGCCCGCGTAGCGGTTCTCCGCGTGCCAGAGGGTCTGCCCGTGGCGGGCGAGAAGCAGGGTGGCGGTCATCGGGATTCCTCCGTACGGGCTCGGGCGTGCGCGGCGACCGGCTCCGGGAGCCAACCGCGCCGCTCCAGTTCGGCCACCATCGTCAGGTACGGCTCGGTGAAGCGTTCGCCGCGACGCGGCCGTACCGTCCCGCGCAGGCGCACCATCCGCTCGGCTGCCCCGCTCAAGGTGGCCGCGCCGTCCGCTCCGTACGCCGCGAGGACGGCCATGCCGAGGGCCGGTTCCGCGGCGCGCGGAATACGGACCTCCCGGCCGAGGATGTCGGCGCGCAGCTGGTTCCAGTGGTCGCTGCGCACCGCGCCGCCGGTGAAGGTGAACGGTCCGTGCAGAGGCGCGCCGAGGTGGTCGAGGTAGTCCAGGCACAGCCGTTCGACGAGGCCCACGCCCTGGAGCAGGGCGGCCCACTGGTCGGCGTCGTTCGCCAGGGTGCCGAGCAGGAAGGCGGTGGCGTCGGGGGCGACGAAGGGGAACCGTTCGCCGCGGGACGCCAGGGGATACGCGATCGCCCCGGCCGGGTCGTAGCTCGACGGCGAGGACGTGACAGGAGTGGAGCCGTACGACCGGGGCGTCGCCATGTGCTTCGAGTCGTACGCCCTCTATCCACACCGCTCTGCATATGACAATCTCGCCTCCCCGCTCCGCTCGCCGCGCCACCGCCTCCCCGCACACCAGGCGCGCGAGCGGATCGGTGAGATCGCCGGCCTGCTCGGCATCGAGGCCCTGCTGGAGCGGCCCGTGGGCGAACTGTCCAACGGGCAGCGCCAGCGGGTGGCACTCGGGAGGGCGCTGATCCGCGAACCCGACGTCCTGCTGCTGGACGAGCCGCTGTCCCACCTGGACGCGGCCAGCGCGACACGACGCGCCGTGAGCTCAAACGAATCCAGAGGGCACGCTCCCCTCCGGCGCACCCATCGCCAACGGGCCCTACGATCTGGCGGCCTGCGCTCTCGGAGCGGGGGGCACCGCACCCGGCGACGGTCGGCTGATCGTCGGCACCTGCGCCGTTCGCTGCTGTCCGCCTCCGGGGCGGCCGCCGCCGCCACCGCGCTGCCCGCCGCGCCCGCCGCCGCGGAGGCGGCGAAGCGGCCCGAGGGGCCGCTGGTGATCGGCCACCGCGGCGCGGTGGGCCGGTGGCCCGAGGAGACCGCGGCCTCGTACACCGCGGCCGTCGAGGCCGGGGCCGACTGCACCTCGTTGATCGCTCCCTGACCGGCGGTGAGGAGGTCCTGCTCGTGATCGTCTTCTCAACCTTCACCGGGCAGGCGGAAGAAGGACAGCCCCCGCGTGGGCACCCCTCCCGGGCGATGCTCTGGGGGAGTGACTCGCGGGGGCCGTCTTCCGTACCCGGGCTCAGTCGAAGATCGGCCCCTGCGTGCGGGTCCGCTTGATCTCGTAGAAGCCCGGAATCGACGCGACCATCAGCGTGCCGTCCCACAGGCGGGCGGCCTCCTCACCCTTTGGCGCGGGGGTGACCACCGGACCGAAGAAGGCGATCTGCTCGCCGTCGGAACCGGGCACCGCGATGACCGGCGTGCCGACCTCCTGGCCGACCTTGCTGATCCCCTCGTCGTGGGAGGCGCGCAGCTCGGCGTCGTAGGTGTCCTTGTCGGCGTACTCGGCGAGCGAGACGGGCAGGCCGACGTCCTCCAGCGCCTCGCGGATCGCCGCCGTGGTCGGCCCCTCGCCCTTGTTGTGGAAGCGGGTGCCGAGCGCGGTGTACAGCTTGCCGAGCACCTCCTCGCCGTGCTCCTGCGCGGCGGCGACGACGACCCGCACCGGGCCCCATGCCTTGGTGGCGAGCATCTCCCGGTACTCCTCGGGAAGCTCGTCCAGCTTGTTCTCGTTCAGCACCGCGAGGCTCATCACATGCCAGCGGACCTCGACGTCGCGGACCTTCTCGACCTCCAGCATCCAGCGGGAGGTCATCCAGGCCCAGGGGCACAGGGGATCGAACCAGAAGTCAACTGGCGTCTTGCCGTTGTCGGACATGTCACTCCTTGTGAAGGGCGGCACCCTGCCTGCCTCCCCGGGGCAACGCGACCCGCGCGCGAGGGATTCCCCCGTACCGGCTGCCAGGACCACATGGGAGGATCGCTGCTGTTCGAACGAGACACGAAGGAGTGCCCGTGCCCGGTGAGAATCTGTCCCGCGACGAGGCCCGCGCCCGGGCCGAGCTGCTGTCCGTCGACGGGTACGACATCGCCCTCGACGTGCGGTCCGCGGCCGGGGACGCCGAGGAGGGGTCCGGGCCGCGCACGTTCCGCTCGGTGACCACGATCCGCTTCCGTGCCGCCGAGCCGGGGGCGCCGACCTTCGTCGACCTGATCGCCCCGTCCGTGAGCAGCATCACGCTCAATGGCCGGGAGCTCGATCCCGCCGCGGCGTTCGACGGGTCCCGGATCGCGCTCGACTCCCTGGCCGCCGAGAACGTGCTCGTCGTGGACGCGCAGTGCGCGTACAGCCGCACCGGCGAGGGGCTGCACCGCTTCGTCGACCCCGAGGACGGCGAGGTCTACCTCTACACGCAGTACGAACCGGCCGACGCGCGCCGGGTGTTCGCGAACTTCGAGCAGCCCGACCTAAAGGCCCCGTTCCGCTTCGAGGTGACCGCACCCGAGGGCTGGACCGTGTGGAGCAACGGGGAGGGCGCCCGCGCCGAGGACGGGGTGTGGCGCTTCGCCGAGACGTGGCCGATCTCCACGTACATCACGGCCGTCGTCGCCGGCCCGTACCACTACGAGACGGATCTGTACGAGCGGGAGCTCGCCGACGGCACCGTGCTGCGGATCCCGCTGGGCGCGATGTGCCGCAGGGGTCTGGCCAGGCACTTCGACGCCGACGACATCTTCCTGGTCACCAAGCAGGGTCTGGACTTCTTCCACGACCACTTCGACTACCCGTACCCGTTCGGGAAGTACGACCAGGCCTTCGTGCCCGAGTACAACATCGGCGCGATGGAGAACCCGGGCTGTGTGACCTTCCGTGAGGAATTCGTCTTCCGCGGCCGGGTGACGCAGGCGTCGTACGAGCGCCGGGCGAACGTGATCCTCCACGAGATGGCGCACATGTGGTTCGGTGACCTGGTCACCATGCAGTGGTGGGACGACCTGTGGCTCAAGGAGTCCTTCGCGGACTTCATGGGCTCGTTCTCGATGGTGGAGGCCACCCGGTTCACGAGTGGCTGGGTCACCTTCGCCAACAACCGCAAGGCCTGGGCGTACCGCGCCGACCAGCTGCCGTCCACGCACCCGATCACGGCCGACATCCGTGACCTGGAGGACGCCAAGCTCAACTTCGACGGCATCACCTACGCCAAGGGCGCCTCGGCGCTCAAGCAGCTGGTGGCGTACGTGGGGCGGGAGGCGTTCCTGGAGGGCGCGCGGCGCTACTTCAAGCGCCATGCGTACGGCAACACCCGCCTCGGCGACCTGCTCTCGGTGCTCCAGGAGACCTCCGGGCGGGACATGAAGGAGTGGTCGCGTTCCTGGCTGGAGACGTCGGGTGTCAACTCCCTGACGCCGCAGGCCGTGTACGACGCGAGCGGCAGGATCGCCGAGCTCGCGATCGCCCAGGACGGCGACACGCTCCGCCCGCACCGGGTGGCCGTCGGCCTGTACCGGGTGGAGGAAACCAAACTCGTCCGGTACGCGCGCGCCGAAGTGGACGTCGCCGGGGCGCGCACGGTGGTGTCCGAGCTGGCGGGTGCGGAGCGGCCGTCGCTCGTTCTCGTCAACGACGAGGACCTGACGTACTGCAAGGTCCGCTTCGACGAGGACTCGCTCGCGACCCTGCGGGCGCACCTGGGCGACATCGACGACCCCCTGGCGCGGGCGCTGGCCTGGTCGGCGCTGTGGAACCTGACGCGGGACGCGCAGTTGCCGGCGCGGGACTTCATGGACCTGGTGCTGCGGTTCGCTGGACGCGAATCGGACATCGGTGTGCTGCAGATGCTGCACGCGTGGGCCCGCTCCGCGCTGGTGAACTACGCGGCGCCGGCATGGCGCGAGGAGGGCGGCCGGCTGCTGGCCGAGGGGGCGCTCGCGGGGCTGCGGCGCGCGGAGCCGGGCAGCCAGCACCAGCTGACGTGGGCACGGTTCTTCGCGTCGGTCGCGGCCCGGGAGGCGGACTTCGGGCTGCTGTCCGGACTGCTGGACGGTACGGCGACGATCGACGGCCTGGACGTGGACCAGGAGCTGCGCTGGGCGTTCCTGGAGCCGCTGGCCGCGCACGGCCGGGCGGAGGAGTCGGCGATCGCGGCGGAGCTGGCGCGGGACGACACGGCGTCGGGTAAGCGGCACGAGGTGCGCTGCCTCGCGGCACGGCCGTCCCCGGCGGTGAAGGCACAGGCGTGGGCGGCGGTGGTGGAGTCGGACGCGCTGTCCAACGCACTGGTGGAGGCGACTATCGCGGGCTTCGTCCAGCCGTCACAGCGTGATCTTGTGGCGCCGTACGCCCCGAAGTACTTCGAGGCGATCGAGCGGCTCTGGTCGGAGCGGTCGATCCAGATCGGGATGGACGTGGTGCGCGGCCTGTACCCGTCGCTCCAGGACTCACCGCAGACGCTCTCGGCGACGGACGAGTGGCTGGCCGCACACGAGTCGGCGGCGCCGGCGCTGCGGCGGCTGGTGCTCGAGGCCCGCGACGACCTGGCTCGGGCACTGCGCGCGCAGGAGCGGGACGGCGCGTGAGGATGGGGGCCGCGCTCGTGTGGCGGTGACCGCCACAGGAGCTTGTCCCCCGTGCCTTCCCGTGACCCGGGGGCTCCGCCCCCGGACCCTCGCCCTACGCCCTGCGGGCGTGGGCCCTCTGCGCCTCAATCGCCGGCGAGGCTGGATTCCAGCCCGCCTGGGGCGACCAGGTCGCGCAGGGGTGCGGGCGGCGAGGTCGGCAGTGACGACGCCGGAGCCGACGCAGCCCCCGGCCCCGCCAAGGCCGGTGGGCACCTCGGCGCCTCAAACGCCGACGGGCCGGATCCAGCCCGCCAGGGAGCCGGGCGACGCCCGGAGGACGCGCCGGACTGTCGGACCAGGTCGCGCAGGGGTTCGGGCGGCGAGGTCGGCAGTGACGACGCCGGAGCAGCCGAGGCCGGTGGGGCTCTGGGGTCCTCCCGGGCGAAGTCCAGGAGGAGTTCGAGGACACCGCTCGAAGGGCGGTACCGGGGTGTGGGGCGAAGCCCCAGTTCGGGAAGGGGCGGGGTGGGGGAAGGGCCACCGCGCAGCAGCCCCCCACCCGCGCCCCCATCGGAACTCGAACGCGCGTACTTTAGTGCGGCCTTGTCCCGAAATGCCGACGAGCTTGTAACAGCGGTTAGCCCACCGCACACCCAGGGGCATCCCCTCGGCATGGAACAGTGCGACACTCCCCTCCCCCTCCTCCCCCGCCGCCTCACCCGGCTCGTCGTCTCCGGGGCCGAGTTGCGTGCCCAGGGTGTGACTCCGGCGCGTGCCGCCGCGCAGTGCCGTGCCGGTGGGCCCTGGCAGGTGCTGCTGCCCGGGGTGTACCTCCTGCGGTCCGGCCCCGCGACCGATGACGAGCGGCTGCGCGCCGCGCTCCTGTACGCCGGGCGGCCCGCGGTACCGGCCCAGCGGACGCAGACGGTGCGCCACGGCGAGGCGATGGTCACCGGACTGGCCGCCCTCGCGCTGCACGGGTTCTCCAGCGCCCCCTCGCTGACCTCTCTCGATGTGATCGACGTGCTCGTGCCCCGTACGCGGCGGCTGCGGTCCACCGGGTACGTCCGGGTGGTGCGCGGGCAGGTGCTGCCGAAGGCCGAAGCGGTCACCGGCGTGCCGGTCGCTCCTGTGGCGCGCGCCCTCGCCGACGCCGTCGGCCGGCTCACCGAGGACCCGCAGCGGGTCCGGCTGCTGCTCACGGAGGCCGTTCGCGGCGGTCACTGCGAACCGGCCGCTGTCGTACGGGAGTTGACCGACGCCCGGCTGCTGAACCTCCCCCACGTCATGGCCGCCGTCGACGCGCTGCTCGCCGAGTGCCGGTCACTGTCCGAGGGCCGGCTGTACGAGCTGGTGCGCGCCCACAACCTGTCCGAGCCGCTGTGGAACGTGGATCTGCGGCTGCCCGGCGGTCCCCACCTGGGCGGGGTCGACGCGTACTGGCCCGATCAGGCCGTCGCCGTCGAGCTGGACACCCGCACCCCCCGGCACGACGAGGACGCCCTGTGGTCGGAGTACGCCCGCAAGCGGGACGTTCTCGAAGGCCTGGGCATCACCGTCGTGCACATCACGCCCCGCAAGCTGCGGGAGTCGCCCGAGCAACAGGCGGTCGTGGTGCGTACGGCCCTGATGGCCGCGGCGGACCGGGAGCCGGCGGCCTATGTGGTGGTGCTGCCGCGCTGAAAGACACGACCGAGCGCCGGCCGGGAGCGCCACGGCTGGAGTCCGCTGTCGACCACGGTGACCCGGTCGAGTCCCGGTACCGCGTCCAGGAATGCCATGCGGCCGGATCGGCCGCCCATTTTGTCTCGGACCGCAGTTCACCACCGTGACGCGGCCCTCGTAGACGATCCGCAGACCCTGGAAGGCCGCGAACGTGCCCGAGTCGGCGCAGGTGGCGGCGGCGCATCGAGTCGATGCCGGGCAGGGCGGTCGTCTCCGCCGCGCAGTCGGCCCCTCCCCCGGACTCCGTCCGGGAGATACCCCCCTTCGGCCTCGCGGACGACCGTGTCCAGGGGCCCCGCGCCGTGGTCCATGCCGCCGCCGGGCTGCGTCCCCTTCCTGGTGCCGTCGGCCGCCCCCAGCAGGCGAGCAGGATCCGTTCATCCGGTATGCCGAGGGCGTACGCCGCTGCCCTCGGCTCCCTGTTCATCCGGTGAGGCCATCGGCGGTCCCGTGCGGACGGGCGGGTTCGCCGGGGAGTACTCGGGCTCGGACCAGCGCAGCGGTGAGGCCGCCTCGGCGTGTACGACGCCGGACACGGAGAACCGGACGGTGCGGCCGCCGCCGGGTGTGTGCTCGGTGCGGGCCGTGCCGGTGAGCTGGAGCGTGGTGCCGGTGGCCCAGTCGAGCAGGAGCAGTCCGGCATGCGGGTCGCGCTCCAGGTTGCCGAGGGTCAGGAACATCGCGTTGCCGGGATAGTCCTGCCAGCTCAGTTCGGTGGGCGAGGAGACACGGAGGAAGCCGGGGTTGCCGCCCCGGTGGCTGGCGTCGGCGCCGTCGGGCGTGCCGGTGGCGACGAAGAAGGTGTCGGCGGCGCGGACGAAGGCCGTCTGGTCGGGGTCGAGGCGTTCGCCGCGCCGCACGGCACCGGTCTCGGGCGTCTCGGGCCCGGTCTCGTACAGCTCTCTTTTCTGGAGGTACTTGGGGCAGTTGGCGAAGACCCTTTCGGTCTCGACGAGCAGTCCGCGGGCGGACGGGCGGACCGTGCCGCCCATCCGCATCCGGCGCCGGGTGCGCGGGTCCAGCGCGATGGCCCCGGCCGCCACGGGACCGCCGGCCAGTGTCTCCGCGAGCGGATCGTGCCCGGAGACATTCGCGGCGATCGAGACGGAGTGTGCTCCCGTGGCCCGCAGGAACCCGGGCCGTCCGGTGAGCAGCGAGGCCCACATCCGGCCCGCCGCGTCGGCGGCACCGAGCACGAGCATGGGTTGCAGCCCGAGGAAGGCCGCGGCGACCGGTTTGATGCCGGAGCCGATGGAACGGCCGACGTGGGCGGCCTGCTCCGCGACGCCGACGCGGTGCTGCACGGCGAGTGAACCGTGGTGGTAAGGGCTCGGTGCGAGGTCCATGGGAGTCAGCTCCTGGCGGGGCAGCCGCGGACGGCTAGAAGAAACCGCAGGTGGGCGCTGCGGCGCTGGGGGCGGGCGACTCCTCGGCGCCGGAAGGCGCGTAGATCTCCAGGCGGGTGCCGTCGGGGTCGTGGAAGAAGATGCCGCCGGATGCCGCGCCTTCCCGGTGCGCCACGACTCCGTCGTAGGCGAAGTCGACCCCGAGGTCCTTCAGGCGTGCCTCGGCCGCCCTGACGTCGTCGATGGACGCGGCCTCGAAGGCGAGGTGGTGCAGTCCGGCGCGGGTGGTGTCGAAGGCGGAGCCGGCCTGCTGCCACAGGGCGAGGGCGAGGGTGCCGTCGCGGCCGAGGAAGGCGAAGCGCCGACCGTCCTCTTTGCCCTCGCCGAGGACTTCGAAGCCGAGCGCGTCGGCATAGAAGGGGAGGGAGCGGCCGAGATCGGTCACGTTCAGCCCGACATGGCCGGCCGCGAGTGTGCTGGTGGACGTCATGGAAGACCTCTCTGCGTCGTGCGGTCCCGCTCCAGTGGCTAACCGCTCACATTCAATTTAGCGGTTAGACGTGAGCGGCGCAACCGGCAACGTACCCTTGAGGGGTTAGCCGCAACGGAGCGAAGGAAGCCCTATGCCCGCCGCCGATCCCCGCCCCCTTCTCGGTGAGCCGATCTCGCTCGACCTCCTCAACACCCGCTGGGTTCACGACGGCGAGCTGCAGGACCTGCTCAAGGACACCGACGGCCTGGGGATCTGGCTGCGGACGAACGGCCTCGCCGACCGGTTCGCCGCCGACGCGGCCACGCTGGAGAACACCCGTGCCGCCCGGGACGCCCTGGCGGCACTGATCGACCGCACGGACGACGGCGCCGCCGCCCGCGTCGACGCGGTGCTCGCGCACGGACGCATCCGCGCCACGCTGACGGACGAAGGGCCCGGTGAGGAGGCGGAGTTCGCCGACCCGGCGTGGGGCCCCGGCTGGCTCGCCGCCCGCGGCCACCTCGACCTGATGCGGACCGCACCCGAGCGGATCCGCGCCTGCGCGCACGACGCCTGCGTCCTGCACTTCTTCGACACCTCGCGCAACGGCACCCGCCGCTGGTGCTCCATGACCCTGTGCGGCAACCGCGCGAAGGCGTCCCGCCACTACGCGCGGACCCGAGAGCAGTAACGCGTACCCGCGAAGGGCGACTCGCACCGAACACACAGTCAGCCCGCGCAGGGCGACTCGTACCAGCGCTCGCACAGTCGGCCGCGAAGAGCGACTCGCACCTGCGCACGCACACCGGCCCGCGCAAGGCGCCCCCAACCGAACACACAGTCAGCCCGCGCTAGGCGCCCCCCAACCTGCGCACGCACAGTCGGCCCGCGAGCGGTGAATCGCGGGCCCCGGCGCCCGATTCGGCTGCCGTGGCGTATGCATCGCACTGGCGGATCTCCGCCATGACGACATCATCCCTGGGTCAAGTCTCCACAAACCTGTGTCATTTACGAAAGGCTGAGCGGTCATCCGGTACCGAATTCCGGACCCTCTCTTTCACCAACAGGGATGCAGATGACCCCCCAGTCCCAGAGCCCGAGTCCAGAGCGCTCCGTACCCGGCCACAGACGCGCGGCGCGCGTGGCGGCAGCCGCCTCGCTGGTGGCCGCGCTGGCCGCCGCCGGCATCGTTCCGGCCGTCGCCTCGGCACCCGCCCACGACCCCGCCGCCCCCAAGGGCCTCAAGACCGCGGCGTCCGATGCGGACAAGCTCGGTGCGGCCGACGCCGACCTGCTCGCCGAGGCCGACGCCAGTGGTGCCAAGAACGTGACCGTCATGGTCGCCACCGCCCCCGGGGCGACCGAGCAGGTCGCCGGCCAGCTGGCCGCGGTCGAGGGCGCCACCGTCGGCAGGACCTTCGACAAGCTCGGCTATGTGCGCGCGACGCTGCCCACCGAGAAAGCCGAGAGCGCACTGAAGGCGGCGGCCAAGCTCTCCAGCGTCCACGGCATCGACCTCAAGCACGAGATCGAGCTGGACGACCCGACGCCGGCCGCGGACACCACCAGGGCCGCGCGGACCGCCGGCGCGCAGTCCGCCACATACCCGGCGCCCGGCAGGCACACGCCCGCGAAGAACCCGTACAACCCGTCCTTCGAGACCGGCGCGGTGGACTTCGTCCAGGACAACCCGAAGGCCGACGGCCGCGGGGTGACCATCGGCATCCTCGACTCGGGTGTCGACATCGCCCACCCGGCGCTGCAGAAGACCACCACCGGCGAGCGCAAGATCGTCGACTGGGTGACGGCGACCGACCCGGTGGCCGACGGCGACGGCACCTGGCTGCGGATGAACACGGACGTGACCGGTCCGACGTTCACGGCCGGCGGCCGCACCTTCACCGCTCCGGCCGGTTCCTTCAAGTACCGCGCGTTCGCGGAAGCCGCCACCAAGGGCGGCGACATGAATGGCGACCTCAACCGGGACGGTGACACCACCGACGTCTGGGGCGTGCTTTACGACGCGGGCACCCGCACCGCCCGGGTGGACCTCGACAACGACGCCGACTTCACCGACGAAACGGTGATGAAGCCGTACAAGAACGGCTTCCAGGTCGGCTACTTCGGCACGGACGACCCGGCGACCGACGTCGTCGAGCGCATCCCGTTCGTGATCGAGGTCCGCAAGGACGTCGTCCACAACGCCGCGGGCGCGAAGTCCGACTACGTCAACATCGGCGTCATCGAGGGCTCGCACGGCACCCACGTGGCCGGCATCACCGCCGCCAACAGCCTCTTCGGCGGCCGGATGAACGGCGCCGCGCCCGGCGCCAAACTGGTCTCCTCGCGCGCCTGCACCTGGAGCGGCGGCTGCACCAACGTCGCGCTCACCGAGGGCATGGCCGACCTGGTCATCAACCGCGGTGTGGACATCGTCAACATGTCCATAGGGGGCCTGCCCGCGCTGAACGACGGCAACAACGCGCGTGCCGAGCTCTACGGCAGGCTCATCGACACCTACGGTGTCCAGCTGGTCATCTCGGCCGGCAACAGCGGCCCCGGCGTGAACACGATCGGTGACCCGGCCCTGGCCGACAAGGTCATCAGCGTCGGCGCCTCGATCTCCAAGGAGACGTGGGCGGCGAACTACGGCTCGGCCGTGGAGAAGAGGTACGCCATGCTGCCCTTCTCCTCCCGCGGCCCGCGCGAGGACGGCGGCTTCGTGCCGACCGTCACCGCGCCCGGCGCCTCCATAAACACCACGCAGACCTGGGCGCCCGGCGGCCCGGTCAAGGAGGCCGGTTACGAGCTCCCGGCCGGCTACTCGATGCTGCAGGGCACCTCGATGTCCTCGCCGCAGACGGCGGGCGCGGCCGCGCTGCTGCTCTCCGCGGCCAAGCAGCGTGGCATCGAGCTGACCCCGGCGAAGCTGCGGACCGCGCTCGTCAGCACGGCCGACCACATCCGCGGTGTCCAGGCGCACGAGGAAGGCACCGGCCGGATCAACATCGTGGACGCCTGGGAGGCCGTCGAGGAGGGTGCCACCGCCCACGAGTACCGGGTCAAGGCCCCGGTCGACACCGCGATCGACTTCGCGCTCAAGGAGCCGGGCTTCGGCGCCGGCCTGTACGACCGCGAGGGCGGGGCGACCGTCGGCAAGAAGAAGACCTACGAGATCACCGTCACCCGGACCACCGGGCCGGACCGTCCCGTGTACCACGAGCTGCACTTCGAGAACAACGACGGCACCTTCCGGATCGTCGGTGACGACGAGGTCAGGCTCCCGCTGAACCAGCCGGTCACCGTCAAGGTCGCCGCCACGCCGCGTTCCGCCGGTGTGCGCAGCGCGATCCTGGAGGTCGACGACCCGCGCACCGAGGGCCTCGACAAGCAGGTGCTCACCACCGTGGTCGCCGCGCAGGAGCTGGTCAGGCCGTCGTACGCGATCTCGGCGGCGGACTCGGTGCAGCGCAACAGCCACCGGTCGTACTTCGTCACGGTCCCCGAGGACGCGAAGAGCCTCGAGGTCGCCCTGGGCGGTCTCGCGGCGGGCAGCCAGACCCGCTTCATCGCGATCCACCCCTACGGCGTCCCGTCGGACCCGACATCGACGGTGAACTGCTACCCGAACTACGCCAGTCCCAGCAACACCTGCCGCCCCGACCTGCGGTCCTACGCGGACCCGCAGCCGGGTGTCTGGGAGATCGAGGTCGAGTCGCGCCGTACGTCGCCGCTGCTGGACAACCCGTACGAGCTGGACGTCGCCGTGCTCGGAGCCTCCTTCGACCCGGCCGTCCAGGTACTGCCCGAGGCGAAGACCGGCACCCCGGCCGCGGTGCGCTGGGACGTGACCAACGGCTTCGCCGCCATCGACGGCAAGCTCGTGGGCGGCTCGCTCGGCTCCTCGAAGGTCACGGAGCCGACGATCGCCCACCGCGAGACGCAGACGACCACGGTCGTCGTCGGGGAGGGCGTCGAACGCCTCGACGTCGTCATCGGCAACGTCTCCGACAAGTCCGCCGACCTGGACCTAACGGTCAAAAAGGACGGCGTGACGGTCGGCTCGTCCGCTGACGGCGACTCGGAGGAGGCCGTCAGTCTGGTGAAGCCGGCCGCCGGTACGTACACCATCGAGGTCGACGGCTACTCGGTCCCGGCCGGGAGCACCACGTACGACTACCGCGATGTGTACTTCGCGCCCTCGCTCGGCGAGGTCAAGGTCGGCGCGGAGCCGGTCCGGCTCGCAAACGGCGCAACGGTGCAGGTCAACGCCGAGGTGCTGGTGAGCGGCGCCGCTCCCGAGGGACGGCAGTTCTTCGGTGAGGTGCGGCTGCTGAATGCCCGCGGCACCGCCGCGGGCACCGGCAGTGTCGTGATCGAGAAGGTCGCGCCGTAACGGGTGCGACGCAGGTGGAGGGCGGGCGCCCAAGGGGTGCCCGCCCTTCCTCGTGTCCCGAATGTGTCCCGTTCCTCGGACAACCGATTGGACAAGGCGACCGGGGACATACGCATCATGGAGCGGCATCCCATGCCGCAGCTGGTGCACAAACGTACGGAGGAGTCCCCGTGAACGTCGGAATCGTCGGAGCCACCGGGCAGGTCGGCACGGTCATGCGCAAGATCCTTGCCGAGCGGAAGTTCCCGGTCGACGAGCTCAGGCTGTTCGCCTCCGCCCGCTCGGCGGGCTCCACCATCGAGTGGGAGGGCCGCGAGATCACGGTCGAGGACGCGGCTGTCGCGGACTACGCCGGCCTCGACATCGTGATCTTCTCGGCGGGCGGCGCGACCTCCAAGGCCCTCGCCGAGAAGGTCGCCTCTCAGGGCGCGGTCGTGATCGACAACTCCTCGGCCTGGCGCCGCGACCCCGAGGTCCCGCTGGTCGTGTCCGAGGTGAACCCGCACGCGGTCAAGGACCGCCCCAAGGGGATCATCGCCAACCCGAACTGCACCACGATGGCCGCCATGCCGGTCCTCAAGCCGCTGCACCAGGAGGCGGGCCTGACCTCGATGATCGCCACGACCTACCAGGCCGTGTCCGGTTCCGGGGTCGCGGGCGTCGCCGAGCTCGAGGGCCAGGTCAAGGCCGTCGCCGACCGTGCCGCCGAGCTGACCCACGACGGCCAGGCCGTGGTCTTCCCCGAGCCCGGCGTCTACCAGCGGACGATCGCCTTCAACGTGCTGCCCCTCGCCGGCAACCTCGTCGACGACGGCTCGCACGAGACGGACGAGGAGCAGAAGCTCCGCAACGAGTCCCGCAAGATCCTCGAGATCCCGGAGCTCAAGGTGTCGGGCACCTGCGTCCGCGTACCGGTCTTCTCCGGCCACTCGCTCCAGGTCAACGTCCGCTTCGAGCGTCCGATCACCGTGGAGCGCGCCTACGAGCTGCTGAAGGACGCGCCGGGCGTGGAGCTCTCCGAGATCCCCACCCCGCTCCAGGCCGCCGGCAAGGACGCCTCCTACGTGGGCCGCATCCGCGTGGACGAGACGGTGGACAACGGCCTGGCGCTGTTCGTGTCCAACGACAACCTGCGCAAGGGCGCGGCGCTGAACGCGGTGCAGATCGCGGAGCTGGTCGCCGACGAGCTGCGCGGCTGACGCAGGGGTACGACGAGGGGGGGGGGGCCCAAAGGCGCCCCCCCCCCCCGCGGCGGGGGCCCGCCCCCCCCCCGGGCCCGCCGCCGGGCCCGCGGCGGGGGGCGGGATGGCCGCCAACAACGCCCC